>DAIMCN010000001.1:0-163661 GCA_036726365.1 Candidatus Cybelea sp.
TTCCCGACGAGGAAGCGGAGAAGATCAAGACGGTCGGCGATGCGGTCAAGCGCATTGACGAAACGACGGCGGGCTCTTCGGCAACGTAGCGCGCATTGTTCGATCAACTTGAGCAGCGACTAGGCGCGATCTTCGAGCGCCTCCGCGGGCGTGGCAGGATAAGCGAAGGCGAAGTCAACGAGGCGATGCGGGAACTGCGCGTTGCCTTGCTAGAGGCCGACGTTTCGCTTGCCATCGCCAAAACATTTGTCGCCCGCGTCAAAGAGCGAGCAATCGGAGCGAACGTTCTCGAATCGCTGACGCCGGCCCAGACGGTTCTAAAGATCGTTCACGACGAGCTCGTGACGTTGCTCGGCCCGGCGAGCGGCTCGGGACGAGCACGGCTGCAATTCTCCGATGCGCCGCCGTCGGTCATCATGCTGGTCGGACTGCAGGGTTCTGGTAAGACCACGCAGGCCGGAAAACTTGGCTTGCGGTTGAAGGAGCAAGGCCGGCGTTCGATGCTCGTTGCGGCCGACGTCTATCGTCCCGCAGCGATCGAGCAGCTCCAGACGCTCGGCAAGCAGGTCGACCTTCCCGTTTACGAACGCGGTTCGGCCGATCCGGTCCGAATCGTGCGCGAGGGCGTTGCTGAAGCGAAGAGGCTGGGCCTCTCGACCGTGATCGTGGACACCGCGGGTCGCCTGCAAATCGACGAGGAGCTCATGGACGAGCTGGCGCGCATCAAGGGCGTCGCCAATCCTTGCGAAATTCTTCTCGTCGCCGATGCGATGACGGGACAAGAGGCGACCAACGTTGCGCGCGGGTTTCACGAGCGCCTCGGCATCACCGGCGTAATTCTGACGAAGCTCGACGGCGATACGCGCGGCGGAGCGGCCCTGTCGATTCACAGCGTCACGGGCGCGCCGATCAAGCTGATCGGCGTTGGGGAGAAACTATCGGCGCTGGAACCGTTTTACCCCGAGCGACTGGCTTCGCGCATCCTGGGGATGGGCGACGCTCTCACGCTGATTGAGAAGACGCAGGGTCTCTATTCTGAAGGTCAGGCCAAGAAACTCGAAGAGAAGCTTCTCAAGGCAAGTTTTACGCTCGACGATTTCTTGGAGCAGATGCGTCAGGTGCGGAAGATCGGATCGATCGGCGATCTCCTGAAAATGGTGCCGGGCCTCTCGAAAGCGTTACCAAAGAATTTCGAGATACCCGAGCGCGAGTTCGTGAAGGTCGAGGCGATCATCAGCTCGATGACACGAATCGAGCGACGTAATCCGAACTTGCTCAACGGGTCGCGCCGTAAACGAATTGCTCGCGGTTCCGGCAGCCAGGTTTCCGACGTGAACCGGCTGGTCAAACAGTTCGAACAGACCCGCGAGATGACCAAACAACTGGGCGGAAGAAAACGCGCTGGATTCCTGCCGTTTCGACCGCCCGCATAACGAAAGCATCTCTAAATAATGGTACGTATCCGACTGCGCCGGATCGGCGCAAAGAAACAGCCCACCTACCGTTTCGTGGTGGCGGACGCGCGCGCGCCGCGCGACGGGCGCTTTATCGAGATCTTGGGGCACTACAATCCTCGCACCGAACCGCGAACCGTTGTGGTCGATGAGACCAAGGCGCGGGAATGGTTGGCAAAAGGCGCCCAACCCTCCGACACGGTGCGCCGGCTCTTTGCGGAAAAGGGCATCATGGAACGCGGTCCCATTCCAATGACGAAACGGACCACGAAACACGCCGAGGGCAGCGGAGCATGAGTGCCTTCGATGATGAGTTTGGCCTTTTCAGCGAAACCGCGGTCGACGAGGTAGAGCGTCAAGCTCCACGCCGCGAACCGCCACCACGCCGCGAACAACCGCCGCCGCGCCGCGAACAACCGCCACCGCGCCGCCCACCAGTGCGGCGCGAGAGTAAACCCAAGGGTGCGTCGAGCGATCCGTGGGCCGGTCACCGCCGCGCGACCGAACTACTCGGCTTTCTCGCGCGAAAACTCGTGCAAAAGCCGGACAGCGTTACCGTCGAGCTGTTTATCGACGAACACGCGCAGCCCGTGATCGAGTTGGTCGTCGACCCAGAGGACTTGGGAAAGGTAATCGGTCGCAGCGGTCGCGTAGCGCAAGCCTTGCGCACCGTCGTGCGCGCAACGGCCGAAGGCCGCGTCGCGGTCGACATTCTCGACAGCGAAGAAGCCGCGCAAGGTCTCGAGGATGACCCTTCGACTTAGCTCAGGGCAGTCGCCGACTGATGACGTAACCGTCGGACGAATTGCGGGACGCTTCGGCGTTCGTGGAGAGCTGAAATGCGACCCGACTAGCGCGGGTCGCATCGTCTTTTCAGCCGGGGCGGAACTTCGTTGCGTGCGACCCGACGGCGTTTTGACGATTCGCTTGAAGACCGTCCGTCCGCACAAAGGCCGCTTGTTGATTCGGATCGAGGACGTGGACGACGCGACCGCCGCCGGTGCTTATGCCGGAGCGCTTCTCTGCGCGTCGCGTCGCCGCATCACGCTGCGCGAAGGAGAGTATCTCGATGAGGACCTAGTTGGTTGCAACGTGGTTGGCGTGGACGGCACTAGTTACGGCAGCGTCGAACGCGTAGAACACTATCCGGCCAGCGACATGCTCGTCGTCGGCGGAAAAATGGTGCCGATGGTTCGTACGATCGTCAACGAGATCGAGCTGGAAAGCAGCCGGATCGTAATCGACCCGCCCAATGGACTTATGGATTGATTGCCGGAACGAGCGGTCAGCTATTGTCGGGATGTGCCTCGGCGTATGCGGCGACCGCGGCATCCACGGCGCTCTTGACCGAAGAACCCTTGCCGACTTCACGATCGAGCGTTGCGCCAAAGCACGTGTAAACGGCGAGATTGAAGGTCACGTCTTGCCGGCCGTGATGCGTTGCGGCTTCCTGCAACGTACCGCTCGCGACTGTGTTGTCGCGGTTCGCGCCGCAGATCTGGTCGGCCGAGTGGGCGACGTCAGACGTCGTGAGCGACGTCATCTCCGTATTGAAGTGGCGGTTGAAGGCAAAGTAAAGCTCGCGCATGGCGCTCGTTAGGTCCGCGGATGCGATTGCACCGGACGCGGATACCGGTGCGACGATAACGCCGCGCGATGGCTTGGTCACCGGACCCGGTGACGGCGTGCTCGAAGCGCGGTGCTTGAAAACTGAGTCTACGATGCTCGCGATACCACGCAATGGGAGCTGGGCGCCGTTCGTCGACGTGGGAGCAGGCGTGTTCGCGGCCTGCGCCTGCACGTTTTGCGTTCCACGTCCGACAAAGGCGAGAATCTGCGAACGCGCGAGAAGCGACTGCGAGGCGACGTCGGCGACGCTCGAGACTTGAGCCGTCTGCGAAAATAAAATAACGCCGCTCTCGACGCTAACGACTTGTTCCACGACCGCCGCGCTATCGCCAACGGGCGTCACGTATCCGCTGATATAAAAGTCGGCGTGCGCGGCGTGCGCCTGTTCAAGAAAATCCGCGCGCTTGACCTTCTGCGGTACGGGCGGCACGGAAATGCCACCGGCTGCGGTCATCTCCTGCGCGAGGATCTGGGCGATTGCGATGCCGAGCTTAGGGTCGGCGCCGGTTTGAACCTCGAAGGGGTAGATCATAACGACCGGCATCTGTCCGGCTGCGGCGGGCGGCGTGGTCGGAGGCGGTGGCGGCGTGGCGGCGGTGAGTGCCACCGACGAACAGAGCAGTACCGGCGCCAAGAGGCGTGCGATCCTTTTAGGCATCAGCGGCCGATTGTTCGGGAGCGGAAGCCGAATTTCCGGTTGACCACGCGATGCTGTATTCCGCGCCGAACAGAAAGATCGACCCGATGCAGTAAAACCAGAGTAGCAATACGAGCGGCGCGGAGAGCGCGCCGTAGACGCGCGTGAAGTCGACATGCGTCAAATACTGCGCGAAGGCTACCTGTACGACCGGCCATGCGAGCGCTACCACTGCGGCGCCTCGCAGCGCAAAGGCCCACGAAACGCTTCGGTTCGGCAACCAACGATATAACATGACCGCGACGATAAAGACCAGCGCTATGGAGATCAGATATGCGAGGATATGGGTAATGCGACCGGGATCTTGAAACCCGGCGACGTGAAACGTGATGGAGAGAGCGATCGGCAAGCCAATCGCGATCAGCAACAGAACGCCGGTGACGGGCAGCATAACGAAGGAAAGCGCCAGATTATGAACTAGGGGCCGGCCTTTCGGAACGTTGAGCGCGCGATCGAGCGCGTAGGCGAGCCCCATAAAAAGATTCTTTCCCGACCATAAGAGGAATCCTAACGCGATTATGCTCGAGATGCCGCGTCCATAGATGTACGTTTCGAGGTTGTTCGCGATGTAATCGTGCAACGTCGGCGCCAGCGTATCGACGAACAGCAACGTGCGCTGCTGTGCGTCGGGCAGCACCAGCGTCACGGCGCCGAGTGCCAAGACGGTTAACGGAAAGAGCGAAAAAAGGGCGTTGAACGCGATGGATTGCGCTAGAAACGCGCACCCGTCGCGGCCGAAGCGGATACCCGCTTCGCGAAACGCGGAGATGAATCGCTTCATCCCAGGCGGTATATCGGGGCAACGTGCCGCTATTCCCACCGGGCGCTCCGGTTACCGTAATCGTCGAAGGCCGGCCCCTCGCCGCGTACGTACACGCCTTCCTAGCCGGCGGTCGAGTCTATGCCCCGGTGAGTCCGCTTCTCGTTCGACTCGCCGACCGCGTCTGGTCAGAAGGTGACGTGCTGGTCATAGAACGCGGCTCGGTGCGCGTTCGCGTCAGACTTGCGCCTGCTGTGCCGTTGGCGCTCGACGCGGCATATGTCGAGGTTGGCCCGGTCCTTCGGGCGATCGGCGCGTCGGTGCGCTACGAAGCTGCTGCCCATCGTCTGATCGTACACGTCGGGGCGCGAACGATCATCGCTACGCCCACCCCGTTCGATCCGACGGCTCCATCCGTTGCGCCCAGCCCCGTCTTTACGCCGACCGTGCCGCCGACGCCGCGTCCGCTCTGGACGGGCTCGCCGCTTCCGAGGCGCACCGCACTTCCCGAACCCCCGGCTAACCGCCGGGAATGAGCACGGCCTCGCCCTCCTCGGACGCCGGCTTTCGGGCGCTAACCACCGGAACGAACCACACGGCGTATCCTCTCGGGTCGCGCACGTTGGCAATCATGGCGTTGAAATACGCGCGTGCCGCGTCTTCGTTGACCGAGGTCGTCTCGGCGATCGATTCCGCATACCCATCGCGCCATGCCGCCAGGATTTCGGCGAAGGTTTCGCGCGGTACGCGCAGCGGATCGACAATGACGTAATCAACGGCGATGTCCTCGAGTCCGAGCGATGCTAAGACTCCGTACGCGTTGCGGCCTGAGAACAGGTCGACTCCCGTTTTGGGCCCCATCGTAGCCGGAACTTCGTGCCAAAAATCCCGCGGATCGAGCGCCGCACTTTGAAAATGCAGCATGCCGTAGTCCTCCGGAATGAGATGGAGAAACCCACCGGGGCGCGTGACGCGCATGAGTTCGGCGACGACCCGGTCTGCCCGCGGGATCGAATGGATGACGTGACGGCAGAGCGTGAGATCGAAGGCGCCGTCGCGGGCTTCTATGCCGAAGACGCTTTGATGCTCGAAGCGAACCCGCGACGCGAGGCTGGCATAGCGCGTTCGAGCAAGTTCCAGGTGGTCGTCGAGAATGTCGATGCCGAGGATGCGTGCTGAGGGATAGAGTTCCGCAAGTCGAGAGGTGACTTCACCAGTTCCGCAGCCCGCGTCGAGAATATACGGGTCTGCGGGTAGCGCGTAGCGCTCAAACAGTCCAACTTCTTGTGGCCAGATTGCGCGAGCCTGTGAAGCGAGATTGCGCACCATGGATTCGTCGGCCATCTGCCTCGCTTGCGGATTGAGGTCCATCTTAAATCTCTAGCGATGCGCGATTGCTGCCAGGTCGAGATTGCCCAAACCGCGGTCCGAAAGGTTGCGCAGAAGCGCTTCGACGGCATCGATGACCGGAAGGCGTTCGTGGTGCGCCGCGGTCTGCATCAGCAGCGCGTCTTTGCGCGCCATGTCAAGACTCCAGATCGGTTCGTACTCGCCGTTGACCATCCGTTTTCCGCGACCTTTGAGCTGTCCACAGGGGTCGTAAAAATCGAACAGCTTGTACGTCTCGCTTCGCGTCAGGCCCTGCTCCTCTGCGATGCGCATGAGATCGTTGAGTCCGCCGACGACCGCCAAAATCATCGCGTTACCCATGAGCTTGTAAATCGCCGCGGCATCGACGCGTTCGCCGAGATAGCGCAAATCGCTGCACATCGCCTCAAGGGCGGCGCGAACGCGCTGCACGAGACCGGCGTCACCAGACACCATCATGACGCCCGTCGCTTGCAGCGCCATCGGCGGCCCCATAAAAACCGGCGCGTGGAGGTAGGAATGTCCCGTATCGGCGAGCCGGCGCGTGCGATCGACGACGCCTTGCGGTGAGACGGTCGTGTGATCGACGATAGGGCTTTCGGTCGCGATTCCCGGGAGTGCCGCGTCGATCACCGCATCGACGCTGGCATCGTCGCTCAGGCAACAATGGATGCGATCTGCACCGCGGGCGGCCTCGGCGGGGTCGACGAATGCGCGCGCACCGTCGCCTTCCAGGGCTTGCGCCTTGCCCGTCGTACGACTCCAGGCGCGCACCGCGATGCCGCGTCGCAGCATTGCGCGAACCATGCCGGAGCCCAACATTCCCGCTCCATAGAATGCCACGGTTTCCATGCGAGTCTAGCCGTTCGCCGCCGGTGGCGCCGGGCGCCGGGTCAGAAGATTGATACCAACAATGATAAGGGCGGCTGCGAATGCGTACGCAACTTGAGCCGGATCCGTGAGGAACTGCAGACCGAGCCAGTTATCGACCGAATAAAGGCCATTGCCGCCGAACGCAACTGCAACGGCGGCCGCGATATAGGCGCTGTTGAGCTCCCATCCGCCGCTGCTAATGAAAAAGCCCTTGTTGTAGTGGACCGACCCGATCGCGGTCAGCATAACGATGACGATCAGCACGGGACCGAGTGCGCCGCCCACTCCGAGTAGCGTCAAAAAGCCGCCGAAAGTCTCACCGATGGCGGCCATAGCGGCGAATGCCTTGCCGGGGCGGAACCCGAGGCCCTCGAAGAAGTCGCCGGTGCCGGTGATACCGTGCCCCCCGAACCAGCCGAAGAGCTTTTGGCTGCCATGGGCCATAAAGCTCAACCCAAGGATCACTCGGACGATTAGAAACGCGATACTCATGACATTCGCAACTCCCGTGGCCGCGCATTGGTGGCGGCTATTGCCCTTAAGATACCCACGGGCGGATTTGTCAATCCAGGATATCGGCATTTCAAAGATGTAAGCATCGCCGCCTATGCAAATTGCTGGACGAACGTTTTTGGTCAGTGGCGGCAGTTCGGGCCTCGGCGCGGCCTGTGCCGCAGATTTCGCGCGCGGCGGTGCGAACGTCGTGATCTGTGACATTAGCGAACGCGGCGTCGAATTGGAGCGCGAGCTTGGCGCAAACGTCTGTTTCGTGCGGACCGATGTAACCGATCCCGCCCAAGTCGAAAACGCGATTGCAACTGCGGGGCAGCGATTTGGCGGCCTTCACGGAGCCATCAACTGCGCCGGAATCGCAACCGCGGAACGCGTGATTGGGCGCGATGGGCCGCAACCCTTAGAACACTTTACGAAGGTCATTTCGATCAACCTGATCGGCACGTTCAACGTCATCCGTCTTGCAGCCGCGAAGATGCTCGAACGATCCGTCGAGCCGGGCGAGGATCGCGGCGTTATCGTGTGCACGGCGTCCGTCGCCGCTTACGACGGGCAGATTGGCCAAGCGGCATATTCGGCGTCGAAGGGCGGCGTCGTCGCTATGACCCTGCCGATCGCTCGTGAGTTCGCGCAGCATCAAATTCGCGTTGCCAGCATTGCACCGGGCATCTTTGACACGCCGATGCTCGCGGGATTGCCGGAAGCGGCGCGCGAGTCGCTCGGGAAGCAGGTACCGTTTCCGTCACGGCTAGGAAAACCCGCGGAGTACGCCGCGCTGGCGCGTCATATCGTTGAGAATCAAATGCTCAACGGCGAAGTCATTCGCTTGGACGGCGCAATTCGTATGGCGCCGCGTTAGAAAGTCTGAGAACCGGCTGAAGAATCCCACCAGGACCCGCCGTGGTCCCGTAGCCAAAATTTACGCGTGAAGACGACGTTCCTTGCCGCGCTTCTATTGCTCGGCATCGTTATCGCGGCGCAACCAACGCACGCGGCGCCTCGACCGGCAACGACGGCGACGCCAATTCCGCTCCCGTCGCCCGATCGGTTGCTCTATGAAATTCGGCGCCAGTTTCGCTCGCATCGACCTCCGCCGCCGTACGTGACCTATACGCTGGTTCGCAAGCAGACGCTCGACGACGGGTACCCCGACTTGGTCAACAGCTACACCTACCACATTTGGTGCCGAACGACGGATCGAGCCGCGCTTGGGCGGCGCGTCTATCGCGGCTCCGCGCGCGGAACGCTGGAATTCCTGCGGCCGTCGTTCAACGAACCGTGGGACCCGGGTCCGCCGACGGCCGATCTCTTCGAGCCGGCCCCCGTGCATCCGCACACGAATCCGCGCGAGTTCGTACCGACGCCGGAACCGACGGGGAGCCTTCCCCCGGTGATTGCGAGCGTCACGGTGCTCGGCGAGTTCGACTATCGCGTCACGCGTATCGCGGAGGAAGGCAATTCAACTCACGTTAGTCTGCAGCCGCGTCGCGACCCGGACCGCAATCGCCTGCGCGAGCTCTACGTCGATCGCAAAACCCTCGAGCTGCAGCAGGTCGTGGCAACCGACAAGCTCTACGATGAAGACAGCGGCAGGCACGTCTACGCCATGCTCTTCACGATCGATCTCGGTTGGATGAACTCGATGCCGATCGTCACCCACATCCACGGAACGCCGACCTACCAGCAGGATGCGGATTACCTCGGAAGGGACGCGACCGTAGACTATGACTTCAAGGACATTACATTTCCGACGTCTTTACCTGAATGGTATTTCGATCCGCGCTCGTACGCGCAGAACGCGGGGAACGCGCCGCAGTAGCGGCTAGCTTCCTAGCGGAGCGTTGGCCTTGACGAGCGTGGGAAACTGTGCGCGCAGCCTTTTGAGTTTCGGCAGATCGTTGATGACGATATACGGATTCTGCGGATTGTGAATCGCGAAGTCCTGATGGTAAGCTTCCGCGGGGTAGAAGCCTCGCAACAGTGCCACGATCGTCACGATGCGTGACGAGTAGGTCCGCTGCTGCTGAAGATGCGCGATATAGGCAAGCGCTTCGGTGCGTTGTGCGCTGGTCGTGTAGAAAATTTCCGAACGATACTGCGATCCCGTGTCGGGGCCTTGGCGATTCAGTTGGGTTGGATCGTGCGCGACCAGGAAATAAACGTCCAGCAGCTCTTTGAACGAGATCTTCGCGGGGTCGAACCGAATCTCGACGGACTCGGCATGCCCGGTGCTTCCCGTACTTACGGTTTCGTACTGGGCGGTATCGGCTTGGCCGCCGGAATATCCGGCGACGACGCGATCGACGCCGCGCAGGGATTCGAAGACGAGCTGCATTCCCCAAAAACATCCGCCGGCGAACACGACGCGATCGGATGCGGCGCGCGCCGGAGCCGGTGCGCCGGCGGCGATGGTGAAAATCAAAGCGATTGCGGTCAAGAGCTTCATGATTGTTACAACGCTCCAGCGAGCGAAATGGATGAGGCCGTTAGGGCTAGGGCATATGCTGATCCAGCCAGGCGAGCCAAAGCCGGGTCAGCTCGGCGGTCTGGCGAGGATCGGCGGGCCCATGCGTCGCGGCCGGAAAGACGGCGAAACGCACCGGCACGTGGTTGTCGATCAAGGCGTGGTAGAGCGCGTAGGATTGCGTGATCGGAACGACCGGATCGAGCGTCGTTCCCCAGATCAGCGTTGGCGTTGTGATTTGCGCGTAGTACGTGATCGGCGAGTTGTCCCGGTAAATCCGCTGGCCGTCGTCGGTGTAGGGCGATGTGCCCAGCGGATAACGGTCCTGCACGTTCGACGTTGACAGGTTGTATTCGTCGAACTCGCTGTTGACGGCGGCCCCGGAGATCGCCGCTCGCCAAAAATGTTGATGGCCGATGAGCCACGAGGTGAGCTCACCGCCATACGACCATCCCGAGACAGCGACTCGTCCCGCGTCGACGTTCGGCAACCGTTCGAGCGCGGCAAGACCGGCCATGATGTCGTCGCTCGGCCCCTCAACGGTGTTGTGAACGATGGCTATCATGTAAGCGTTGCCGAGGTTATCGCTCCCACGGTAGTTGGGCTGCAAGACCACGTAACCGCGCGATGCCAGCATCTGCGCCAACGGCCATTGTTCGTAGACAAAATCGCGCGTGCTCGAGAGGCCCGGTCCGCCATGAATTAACAGCACCACCGGGTATTTAACATCCTCGCGTGCATTGGGAGGATACGTCACGACCCCGTCTTCGTGAAAGCCGTTGGAGCCGGTCCAGTCGAGCTGTCGTATCGCTCCAATTGCAATCGGCGCAAGAAAGTCGCTGACGTGCGTGAGGCGGCGCGGCAGGCTCGAACCGGCCGGTAAATAGTAGAGCTCGCGAGCCCTGCTCGCGCTGGTTGCGATGAACGCAAGGGAGCCATCCCGCGCGATATCTGCGGCGATTCCGGCATCAAAGGTGGCGCTCGAGTATGGATCGCAGACCATGTGAAGATCGCCGAGCGGCAGCGGGTGAAGCGCCCCGGCCACGTCGAGGGTCCAGGCGATGTTTTGAGTTTGATCGGTTGCGCAGATGAGCAGTCGTCGCCCATCCGGAAACCACTGCGCTCCGGCGACGTTGCGATCGAATTTCGCCGAAAGCGTAAGATCGTTGGAAGCGTCGGCCATTCGGAGCGTGTTTTCGGAGTTGTAGTCACCGTTGAGCGGATACCAATATGTCAACCGTGCGCCGTCCGGCGAGTACGCGGGACTCAGCTCGAACTCCGGGTGACCGGTTAGCTTGTGCAAGGCACCGGTGGAAACGTCAACTTGCCAGAGCGTCGAGCGTTCGTCGTCGCCGCTGAACGTATTTTCGACGCGCGTTAACGTGATGTGATGCCCGTCACGCGTCCAAGCGATCTGCGGGGAAAAAATTCCGCCCGGGTCCGTCGGAGCAATCGTCCACGAACCGCGGGTAAGGCGTCGAGAAGCGCCGCCTGCGGCCGCCACGATCCACAGATGATCTGAGGGCGTGAGCGCCGTAGCCGTATAGTCGTTGTCGCCCGCGAAGAAATAGGGAGCGGGCTCTTGGCGGTCGGCGGCGACGTAGGCGAGCTGGCTACCGTCGGGGCTCCAGGCGGCGTCGATGACCTCGCCGCGCGCGTGCGTCAGCTCGACGGTCGCACCATCGGCACGGCGCTCGAAGAGCTGACGAAGGCTCTCGTCTCCTGACCTTGCCAGATAGGACAGGCGCGCTGAGTCCGGCGACCAGCGAGGTACGGCGACGTCCTTTCCGCGGACGAGAACGCGGCTCGCGCCGCCGTGCGTATCGATCAGAACCAGGCTATTGACATAACTCGCGCGAGCGAGGTTCTGTGCGATGGCCACCACTGCCACGTGCCCTCCGTCGGGCGAGATAGCCGGTTCCTCGAGGTCGACGATTCGTGCCATGTCGCCCAGCTGTAGCGTCCGCTTCGCCGAGGCAGGAGCGGCTGCCGCAGCAATCAGGAGCGCGACGCAAAGAAGGCTGCGCATCCGGGCCCGGTTCGGGTCCGGGGCGCGCAGCTCTTCTCAAGAGTCCCGGCATACCGAGGAGCTAATCGTGCAACGCCGCGGAGATGCGCCGTGTCGTGGAAAAAGAGAAGCACGATGTTGAACGGCTTTCATTCGCTCGTCCGCGAGTGGTTTAGTAGGGCGTTCGGTACGCCGACCGAGCCGCAAACCCGCGGCTGGCCGGCAATTCGTGCCGGCGACGACGTCCTCATCGCCGCTCCCACCGGCTCGGGGAAGACGCTTGCCGCCTTCACGCTCGCGCTCGACGACTTGGTGCGTCGCGCGGCGAGTTCGGAGCTGCCCGACCAGACTCTCGTAGTGTATGTCTCGCCGCTCAAAGCCCTCTCCAACGACGTGCACGAGAACTTAGAGAAGCCGCTTGCGCAAATCGTCGAATTGGCCCGAGACCGCGATCTGGCGCTGTCGCCGATTCGAACCGCAGTTCGCACCGGTGACACGACGCCGGCGCAGCGGCAACGCATGTTGCGTAAGCCGCCGCACGTGTTGGTAACCACGCCGGAGTCGCTCTTTATCTTGCTCACGGCAGAACGTTCGCGCCGGCTCTTTGCCGGTGTATCCTGCGTCATCGTCGATGAGATCCACGCGATGGCGGGCAACAAGCGCGGCTCGCATTTGGCGCTCACGCTCGCCCGCCTAGACGATCTGATCGCGCGGGAAGGCGGGCGGCGTCCTCAGCGCATCGGTCTCTCCGCGACGGTGCGACCGCTCGACGAAGTGGCGCGCTTTTTGAGTCCCGAGGCGCGGGTTATCGATGTCGGACATCGCCGCGCGATGGAGCTCTCGATCGAAGTCCCGGAAGACGAACTCGGGCCGGTCGCAAGCAAGGAGATGTGGGGCGAGATCTACGATCGTGTCGCCAAGCAGATTCGGAAATCAAAGACGACGTTGATTTTCGTCGGAACGCGACGCATGAGCGAGCGCGTCGCCTTCGCTCTGAACGAGCGCCTCGGCGAAGGGTTCGTTCTGCCGCATCACGGGAGCCTGGCGCGTGAGATGCGCTTCGACGTCGAACGGCGGCTGCGCAGCGGCGAACTTCGCGCGGTGGTAGCGACCGCATCCCTAGAGTTGGGAATCGATATCGGCTCGGTCGATCTGGTCGTTCAGCTTGGATCGCCGCGCTCGATTGCGGTTGCGCTGCAGCGCATTGGGCGTTCCGGCCACTGGATCGGCGCGCTGCCGAAGGGGATCTTCTACGTCACGACGCGCGATGAGTTGCTCGAATGCGCCGCGCTGGTTCGAGCGATCCGTACAGGCGCGCTCGACGCGCTGACGATTCCGAACGCCCCGCTCGATATCTTGGCGCAGCAAATTGTGGCGGCATGCGCACAGCACGAATGGGAGGCCGACGCGCTCTACGATTCGGTGCGCAGCGCTTATCCGTACCGCCGTTTGGAGCGAGGGGATTTCGAGGCAGTCGTTTCAATGTTGGCCGACGGCGTTGCCACATCGCGCGGCCGCAGCGGAACTTTTTTGCACTACGATCGCGTCAACGGGCGGCTTCGCGCGCGCCGTGGGGCGCGCCTCGCGGCGCTCACCTGCGGTGGCGCGATCCCGGACACGGCAAACTACGCGGTCGTCCTGGAACCCGACGGGCACGTGATCGGAACGCTGGATGAAGATTTTGCGATCGAGAGCATGGCCGGCGATATCTTCCTGCTCGGCACCAACTCGTGGAAGATCCGTCGCGTTGAAGCCGGCGTCGTGCGCGTCGAAGACGCGCACGGGGCGCCACCGTCGATTCCGTTCTGGAACGGCGAGGGGTTGGGGCGCACGATCGAGCTTTCACGAGAAGTCTGTGCGGTTCGTGCCGCCATCGACGAGCGTGACGACGAAGCCGCTTACGAGTGGTTGATACGAGAGTGCGCGGTTGATCGAGCCGGTGCGGAGCAGGCGGTGGCGTACGTGCGCGCCGGAAAGGCCATCTTAGGCGTCGTTCCAACCGACACAACCATCGCGGCGGAGCGTTTCTTTGACGAAGGCGGCGGGATGCAACTGATCTTGCATACGCCGTTCGGCGCGAGGATCAATCGGGCGTGGGGACTGGCGCTGCGCAAACGATTCTGCCGATCCTTTAATCTCGAGCTGCAAGCCGCTGCAACGGATAACGGCATCGTGCTTTCGTTGAGCGATCAGCACGCGTTTCCGCTCGACATTGCTTTCGAGTTCGTCAAGTCCGCCAGCGTCGAGCAGACTTTGACGCAGGCCTTGCTGCCCGCACCGATGTTCGCCGCCCGCTGGCGTTGGAATGTGGCGCGAGCGCTGGCGATCTTACGTTTCAGTGGCGGGCGCAGGGTACCGCCGCAGTTGCTGCGGATGCGCGCCGACGACTTGCTTGCTGCGGTCTTTCCGGATCAGGCGGCTTGCCCCGAGAATCTGACCGGACCGATCCGCATTCCCGATCACATCCTGGTCCGTGAGACGATCGACAACTGTTTGCGCGAAGCGATGGATATCGATGGCCTACGGGAGGTGCTGCGTGCGGTCGAGGACGGGCGCGTGCGAACCGTAGCCGTCGATACGCCCGAACCGTCGCCTTTCTGCCACGAAATTCTTAACGCGAATCCCTACGCCTATTTGGATGACGCTCCGTTGGAAGAGCGGCGCGCGCGTGCCGTGCAGCTGCGCAGCACGATGCGGGACGACGTTGACGGAGCGGGATTGCTCGATCCGGCGGCAATCGCCGAAGTGTCCGCGGAATCCTGGCCGGTCGTGCGCGACGCCGACGAGTTGCACGATGCGCTCTCCACGCTCGTCGTCTTACCTGCCGTGCCCGAGTGGAATGGTTGGTTCGAAGAGCTCGTCGCGCAGCACCGCGCCACCACTTTAGACTCCGTCGAAGCATGGACGTGCGCGGAGCGACTGGAGCTGGCGCGGGTTGCCTATCCCGATGCAAGGCTGACGCCGCCGATCGCGCCGATTGCCAGCGATCGCACTCCCGAGACCCGCGAAGAAGCCGTCGCAGAGATTTTACGCGGCTGGCTCGAGTCCAGCGGACCGATCACCGTTGCCAAAATGGCGACGCGCTTGCACGTCGACGCGGCTACGATCGAAATGGGGCTAATTCGTCTCGAAGCGCAGGGCCAAGTGTTACGCGGCCGCTTCAGCGGAAACGCCGCGGGCGAGGAATGGTGCAACAGACGGGTGCTGGCGCGGATTCACCGCTTGACCATCGGACAGTTGCGGCGCGAGATCGAACCGGTGACCGCCGCACAATACGTCGCATTCTTGCAGCGCTGGCAGCACGTTGCCCCGACGTCGCGCCTGCACGGTATCGACGGTACGCTCCAAGTGATTCGTCAACTCGAAGGATACGAGATACCCGCCGTCGCGTGGGAAGCGCAGATTCTTCCGGCGCGGGTCGCCGGCTATCGTTCCGAGTTTTTAGATCGCCTCTGCTATGCAGGCGACGTGATGTGGGGACGCCTCACGCCGCACCCCGCGCTCGAGCCGCGAAGCGATACCGAAACAACCCGAATCCGTCCGACTCGGCTTGCGCCGATTGCGTTGTTCTTGCGCGCCAATGCCGACGAGCTCATCGTGCGTCGGCGTTCCGACGCCGCAGCGCTCTCGCATGCGGCGCGCGAGATCCTGGAGGAGATCGAACGACTGCGTGCGCCGTTCTTTTCGGAAATTCTTCGCAATACCAAACGACTGCCGAGCGAAGTCGAAGAAGCGCTCTGGCAGCTCGTTGCGGCCGGCTTGGTCACCGCCGACGGTTTCGATGCGCTCCGTTCGCTCAGCGACGCGAAGCGGAGGTTGGGAGAGAAGGGGCTACGCGCGCGGCCGCGTTCCTCGAGCGGACGTTGGACGCTGCTAACGGCAACCACCGATCGTATCGACCGGGAAGCCCTCGCACACCGGCTTCTCGCGCGTTGGGGAGTCGTCTTTCGGGATGTCATCGCGCGCGAGAGCCTGGCTCCGCCGTGGCGTGAGTTGCTGGCTGTTTTGCGACGCATGGAGGCGCGGGGAGAGATCCGCGGCGGCCGTTTCGTCGCCGGTTTCGTCGGAGAGCAGTTCGCGTTACCCGAGGCGATCGACGCGTTGCGCGCGGTACGGCGTGCCGGCGGCGAACTGGATACGGTCACCGTCGGGGCGTACGATCCGCTGAACCTCAGCGGAATCGTGGTGCCAGCGGCAGGCTCGCTGCGGTCGGTCTCTTAGCGCTCGGCGATCAGCACTTCGTGCCGGTCTGCTTGCCGGAATAAAGCTCGATGATTCCGTTCGCTGCCACCGGAATCGTCACGCCCTTGAGCAGCGTTCCAATGGCGCCGATGACGCCACCGTACTTGCCTTTAGTCGCCACGGAGTAGCATGGTCCAAATTTGAGCGTGAATCCGGAAATCGTGGCTTGGCCGTACGCGCTGTATGGCATCCCTGGGATGATTTCTTTCGCGGTCAGTCCGCCGCCGGCTTGCACGTGCGAAGCGAACTGTGTGGCGCCGGATAAGGCGAGCTGTAAGTAAAAGATCGCGGTTCCCTGTCCAAGCTCGGGCAGGTGATTGTAATTTTTCGTGCTGCTGATCAGCTGTAGCTTCACCGAAGGATTCGCGCCCGGATACCTAACGCTGCCTCCGAAGCCGCCGTACTCCGGAATGCACAACGACCCACCGCGAGTGGAGAGCGTGACCGTGAGTGACGAGTAGTTCTTGGTAGTCTTCTGGCCTTTGCACGGCGGTGGCCCGGAATCCGGCAGCGCGACACTGTGCAGCGACCCGAGCGAGGCGGGTGAAATCGGCGTCGAGGGAAGCATTGCTCCGTGCTGAGCGCAGCCGGCAAGCAGAGCGGCAGCCAGCGCTCCGAGTGAACTACGGAGCCAAAGAAACAAAGGTGACATGCGCAGCCTCCAAAATCGGATGCAGTTGACGTCGTCGTACGGAACTGTCTACGACGAGGACACGGTGGGGGCCTATTCGTGAGCGATAGTGGTGTCTGGTTCGCGCTCTTTCTTCTCGGCTGCTATCACGGAATCAATCCCGGCATGGGATGGCTGTTTGCAGTCGCGCTCGGTCTTCAAGACCGCAGTACCGGCGCGGTGCTCCGCGCAATCGTACCTCTTTTACTGGGTCACGTTGTTTCCGTTGCGATCGTCGTGCTGCTCGGCGTCTTCGCCGCGGTGGAGTTCCCGCATCCGATCGTCCACCGCGTTGCCGCAGGCGTACTGCTTGCTTTTGGCGCCTACCGGTTGATTCGCGTGCGCCACCCGCGATGGGTCGGCATGCGCGTCGGTTTCTGGGGTCTTGCGCTGTGGGGGTTTCTGATGTCGACCGCGCACGGCGCCGGGTTGATGCTTCTGCCGTTCGTAACGGCACGCGCGGTCGGGCAGGGGGCGATGCAGATGCCGATGATGGCCGGGAACGCCGTGCACGGTCAGTACGCGATCGGCTGGCTCATGATCGGCGTGCACACATTCGGCTACGCGATCGCGCTGACGGCGGTCGCGCTCGTCATCTATGCAAAGGTCGGGGTGAGCTTCTTACGCACTGCGTGGTTCAACGTCGACCTCGTTTGGGCAGTTGCGCTCCTCGCGACAGGGCTTATAACGCTCTTCACGTAGTTATCTGACCCGGTTGCGCCGACCGGAGAAAGGCCGAGCCATGCTCCTCAAGCCGGACCCCACATTTTATGCTTCTGCCAAAGATGCGATGAAGGCTCCGCCGGAGACTCTTGCATACGTTGCGTTGCTGAGCGCGGGCGGAAATGGAACGGCAGATGCGCTGGCTGTCGTGGACGCGAGCGCGTCTTCGCCGTCCTATGCAACCGAGGTCGGGCGCGTCGAGCTTCCCAACACCGGCGACGAACTCCACCATTTTGGTTGGAACGCATGCAGCGCCGCACTGTGCGCGTTCGCGCCGCATCCCCACGTCGAACGCCGATTTCTGATCGTGCCGGGCCTTCGGTCGTCGCGCATACACATCATTGACACAAAACCCAATCCATCGCAACCGCGGATCGTGCGCGTCATCGAGCCGGAAGAGCTGATAGAGCGCACGGGCTACACGCGCCCCCATACCGTTCACTGCGGCCCGGATGCGATCTACATCAGTGCGCTTGGCAACGCTAGTGGCGACGGCCCGGGCGGAATTTTCATGATGGACTGCGATTCCTTCGACATTATCGGCCCTTGGGAAGTCGAGCGAGGGCCGCAATACCTCGCGTACGATTTCTGGTGGCATCTAACGCAGGACGCGATGATTACGAGCGAATGGGGTACGCCCAATATGATCGAGGGCGGCCTCAATCCGGCCTTGTTGCTCGAGGGAAAATACGGCCACCACCTGCACTTCTGGGATCTTCGCCGCCGCCGGCACGTGCAAAGCATCGATTTGGGCGCCGAGCAGCAGATGGTGCTCGAGTTACGGCCATCTCACGATCCGGCAAACACCTACGGTTTCGCCGGGGTCGTCGTTTCGCTAAAGGATCTGTCGAGCTCGATTTGGCTCTGGCACCGGGACAATGGCGGGTGGAAGGTAGAAAAGGTTATCGAGATTCCGGCTGAGCCGGCGGATCCAGCGCAGCTACCGGATTTGCTCAAAGGGTTTTCCGCAGTGCCTCCGCTGCTCAGCGACATCGATCTGTCATTAGACGATCGCTATCTGTACGCGTCGTGCTGGGGAACCGGCGAGATGCGTCAATATGACGTGAGCGATCCGTTTCACCCTAAACTCATCGGTTCCGTACACATCGGCGGTATCGCACGCCGAGCTCCGCATCCTAAAGATCCATCCAAGGCGCTTGCAGGCGGCCCGCAAATGGTTGAAATTAGCCGTGATGGCCGCCGTGTCTATTTTACGAACTCGCTCTACCGCGCATGGGACGATCAATTCTATCCGGCCGGAGTCAAGAGCTGGATGGTAAAACTAGACGTTGGCCCCGATGGGGCGATGGCATTCGATCCAAAATTCTTCTTGGAATTCGACAGCGCACACCGCGCGCACCAAGTGCGCCTGCAGGGCGGTGATGCTTCTTCGGACTCCTACTGCTATTCGTGAAGCGCGCCTTACTGTGAGGTCAGCGCGTGCAAACGCGCCTCGCCGGCCGTCGCTTCTGAGTTGAGATCCTGGAACGCCGCATATTCGGCTGCGGTCGGGCGTTGATACGCGCCTTCGAGGGAGTTTAGCAAGAAGGCGAGCTGTTCGCGAAGCTTTGTCTCGTGCAGCAAATCGGCTTCACTGGAATGAATGTCGAGCTGGATAAGATTGCCGATCTCGCCATTGACCTGAGCTCCGACCGTGCCGCTGACCTTGCGGGTCGCAGCCATCGCGGCGGCAATCGCGCGGTCCAACCGGTCGATCGAATCCCGGATCTGCAGTTCCAAAGCGAGACGCGCCTCCAAATCGCCCGCGGAGGCGTGAAGGCGCAGATCGAGCCGCACTGTTAGCGGCGCCCGAAGCGTCTGCGATCCATACTGGAGCACGATTGCGTATTTTCCCGGCACGACGGTCGGTCCGTCGCCCGTGTCGGGGAAGTCATCGGAGCTCACCGTGCGAAATCCCGGCGCGTCGTACGCGGGCGGATAGCGCAGGTCCCACTGAAAGAGATTCGTACCCGCCTCGACGCTCGTGTCTCGGTCGAGGTCGCGTTGCCGCGTCTGTGCGGCATCGAGATTCTCGAGTTGCGCCGGCGTTAGTTTTCGTTCGTGCTTATTCTTGAGGTGCAGCGCAAAACGCGCTATGAGCGTGCCGCGTTCATCCAGGAAAGTCAGCGCCAGCGGGGTTCGACCGTTGTATGACGGCGGCAGGTTAAAGAAGACGGCCGCGCCATATCGTGGATTGTCTCCAAAGTCTGGGATCGAAAAATCGGGGCCGCCGTACGCCTGCGAAAGCCAGGCGGTCTCGGGCGCGAAGAGCTCGACGCTCGCAACCGCGGGTGGCGTTTGACCCGTGAGCTGCTCGAGCAATGCCAGATTATCCAGAATCCAGAAGGCGCGGCCGTGCGTAGCGGCGACGAGCTCGCCTTCGCGCGCATCGATTGCGAGATCGCGCACTTGCACGCCGGGAAGGTTTAGCGCGAGTGGTTGCCAGGACCGACCGGTGTCGAGGCTGACGTAGACGGTACTGCGCGTGCCCGCGAAGAGCAGTCGCGGTTCGCGCGGATCCTGACGCACGACGAATGTGTATTGATCCGCCGGCAGCCCGCTGGTCAGCGTCGTCCAATGCGCACCGTAGTCGGTCGTTTCATACAGATAGGGATGGTAATCGTCCCACATGAAGCGGGAGGCCGTTAGATACGCGGAGCCTTTCTCGGTGTGGGATGGCTCGATCGAGCTGATCTGCGCCCACTGCGGAAGCTGTGGCGGCGTGATGGCCGTCCAATGCGCTCCGTGATCCGTCGTTACGTGCACCAAGCCGTCCGCCGAGCCGGCCCACAGCACGCTTGCGTCCAATGGGGAAACGGCGAGCGACGAAATATCGGGGAACGTCTCCGCACCGGTTTCATCCTGATCGATCGGTCCGCCCGTCGGCCCCTCGGTGCTGGAATCGTTGCGGGTAAGGTCCGGACTCAAGATCTTCCAGGTTTGCCCGCGATCGAGGCTCGAGAAGACGACTTGCGACGCGACCAGCAGCTCGCGCGGATTTGCCGGAGAGAAGAATATGGGATGCGTCCATCCGAAGCGGTACTTCGTCTCGCCGGACGGCGCGCCGGACATGTAGCGCGGCCAGGGACTGACGTTTTTCGCATCGCCCGTGACGCGGTTGAATCGCACGAACGAGCTGTAATAACCGCTTCCGTAGGTGACTAACGGATCGTCGGGTTCGGGAGCAACGAACGTGCTCTCGCCCAGCGCGACGGAATACCATTCCCCGGGCCCGATGCCCGGACCGACGGCCGCACTCGGCCCCTCGAACGCTCCTTCATCTTGCGCGGCGCCAAAGACGTGGAACGGAAACTGGTCGTCGATGGCCACGTGGTAGTATTGCCCGGTCGGCTGATTGTGTTCGTTGCTCCAGGTGTCGCCGCCGTTGACTGAAACCGTGCCGCCACCGTCGTTCCCGACCAGGATGATCTTGGGGTTGCGCGGGTTTATCCAAACGATATGGTTGTCGCCGTGCGGCATGTCGATCGAAGTAAACGTCTTGCCGCCGTCCTTTGTCTTGTAAACGCCGTCGACTTGCGGAGCGTACGCGACGTCCGGGTTGGTCGGGTCCACGAAGATGGCCATGTAATAGAAGGCGCGCTGGCGCAGCTTCATCTCGCCGTTCACGCGTTTCCAGGTCGCGCCCGCGTCGTTCGAGCGAAAGACTCCGCCGTCGCGGGCTTGCACGATCGCATAAACGATCCGCGGATTGCTGGCCGCGACGGAAACGCCGATCTTTCCGAGGATCCCGGTGGCGAAGCCGGGGTTAGTGGAAATCTTTTTCCAGTGAGCACCGCCGTCGGTGGTTTTATAAAGACCGCTTCCCGGACCGCCGCTCGTGAGCTTCCAGGGTACGCGCTGTGCTTGCCACATCGCCGCGTAGAGGACGTGGTGATCGCGCGGATCCATCACGAGATCGATACCGCCGGTCTCGTCGTCGACGAAGAGAATTTTTTGCCAGGTCGCTCCAGCATTGGTGGTCTTAAAGATACCTCGCTCGGAATTTGGCTTGAAGACGTGGCCCATCGAGGCCGCAAAGACGATCTTGGGATCGCGCGGATCGATCGCGACCTTGGCAATCATATGCGTGTCGCGGAGTCCCGCGTACGACCAGCTCTTCCCGGCATTCATTGTTTTGTAGATGCCGTCGCCCGTGTCGAAATCGCTCCGGATGTCGGCCTCGCCGGTGCCGGCGTAGATCACGTTTGAGTTGGACGGCGCCACCGCAAGCGCGCCGATGGGATCGGCGACGCCGGGAAGCTTGCCGTCGCTGACGTTGTCCCAGTGCTGTCCGTAGTCGGTGCTTTTCCAGATTCCGCCCTGCACGCCGCCTATATAGAAGAGATTCGGAACGCCAACAACGCCCGCTACGGCAACTGCTCGGCCGCCGATGTACGGCCCGATGCTGCGCCATTTCAGCTTGCTCATCAACTGCTGTGACGGAGAGGAGGAGGTGGCGGCGTTGGCCGTCAGCGGTACGGCGAAAATCAGTGCCGCAATTACGGCCTGCGTCAGGCGATTCATCTCAAATCACCGGATACGGACGCCAGCCGTATTCCTGCGCCAGTTGCGTCGCCGCAACCCCCGCCGGAACCACTTGGAAACCCGTCAGCACGTTTTGCATGAACTCCGCCAACGCCGCGTCGGGCTGCATGCCGGCTTTTGGCCCGACCCGCTGCGCAACGGCGGTGAGCGCGTTGTGACAGACCATGAATGCGCCGCCACGGTGGAGGACGGCTTGTGCCGTCCAATCTTGATAGATGCTATTCGGATCGTCCGGCGAGCCCGTCTCGCGTAAGCTCGTCGCTGGATAGTAGACGTTCGTCGGCGCGAGATTGAAGGCCGCGCCGAACCCGTACTTCGTCCACATCGCGTCGTCGAGCGCAAATGCGGTCGACGGACCCGTCAGCACCGCAAGCGTCGCCAGGCTCCCGGGGCCCATGCCGTAGGAAAACTCGAAGGCATTCAGCGAGTTTTGCATATGCAAATACAGGCTGGCAACGCCGGCGAACGTCAACGGGCTCACCGATTGAAAGACTTGCTTGTTGCGCTTCTTGACCTTCAACACGCGCAGCATTCGGTCATAGTCGTACTCGCCCGGGCGGACGATATGAAAATGCAGCGCTGAGCTATCGGCGGCGCTCGACGGCCCCGACGTCAGCGCAGCGCCCGAGATTCCAAGCGCGGTTGCGGCGACAAAATGCTTTCTGGAAATCGGCAAAACAGGTCTCCTCGGAAGGCAGTCTCGGAGAGGCGCTTTTCTACGCGTCGCCAAGAATTCCACTACCGCGCCGATTTCCAGGGATAGACGTAGATCGTGCCCCGAATAAGGCCGCTGATCGCTTTAGCTACAGCCCGAGGTGGCTCCGCAGGAATCGCACTTTTCGCAGGCGCCGTTACGGACCATCGTGAGTTGCCCGCATTCCGAGCATGCGTTGCCCGTATAGCCCTTGGCCTTCGATGCGTTTATCGCTTGCGTCCGCACGAGCGTCGCCGTTGCAGTCCCATTGCTTTGACGATACTCGGGCTGCGAAGGTGGAGGGCTCGAGCTGATACCCGCGCTCGCTACGGGCTGCGAGGGAGTCGCTTCTTGACCCGGGTGCAGATGCGTGCTGACCGGATGGAGCCTCTCCGCGACGCCGGCAGGACGTACTTGCACTCCGGCCTCTTCCTCGGCGATGTAGTCCACCTGGGCCTCGGGTCCCATGGCGTCCATCTGCATTGACGGCTGGACGTGTGCAAGATCGTAACGCCCGAGATAGCTTACGGCGAGCTCGCGGAAGATGTAGTCGAGAATCGATGTGGCCATCTTGATGTGATCGTGACCAATTACTGGGCCGTTCGGCTCGAAGCGCGTGAACGTGAATGCCTCGACGAACTCTTCGAGAGGCACGCCGTGCTGTAAACCGAGCGAAATCGCGATTGCGAAGTTGTTCATCAACGAGCGGAAGGCGGCGCCTTCTTTGTGCATGTCGATGAATATCTCGCCGAGCTGGCCGCCCTCGTATTCGCCGGTACGCAGGTACACTTTGTGTCCCGAGATCGTGGCTTTTTGCGTGTATCCGCTGCGGCGCTGCGGCATGGGCCTGCGCTTTGCGATGTAGCGATAGACGATCTTCTCTGCGATCTGCAGTGGCTGGACAAATGGCTGCGCCGCGCCGGCTTCGTCTCGTTCGGTCGCGTCCCCGCCGAAATCGTACGAGGCCGCAAGCGGTTGCGACAGCTTCGACCCATCTCGATAGAGTGCGACTGCCTTAATCATGCGCTCGCGCGAATAGCGGTAGGCTTCCTTCACGTCGTCGATCGTGGCGGTTTGCGGGAGGTTGATCGTCTTGGAGATCGCACCGCTCACCCAGGGTTGGGCCGCCGCCATCATGTCGACGTGAGCGAGCGGCCGGATGTACCGCGTGCCGTACTTGCCGCATGGCGTAGCACAGTCGAAGACTGCGAGATGCTCGTCCTTGATATAGGGAGCCCCTTCGACGGTCATTCGGCCACAGATATGGGCCGATGCTTCCTCGATCTGTCGCGGACTGAAGCCGAGGCCGTCGCGCAGCATCGAGAAGTTCCAGTCGTTTAACTGCTCCTCGGTGAGGCCGAGCTTCTCCTTACAGAACTCCTCGCCGAGCACGAACTTATTGAAGACGAACGTTAGCTCGAACGCGGTGGGCAATGCCGCTTCGACGCGCGCTATCGCCTGGTCGTCGAATCCCTTCGCCTTCAGCGTGGCGCGATTGATGTGCGGCGCGGATTCTAAAGTTCCGGTTCCTTTTGCATAGATCTCGATCGCATCGATTTGTTCTTGAGAATAACCGAGCTTATGCAGCGCTGCATCAACGGATTGATTGACGATCTTGAAGTACCCGCCGCCGGCGAGTTTTTTGAATTTCACGAGTGCAAAGTCCGGCTCGATACCCGTCGTGTCGCAGTCCATCACCAGCCCGATCGTGCCGGTCGGCGCGGTGACCGTGACCTGTGCGTTCCGATAGCCGGCTACCTCACCGATGGAGAGCGCATCGTCCCACATTTTTCGGGCGAGTGCCCACGTCTCTTGGGTGAACAGCGTGGGCGGATGCGTCACCGGCTTAACGGTCAGCCCTTCGTATTCGTTGGGATCGGCTGCGTACGCGGCACGTCGATGATTCCGAATGACGCGCAGCGTCGGCTCACGATTGGCCGCAAATCGCGCAAACGGCCCAAGCTTCTGCGCCATCTCGGCAGACGTGCGGTACGCCATGCCGGTTAGCAGCGCGTTGATCGCTCCGCACCATCCGAAGCCTTCCTCGGAATCGTAGGGCAAGCCCATCCGCATCAGCAGCGTCCCAAGATTGGCATAGCCTAGTCCGAGCGTCCGATAGCCGTGGTTTTTCTCCGCGATGCGCCTGGACGGCATCTGGCCCATCGTCACGGAAATCTCGAGCGTGGTGGTCCAAATTCGAGCCGCTTCCGCCATGCGTCTTGCGTCGAAGTTGCCGTCGTCGTTCAGGAACTTGACGAGGTTGATGCTGGCCAGATTACAAGCCGTGTCATCGATAAAAACATATTCGCTGCATGGGTTTGTGGCGTTAATGCGTTCGTCATTGGAGCAGGTATGCCACTCTTGGATCGTGTCGTCGAACTGTAAGCCTGGATCCGCGCTCTGCCACGCCGCAACGGCGATTTGCTGCCACAGATCGGCGGCCTTGACACGTTTGACGATGTCGCCGGTAGTACGTGCGGTCAAGAGCCAATCCTCGTCGCGGTCGAGCGCGTTAAAAAAGGCGTTGGTTAGCCGCACCGAGTTGTTGGAATTCTGCCCGGAGACGGTGACGTAGGCTTCCGAATCCCAGGCTATATCGTATTGCTCGACTTCCAGCCTGGTGTAGCCCTGACGCGCGTAATCCAGCGCATTTTGCGCCGCTCCCGAGGGGACTCCCGAGGCGATCGCATCGCGGATCGCGTGGCGCAGCGATACGTTGAGAGCAGGATCGAGGCGTGCGTGCTCCGGTACGCGGGTGTCGTGGGCGGCTGCAATAATCGCGTTGAGATGGCGCTCGAAGATGCGCGATCCGATGACGAGGTCGGCAACTTTGCGCTCTTCGCGCACTTTCCAGTTGACGAACTCTTCGATGTCGGGGTGATCGGCGTTAAGCACCACCATCTTGGCGGCGCGACGGGTCGTTCCACCGGACTTGATGGCGCCGGCCGCGCGATCGAAGACCTTGAGAAACGACATCAGGCCGCTCGAGGTGCCGCCGCCGGTGAGCTTTTCGCCGGACGCCCGCAGCTTAGAGAAGTTGGCGCCCGAGCCGGAGCCGCCCTTAAAGATGCGCGCCTCTCGGATGACGCCATCGAAGATGCCGCCCTCGTTGACGAGATCGTCCTCGATTCCAAGGATGTAGCACGCCGAGACCTGAGGATGAGAAAACGTGTCGGCCGACAACTGCGCCACGCCGTCAGCGGGGTCGACGAACCAGTGGCCCTGCGCCGGCCCCGAAATGCCGTACGCCCAATGTAAACCGGTATTGAAGAACTGCGGCGAGTTCGGTGCGCCGATCTGGCGCGCCAGCATCGCGCACATCTCGTCGTAATAAATTTGCGCGTCGCTTTCGGAATCGAAGTAACCGCACTTCCATCCCCAGTAGGTCCAGCAGCCCGCCATCCGATTGAAGACCTGGCGCGCATCCCGCTCGGCGCCGAACTGGTCGTCGCGACTCATGGCTTCGAGCGTGGGTCCGTCGGCGATGGAGCGCCGCAGCCACTCCGGCACGCCGTCTTCCTCAACTCGGGTGGTCGCTTTGGGCACGCCGGCCTTACGACAGTACTTTTGTGCCAGGACGTCAACCGCAACTTGGCTCCACGTTGACGGCACCATGACGTCGGAAGCCTCGAAGATCACGGATCCGTCCGGGTTGACGATGCGCGAGCCCCGCGGCTCGAACGCTACTCCGGCGTACGGATCGCCGGCGACGGAATACGTGCGCGTAAACTTCATTCAAGGCTCCAATTCTTTCGAACACGCGTTCGACCTCAATGGTTCTCCAGCATCAATGAGGGACACCTATTGTGCCGTTCCAGGAGGTTTACCACAAGATATTGGGGTCCCTCTCGAAATCCTTGTGGGCGAGCGGTGAATGCCGGGGCAATTTCGGTGGACATCTTGGAGGGAGCGAGCAGGCGAGTGGAGGGCGTGTGGAAAGCTCCGAGGATACCGGGGATAAGCGGTGCAAAGGCAAGCGCCATGCTCGGACCCGACCGCTTCGCCCCGCGCCTATACGACGTTCCACACGAAGAACTCGAAGCGGCCGGAATTCGGGGGCTGATCGTCGACCTCGACAATACGCTGCTGGGTTTCCAAGAGACCGAATTGGCCGCGGAACACCTGTCGTGGGTGGCTCGTGCCCACGAGCGCGGCTTTCGCATCGTGATGCTCTCGAACAACTTTTCCGAGCGCGTCAACGGTCTCGCCGCACAGCTCAACGTTGCCTGCATTCCCAACGCGCTCAAGCCCCTGCCGTTCGGGTTTCTTCGGGCAAAACAGTGCCTGCGGATGCGCCGGCGCGAGATCGCGGTGGTCGGCGATCAGCTCTTCACGGACGTCCTCGGCGGCAAACTCTGCGGCCTCTATACGATTCTCACCGAGCCGATCGAGCTCAAGGATTTTGCGGTAACGCGGTTCTTCCGGTTCTTCGAGCGGCTGATGCTGCGCGGACGCCGATGAAGCTGGCTCTCATCGGCGATCCCGTCGAACACAGCGCCAGCCCGCGACTCCAGCGCGGCTTTTTGGAAGAAGCGGAGATCGAGGGAAGCTACGTCGCGATTCGTGTGGCGCGAGGTGAGGGCGTTGCAACAATCCGGCGCCTGCGGGCCGAGGGCTATACCGGATGCAACGTGACGTATCCGTTAAAGGAAGAAACGCTTGAGGCGTGCGATACGCTGACCGAGGAAGCTCAGCGCTCGCGCGCCGTGAATACGATTTTCTTCGGGCGTGAAGTCGTCGGTACGAACACTGACGGAATCGGCGCGCGCACGGCGCTCGAAACGCTGCTCGACGAGTCCGTCGCGCTGAAGCGAATCGGAATCTTGGGGTACGGTGCGACGGCTCGGGCCATTCTGGCAGAGCTGCACGACAACGATGCCTACACGTTCGTCTGGGGACGCAACGCCGAGCGCGCTCGAGAAACCTGCCGGCGGTTCGAAGCCAGGCCGTGGCCGGACGCCAATCCGCCGGAGATCGTCGTCAGCACCCTGCCGCCGGATGCGTCGTTGCCCGAAAAGCTGTTGGCGGAGTTGCAACTGCCTGACGTCGTAATGGACGCGAACTATGGCAGTCGGACGACGCTCGCGCGGCATCTCCGTCGCGAAGTCATTACGGGTGATGCAATGCTCGAGGCACAGGCGCGCGCGAGCTTTGATTTTTGGCTGGCGCATGTCGACCGCGTCGCCGGAACGTAGGGCCAAACTCGGAGAGGTGGCAGAGTGGTCGAATGCACTCGCTTGGAAAGCGAGCAGAGGTGATGAGCCTCTCGAGGGTTCGAATCCCTCCCTCTCCGCCAGCGCCGCGCGCATCGATCGCGTCGTGATCGCGATCGTTGCCAGCACCGCCTTGATTGCCGTCGGCGGTGTGCCGGACTTGCCTGCGCGTCAAGCCGTCCCGAGTCATTTCGACGTGCCGCCCTCGCACGGCGCCGTGACCGTAACGAATCCCACCGATAACGCCGTGACCAACGGGGATTTCGAAAGCGGGAAGATCGACGGTGGCTGGTTTCAGTGTGGCGACTTCACCGCGTACACGACGACCCAGCATCCGCACGGCGGTTCTTACGACGAGTACTCGGGAACGCCGAGCGGCGTCGGCGAGCCGCTGGGCGACAGCGGCGTCTGTCAGGCGATCACGATTCCGGTTGGCGCTGTGTTGACCGCACAGCTCTACCAGCTTTCCAACGAACCCGACACGACCTTCGCGTACCAAGAAGCCGACCTGCTTGACGATAGCGGCAACGTCGTTATCAACCTCTATAAAACCGTCAACAATCGTGCGCAATGGTTACGAGGAACGTGGAATCTCGACGCTTATGCGGGCCGGACGTTTTGGCTGTACTTCGGTGTGCATGGCGACGGTTATCAGAAGCTGACGACCCAACAGTTTCTCGACGACGTCGTCGTGACAGGCAGCACCTCGCCTCCCGACGAAGCGACTCCCCATGCAACCGCCGGACCAAACGCCAGAGCCGAATCGCGTCGATAAGAGCGAGCAACGGAGACTGGCCCCCGCGCTCTTTTGGATCGCCTTCGGAGTGAGTGCCGCCGTACTCGGCACGGCGCTTGCCTACGCAGCAATCCGTTTTTCGTCCGCCGGCCGGCGCGAGGACCCGACAACTCAGCGCATTCAGGAACTGATCGACGAGGCGAACTCACTGCTCAAAACCCTTGACGAGCAGCGACACAGCGCCTGAGCGTTCTGCGGCGCTGCAAGCCGGCGCCGAACTCGATCTCCTCTTTACCGATCTATTAGCAAACGGCCAGGGGGTCGGCCGGGCCGGGGGCATGGTCGTCTTCTGCTTCGGGCCGCTGCCACACGAACGCGCGCGCGTGCGAATCACGGAAGTGAAGCCGCGCTATGCCGTCGGTGAAATGATCGAGTGTTTGGCGGAGGCACCGGAGCGCGCGCAGCCGTTCTGTCCGGTCTTCGGTGCATGCGGGGGTTGTCAGCTGCAGCATCTCGCCTATTCGGCACAGCTCGAATGGAAACGCCAGGTCGTGCAAAACTCGCTGCGCCGTATCGGCGGTTTCCAGAACGTCGAAGTCGGAGCAACCGTCGGAATGAACGATCCGCGGGCCTATCGCAACAAAATGGCCTTGGTGGTCGATCATCGCGTTTCACCGCCGGCGCTGGGTTTCTATCGGCAGCGGTCGCATGACGTCGTGGCCATCGATGCGTGCCCCATCGTTAGGCCGCCGCTCGACGCGGCCCTACGGCGGCTCGATGCGCTGCGCACGTCGGTGCCGGTAATCGGCATGCTCGAAGACGCCCGCCATCTGGTCGCGCGCTGCGCGGATGCCAGCGGAGAGGTCGTGCTGACGGTAACGACCGAGCGTCCATCCGAGAACGCTCAACGCTTAGCGCCAACGCTGGCCAACGACGTACCGAATCTCGTAGGCGTGACGAATTCGTTCGGTCTAGCCAGCGCCAACGCGATCCTCGGCCGCAAACACCACGTGCTCGACGGCAAGCCAGAAATAGACGAAGCCATCGGCGGCGTGCGCTACCGCGTTTCGGCCGGATCATTTTTTCAAGTCAACGTGGCCATGGTCGAGCGCATCTTCGAGTTTCTCGAGCCATTCCTCAGGCGTCCCGGTGCGATCGTGGACCTCTATTGCGGAGTCGGCACGTTTGCGCTGTATTTTGCGAAGCACGGTTGGAAAGTCGTCGGAATCGAAGAAAACGCTGCGGCAGTCGCCGAAGCCTCAGCCAACGCACGGTTGAACGGGATCGAAGCCGAATTCAGCATCGTGACTGGCCGGGTCGAGCGGATCGTGGGCAGGTCGCCGGTGCAAAAGGCACTGCGAAAAGCCGACGCGCTCTTCTTGGATCCGCCGCGCAAGGGTGCGGACGAGGTGACGCTTTCGGCGATTGCGGCCGCCCACGTGCCGACGCTGTGGTACCTTTCATGCGATGCGGCAACCCTTGCACGGGATTTAAAGTTCCTCGTGGCCAAGGGCTACCGGCTCAACACCGTCCAGCCGTTCGATATGTTTCCGCAAACGGGTCACGTCGAGACGCTGGTTCGCCTGGAGTATACCGACCTTGCCAACCGACACCATTGACATTCGCTACGTCGCCAAGCTTGCGCAAATTGCGTTGACGGATGAAGAGATCGAGCGTTTTGGAAAACAGCTCGGCGAGCTTCTCGGTCACGTTCACGCGTTAACCGAGCTCGAGATCGAGAGCGTTCCCGCGACGGCGCAGGTGGTTGAGTCGCGCAACGTGATGCGTGAGGACCGGTTAGGGCCGTCCCTCGATCGCGAGCGCGTTTTGGCGCAAGCGCCGCAGCGGCAGGGCCCATTTTTTCGCGTCCCGCGGATCATCGCGGAGTAAGCAGTCTCAATGGAAGAGCTAATCGAGCGGAGCGCGGCGGATATCGCCGCGGAGGTTCGCGCTGGCCGAGTAAGCGCCAGCCACGTCACCGAAGCAACGCTCGCCCACGTGGACTCGGTAGAGCCAGTCGTGGGAAGTTACTTGACGGTGCTGAGCGATCTGGCGCGGACGCACGCAGCACGCGTCGACGATCGTATTCGCAAGGGTGAACTTCTGCCGCTTGCGGGTGTGCCGATTGCCGTGAAAGACAACATGTGCCTCGACGGAACACGCACAACCTGCGGCAGCAAGATCTTAGAGAACTGGGTCGCTCCATACACGGCGACGGCGGTGGCGCGTCTGCTCGACGCGGGTGCCGTTCCGATCGGCAAGGCGAACTGCGATGAGTTCGCGATGGGCAGCTCGTGCGAGAACTCAGCACTCGGCACAACGCGCAATCCATACGATCTCTCGCGCGTTCCAGGCGGATCCAGCGGCGGTTCGGCCGCCGCGGTCGCCGCAGGCGAGGCGGCGATCGGCCTGGGCAGCGACACGGGTGGATCGATTCGCGAGCCGGGCGCATTTTGCAATCTGATCGGATTCAAGCCGACCTACGGTCGCGTCTCGCGCTACGGATTGATCGCGTTTGCATCGAGCCTCGATCAAATTGGCCCACTGGCGCGCAGCGTTGAAGATGCGGCGCTGGCCTACGATGCGATGGCCGGATACGATGCGATGGACGCGACGTCTATCGACCGGCCGGTGGAACCAACTGCGACGTCGCTGCGCGAGGACTTGCGCGGTTTGCGAATCGGGATCGTGCGAGAGTTCGACACAAAGGTCCTCGGTGAGGATCTGGATCGCCTCTACCATGCGGCTTACCTCGATCTTGAACGCCTCGGCGCCGAGCTCGTCGAGGTTTCGCTTCCGTCCGCGGATTACGGATTGGCCACCTACTACCTAATCGCGCCGGCGGAGTGCTCCTCGAATCTCGCTCGTTTCGACGGCGTGCGGTACGGATTGCGGATCGACGGCAACGACGTGCGCGAGATGTACGACAACACGCGCGCGGCGGGGTTTGGCGCGGAGGTTAAACGCCGTATTCTGATTGGAACGTATGCTCTATCGAGCGGCTATTACGACGCGTATTACGTCCGCGCGCAAAAGGCGCGCACCCTGATCGCGCGTGACTTTCAGAACGCTTTTGCGGCGTGCGATCTAGTGGCGTGTCCGGCGGCGAGCTGTCCGGCATTCGAGTTTGCGGCCAAGAGCGACCCATATAGCATGTACCTGATGGACTACTACACCATTCCGATGTCACTTGCCGGATTGCCGGCGCTATCCGTTCCGTGCGGCTGGACGACGCCCCAAGGCGGAAGGGTTCGAATGCCGATTGGCCTGCAGCTCTGCGCGCCGCTGTTCGGCGAAAAGCTGCTGCTCGGCGCGGCCCATGCGTACGAGCAGGCGACGAAGCACGCGCGCGCGCGCAAACCGGTTACGCTCGAGGTGAACGCGTGAGCGTGCAGTACGAGGCCGTCATCGGCATCGAGTGCCACGTTGAGCTAAGGACCGTCACGAAGATGTTCTGCGGCTGTCCCAACGAGTTCGGCGGCGAGCCGAATACGAAAATCTGTCCGATCTGCCTGGGAATGCCCGGAGCGTTGCCCGTGCCGAATGCGATAGCGGTCGAGCACATCGTCACGACGGGGCTCGCATTCGGCGCAGAGATCCCCGGCTTTTCGAAGTTCGACCGTAAGAACTACTTCTATCCGGACATGCCCAAGGATTATCAGATCTCGCAGTACGACATGCCGCTGGCGGTTGGCGGATCGGTGAAGTATTGGATGGAGGACGGCACGATGAAAGAGTGCCGCTTGACCCGCATCCATTTGGAAGAGGATACGGGAAAGTCCACGCACGCCGGCTCGGGCGATGGCCGCATCGCCGGCAGCTCGTATTCTTTGCTCGATTTCAATCGCGCCGGCGTTCCGCTGATGGAGTGCGTGTCGGAGCCCGAACTGCACGACCCGCAGGAGGCGATTGCTTATCTCGAATCGCTTCGCCGGACGCTTCTTGCGCTCGGCGTGAGCGACGTAAAGATGGAAGAAGGCTCGTTGCGCTGCGATGCCAACGTGTCGGTGCGGCCGGCCGGCTCGACCGAACTGGGTACGAAAACCGAGATCAAGAACATGAACTCGTTCCGGTCCGTGGAGCGCGCGATCGTAAGCGAGGTCGACCGGCAGATTGCGCTGTTGTCGTCGGGCGAACGTATCGTGCAAGAAACGCGCGGATGGGACGAAATCAACGGCGTCACGCATTCGATGCGCAGCAAAGAAGAGGCGCACGACTACCGCTATTTCCCCGATCCGGATCTGGTGCCGCTGGAAGTTGCCGCGGGCAACGTGAGCCGGCTCAAAGCCGCCCTTCCGGTGCTTCCCTGGCAGCGTTTCGAACGCTACACGCATACGTACGCGCTGGGCGGCAAACAAGCGACGCAGCTGATCGACAACCTGGCGCTCGCGAATTATTTCGAAGCGGTCGTTGCGCGAAGCGGCAATCCGCAGCAAGCCAGCAACTTCGTGCTCGGCGATCTGTCACGTCTCGCGAACGAGACCGGCGTCCCCGTTTCCGATTCGAAGGTCACCGTCGAGGATCTAGCCGAGCTGATCGATTTGGTCGAGCGTAAGCGGGTTAACTCTAAGATTGCCAAGGAGCTCTTGACGCGCATGTGGGACGGCGCCGGCTCGCCCGCGGAGATCGTGGAGCGTGAGGGCCTGGCACAGACTAGCGATCGCGCCGCAATCGAACCGTTCGTTGACGAGGTTCTTGCCGCTCACGCGGAGATCGTTGCGGAGTATCGAGCGGGAAAGACCAACTTGGCCGGTTTTCTGGTCGGTCAGGTCATGAAGGCTTCGCGCGGAAAGGCCGATCCGGCAATGGTCAACGAGTTGGTGAGAGACAAACTCGGGAGCTGACAATTCCCGACGCTTCCATGAGCCTTGCCGACGCGCGAACGCTCGAGGCGCTTGATTTTGCAAGCGTCTGCGACCGCGTGGTCCGTGCGACGCACACGCAACGCGGCAGAGCCTTCGCGGCGGCGCTGCAGCCGGAAGTCAATTTCGACTGGGTCCGCCGCGAACAGCGCCGCACCGAAGCGGTGCGATCCTTAATCGCCGGCAGCGACTTTCACGTGATGCCCGCCGTCGAAACGGCTGAACTGACCGCCGCCGCCCAGATGGGCCGAACGTTGACCGGAAGCGATTTGCGGGCGATCGGCGACGCAATCGCGGCCGCTGCCGCCGCTTGCCGCTCCGTACGAGAGCACCCCGACCTTGCCGACGTTGCGGCCAATCATACGCAATTGCGGGACGTGCAACGCGCGATTACCGAGGCGCTCGACGAGCGGGGCACCGTGCTGGACCGCGCCTCGGCGGCGCTGGCGCGGATTCGCCGTGGCCTCAGTCAAGCGCAAGCCGACGCGCGCGAACGCGTCAGTTCCATTTTGAACAGCTCAAAGTATGCTAGAGCGATTCAGGATCGGATCGTCACGATTCGCGACGGACGCTTTGTGATTCCCGTTAAGGCCGAGTTCGCGGGAACGCTGCAGGGCATCGTCCACGATACGAGCGCGAGCGGTCAGACGCTCTTCGTCGAGCCGTTGGCGGCGCTCGAGACGAACAACCGCGTGCGAACGCTTCAGATCGAGGAAGAGCGCGAAGTGCAGCGGATCCTGGAGCAGCTGTCGCTCGAGGTCGGCCACCGCGCCGCCGCGATCGATGCCAACGTTGAAGCGCTCGCCGTCATTGACGTGCTCGCGGCGAAAGCGGAGTTTGCTCGACGCACGAATGGCACCGCACCGGAGCTGACTGAAGAAGCCGCGATTGCGATCGAGCGCGGACGCCATCCGCTGCTGGAAGAGCGTGCGGTGCCGCAGTCGCTTGCGGTCGACGAGGCGACCCCGCTGCTAGTGATCAGCGGACCGAACATGGGCGGCAAAACGGTCGCGTTAAAGATGGCTGGGCTCTTCGTCGTCATGACCTACTGCGGGCTGCAGATTCCCGCCGCGAGCGGCACTCGCATCGGGCGCTTCGAGCGAGTGGTCGCCGACATCGGAGACGAACAATCGCTCGTCGCGAATGCCTCCACCTTCTCGGCGCACCTGCAAAGAATGCGCGAGATGCTCGATGGCGCCGATGCGCGGACCTTGGCAATCGTGGATGAGATCGGTGGAGGCACGGAGCCGAGCGCGGGAGCGGCCCTCGCGCGAGCGATGATGGAGCGGCTGCTGCAATGCGGCGCGCGCGCGATCGTCTCAACGCATTCCATCGAGCTCAAACTCTTCGCGCATTCTACGGCCGGTGTCGCTAACGCCAGCGTGCGTTTCGATCCAAAGAGCTTTGCGCCGACCTTTGAGCTCGACGTCGGAACGCCCGGCCAGTCCCTCGCGTTTCCACTCGCTTCGCGAATGGGGATCGATCCAGAAATCGTGCAGCGAGCCGAAGCGCTGCTGGAGCGGCGCGAGCGCGACTACGAGGCGGCGTTGGGCGAACTCGCCCTCCGCAACAGCGAGCTGCGCGAGGAACGCATCCAGCTGCAAGCGGAGCGGCGCGATGCAGCTGCGGAACTCGAGATCTTGCGTGAGGATCGCGGCGAGTTCGACGCGCAGCGCCGCCGGTTCGGCGCGCGCGCAGAAGAGCGTTTGCAGCAGGGCTTGCGCGATTTCGTCCGTGAGCTGCAGCGCCGTTCCGCCGAATCGGCACCCGATTCCGAGCGGCGGCGAAAGGGTAAAGTGTCGCCCGCTCAGGCCATGCTGCTCTCGCGAACTATCGACGCGATGCGCCGCGACCTGGGCATTCTTCCCGACGAAACCAAAACCGACGACGCGCAGCCCTATTCGCCGGGGGATCGGGTTCGGATCGTTTCAATGAATCAGGAAGCAGTCGTCGTGGAGGATTATGACGAAAGGTTGCTCGTTTCCATCGGTTCAATGAAGATGCTCGTGGAGAAGAGCGACGTCCGGCGTGAAGGGGCGGCCTCACGACGAGCTCCCAAGAGCGCTCGCGATGCCGACGCGCGCATGACCGCCGCCGGACGGTCCTCCGCCGAGTTGGACGTGCGCGGCAAACGCTACGCTGAAGCGGAACCGTTGGTGGAACGCTGGCTCGACGACGCGTTGCTCGCGGGGAATTCGCCGTTGCGATTGATTCACGGCAAGGGGACGGGCATGCTCGGACGCGGCTTGCAGGAGTATCTGCGCGCTCACGCCGGCGTCAAAAGCCTGCGCTACGGAAACGAAGAAGAAGGTTCGACCGGCGTCACCATGATTGAGCTGCGAACGTGAGCGTTGTTTTGCCCGATGATTTGCTCGAAGGCTTCGAACACGTCGAGACGGTCAATGAGTTTCGCGAGCGTCTTCGCATGGGGCGGCCGCTGCGCGTCAAGCTTGGCATCGATCCAACGAGCGCCGATTTACATCTGGGATTCATGGTCGTCTTGCATCAACTGCAGCGCTTTGCGGAAGCAGGTCATCGCGTTACGCTGATCATCGGCGATTTCACGGCGCGCATCGGTGATCCCAGCGGTCGCAACGTAACTCGGCCGCAGCTCTCACAAGAAGAGATCGAAGCGAACATGAAGACCTATCGGGAGCAGGCCGGCAAAGTGCTCGATCTCGAGCGCATCGAGATCCGATACAATTCGGAATGGCTCGACGCCTTGTCTGCAACCGATCTAGTGAAACTGCTGGCAAAGACAACCGTCGCGCAGATGCTCGAAAGGAACGACTTTCGGGAACGGTACGAGTACGGCGCGGCGATCTCGCTACATGAGTTTCTCTATCCGGTAGCGCAGGCGTACGACTCGGTCGCGATCGAGGCCGACGTGGAGTTAGGCGGCAGCGACCAACTCTTCAACCTGCTGCTGGGGCGGCAGTACCAACGCGAGTTCGGTCAGCGTCCGCAGATTTGTGCTACCGTGCCGTTGCTGGTTGGGCTCGACGGCGAGAAGAAGATGAGCAAATCGCTCGGCAACTACGTTGGCGTGGATGAGTCCGCGACCGAGCAATTCGGCAAGCTGATGAAGATTTCAGACGAGCTGTTGCCGGTGTATGCGCGTTTAGCCGCCTTTCGTTCACAGGCGGAGGGCGACCGGCTGGCGGCGGAGCTGTCGACCGGCCGCGCTAATCCAATGGAAGAGAAGAAGCGGCTTGCTGGCGACATCGTGGCTCGCTACCACGGGCAAGCCGCGGCCGCGAGTGCGCGCGAGTTTTTCGAGCGCACGGTACAGCGCAAGGAGATTCCCACCGAAGCGCTCGCCGAAATCGAGGTGGGCGATAAGAAACGCATTACGGAGCTATTGGTAAAGGCCGGATTCGCTGAGAGCCGGCGCGCCGCCGAACGGCTGATCGCCGCAAACGCCGTGAAAGTCGATGGTATGCTCGTTGTGGACCCCAACGCGCGATGGACGGCCACGGAGCCCGCGGTGCTCTCGGTAGGCTCGCGCCGCTTCGCTCGCGTGCTGCCGAGCGGCCCGGAGTAGCTCACCGGCGCGCGAGCAACGCGTGCACCTCTGGTGTCGTAAAAAAGTAGCGCTTCTTACAGTATTCGCAGGTTGCTTCGGTTCCGCTGCGTTCGCTGGTAAGCTCGAGGAGTTCGTCCGCGCCTAATCCCAGCAATACCGTTTCAACCTTCTCTTGACTGCAGAGGCAAGCGAAACGCACGTCCAGCGCTTGCTTCGAACGAAGCGGCCAGTCACCGGCGAGGGCGTGCAAGAGCGCAGCGGCATCTGCGCCGTTTGCGATCAGCTGCGTTACGGGCGGCAAGTGCGACGCACGTCGTTCTAATTCGAGCAACGCGCGCTCATCGGCGCCGGGAAGCGCGCGGGCCAGAATGCCGCCGGCCGCGGCGACGCCGCTGGGATTCGCGAGGACGCCGAGCGCGACGACGCTTGGAATCTGCTCGGATTGCGCGAGATAAACGGCCAAATCCTCGGCGATTTCGCCGGAATGCAGCGGCACTACGCCGACGTATGGCTGTCCGAGGTCGGTGGAGCGTGTGACTTGCAACGAACCCGTGCCGATCGCGCCCGCGACGTCGAACTTACCGCGCGCATCGATCGGCAAATCCACGCGCGCGTTGCGCGCGTACCCACGGGCACCGATCACGCCGTCTTCGAGCAGCCACGCATCTGCGGCGACCGTGCCGAGCGGTCCCTTTCCGGCAATCTGCAGCGAGACGCGTTCGCTTCCTTTGAGGCTCGCAGCGAAGAGCGCGGCACCGGTCGTCAGGCGGCCGACTGCCGCGGTTGCGGTCGGCCACAGGTCGTGACGGTCGCGAATCTCGGCAACGAGATCGGTAGTGATTGCCGCCATCAGCGCGATTCCCGCTTCTGGAGCGGATGCCGCGATCAGCGTATTTGGCATGACCGGCTCTGGTGCGGAGGCCCGTCCTTTTCCTTCAAAGAAAGCGAGCCCCATGCGCGCTTTGGTTTTGCACGGACCAAACCTCAACTTGCTCGGCGAGCGGGACCCGGAGCACTATGGAAAGGAAACGCTAACGCAGCTTAACGACTCTGTTGCGGCCGGCGCGGAAGGCCTTGGCTTCGAGCTGCGATTCGAACAGTACAATTCGGAAGGCGACATTATTACAGCGCTACACGCCGCGCGCACGTCGTGTGCAGGAATCGTGATTAACCCCGGCGCTTACGCTCACTACTCGTATGCGATCGCGGATGCTATTGCGGCGATCGGCATTCCCGTAGTGGAGGTGCACCTTTCGAATGTCGCGGCGCGAGAAGCGTTTCGCCGCACGAGCGTAACGGCGGCCGCCTGCCGCGGTGTCGTCAGCGGGTTGGGCGCAACCGGCTACGTTTTGGCGCTGCGCGCGCTGGCGGAACTCATCTCCGCGTAGGGTCTGCAGGGCAGAAGGAGGGCACACTTGCCCTGCGTATATCGTCGGAACGAGCCGGTCGAACGCCGGCTCGAGCAGGAGATGCGACGTTGACGAAAGCTGATGTGATTGATGCCGTCGCCGTGGAAGCATCATTATCGAGGCGTCAGGCTGGTCAAATAGTCGATTTAATCTTGAACGAAATCCAAGGAGCTTTACAAAAAGGCGATCGCGTCGCGCTCAACCCGTTTGGAAGTTTCGTTGTGCGAGCGCGTCAAGCGCGCGAGGGGCGAAATCCCAAAACCGGCGAAAAGATCACCATTGCGGCGCGCAAAGTGCCGGCTTTCGTCGCCGGCAGCTCGCTAAAGGATGCGCTTGGCGGTGGACGATTGCGCACGAAAAAACCGCCGAAAAAATTGAACGGGCTGTAGCGAAGCTTGGTTATCGCGCTAGTCTGGGGGACTAGAGATCGCTGGTTCGAATCCAGTCAGCCCGACCACTCCTAACACCGTCGTGATTTAGGCCCATTGACAAAGCTAGCGGGAAGGCGCATGGTGCCTCTGAGGTTCGTTTAAGGAACGCCGATGGAGGACCCCCTATGAAAATCACCCGATTTGTTGCTGTGGTCTTGACCGCGCTCGTGATCCTGGTCTACCTGCCTGAAAAGGCCGCTGCATCGGACGCGAGTGACGTAATGGCGGCGATCAATCACGCCGTTATCGCATTTAACAAAGGCGATATGAAGACGTGGATAGCGGCGTGCGCCTCGCCGGCATCCATCATCGACAACTTTCCACCTCACGAGTGGCAGGGTCCGACGGCCTGCGCCGATTGGGCGAACGCGTTCGCCGCCTACAACAAAAAGAATGGGATAACCAACGGGATGGTCACGCTGAGCACGCCCTGGCACGTCGTCGTGACCGGCGCTCGGGCGTACGTCGTGACTCCAGCGAGCTTCACCTACAAGCAGCACGGAAAGCAGATGAAAGAATCCGGTGCGATCTTCACCTTAGCACTAATGAAGATCGCAGCTGGGTGGGTCATCGTGGGCTGGGCGTGGGCACAGCATTAGGCGTGCAATTCGATGAAAATCGGTACGCTCGAGATGAAGGTTGCGCGGGTCGAAGGCTTTCAGGTTCGCGTTCGCACGTCCGACGGTCGGGATATTCGCTCCGACCGCGAAGGAATGCCACCCTGGCCCTATGAGAAAGGCGCGCGAGACCGTTGGTCGGTCGCGCGCTGGAAGCAAGAGCGGTTCGTAAGCCTCTATCCAGGCTTCGGCGTCGACGTGCTTGACGGCGATGGCGAGATCATCGAGTTCGGACAAACGCTGTTAGAAACCGTGCGCGAAAGCTACGATTGACAGCAGATGGCGTAGTGACGTATCTCCTGCGCGAACTCCGAAACCATACAAAAGTTAACTTTCTTACGATGCGTTGCGTTCCTTCGGCAAATCACAACTAAAGAGGAGGAACGGCATGCCCGCGGCCAAGTATGTGCGGCCAGAGTGGAGGTACGTTGCTTGCTGCGCATCATCATACGATCAGTCTGTCTTTGCGTTTGCGTCGCCGTTTCGAGCGTGGTCGTGACTGCATGCGGTGGCGGCGCTCCCGGTGCCGCCGCATATGCACCACCCTATCGCCAGCCCGGCTCGGGTTCTGGAAGCTCGAAGATTCAGCACGTCGTACTGATCGTCCAGGAGAATCGAACGTTTAACGATTTGTTTGCGACGTTTCCCAACGCGATCGGAACGACCGTCGGAAAGATGCGCAAGAAGGGGAAGACCGTATCGGTCAACCTGACGGAGCAAAACCTCGAGAGTACTAAAACCCTCGACCACGTCTACTCCGGGTATCTGACGGCTTATCGCAACGGGAATATGGACGCTTTCAATTTGATCCGCTTTCAAACCAACGGTAAGTTGGAAGGCACTCAGCCGTACCAGTACGTCAATCCAAATCAAATTCAACCCTATTGGACGATGGCGTCCAGTTATGGCTTGGCCGATGAGATGTTCCAAACGCAAGGCAGCGGCAGTTTCGTCGCGCATCAAGATCTGATCCGCGGCGGCACGGCGATCGACTCGAGCGATAGCCTGATCGACGATCCGACTAGCAATGCCGCATGGGGATGCGGCTCGCCGCCGGGAACCAAAACGTCCCTGATCACGACGAGCCTGAAATACCTGACGGCGCAAGGCCCGTTTCCCTGCACCACCAAATTTCCGTCGTCGGGATCGTACCCAACGCTGCAAGACGTGCTCGACGCAAAGTCTGTGTCTTGGAAGTATTATACCCCGTCGGCCGGCAAAGGCTCGGTCGGCGCGCTTTGGAACGCGTTCTTAGTCATTTCGGCGGTCTATAACAATCAAAACGAGTTTAAGGCACACATCTCCTCACCGGAGACGAACATCTTTGGCGACATCACCGGTGGTACGCTTCCGGCCATGTCGTGGGTCATACCGGACGCTCAGAACTCGGATCATCCGGGCTACTCGTCGCAGGACACCGGCCCGTCGTGGGTAGCGAGCGTCGTCAATGCGGTCGGCCAAAGCCCCTACTGGAATTCGACGGCCGTTATCGTCGTGTGGGATGACTGGGGAGGCTTCTACGACCCGGTGCAACCGCCGAGTTTAGACAATCAAGGCGGCCCCGGTTTTCGGGTTCCAATGATCGTTATCTCGCCGTACGTGCCGCAGAACGAAATTTCAAACACCGTCTACGAATTCGGCAGCATCATACGATTCATCGAAGATACCTTCAGCCTTGGCCGGCTGGGAACGACCGACGGCAGTTCCACGAGCATGTCGGATATGCTCAACTTCAGTCAGTCGCCGCGTCAATTCCAAAACATTCCGTCGAGCTTCTCGCGGTCGTACTTCCTTCGGCAGAAACCCTCGGGGCTGCCGGTCGACACAGAGTAGAAGGACCATGCAGGCGCGCAACGCTACGCTTTCTTTCGTCGTTTTGGCAGTCGTTGCGGGGGCAGTCTCCTGTGCCCGCGGCCCGCTCGGCTCTTCTACGCTGCCGCCTTCGTCGCCGGAGATAACGATGGCCAAGAGCTCGATCCAGCACGTCGTCGTCGTGATCCAAGAAAATCGCAGCTTCGATAATTTCTTCGCGACATTCCCGGGTGCGGACGGCACAACGACGGGACAGGCTGCCGCGATGCCGCATTTGATTGCCACGACGTGCCGGCAATCCGGCCAACGGGTCGTCGCGCGGCCGACTTCCATTCCGCTCACGAAGGTATCGCTGCTGGGTCAGGGTTTTCCCGGGAATTTCGGCGCGAACTCCGACCTCGATCACATCCACACTGGTTACACTCAGGATTACGACGGCGGGAAGATGGACGGCTTCGACTTGAGCCTGTTCGGTCCAAACGGCAGCAGCACTCCGACCTGCACCTACGCCTACCAATACGTCAATCCGTCGGATATCGCGCCGTATTGGGACATCGCGAAGCAATACGTCCTCGCGGATCACACGTTTCAGACTCAAGCCAGTAGCAGCTTCACGGGCCATCAGGACCTCATCGCCGGCGGTACGCAAATCTCGGGGAACGAAGCGGTGATTGATAACCCGTCGTATTTTCCCTGGGGCTGCGACGCAAACAAGACCGTCGTTACCGCGATTATCAAAAAGGGCTCGGGGAAGGTCTATCCGTATGGCGGCCCCTTTCCGTGCTTTACATACGCGACGATGCGCGATTTGCTCGACGCCAAAGGCGTGTCGTGGAAATTCTACGCCGTCGCCGTGCAGAAGGAGGGTGGTCGCAACCACGGCGACACCGCCGGGATTTGGAGCGCCTTCGACGCGATCAAGGCCGTGCGTTATAGTTCGGAATGGCAGACGAATGTCACACGAAATAACCTCGATTTCTTCAAGGACATCGCCAAGCATCGACTGCCGGCCGTCTCGTGGATCACGCCGGACGGGATCAATTCGGACCATCCCCAGGAGAATAGCGACACCGGCCCCTCCTGGGTGGCGTCAATCGTCAATGCCGTCGGCAAGAGCCCGTATTGGGATTCTACGGCGATCGTCATTCTCTGGGACGATTGGGGCGGTTTTTACGACCACGTAGCGCCGCCGACGCCGCACAACTGGCAGGGCGGCCCCGGTTTTCGCGTCCCGATGCTGATCGTTTCGGCCTACACGAAGCCGCACGTGGATCACACGGTCTACGAGTTCGGAAGCGTTCTGAAGTTTATCGAAACGACCTGGAGCTTGGGATCGTTAGGTAATAATGACGAGCAGTCAACCAGCATCGGCAACGCCTTCGATTTTCGAATGGCGCCGCGCAAATTCAAAACGATTCCGCCGAAGTATTCCCTGGAATTTTTCCTTCACCAGAAGCCCTCGGGTCTAGCGCCCGACACCGAATAGAAACGGAGAACGCCATGCGCGCTCGCGCGCCGTACCTCTGGATTTGCGGACTCGTGGCAATGCTCGCCGCCGGTGGATGCGGCGGCGCGATGTCGTCGCTCTCGAACGGCCCACCGCTCGTACCGGGATCGGGTTCGGGCAGCTCGCCTTCGGGCAGCTCGCCGATTAAGCACGTCATCCTGGTCGTACAGGAGAACCGGAGCTTCGACAACTTCTTTGCGCTCTTTCCAGGCGCCGACGGCGCGACCCGCGGCAAGATGAAGATCAAGCGGGGTGGCAAGTACGTCGACAAGTGGGTGACGCTGCAGTCTCACGCGCTAGTAACCCCGACGGACATCCAGCATTGCTACGCCTCGTTCCTGACCGATTATGACGGTGGGAAGATGGATGGCTTCGGCAGCGTCTACCGGGGCGTCTGCGGTGCCCACGGTCAACCGATCGGCAAGCTCGCGTACCAATACGTGCAGGAGTCACAAATTCAGCCGTATTGGGACATCGCGCAGCAGTGGGTGTTGGCGGATCAAATGTACCAGACTCAAGGCAGCGGCAGTTTCACGGCACACCAAGATCTGATCCGAGGCGGCACCGCGATCGACTCCAGCGACAGTCTGATCGATAACCCCACGCAGATGCCATGGGGCTGCGATTACCTCGGCCAAAGCCTGACGTCGCTCATTACGACCACCGGAAAGTACCTCAAAAATCAAGGTCCGCCCCCGTGCACCAGCAAGTTTCCGGGGTCGGGCAGCAGCTATCGGACCCTGCGCGATCTCCTCGACGCCAAAAGCGTGAGCTGGAAATACTACTCTCCATGCTTTCATGGTTGGAATCCTAGCGGCTGCGACAACGGCTGCGACTATACGTGCTCGGGGTCAATCCTGAACGCCTTTGACGTCATCTGGCCGGTCCGTAACGGTGCGGAATGGGGCACCAACGTTTCGATGCCCGAGACGAACATCTTTAGCGACATCACGGGCAGCGCTTTGCCGGCCGTCTCGTGGGTGATCCCGGACGATGCAAACTCCGATCATCCGGGCGAGACGTGCAAATGCGATACCGGGCCGTCGTGGGTTGCGAGCGTCGTTGACGCGATCGGCCAAAGCAGCTATTGGAGTTCCAGCGTGATCGTCGTTGTGTGGGACGATTGGGGGGGGTTCTATGACAATGCCGCGCCGCCGAAACAAAACAAACAGGGCGGACTGGGTTTCCGCATACCGATGTTGATCATCTCTCCCTACGCGAAAGCCGGCTCCGGCAGCCAAGGCGGCTCCATCTCGCACACCCAGTACGAGTTCGGTAGCCTCCTCAAATATATCGAGCAGAACTGGAACCTCGGCTCGTTGCACACGACTGACGAAGGCTCGAACAGCATCGGCGACGTCTTCGACTATAGCCAGCAACCGCGTACGTTCAAGAAGATTCAGTCGCCGCTTTCCATTAAGTATTTCGAAAGCCGAAGGTCGACCGTTCAGCATGGTGACCCGGAATAAAATCGTCGCAGCCCTTGCTTTTGCGGCCGGGCTGGCCGGTTGTTCCCTGAGCCCGCAGCGACCGCTGCCGTTTGTGCAGAGTGGCGTCGTACTGCGCCCGCTTTCCGGGACGGGAGCGGGCAAAATCGAGCACGTCGTCTACATCGTCCAAGAAAACCGCAGCTTCGATAATCTCTTTCAGGGTTATCCTGGCGCCGACACGGCTGCGCGCGGGAAGAACTCGCACGGGAAGACGATTACGCTCAAGCCGGTCAGTCTCACTAGGCAGTACACGATCGATCATTCCGCAACGGCGATGTTCGCAGCGTGTAACGGAACCGGGAAGCTTCCCGGAACGAAATGCCGGAACGACGGATTCGACAACGAGTTGTCGTATAATGGGCCCGCTAATCCCGAATACGTCTACGTGCCGCACAAAGAGTCGAAGCCGTACTTCGACATGGCACGCGAGTGGGTCGTGGCCGATCGTATGTTCCAATCGCAGCTCGACGAGAGCTTCGTCGCGCACCAATACGTCATCGCCGCGCAGGCCGCGGCGAGCGTCGACCTGCCCGGTGGAATATGGGGCTGCGGCGGCGGGTCCGGTGACACAATAGACACCATCACGAAGTCGCGCAATCCGTTCGGGCCGCCCCAGCCGGTCTGCTTCGACTACCTAACGCTCGGCGACGAGTTGGATAAAGCGAAGCTCTCGTGGCGTTTTTACACGAGCACGTACTACAGCCAATCCAGCGACGGCGGCGCGTATTGGTCGAGTTATCAGGCTGTCTCGCATATCTATCACAGCCCCGATTGGAAAAAAGACGTCATCACACCTCAGACGCGTTTCTTGACCGACGTTGCGGCCGGAAAACTCGCGCATTTCACGTGGATTACTCCGATTTGCGCCAACTCCGATCATGTCAACTGCGGCGGCGGCTACGGTCCGTCGTGGGTCGCGTCGCTGGTCAATGTGGTTGGCAAGAGTAAGTTCTGGAACACGACGGCGATCTTCGTGCAGTGGGACGATTGGGGCGGGCTGTACGATCACGTTGCCCCGCCGTTCAAGGATTACGACGGGCTGGGCTTCCGCGTGCCGCTCTTGGTGATCTCGCCCTATGCCAAACAGAACCACGTCTCGCACGTCCAGTACGAAACGGCCAGCGTCTTGCGCTTCGCGGAAAATTTGTTCGGCCTCGATCAGCTGGCGGAAGCCGACAAGCGCGCCACCTCGCCGGCAGGTGATTGTTTCGATTTTTCGCAGAAGCCGCGTAAGTTCGTGCCGATCAAATCCCCACAGGACGCGCGCTTCTTTCTCCGGCAAGCGCCCGATTATCGTCCCCCCGACGACGAATAGGTTACGTCACTCCGATGAAGGCTCGACTTTGCCGCGCTATGCCATCGCTCGCCGCCGTCATCGCGCTGGCGGGGTGTTCGCTTGGATCGCAGTCCGCTATGCCCTACATGCGCGGCGACGCCGCGCTGCAGATGCTTGCGGCCAAAGGCTCGGGCAAGATTAGCCATATCGTGTACATCGTGCAAGAGAACCGGAGCTTCGATAATCTGTTCCATGGATATCCCGGCGCCGATACCGTTTCAAAGGGCAAAGACTCGAAGGGAGAGGCGGTTACGTTGGAGCCGGTCAGCCTGGCCGATCAATACGTGATCGATCATTCGGCCGCCGCTATGTTTGCCGCATGCAACGGCCGCGGGGGAACCCCCGGAACCAAGTGCCGGATGGACGGATTCGATCGCGAGGCGACGTACGGTGGTCCGATCGGCGTCAAGTATCCGGAGTACGTCTACGTGCCACACAGCGACTCGAAACCATACTTCGATATGGCGCACGAGTGGGTGGTGGCCGATCACATGTTCCAATCGCATCTCGACGAAAGCTTCGTCGGCCATCAATACATCATCGCGGCGCAGGCCGCCGCCGGTGTGGATCTACCCTTCGGTCTGTGGGGATGTCCGGGCGGCAGCGGCGATCGAGTTGAGACGCTCAATTCGGACCGAACCTACGGTCGGCTCGAGCGGCCGTGTTTCGATTATGTGACCCTCGGCGACGAGCTCGATACGGCCAAACTTTCGTGGCGCTTCTATACGAGCAAGTACGGCAGCCCTTCGAGCGGCGACGGCAGCTGGTGGTCAAGCTATCAAGCCATCAAGCGCATCTACTACGGCCCTGACTGGAAAAAAGACATCGTCACGCCGCAGACGCGCTTTCTAACCGACGTTGCGGCGGGCAAACTCGCGAGCTTTACGTGGATCACGCCGATATGCAGCAATTCCGATCACGTGAACTGCGGGGGCGGTTTCGGTCCGTCTTGGGTGGCCTCACTCGTGAATGCCGTCGGAAAGAGCAAGTTCTGGAATACGACGGCGATCTTCGTGCAATGGGACGACTGGGGCGGGCTCTACGATCACGTTCCTCCGCCCTACAAGGATTACGACGGCGATGGCTTCCGCGTCCCGCTGCTCGTGATCTCGCCGTACGCGAAAAAAGACCACGTCTCACACATCCAATACGAAACGGCCAGCGTACTTCGTTTCGCGGAGGATCTCTACGGGCTCGATCAGCTCGCCGCCGCCGACAAGCGCGCCGCCTCGCCGGCCGGTGATTGTTTCAATTTCTCGCAGAAACCGCGGAAGTTCATCCCGATTAAAGCACCCAAAGGGCCCGATTTCTTCCTACAGCAAGGGACTGATTATCGCGCTCCGGACTACGAATGACCACCGGTCTTGTGAAGATACGATATCTCCTCTGCGCGATCGCCGTCGTGGTTGCGGGGTGTTCGTCAGCAGCACAGTCGCTGCCGAAGATGCCGGGCAATTCGCCGCCGGCGAGCGGAGCCGGCAAGATTTCACATGTCGTCTTCATCGTTCAGGAGAACCGCAGCTTCGATAATCTTTTCCAAGGCTATCCCGGTGCGGATACCGCTTCGAGCGGCACGATCTCGACCGGCAAACGAGTCAAGCTGGCGCCGGTGAGCATAGCTACGCGCTACGTGATCGATCACTCCGCCACGGCGATGTTCGCAGCTTGCAACGGCACGGGCTCGGTTCCGGGCACGAACTGCCGCATGGACGGGTTCGACAAAGAGCAAGCCTATTTTTGGCCGCCGAGCATTCCCTATGCGCAGTACGTCTACGTGCCGCACAACGACTCCAGGCCGTACTTCGACATGGCGCACGAGGGGGTCGTGGCGGATCGCATGTTCCAATCGCATCTCGATGAAAGTTTCGTAGCGCACCAATACATCATCGCCGCACAAGCCGCGGGGAGCGTCGATCTGCCTACGAGCGCATGGGGTTGCGGCGGAGGCCCGAGCGACGTCGTGGGCACGCTCACCTTAAAACGCGGACCCGGCAAACCGCAGTCGCCCTGCTTCGACTATCAGACGCTCGGCGACGAACTCGACAATGCCGACCTCTCGTGGCGGTTCTATACGAGTAAATACGGCAGTCCGTCCAGCGGCTCGGGCAGCTATTGGTCGAGCTATCAAGCCGTCAAACACATTTACATGGGGCCTGATTGGAAGAAGAACATCATCACACCGCAGAAGCACTTTCTGCTCGACGTTCCTGCCGGCAAACTCGCGAACTTCACGTGGATCACACCGCTCTGCGACGATTCCGACCATGTTAACTGCGGCGGCGGTTACGGTCCGTCGTGGGTTGCGGCCCTCGTGAATACCGTGGGCCGGAGCAAGTTTTGGAACTCGACGGCGATCTTCGTGGTGTGGGACGATTGGGGCGGGCTCTACGATCACGTTCCTCCGCCTTACACGGACTACGACGGCCTGGGCTTCCGCGTGCCGCTGATCGTAGTCTCACCGTATGCCAAACAGAACTACGTTTCGCACGTTCAGTACGAAACGGCGAGCGTGTTACGCTTTGCGGAAGATCTCTTCGGGCTCGATCAGCTCGCCGCCGCCGACAAGCGTGCCGCTTCCCCCGCCGCCGACTGCTTCGATTTCTCACAGAAGCCACGCAAGTTCGTGCCGATTAAGGCACCGTATGGTAGGCGTTTTTTCCTACGGCAGAAGAACGACTACCGCGCCCCCGACTACGAGTAGGAATAGCGAAGCCGCGCGGCGGCGGAGTCGAAGGACGAAGGGGCGTGCGAAGCGAGATGGGGTTGGGTGCTACGATGGAACCGAGCCCCGCGGCCCAGAATAGATCTGAAGCCTCCCACGTTCGTGGCGAATGGAGCAAAGAAGATGAGGATTTCACAGTTTGGCCGCTATGCGTTAAGCCTCAGCATCGCGGTCTTATTGCTCGCGGGCTGCGGAGGCAACCTGTCGTCATCGACTTCTACGATGCCGATGGTCGAATCCCAGCCGGCCACGCCGCTGCATCGAGGCGGAATCGACCACCTTTACGTCGACGCGGCCATCGGCTTTTCCAGTTCGGAGATTCTGGGCTATCGCATCAAGGGCGATCGCCCCACGCTGATTTGCAAGGTGAAGAACGTCACCTATGCCGATAACATCGCCGTCGACGGCAAGGGCAACCTCATCGCTCCGAACAGCGCAAGCGGTCAGCTCATCGTTTTCAAGGGACCGCGCATGTGCGGTCCAGAGTTAGGATCGGTAAACGACTTATACGGTCAGCCGACCGCTGCCGCGAGCAACGACGCGGCGTCTGGTCCCATCGTCGTCGGCAATCTCCTCGGCCCCGGGTTCGTCGTGGTTTGCACCATGGCGAGCTCTGGTTGCAGCGAACTCAAATCCCCGCCGTCAGGTATCGGCCAAGTGGCCGGCGTCGCGATGGCCAACAACGGCGACTGCTGGGCCTCCGGATATAACGCGTCCTTCAGCCGCGTAATCTTGGTTTACTTCAAACGGTGCTCGAGATCGGGTAGAGTCGCGACCGGTTATCAGAACACCGGCTCTGGGGGCCTCGATATCGATGCGCAGGGTAACCTTGTCTCGATCAGCTGGGCCGGGTCCCAAGGCAGCGCGGCGTACGTCTACCAAGGCTGCAATCCGAAATGCTCGCTGGTCGGCGGTCCGCTCGCACTGCAGTACCAGGCGATCCAAGGGCACCTGAATGGAGCATCCACTGCGTTGGCGACGGTGGACGTTTTGAAATCTCAGGTTGATGTTTACAGCTACAGCCCAACGAACGTTACCTATCAGTACAGCTTCAATAACGGCATTAGCGGCGGCGCCACCGTCGCAGGGGTCGCATACAACCCGCGTTCCAAAGAATGACTTCGCGCGGGCCGAACCTTACTCCGAGTCGACCGGTTTAAACGACTCAGGCTGATGCAAGAAGTACGCGCGCGGGTGAGATGCTGGGATCATTTGGAACGCGCGCGGCGGCTGCGTGAAGTCAAAGCAATCCGCCATGCTCGTCGCACGCGCGTCGGTCGTGTTCAGCGATCCCAGCGTCCAGTTGTCTTCGATGAAGCGCAGGATGCTGCCAAACTCGTACTGCGTGTGCGAGATATAGCCGGGCTTGCTCGGTAAAGCTTGACGCGCGTAGGGCGAGACTACGATCATCGGCACGCGGAAACCGAGGCCGCCCCAGTGATCGAAAAACGGCGGCGGGACGTGATCGTAGAAACCACCCCAATCGTCCCACACGATAACGATCGCGGTCGAATTCCAATAGGAGCTTTGGCCTATGGCGTTGACGACGCTCGCGACCCATGAGGGTCCTGTGTCGGAACCGGACCCGGGATGATCGGAGTTCAGCTCGTCCGGAACGAGCCACGCAACCGCGGGAAGCGTGCCCGCCGAGATGTCGGAAAAAATCTGTTTCTCATAGTTGGGCGCTTGGGGCACGTTCGTTCCCCACTCGGGGCCGTACCTGACCGCGAAAATCGTATCGAACGCGTTCCAGTAGCGTCCCGTACCTTGGCTCACCACCGCCGGCGAGTAATACTTCCAGGAAACGGATTTCGCGTCGAGCAAGTCGCGCATCGTCGCGTAGCTTCCCGACGGCGGAAACTTGTTCGTGCAGGGAAACGGACCCTTGTCGCGCTCGTACCGCAGACTCGAGCCGTTCCAGACGAGCAGCGAGGTAGTGGTGCCAGGCGGAGCGTCGCAGCCCCACGGTAAGGCTGACGGCGAGTCGATCAGACTTTGCGTCTGATTTTGATCGATCATCGTGCCGCCGCGAATCAGGTCCTGGTGGGAGCTGTAGCTGTCGCTGCCTTGCGTTTGGAACATCTGGTCGGCAAGGACGTATTGCTCGGCCATATACCAATATGGCGCGATCTGTGATGGGTTGACGTATTGATAGGGCAGGATGCCGGCGGGCTTCGGACAGCCCGAGATGTTGCTGTCGCCTTCTAAGTTGAATCCATTCATCTTGCCGCCGTCGTAATCGCGTTTGAATCCCTGATACGAGTGGCCGAAGTCACATTTCTCGGCGAGGTTTACCTCGCGCAGTTTGACGGGTCCGCGCCCCTCCATATGACCCCATGTCGTTCCGTCGGCGCCGGGGAACGTGGCGAAGAGGTTGTCGAAGCTGCGGTTCTCCTGAACGATGATCACGACGTGCTGAATCAGGTTGGAGCCGGTCAGTTTGCTATGGTTGCGAAGCTTTGAAGGCAGAACGCCTCGTGCCGGTACGCTCGTCGAACCGCCGGAACACGAAGCAACACCCAATGTGGCGATTAACGCCACACAAAAAGCCTGGAATAAACGGGCTCGCTCTTCGTACACACTCTTCTCCAGTCGGGAGGGCGCCCTTCGGCAATGCAGGCGGCTTTACCCGTTCGGCGTGGGGCTAACGCTCGGCGAGGGCGGGGCGGCGGCACGCATGCGACCGAGCAGCACTCCTAAATAATCTGGTTCCCCCGCGCTTTGATGCTCGCGGTACTTGCGCGGATCGAACAGCCAGTCCGGAAGCGCCGTTGGCAGTCCAATTTCATCGCTTTCCACCTCAAAGGTAAAGGCGATCGGCGGATCGTCCCACGTCCAGAGTGCATGGGATATGACCCAGCAGCCGAGTACGTTGCGAAAATTAACGGTAACGTCGGTTGCGCTCACGGGAGCCCCGGGCGCGGGCGAATACCTGCCGATGAAATGTGCTTTCCACAAGTCGAAGGTGTGTACGTCGATCCAGAGATCGCGCAAATTGTGTCGCTGCGGATTGCTGCTCGGCCGCAAGTGGAGATGATACGTGACGTGGCCGTCGACATTTTCGATTGGAACTGCTTCGTTGGGAGCGCGGCCGATGACGTACGGCGACTGTGCTACCGCGACGACAGTCGCGATCGTCTTTAGTCCTTCGATGTCCGGCTGCATCATCACGCCAGTTGTCTGTGGGGCGACGCGCACCGACGAGCGCGTACTCCATGCAAATGGGCCGAGGAACTCCGGCTCGATCATGGCTATCGGCAGTTTGCCGCTTGCGAGCGGATCGCTTACATTCTCCATGCCGTCGGAAAGACGCACCGCGTAACGATGTACCTCGACGGACCACTGCTCGCCGGTATAATACCCCATCGGTCGTTGGCGAATGTGCCACGTGTCCGTCCAGACGGCGTACGGCGGCACCGGGTAGGATTGCCAGCGCCGAAAAGCCGCGTCGAAAATCTGTTGCGTGGAAGGGCGCTCCGCCACGGCGGGTAACGCCGGCCCCGAGTCATTTTGTGCGCGCGCGAAGGAAGTTGCTGCGACGAGCATAATCGCGCCGATGACGAGGTGCCGTTTGATCATGGCTGCATTTGTTCGCCCCCCGCAACGACGTTCGCTCTCGCGCAAAGGCTTGCTCGAGGCGGCAGCGTCATTTGGCTTGCTCGCCGCGATCGGTAGCGTGCCGGCGACCGCCCGAAGCGAAGGCGTTGTTGGTGCGTGGAATCTTGTGAGCTTTGACGTCGACGAAGGCAAGGGGGCTGAAAAACCAAGGTTCGGGCCCGATCCCGTCGGCTACTTGATTTACAGCGCGGACGCGCGCATGGCGGCGGTGCTCGCAGGGACGCATCGCCCCGAGCTTCGGTCCCCCGCAGGGACCGCTTCATCGGAAGAGCAGCGAACGCAAGCGCTGGTAAGCTTTCTCGCGTACGCCGGGCGCTACGAGATTCGTGGCGACCGCGTCTTTCACCACGTCGAAGTGAGCGTCTTTACCGACCTCATCGGAAAGACCCTCGAGCGTCAATTCAAAATCACGGGCGACACCCTGACAATCCGCACGTTGCCGCCCGAAATCTGGGGCAGCTCCAACCTGCTAGTATGGAGACGCGCTTGAATGGCATTAGAATTCGGTGCAACTCTGTAATGCGTGCCAGATTCGTCCGCGACCTTGATGGAGCTCGACCAAAAGGAGCGTACCGTTAGCTTGCCGCGCGATTTCGTAAAAGCAATGACCGACGCCGAACGACGCGCCTTCGAGTCGATGGCATGCGCGCATCGCAAGGAATACGTCCAGTGGATTGAAGATGCGAAGAAGCCCGACACGCGTGCCCGGCGAATAGAGAGCGCTCGCGAAAAGCTTCGTCAGAAAGGACCCTCAGGATAGATGCTCAAGCAACTTGCCGTCGTGTCGCTGCTGGCCGGAATCGCTGCGTCTGCTACGTCTCCGGCTCTGGCTCAGCAGCCTCCCGCCGCTTCGGCGCCCGCCCCAGACAGCGCGTTGACGGGCCGTTTCTCGTCATTCTTCACTCAGATTTTAGGGCGTCACGTACCAAGTGGGAACCTCTCGCCGCAACTCAAGAGTGGGTTAACGCCGACGCTGCTCGCGCAGATCGACAACGCCTTCGGGCAGTACGGTACGTTCAGACACTTACAGTTTGTTAGCCAGGACAGCATGCAGGGATATCAGCGCTACCACTATAGCGCGGTCTTCGATAAAGGCTCCCAAGGCGTTATGTTCGTGGTGGATTCAAACGGTACGATCGTCGGCTTCTTCCAAGATCAGGCCAATAACGGCGGTCAATAGATTCCCGGAATTAAACGCGACGTTTTGGCGCGGTACGCATCGTACCGCGCCCCAAACGTCGACCGCAGTAAAGCTTCTTCAGATGCAATGCGCGCAATGATCGGCGGGACGAGCAGCGCTGCGAGCAGCACACCGACGCCGGATCGAAAGGCCAGCCCCCACCCCAACGCGGTCAACAGCAAGCCCAAGTAGCTGGGGTGACGGATTCGGCTGTAAAGCCCGTCGGTAACCAGCGTGTGTCCCGGCTGAATCGCGACGAGACCGCTGAAGCGATTGCCCAAAACGAAGACGGGTGCGACCCGCAGCGTCCCGCCGATTGCAATCAGAACGACGCCGATCCAGCGAGTTGTCTCGCCGTCGATCGTCCAGATTCCGTTGCGATCGCTCCACGCAGGCAGGTATCCGCCCGCCAAGCCGATGACGATGATGGCCATCAAGACCCACCGGTTGCTGCGATCTTCGCGAACGCCCGGGCTGAGGTTCCCGCCGGCGAAGAGCGCTGCGAAGGTAAGCACGACGAAGAGAACCACCACGGCGATTAGTGGAGGATGGGAGAAAAACGCGCCCAGGCCGCCGAGACCCGCAGCGGCAAGACCAAGATACACCGCGGCTCCTGCGATGCCCATAACGAATCGCGCCGTCACGCTATCATTGTCCCTCTGATATTTCTTTCATCCTAGCGGAGCGCCCACATTTTTTGTCATCCTGAATCGGTATTCCAACATCCTTCGCCTGGGTCGGGCGAGCACAGGTATTACGAGCCGAAATTAGCGCCCTGCCGGCCTGCCCGCGGCTAGGTGATTTGCGTCGCCGCCGTGTAAGGCCCTCGGGTGAGCGACGGAAGCGAAGAAGGCCGCTGGCGCGCGTATCTGCCGGCCGCGCAAATCGCGATCGGTGTGGGCGGTTTGCTCGGCGCGATCTTTCATGCCTTTCCGATTCATCCGGCCTTGAAGCACGAGAACTGGCCCGTCCTCGATGCGGTGGACATCGGCTGGCTCGCACTGATTGGCGTTGCGGTGTTGTTGCCCGGCATCAGGAAGCTCACACTGGGTGGCGTTTCGGTGGAGCTGCGTGAGGAGGCACGCGAAAGCGCCGAAGAACTTGAGAGCGCGATCGAAGAGTACGCCAATCTGGTGCAAAACTGGTCTTCATCAGCCGTGATCTATATCGACCTGCTCGCGAAAGCCGGGGACGACGACGAACGCGCCATGCTGCTCGCCCACTACTTGCGCGACCGCATGGGCGAAGCGAAGAACTATCTTAGCGAAGATCCTGACGACGATGTTCGCATTGCCCTCTGGATGTACGATCCAAACACAAGAATGCTGGAGTTTTTCTTCAGCAACGAAGGCGTACCGACGAAACAGAGTTACGCAGTCGGCGAGGGAATGATCGGCGAAGCGTTCATGGAACGACGGCGCTTCAACGAGCCCGACGTGCGCAACGTCCCCTCCTATCTCGATACGCGTAACGGGCGGCCACCGTACCGTGCGGTCTTGTGCACGCCGGTCTTCTTCGGCGACGAACCGGTGGGAATGCTTACGGCCGACAAACGAAGCGCCGTGCTCTTCAGCACGGCGGCGGACGACATTGCCAGAGGGCTCGCGTCGCAGTGCGCCCTCGCGATCGATCAGTTCAGAAAATCGGGCTAGGAGGAGGCGACCCTTTCGAGGCGCTTGAGCGCGCGGCTAGCACGGACGCCGGGGCTCTGATCGGTCACGGAGGGCGATCCGCCCGTCGTTTTTACCGAGGCAAGCGCCTTCTTTACGTCCTCGATCGATTTCTTATACTCCATCATCTTCCTTGCTTCAACACGTCGCCCGCAGCGGAGGTTTCGGCAGCGCGATGCGGTTCCCCGCGGAGTTACATGTCGTTGTCGACCGGCTTGTACGACGGCTTCTGGTGAATGAAATACTCCTTCGATAGCAGCGACGCTATGGGGACGAACGTAATCGGCTTTTGGTTGTAGTTAAAGCAATCGCGGATGCTCGTAGCGCGCTGGTCGCTGGTCCCCAGGGTGCCAAGATTCCAGTTGTCCTCGACATATCGGAGAATGCTGCCGAACTCGTAGTTGGTATGTGAGATATATCCGGCCTTTGCATACGGTGAAACGACGATCGCCGGGACGCGGAACCCGAGTCCGCCATAGTCCATGACCTTCGGCGGAAGATTGTCGTAGAGTCCGCCCCAATCGTCCCAGACGATAATGATGGCAGTCGAGTTCCAGTACGAACTCGTGCCAATTGCGTTGACGACGCTCGCGACCCATTGCGGACCGGTGTCCGTCGACGTGCCGGGGTGATCCGATGCGGGTTCATCTGGGATCACCCACGAGACCGCGGGCAGATTCCCGCTGGTGAGGTCGCCGAAGATCGCGGTCTGAGGGGTGATCACGTTGGTCGCCCACTCAGGCCCATATCGCACTGCAGCGACCACGTCGAAGGCGCTCATCAGCTTTCCGAAGACCTTGCTCATCGGCGGGACGTAGTATTTCCAGGAAACCGATTTTGCATCGAGCAGGTCTCGCAGCGTCGGATACTGCGAGGTAAAGTTTTTGCTGCACGGGAACGGGCCTTGGCCCTTGAGGTGCATCCACTGATTGCCCTTGGTGATCAGCGACGTATGCGTTTTGGGCGGGGCGTCGCAGCCCCACACGCAGTTATTTCCCGAGCAGTTCGGCAGATCGATCATCGCCTTGTTCGGCTCAACGACCGTGCCGCCGCGAATGAGGTCCTGATGCGCGGTGAAGCTGTCGCTGCCCTGAGTCGAGTACATGTGCTCGGCTAGCGCGTATTGCTGTGCCATCGCCCAATAGGGTTGAATCTGCGACGGATCGGTGTACTGGTACGGATACGCGCACTCCGGCACGCCGACCCCGTTGGGCACCAGGTCGAAACCGTCCATGTTGCCCTTGTCGTCGGCGGTGACGTATCCGAGGTGCCGATGGTCCAGATCGGTAGGAACCAAAAGCGGAACTTTCTTGAGGTTGATCGTCCCTTTCTGAATTGGAGGACTACAGTTAGGATTCGCCTCAACTTTACCGACGATGGTCCCGTCCGCTCCGGGATACGTCGCAAAGAAATCGTTGAACGTGCGATTTTCCTGAACGACGATGACGACGTGCTGAATCGGGCTCGGGGAACTCGCCGTCATAGAGCGACCGTTCGCGGCCGTTCCGGGAACCGAGCCCGAACCGCCACCGCAACCCGCGAACGCGGCGCCGGCGAAGGCGAGAAGTAAGAAGACCGTTGTACGAACGCTCGTCATGGCATCTCCGCTCTAGTGTGCACGCCGCTCTTCTAGCGCCGATGGGGTCAAGCCTTCGGCCGCGCAGGCTATTCGGCAGGCTGACCGATTCTCTTCCACTTGTGGGACACGGCGGATGCGTGAGATAATCTGAAGGAGGTTCGCCAGCGAGGAGCGCCTACGTTGCTATACCAGTTCGGACCAGTTAGAGAGAGCCGCGTAATTGCCGCTCTGTTAACGGCATTGATCGTCACGGCGTGTTCGCAAGGCGGCCCGTTGCGTAACGGCTTGCCGGCATCCGAAGGTACCGCCGGTTCGGTCAGAAACGCAAGCTCTTTCCCCTACGTCCAGCACGTCGTGGTCATGGTGCAGGAAAACCGCAGCTTCGACGATTTGTTCGCGACGTATCCCGGCGCCGACGGGGCCACCCAGGGCTTGATGAAGACACCCAGCGGTGATGTCTACGTGAAACTCAAGAACCGCCCCCTCGATTCCGATAGCTTGGGACACGAGCATTTCTCCTTCGTGCTCGAGTATGACAAGGGGAAGATGGACGGGTTCAATTTAGTCCAACACACCCTCAAGCCCGGCCTTAGGGTTCCCGCCGGAACGTACCCTTACCGGTACGCCAAGCCGAGCGACATCAAACCGTATTGGGACATCGCGTCGCAGTACGTGCTCGGCGATCATATGTTCATGACGCAAGGCAGCAGCAGCTTCACGGCGCATCAAGATCTCATCGCGGGCGGCACGCCGGTCGGCAATGGAACCAACGTTATCGATTTCCCGACGCCCGCGAAGTGGGGCTGCGACGCGCCGCCGGGCACCGTGACCTCGCTGATCACTTCAACCGGAAAGTACCAGCGCGACAAAGGCCCGTTCCCGTGCTTCACGTACAACACGCTTCGCGACCTGCTCGACGCCAAGATCCGTCCATGGCTCTACTTCACCAACACGTCGCAGGGTAGCGTGTGGAATGCATTCGATGCCATCCAGGCCGTGCGCGAAGGTCCGGAATGGGCGACCAACATCGTCACTCCGCAAACCGCAATATTCAAAACGATCGCCAACGGCCAGCTGCCGGCGGTTTCGTGGGTAATTCCCGACGCGATCGACTCAGACCATCCCGGAAATCATTCCGATACCGGGCCTTCGTGGATTGCCAGTGTCGTCAATGCAATCGGTGGGAGCTCCTATTGGGACTCGACCGCGATCATTATCGTCTGGGATGATTGGGGAGGCGAATACGATCACGAGCCGCCGCCGCAACTCGACGGTCAGGGCCTCGGCATGCGCGTCCCCATGCTGCTCGTTTCAGCCTATGCGAAGGAAACGTTTCCAAGTCAACCCGGTTATATTTCACACACGCAATATGAGTTCGGCAGCATTGTCCGGTTCATCGAAGATAATTGGGGGCTCGGGCGGCTCGGAACAACCGACTTGCGAGCCGCAAGTTTGTTGGATTGCTTCGATTTCACGCAACCCCCGCGCACTTTCACAGCAATTCAAGCGAAGTACTCAAGGGCGTACTTCGAAAAGCGGCCGCCGTCCGGCCTGCCCCTCGATAGCGATTAGCGCCAATAAGCGCTATTGCGTGCCGATTTTCTGATTCGCGTTAGTCAGCAAGTAGATCTTGTCGGCGTGACGGGCACCCAGCACTTTTTGATCGTAGATAATGCCGACGTATTGGCCGGGTTTGACCGCGCTCATTTGATACGTCGTCTTTCCATTGGCCGAAAAGATCTGATCGAACTTAGGCACGATGATAAAGCTCAAGGTCTCCTTGGTCTTGGGGTTCTCTACCTTGATGTTGTTCGCTGAAACGTGCACCGTAATGCCGTAGAAGGTGGATGTCGTCGCTGCGGACACCCGATCCGTTAACGCGAAAACCGGTGCGATGGCAGCCGCCAAAGCGGCGGCCCGAAGAATTGACGAGTGCATCATGGTAACCCTGTACCCCGCGGCCAGGCGGTCTATGCCCTACGACCGCCGAAAGCGCGGCGGGTGGAAGCAACGCTCTTTGCCGACGGCGGGTCGCGCGGTAATCCTGGGCCGGCGGCGAGCGCGGCCGTGCTTCTCGATTCGCAAGGGGAGCCGCTCGAAGAGGTCGGAGCATATCTTGGCGTGGCAACCAACAACGTGGCCGAATGGACCGCGCTCCTGCTAGGCTTAGAGGCAGCGCTCAAGCGTGGGATACGGCGGCTGAGCGTACGCCTCGATTCGGAGCTGGTCGTGAAACAGCTTCGCGGCGAGTATCGAGTCAAGCACGCCGGGCTTGCGCCGCTGCACCGCCGGGCGGTGCAGTTATTGCGCGGCTTTGAGGAAACCGACATCCGGCACGTTGCGCGAAAGCAGAACGCCCTGGCCGACCGCTTGGTGAACCGAGTGCTCGACCAGGAAGCCAAAGCGCCCGGAAAGTAGCCGCGCTCATGCGCCGGTTCCCGATCGAAATCCTGATCGTCGTTGTCTCGGTGGTGATGCTTATTCTTGGGTGGCGGATCTACGGTGCCGGCGAGATGGGCCGCTTTGCTCCGGCAATCCACGCGCAGAAAGCGCCGAGCGAGCTCTACGCGCGGCTAACGATCCGCTATACAAAACCGCCGCTCTTGCAAGAAGAGTACCGCATGTCCGACGTCGAGGGCGTTTCGCGCTTCGAGTATGAGATTCGCGGCTATAATGGGCACCAGATCACGGTCATCGCGCCTGCCGCGCGAGTCTACGACGTGAGTTTCTTCTTTGGAAGGCTCACCCAAGACGGGATCTGGCAGCTGGTCAACCGGCCTTCCCGTCCGGGTGCGACTGCGACCTACACCGTCTACGTCAAGCAACTCGCCGATTACCAACAGGGACAGCGCACCGTGACGTTCACAAATCCCGAATATTGGGCGACGAAAGCGGGACGGCAGTTTTCCATCGACCTTTCGAAGGGCGTTCCGAAGGATCTCTTGCACCTACAGAGCACGCAAGCGACCGACCCGCGTTACGAACAGATCGTCAAGGATTTTCGCGATTTCGGACCGGACGAGTTTCGGCATAACGTGGCCGTTGCGCGGGCGCGCATCCGCGGCATGCACGGCTGACGCGGTGAGATCGCGCCTGGCGATTCGGTCTGCAATCGGTGTCATGCTGCTGTGCGCGGTGGCTTTTGTAGGTTACGAGATCGTCGAAAGCCCGGGTAATCAGCTCTTCGGCAAAACGCTCGTTAGCGGCCCGAAAAACGAGCGCGTGGTCGCGCTGACCTACGACGATGGTCCGAATCCGCCTTACACCAATGAGATACTCGGCGTGCTGCAGACCGAGCGCGTCCACGCGACCTTCTTCGTCGTGGGCCGCGCGGTCCAAGCCTACCCGCGCGTCGTGCGAAGTGAGATCGAAGAGGGGAATGCGATCGGCAATCACACCTGGAGCCACGGGCACTTGCTGCTCTACGACCAGAGCGGGTTGCGCCGAACGCTGCAGCGTACGGATCAAGCGATCTTTGCCGCGACCGGCCTGCACACCAGGATTATGCGCCCGCCGTTCGGCGCGCGCGACTGGCTCGTTCTGGGTGAAGTCCGCAAGCTCGGCTACACGCCGGTTATGTGGTCGGTTCCGCTCGCCAACGATTGGGAGTATCCCCCAGCGCGCGTAATCGCGGCGCGCGTGTTACGCTACGCGGGCGACGGCGCAATCATCGCGTTGCACGACGGCAACCGCGGAATCATCTGCGCACGGGCTCGGGCCGCTCCCCGCTTGTGCGACCGGAGTGCCGACGTCGAGGCCACCCGGCTAATTGTCGATTCCCTCAAACGCCAAGGCTATCGTTTCGTCACGATCCCGGAGCTGCTGCACTTGGCCTCCGCGAAAGCGCATCACCAAGTGGCCGCTACGCGTACAGCCGCCCCCGCAGGCGAATGAATCCGCTCGGATGATGATGCGCGGGGTCGTGATGCGTCCAGTGAACCACCGGCGGCCTTCCAGCGTCGTGGACCATTTGACCGCAGACTTCGATCCGGTCGCCGTATCGGACGGGGCATCGCGGCGCGATGCTGACATTATCGACGATTTCCACCTCGCCGGCGCTGCTTTGCACCTCAAACGCTTCGTGCGTGCAGTGCGTGCGCGATCCATAGAAGAAGCGCGGTGGCGACGAGACCGTCGCGGTGAAGTCGACCCAGGCGGGCGTGCGTGCGGCGTAGGCGGCAGCCAAATCCATCCTTGCCTCGATCACGCCCCGGGGGTAGAACGACAAGACCGGGATTTCTATCGATGAGAACCATACGAACGACGCGCTTACGCCTGGTACCCGTGACGTCGGCAAACGCCGCGGTGCTCTGGGAAGTGCTGCAGGAGCCGGATCTGCGAGATTTTCAGGATCTTCCCGACGTCAACCGCGCGCAGTTTTTGCGCACCGTCGGCGCTCGTCCGACACGATTGCGGCCTGGTACGATCGGCCGCTTCGAATGGCTGCTGCATTTTGTCGAACGAACCGAACCGTTGGGCTGGGTCTCACTGCGCATCGCAGAAACGAGCCTCTCTGCCGCGGAGATCGGGTACAGCGTGGTACGCGCGCATCGGGGTCGGGGGATCGCGAGTGAGGCGGTCGCGGCGATAGTCGACGAAGGCTTTCGGCGCGCTCAAGTCCGGCGAATTCGCGCCTACTGTTTGCCGGACAATCTAGCGTCGCGCGCGGTGCTTCGGCACAACGGCTTCGAAGACGACGGCAGGCTTCCGCGCGGAGCGACCGTTGCCGGGAAACCCGTTGACGTGATCCTGCATTCCCTCGAACGCGAACGGTGGGTTGCGGGCGCTACTTTGAACCCTCAGGCCACTCGATCGTAATTCCGGCTTCGTGAAACCCGGCGTAACGTTGCGTCAGTTGGCCGTGCAAGTATGCGAGCAGCGGGTCGCGCACGACGCTTACGACAATCCTCTCATGTAGCTGCGAAACCGGAACCCAGGCAACCTCAACCACGTGATCTGTTTTTTTGTCAGCCTGTTTTTTGTCATCAAGAGTAACCAGAAACGTCGCGTTCAAGAAGTGTTCCGTTCCATCGTAACTCTCGCTAACATAGACCAGTTCTCCCACACATGCGCGTAAGCCGGTCTCTTCGAAGACTTCGCGCGCGACGGTTTCGGTGAGCAGTTCACCGGGCTGCTGGCGCCCACCGGGCAGATTCCACAGCGGCGCCGGATGATTGGAGTAGCGTGAGGCGACGAGCAAGATGCTGCCATTGCGCGCGGCGAGGCCTGTCGCGAGATGGATCACCGCAGCGTCGACTCGATGGTGTCGAGCGTTTGGGATGCCGTCTGTTCCCAGGGCAGGCTCGCCGCGCGCCGTCGCCCGCGCTGACGCAGGTCGTCGGCATAGGCGGCATCCGACGCAACGCGGAGAATTGCGGCAGCTAAGGCTGCGGCGTCGTCTGGCGCAACGTAACACGCCGCATCGCCGCCGACTTCCGGCAGCGCCGATGAGTTCGCGGCAACTACCGGAGCGCCGTAACTCATTGCCTCGAGCACGGGCAATCCAAAACCTTCGTAGCGCGATGGGAAGGCGAAAACCGCGCAGCCCCGGTACAGCGCCGCAAGCGCGTCGTCGTCGACATACCCGAGCTGTGCGACGCGCACGCCCGGCGGGACGGTCCAATCGTCGAGCTTCGTCGTAACAACCAGCGAGAGATCGCTGCGGTCGTGTGCGACGCGCGCCATGGCCGCCAGGAGCGTGTCGATGCCCTTGCGGCGCTCCGCAGATCCGACGTAGAGGACGTATGGCGAGAGCGCAGGGACGTCGAGCCCGACGGGGACGGCGGGCCGTGGCGGATTCACTCCCAATAGAATCGCGACGAGGCGTTCGAGCGGCATATACAGCTCGCGAGCGAGTTCGCGTTGAGCGAAAGCCGAATCGGTAATTAGGGCTCGGCAGCGGTCCGCCGCGGCGCGAAAAACGGCTTGCGTCCGGGGTGCGTAGTCCGGCACGACAAAGTTGGAGGCATCGTGCAGCGTCGCCGTTGCCGGCAGTTGAAAATTCGTCCAGCTGCACCCGTTGAACGGAAACCATAGCGCGTCGAGATGTGCGCGCTGGTGGAACCGACGCGAGACGATTCGATAGTCGCGCGGCGCGAGTTCGCGCAAGTATCGCGATCGCACGGTCCACGTATGCCATTCCGGGACGATCAGCGTCACCTCGACCCGGTGCCTTTCCCGCTCCCACCAAACGCTTAGAATTTCGCGGAGGTACCGTCCGATGCCACGGTGGTCGCCGGGAAGATTCCACGCGTCGACGCCCAACCGAATCATTTCGCGAGTGCTCGAAATAGTTCGAGATGACGCCGTACGCTTTCGTCCCAAGTGAATTCGCGCGCGCGCTGAAGACCCTCCGCGCGCAGACGTTCGCGCAGCGGTCGATCCTCGACGATCCGCCGCAGCGCTGCAGCCCAGGCGTCGGCATCGTCCGGCGGAGCATAGAGCGCCGCTTCGCCGGCAACTTCGGGCAGCGCGCTTGCCCGCGATGCAACTACGGGCGTCGCGCAAGCCATCGCTTCCAACATCGGCATGCCGAACGTCTCATGATATGATGGCATCGTCAGGGCCAGGGCGCCGCGATAACAGGCGCGCAGCACGTGAGCCCCTTCGAGGACTAGGTCATCGTTGAGGTTTCCGGCGTGCACGACTCCCGCCAACTCGGGCGCGCGCGCTCCGGCAACTGCCAACGGCGGCCCATCGGCGTCCGGCCACGCTCGACGGTAAGCCTGATAGAGCAGTGCGAAGTTCTTACGCGGTTCCCCGATCGGATCGCCGACAAAGAGCAGAAATGCGCGTTGCTTCAAGATCTCGGGGAGCGGCTCTGCAGCACCTGGCGAGAACGACGCGTCGACGCCATGCGGGATGACCTCAATCTTCTCTGATGGGACGTTAAAAAATTTTTGTACCTCGCCGCGGTCGAACTCGGAAACCGCGATCACGCGCGCGGCGCTGAGCGCGGAGCGAAGAAACGGCGCCTGTGCGTGGCGCCGGCGTTTACGATCGGGGTCGGGATAGCGAAACGGGACAGCGTCGTGGATCGTCGCAACGCTCGCAAGCCGGGAATCGAAGAACGTACCATTAGCCGGATGCCAAATAAGGTCGAGATCGCGCGGCACGCGCCCTCGAATTGCGAACTTCCCGCTGCCGAGTGCTGCGCCGAACGCGGCTCGAAAGCGCCGCGGAAAGGGCGGGTCGGCGAGCAGCGTGAGCTCGACGTCATCGCGCTCCACCAGGCGCCGCAGCACGGCACGCGCGTAACGCCCGATGCCACGCGCATCTTCCGCGATGACACGCGCGTCGACGGCCAGTCGGAGAGACGGCATCGCGCCGACTTCGAACGCCCCCTCCCCTTGTCATCCCGGCCAGCGGAGTCTCAATGTCATCCTGAGCGGAGCGGCGTAGCCGCCGAGTCGAAGGACGAAGGGTGACCAAAGCAGGAGGAATCGCCGCTCACCTCATCCTGGGAGCTCGCGAGGAGCCCTTCTTGGGCGCGATGCTGGCGTCGATCTCGCAAGCGGTCACTACGCTAATCGTGAACGACAACGCGCCCGATCCGTCCCCGCATGGCGCAATCTTGTCCGCCAGCGCCTTTGGAAGCGAGGGACGCCTTGTCGTCGATCGCACGCCTTTTCGAGGCTTCGCGGAGGCGCGTAACGTCTGTCTGCAAGTGCACGGCGAGCGCGACGCGGGAGCGTGGGTTGCCTTTATCGATGCGGACGAAGTGCACGGAGCGCAGGTGAACCGGCTTGCCAGTCGCGTCGATCGCGTTTCGGGCGAGGTGGATTTCATCGATGGTTACACCTGGCACTTCTTTGCGTCGTTCGACTACTATACGTCGATTGAGCGCCGCATGATGTTCTTTCGGTACCGTCCGGAAGCGCGTTGGGAAGGAGCCGTGCACGAGCACTTGCGTGGGTTGGATGGAAAGCGCATCGCATTGCCTTACGTGTACGCGCACTACGGGCACACGCTCCAGCCGCGCCGCCACGCGGAGAAGGGCCGTCACTATTCATCGCTCGGCGCGGCCGGCGACGTGCTCCGCGAAGAGGAGCTGGAAGGCTTCGACGTCGCCGCGTATTTCGCGCCGGTCTATCCACGGCTGCTGCACTTTCGCGGAGCCCATCCAGTGGCGGCCGGGCCGACCCTCGAACTGCTGCGCCCTCAGCTGCTCGACGACCACCGCCTGACGGAGCGTCGCGTCCGAGCCCAGCCACCCGCGATCAAGGTCCAAAACTTGTTCCGGATGCTCAACTATGAAGCGCGCTGGCGGAGCCGTGCCCTGGACCCAAGGGTGCGCCTCCTTATTCCTATCGGTTTTCGATCGTTTGGATGGCAATTGTGATAAAAAGACGGTATACTTGGTAGCTAGAGGGGGCAGCTTAGTGACCGCCTCCAGGGAGTCATGATCTCAGGGATGCCCCGGCTGGGTCCGTCGATCGTTCGACGGCCACAACTGGAAGACTGGCTCGGACGCTTTAGAGGCGTCCCGGTTCGGTTTTTGGTGGCTCCTCCCGGCTTCGGTAAAACGATGGCCCTCGTTAGCTATTTGCGTCATTCCGCCACAAACGGGTTCTATTGCAGCGTGCCCGCTAAGTCGAGCGCCGAAGCGGTGTGGAGCGCGATCGGACGCGCGCTGCAGCTGGATGGCGAGTGTACGTCGCACGAGCAGATCCTTGGGGCGCTTGCCGCGCAGGCACCGCTCGAGCTTGGGCTGGACTGCGAACATCTTCCGGACGAACGCGGCATCGAAGCGATACTGAACCTGATCGAAGATCTTCCCGATGAGGTCGGCTTGCTCGTTGCCAGCCGGGCCCGCACGGCTTTCCAGGCCGGCCGGCTGGTTTCGCAAGGAACCGCGTCGCTTTGCGATGCCGAGCGGCTCGCTTTCGATGCAGCGGTAATCCGGCACGTCGCCGAAACCTGCGGCGTACCGTTCACCCACTCCGACGTTCTCCGAATGCTCGAGGCGACCGACGGGTGGCCGCAAGTTGTCGCTGGCGCGTTGCGCAAGGCCGCCGAAGATAGCTGCAGTGTCGGTCAAGCCTTCGAAAACTGGCGGACGCGTCACGGACATCTCTTCAATGAGTTTGTCGCGGCGGCGTTGACTCACGTTGCCGAGCGCGAAGCGGATTTGGTCCTCAAGTTGATGAGCGGCTCGTACCTGGACGATCGTCAGCAGCTGCAGTCGCTCGAAGAACAGGGGCTGTTCGTCATCCACACCGCCGATGGTTATCGGCCGCTGCGGGCGCTGTCGCGCAGCCGTCTCTACGACCGCTACGGGCGACGCGCACAGGCGGCGAATCCGATGCAAGTCCGGCTCTTCGGATGGTTTATGGCCGAGATCGACCGTCAGCCGATCGAGTGGATTCGGCGGCGCGACCGGCAGATCTTCAAGTACGTCGCGTTGCAGCCCGGCGGCAGCGTATCGCGTGCGGAACTCGGCCAGGTTTTCTGGCCGGGTGCGGAGCGGCATCTGGTTGCACAGAGCTTGCGAACGGTCTGCTCCAATATTCGCAAAGCGATTGCACACGTCGTCGGCTTCAGGCAAGTCGAATCGTACTTCCGTGCAGGTGACGACCTATCAATCGACCTGGAGAACGTCATCGTCGACGTCAACCGCTTCTTGTCGCACGCCGACGACGCCGACGAACAGTATGCAAGAAGCGAGCTGCGAGCCGCCTACGCGCATTACCGTAGCGCCGCCCGCGTTTATCGCGGAGATCTGCTGATCGGCGACGCACACGAGCCCTGGGTCGCGAGTCTCGACGCGGTGCTCAAACAGCGACACGTGATGCTCTTGGAACGAATTGCCGAAATCGTGGCGGCGCTCGACTACCAGTCCAACACCGAATCCGACCTTCGGCTCGCCTCAGGATCTTAAACCCCATGCCGCATCGCTGGATTGGCGCGGCGGTGTTGCTGGCGGCGTTGACGGCGTTCGGCGTTCAAACCGGCATCGTTACGCGCACCGGTTTCCTGATGGGGGATTTTCGCGCGTTCTACTGTGCAGCCCGCGTGGCCGCGCACGGCGCGAATCCCTATCACACGGAGCCGCTGCGCTCGTGCGAAACCGCGATCGGTCCCAAGCGCTTTTTCGAGCAGAATCCAGGCGTCACGATCCCGGCCCCGCTGCCTGGCTATGCCATCGGCGCGCTCGAGCCGATCGCGTTGCTCCCGTTTGGCGTGGCGGCCAGCCTCTGGGGTGCGCTGCTGGTTGTAGCGACGGTCGCATGCATCGCCGCCCTGGCGGCGTGCACCGGCCTTTCGTGGGAGATTGTGCTCGCCGCGTTCGCGCTCTCCGTGGGCATGCTGTCGTTGCCGTTCGGCGAGGTCGTGCCGCTCGCACTGGCCTGCATCGCAATGGCAGCCTATTTCGCGTCGCGTGGGCGTTGGCGTGCCGCTTCGCTGCTGGGAGCCGGTGCGATGATCGAACCGCATCTCGGCCTGCCGGTCTGCATCGCGCTCGCGGTGTGGCGACCCGCGACGCGAATTCCCCTCGCCGTATCGTTCGGCGCGCTGGTCACGGTTTCGCTGATCGCCCTCGGCTTACGGGCGAATCTCGAATACTTCACGAGCGTGCTCCCGGCGCACGCCCTATCGGAAATCACTCGCGATACGCAATACAGCCTTAGCGCCGTTCTCGCGGCACTTGGCGTATCGTCTGGGATCGCCGTGCGAGCGGGCGCGCTGTGGTATATTGCGATGCTCGTCGCCGGCTCGTTCGTCGCCGGAAAGCTCGCAAGGCGCATGCGCAATGATGCCGTTCTGGTCTGCCTGCCGCCGGCGTTTGCGGTGTTTGGCGGCACTTTTATACATATCACGCAGATTGCCGCGGCGATTCCGGCTGCTTTGCTGTTAAGCACTTCTTCGGCGCGCGCGCCGCGCACGCTTGCCGTCGTTGCGCTGCTCATGGTTGTGGTGCCATGGGGTTGGGCTATCTCTCCGGCGTTGATTTTTGCCCCTGCCGTTGTTGGCTATCTCGCGTGGCGATATTGGAGCGAGAACCTCGTAGCGGCGCTGCTCGCGGCGATCGCAACCGCCGCGATCTGCCTTAGCTTGAGCGTGATGGCACAGGCCGCTTCGAACGTCGCCGCCCACGCGGCCGCGCCGTTCATCGATTCGCGCCTTGCCGAAGCATCCTGGAGCACCTTTACGCAAAAAAATTCTACCGGCAGCCTCGCGGCATGGGCGTTGCGCCTCCCCACCTGGATAGGACTCGCGTTTATTCTAGTTCTGTCGATACGTGAAGCCGGGATACTGCGGATTGACCGCAGGTACGCTCCCGCGCTTCTCATTGCAACGTGTTGCACCTTGTTACCGATCACCGGCCAACTGTACGGTGACCGATCCGCCGGCTGGCTCATGGTGGATTTCCGCGCGTACTATTGCGCGTCGCTGGCTCAGCGCGAGCACTTCGATCCATACCTTGTGCAGCCGCTGCACGATTGCGAACGCGCTACGCCCGGCCCCTATTATCGTGCGCCGCCAACCGTCACGGTACCGGCGCCGTATCCACCGTACGCGCTGGCCCTCTTGTATCCGTTGACGCTTGCGCCGTTCGGAGTCGCGACAGTTTTGTGGTGGACATTTCTGGCCGGCGCGCTCGCGTGCGCGGCCGGGGCGTTGGCGCGCCTTACGGCGCAGCCGCCGTTGGTGGCGTGGGCGGGGCTGGCCCTTTCCGCCGGCCTCACGTCGTTTGCGTCCGGCAACGTTATGCCAGTTGCTCTCGCCGCGCTTATCGTTGCGGCGCTGGGCATGGTGCGGGGCCGATTCGTGTTGGCGGCGGCGGCGACCGCGGTAGCATTGATAGAACCGCAGATCGCGTTGCCTGCAGCGCTGGCGCTTTTCGTAGCGTCCCGGCGGATTCGCGTTCCACTCGCGCTCGCGGTGGGTGCGCTCGCGGCAGTCGCGTGGGTGACCGTCGGTTATCTGCAAACGCTCTCTTACCTGACGGCCGTTCTGCCGGCGCATGCGCTCTCAGAAGTCTCGCGCGACAATCAGTACAGCCTTTCGACCGTCCTCGCAGCACTTGGCGTGCCTGAAGCGTCGGCCGTGCTCGGCGGAAGTATCTGCTACGCGATAATGGTTGCGCTCGGAGTGCTGGTCGCCGTTCGCCTCGCACGCCGCTACGACGATCTCGGATTCCTGGTGCTCGTTCCTCCCGCATTCGCATTGCTGGGCGGATCGTTCGTACATACCGAGGCGATTGCGGCCGCGGTTCCGGCATGCCTGTTGCTCGGCGTGCGCGCACCCGCATATCGGAATTGGATCTTCGCAACGCTCATCGTGCTCGCCGTTCCCTGGATGCTGGCGACCTCGGCGGCCATGTTCCTCGCGCCGCTCTTTCCGGTCGCGTACCTTGCGTACGCATTCTGGCGGCAACGCACCGTCGCCCTGGGAGCGGCGCTGGTATCGTTTGCGGCGATCGCCGCATTGTTCATGCTCGCGTCCGGCATGCCGCCGCACTCGTTTACGATTGGGCAGGGGCACGCGACGATCGACCCGCATCTTGCCGAATTCAGCTGGCGTCAATTCGTTCTTGGAAACGTGACCAACGCTCCGGTTACGTGGTTGTTGCGCCTGCCCAGCTGGGCGGGACTCGTTGCCTTTGACGTTGCGGCGATCGTTCTCGCGCTGCGTACGCCTATGCCGGTTCGGCGCCTTGCTCCGGCAATTCCAAGCGGGATAGGCTAGCGCGAACGCTTGCGCGAGCGATCTTACGATTGCGCACGATTTCAATTGCACACCAATAGATTAAAGCGAGACCGGCGTAGGTCAGTAGGTGCGACGGCCACCAGAGGACGTTTTCCGCCGGAAAGCGGTCCTGCATGGGCTTCCAGCCTTCCTCGGCAAATGCGTGACCCGAGACGAAGGGTGACGGGACGGCAATGAAGTGAAGCGGGAAGCGAATATGCGCGGCTGCTAGGATTGCGCTGACTGAAAAGCCCAGCAGGAGCGCGTTGATCCACTCCGTGCTTCGGCGAAAGAGCAGGATCGCGAACACGACGAGACCAGCGATTATGGTACCCCCGTAGTCGAGAAGATATTCCAACGGAAGCGCGACGAGCGCGACGCCCGCCCAGGCGAGAAACGTCGGGAGACGGGCGGCCATGAGGAACGCGAACGGCAGCGCACCGGCGATCTCCGTCTGATGGATGAAGGTGCCTCCGGTGACGGCGCAAGTCAGGGGCGCAAGGACGACAGCGGCCGGGACGTCGCGTCGTAGCTGCGACGCGAGCAATATGCCGAGAACCAAGAAGATCGCGTACTGTAGACTGCCCGCCGTTAACGCAACTCCGTTGGACACGCCAAGCAAGTGGAGCATCGCGCTCAGGCTGTATTGATTCGAACTGTTGAACTCGGACATCGCGTGCGAAGGCAAAACCGCCATTAAGTATTCGGCATTCAGCCAACCACCGGCGATCAGCGAAACAACGGCGACCGCAATACCCACCGCAATGAGGCGAAGCCGCATCGCTGGAATCAAAATGAAAACCGAAAGGATGGCCGGAAGCGCGACGTGCGGTTGCATACAAGCCAAGCCGAGTAAAATTGCCACGAGCGAGTATCGACAGCACACGAGTGCGACGGCGGCGGCGCACAACAGTGCGGTCGGCACGGGCGCCATGCCTCCGTTCGCCAACGGTTCGACTAACGTGGCGGCGATGACGCAGAGTCCGACGAGCCACGGTGGAAATCCGGTTAACTTCACGACCGACCACGCGATGACGAAGGCACTGACGAGAAGCGTGAGGAGCCATAGGAGGTTTGCCTGTGCGAAGGTTAGGAGTGCAAGCGGCAGCCACATCGCGATCGCGTATGGCGGCAGTGGGTCCGGATAAACTTCGTTCGGGTTTAGGTTTAAGGTACGCGCTTCGCAGCCGTGCAGTGGCTGAAAACGGTATGGATCGCCACCGGCGTACAGAACGCGGGCACCACAATAAAAGGCGCTGGTATCGACGTGGCGCACCGGGGCAATATCCGTCGCGAAAATATACAGCGCGAGCACCGTGACGAGCAAGACGGAACCTGCGCGAACCCATGCACTTCCGGCTTGACAGAGCTGGCTCAAGCGCCCCTCCCGCGTAGTCGCATGGCCCAAGGCGCGAAGGAGGCGTCTTTGAGCGAAAGGCCGCGCGCCTCGATCCCAAACCAGCTGCACGCCGCAAAGATCAGCGTAATGCCGAATGCGGCCACAAAGTACGGCAAAAACCCAAATGCGTTGAGCTGATATTCGGCCAGGGCTTGCTGTATGGGGAAGGCGTAAATATATAATCCGTACGATAGATCCATCGGCCGGTCGAAGCTGCGAATCGGCAAGAACATCGCCGCGTATAGCGTGATGTAGGAAAGGCACAATGGCAATACGATGCCGTAGGCTCTCGTCGTAACAAAAACTCCGATTCCGGCGGCACACGCGAGCGTCAGGGACGCACGCATCGGGACGTACTTGCGGAAGAGATAAGCGCATGCACCAATCGCGAAAAACGCGTAAAGCTCGACGACGCGCAAAGCCGTGGGAACGTTAAGCAGCCCACGTATCGAGGACGAAGCCGCGAACAGCGCCAGAACGATCGCCAGCGGAACGAGTGCCAACACGGGGCGACGGTTAAAAACGCCTAGGGCGCCAAGAATTCCCACCGCCAAATAGCAGTAGAATTCATACTGCAGCGTCCAGAGCGAATGATTGAATAGCCAGGGATACGGCAACGTGCCCAACAGCCCTGCGATTCCGAACTGGTTCATCTGCAGCGTCAGGTTGTCGGTAATATATCTCCACGGAGGGTTGGGACTACCGAGGAATCCGGCCAACGTACCGGTTTCGTGAAAGAAAAGGATGGGAGCGAACCCAAACGCGACAACGGCGAGGCACGCCCAAAAGCCGGGAAAGATGCGCAAGACACGGTGCCATAGGTATCGGGCGAGGCTACTGGTCTGTTCGTTGCTGCGCGCAATAAGGAAACCGCTGAGAACGAAAAATCCATCGACGGCGATGGTTCCGCCGTCCTCCACCCCTTTGGTCAATCGCGAGATCGGCTCCATTCCGAATCCGCCTAGATTAAAGGTGTGGGACCAGATGACCATGGACGCAAAGAAGAAACGTAAGAACCCGATGCCGTTGCTCCGAAAATTGAAGTCGCTCAGCATCGCGAGTCCGGGTTTGAGGTCGTGCGCTAGAGCGCCGTATGAATTAGTCTTGCGATGAGGATGATGAGGGTTCTTATTTGCGACAGGTCCCACAGCGTCAAGCGATAGAGCAGGTGCCAGCGCGCCTCGGCTGCGATGATCAGTGCGTTCAACGTGCAATACGTCACGATGCCGAGAGTGGATCGTCCGGCAATCACATTTCCTCGCACCCAGCTCATGCTCGCTACTACCCCTCCCGCGCCCGAAGGTAACGCCGCGAGACGAATCTTGCGGGTTAAGCATCGCCCCGGCGCTGGAGCTGCGGCACGCCGACTTCCCCAACCCACCAGCGACGCTCTCCGGTATCGAGATGAACGTGGTCGTCGTAGTAGCCAATGCCGCCGGAAATCGCCCGCGACCAACAGGCATCGAATAGGTTGCGCATGGAGAGCCCGTCAACGTAAATATCTGCTGCCTTGCCGTAGAGGTGCATGCTGTTGCGCGCCGCACCTTCAATCGCGTCGTTCGTCTCCCGCGTGCGATAGCCGCTCGTGACAACGAGCGGTCGAACGATGCCGTGGAGCGCCAGGGCTTGTTGAACTTCCCAAAGCGCTTCAATTTCGACGATATCAATCTGAACGTAGCCAGCAGCAGCGCGAACGTTGCGATCGCGCATGAGCCAGCAGATCATTCGATAACCTGGCTCGTAGACGGTGCGCCCGTCCGTGCAAAATGGGGCGACGATTTCTTCGGCACCTCCGGCGCGGCGCAACCAAAGTGTTCGCCTGACGCCGCGCGGCACCGCCGCACGAACCGCGCGTGGCGAAAGACCGACGAGCGCCGCACCGATCAGAGCGCTTAAGAAATCGGGCCGGCGCATTCAGCGTGCCAGTCCGAGCGGTAATGCGATTGCCGTGGCGGCCGCGATGTACGGCGCGAAAGCAATCGGACGGTGCCGCTTCCGAGCGAGCCGATAGCCGATGGCTGCCGCGATGCAGGCGCCACACAGGCTAACGACTGCGAGCGGCGCCCCGATTGCCGCACCGACGAGCGCCGCAAGCTTGGCGTCGCCCCACCCCATGCCGTAGCCTCGCGAGAACAACGCGGCGGCCGCAAACGGCGCAAATGGAATCGAAGCTGAGAATGCCACTCCCCACTCGCGCTGGGCGAACGCAAAAAGCAGCAGCGCCGCTAGCGGGGCGAGCGTAAAAACATCCGGAACGATGCCGCAGGTCGTATCGCTGCACCAGCAGGCAACGAGTGCGAACAGTACGATTGCGGCGGTTCCAAGCTGCAGCGGCGTTGTGCCGGTTGCAAGCAGCAGGCCACCAACCACGGCCGAACCGCCGACAAGCACCGCATAGGGCGGCCGGCCCGAGCGCGGCCCGTCGTCGGCTGGAACGACGCCGGCGCAAACTGCTCGGCTGATTTGAATAGCGATGACGCTAACGCAGCCAAAGAAGATCGCCGACGTAAGGACAGCGATCATCGGGTTGTGGCGAAATAGTTGGCCGCCACTGCGCCAAAGATAACTAAAACGATCGCGGGGATCATGAAGAAAACCATTGGGAAAACCATCTTAACGGGTAACTTCGCCGCGATCTCTTCGACGAGCATCAATCGCTGGTGCCGCGCGTCCTCGGCGAGATCGGTGAGCATTTTTGCGACGTTGGCGCCGAGTCGCTCGGCTTGAGTCATCACGCGCAGCGCATTTCGAAGCGCGGGTTGGTTCGTTCGTTCACCCGCACCGCGCAACGCGTCGGCGCGCGCACGGCCCAGCCGAATCTCCGACAGCGCTTCTTTGATCTCGTCGCCAAGCGGTCCGGGTACGGCTTCGACGGCGTAGCTCAAGGCTGAATTAAGTGCCAGCCCGGCCTGAACCGTCGAGGCGACCATGTCCAAGAATTCGGGAAGATTCTTCTGAATCGACGCTTTGCGGCCGTCGACCGCGCGATTGAGCACAAAAAAGGGCGCATATCCTCCGCAGAACACGAACCCCGCGAGCATCGGGATCAAAAAGCGGGTGTCGAGGTGGAGAAGCTTCCACGCTGCTAGCCCGAGCACGGCACCAAAACACGCACTGGCGATTACGCGCAGGCCAAACTTTCCGGGCGTCGTCGTATACCAGCCCGCCTCCGCGAGGCGGCTGGCGATGAGGAGACGCCGATCCCCGCTGAAAAAGCGCTCGATCAGCGAAACGCGCGTTTGCTTGGGGCTAAACGGGTTACGCGCCTTCAGGTCCTCAAGTTGTTCGGTGAGGACGCTTTTCGACGGAAGAAGCGAAAGGGTCAGCAAGAACGCCGACAGCCCGGAGAGTATCGCAATGAGATATCCGAGAAATGTCGTTAGCAGCGAGCTCATCAAACGTCGATCCGCAGGAGTGCCTTGAGGCAAAGAAACGCGCAAAGCTCGAGCCCCGCGACGGTGAGGAGAACGATGTGGCCGATCATGGTATAGAAGAGCGCGTTCGCCATGGTCGGCTGCGTCGCAGAGATGAAGAGACCCAGAGCCACCGGAATGAGCATGAGAACCCACGCGCTCATGCGTCCCTCTGCGGTAAGGGCCGAGCTCTTACGCTGGACATGGCGGCGGTCCTTGATCGTATCGGCGAGCTGATCCAAGATTCTTGCCAAGTCTCCCCCGGTTTCGGATTGCACGCGAAAGACGCGCGCCAACATGAGCGCCTCATGACTCGGCATACGCGTGGCTAAGCCGTCCATCGCGTCGAAGATGCTGGCGCCGAGATTCGTTTGGCCGATAACGCGGCGAAACTCATGCCGCGCCGGATCGGCAAGCTCATCGATAACCACCGCCATGGCCTGTCGTAAGCCCAAGCCAACGCGCAATCCGCCCGCCATCAGCCGCGTTGCCGGCTCGAGCTGGGTAATGAATGCCTGAAGACGCCGGCCAATTCTTAGGTGCACGTAGCCGAAGAAAACCAGCGACGCGGCTAGTGCAATAGCTGGAAAAAGAAGAAGCGAGATAAGGAGCGTTGGGTGCAGCCCGAGCAAGAGCGAAACCCAAATGATTGCAACGATGCTGCTGAAAGTTAAAACGATTTCCTGTGAGCTGACGGTGACGCCGGCGCGATCGAGCCGCTCGGCGAGGCTCTGGACCTTCGCGGTAGCGCGTTTGTTGAAAGAGCTCCAAATGGAAAAGAACGTCAAAACCGCAGTCGCGAACACTCCGGCGAAGATGGCAACCGGGATGAGCGCCGTCACCATAGCGCTTTCAGGGGCATGAGCGCGTTCAAAGACCGTGGATCGTACGCGATTCCGTACTCCTGAAACCGCTTCAAGCAGATGGGCTGGACGCCGGAGTAACAGAAGTCGCCGAGCACGCGGTTTTCCTTGTCAACGCCACGTTGCGAGAAACGCACGATTTCCTGCATCGTCACGATGTCGCCCTCCATCCCCACGACCTCGCTGACGCCGATGACCTTTCTGGTACCGTCGCGCAGCCGCGCCGTATGAACGACCAGATCGAGTGCGCTGGCAACTTGCTCGCGTATCGCCCGTATTGGAAGATCGAAGCCGGCCATCAGCACCATCGTTTCGATGCGGGAGAGTGCGTCGCGTTGGCTGTTCGCGTGTATGGTCGTGAGGGAACCATCGTGTCCGGTATTCATCGCTTGCAGCATATCGAGCGCCTCGGGGCCACGGCACTCGCCAATGATGATGCGGTCGGGGCGCATGCGTAAGGCGTTACGAAACAGGTCCCGGATTTGAATTTCTCCGCTGCCCTCGACATTAGCGGGCCTCGTCTCGAGCCGAACGACGTGCGATTGGTTGAGCAAAAGCTCGGCGGCGTCTTCGATCGTGATGATGCGCTCGTGATTCGGAAGGAACGATGACAGCACGTTTAAGAAGGTCGTTTTTCCGGAACCCGTACCGCCGCTCACGACACAGTTGAGCCGCGCTTGCACCGCCACCTGAAGAAACTCCATGACGGCCGGGGGGATGGCACCGATCTCAATCAAATCCTCGGTCGTCAGTCGGTGCTGCCCAAAACGACGAATCGTCAGGACCGTGCCATCGATTGCGACCGGCTCGATAATCGCGTTGACGCGCGAACCGTCCGGAAGACGGGCGTCGACCATTGGCGACGCTTCATCGATACGGCGACCGAGTGGCGTTATGATGCGCTCGATGATCAATCGAAGTTGGCGAGCTTCCGTGAAGCGCTTCGACGCGCGCTCGATCACACCGTGACGCTCAACGTAGATCGTGTCGGGCCCATTCACCATTATTTCAGATACGTCGGGGTCCTTCATGAGATCTTCGAGTGGTCCAAGGCCGAGTGCCTCGTCGAGAATCTCGCGCCGAAGCTGCGCCAGCTCCTCGGCGGAGCCGTCGAATTTACGGTCGGCCGCGAGCGCCGAGGTGATAGCGTCGACCTTGGAGCGCAGTTCCGCGAGCTTTGCCGCATCCGAATGTGCGATGCTTGCCGAGACGAGATCGAGCTGGCGCAACAGCGCCTGATGAACCTCCTGCTTGAACTCGTCGCGTTTGAGATCGCGCGCAGTGGAAGCCGTCGCGCCGTTTCCGTTTGCGGCGACGGTATACGAGCGCCGAAGCGGCACGCGCACGTCGCCGGCAAGGGAAGCAGTCGAGGGCTGCAACCCTCGGAGCTCGGCTTGGCCCGGCAGCGATTCGAGATAGCGTTGCAATCCGGTGATGCTTTTTGCGTAGCCTCGCTGCGATAAGATCGGAAACTCGACGATGACTTTGCCCCCGAGCGCGCGTTCGATTTCGCCACGCGAAACGACCTCCGTCTCACTGCGCGTATTGCTGACCAAAGCCAGGCGGTTCGCTGGAATGCCGAAGCGTTGCAGATCGGCCAACATTGACTGGGCGCCCGCGACTCCCAAGAGAGTCGGCTCGAGCACGATGACAAAGCGCGTCCCCCGCGTGACGAACGGGCGTACCGCCGCCGCAAAGGGTTGCGGTGCATCTACCAGGACGGCATCGAATCCGAGCATGTCGCCGGCGCAAGCCTCGACGGATTCGGGGCCGAGCATAAAGACGGCGTCGTAGCGGTCTGCAAGCTCGAAGAGCGTGACGCCCTCGGCGGTAGCGCGCGAGACAGTCGACGCAGCGCGAGTTGCGTCGAAATTGCGGACCGCATCGAAGATTAGCGCGACGCTACGGCGTCCAGTCAGATCTGCATCGAGAAGCGCCACGCTGCGCTTTTCTCGCGCCATGGCTCGGGCAAGCTCGGCGCAAAGCGTGCTCGTTCCGGCTCCGCCTTTGGAACCGATAAAGAGCGTGATCGGCGGAACCGTCATGGCTTTGCGGTGGAGTTGCCAGGGTCGACGATCTGATCGCCGATGATGAGTTCTACCGGTTTCGAGAGCGTGCGCGCGATGGGGGCCGCGGGCGGCAACGGAGGGGGCACCGCCGCCGGAGGCCCGAGAGTTGGGGCGGGCTCGGGCGCACCGGCGGACGCGCCGCTGCCGGCTAAGGTGAGTTCCTCAACCGGCTCGGCGTGAGGTGCTTCGCGCGGCGAGCGCAGAGCAAGCCGAAGTATCGAATTGGCGTCGGCCCATGCCAGCAAATCTGCTTGGCCGGGCGTCACCTCTAACGTGACGGTTGCGGCGGTTTGCTCCTCGGGCGATGGCGTCGCGGATGGGTTCTCGAGCGCATTCCCGACAGCCAGCACGCGAATGGCCCGAAAGATCGTGGCCGCTCGCGGCGGGGGCCCGTTGGAACGCGGTGGGGGTATTGCAATCACGTCCACGCGATCGCCCGGCTGAATGAGACCCGAGACGTCCTTTACGCGATCCACCGGAATGCTTACGGCCCGCATGCCGGGCTGCAGTCGCACCGGCAACGCGAACGCGACGTTCGTGCCGATTGCCGACGCGGTGAGCTGCGAACCCGTTGGGATCGTAATGAGCGCAAGGGAGCCGACGGCCTGAGGCGGATCGGAGAGCGCGTCCGGCTGCACGGAGTCGGCGGGGCGCATCTCCTTGGTAAACATCGTATCGACGATGCGTTCGCGTGCCGGAATATCCGCAACGGTGACGAGCACGGGCCGCTGAGCCGTCCCGCCGGGGTGTAGCGATGAGAGGTAAGTCAGCGTAAGCCATCCGGTTCCGACGGCCAGGATCATCGCGATGAGAAGCGTCGTCCGGCGGATATTCATGAAAGATTGAGTCTTAGGAACGGGGCGATGCTTTGAGAGAGCGCCAGCGTGATCGCACCCAAAGCAAAGGCGACGGCGTACGGCAGCGTCGCACGTTGCGGGGACGAGATACTTTGGAACGAGCCAAGCGTGAGAATAGCCGCGCGTGACAGCGAGGTTCGTACGTTTCCTCGAATCACGATGAAGACCAGCGCGAGGAAACCGCCACCAATCGCGGTGTAGAGCAGAAACGGCACGCAGAGCGGATAACTCAGCATGCCAGACGCGGCAATCGCGAGCTTAACGTCGCCGCCGCCGATGCCGCCTCGTGCGTACAGCAGCGTTCCGCCCGCGGCTAAGATCAACATGACGGTCAAGCTAAGCGCTGCCGACTGAATACCGCCGATCGAATGAACGCCGATTGCGGCGAGCGCAACGGAACCTGTAAGCCAGTTCGGAATGCGGCGCTCCCGTATGTCGAAATAACTCGCCGCCAGGCAGACGACGGCGGTCAGAAATATTGCAAGCGACATATGTAGAGGGTTGGGAGGCGCGACGGAGAGAGCTCTCGCGCCCCACAACTCCTGGCTCGATGTCTAGAGTGATCCGGCTATTTGGTTGAACAGGGTCTTGAGGCCGTTGCCAAGGGCGGTGACCCCGACTAGCGCTACGAGCGCAATGAGCGCAACGAGCAGGCCGTACTCGACCATTGCCGCGCCTTCTTCGTCGCGAATCATCGATGTGAGGGTGGTAAGCATGTTATCTCCTTGTTGGTATAGAGGGGGATGGAATCAACTATGCGTTTGAGAATTGCGCTATTTAGAGCGAGCCGGCAACGCCGTTGAACAGCGTTTGGAGGTTAATGCCAAGAGCCTGGACGCCGACAAGCGCCACTAGAGCTATCAGCGCGACGAGCAGTCCGTATTCGACCATCGTTGCGCCGTTTTCATCGCGGATGATTGAGTTGAGGATGGTAAACATGAGTCTCCTATTACCAGATTCCACCGGGTTGTGCCTCAGCCGGTACGTTGATACCGGCATTTGGCGCTTGAACCAAGAGCTGCGCGCTGGCCGAAGTGACGCCCGGCGACGATGTCGCCAGAACGCGAATGAACGAGTCGCGCATGTAGTCGGGCGCTATCGGAACGATCGCTTGGAATTTTCCATCCGGCCCGACCGTCAGGTCGTGGCGGCTGAGCACTACGTTGGGGATGTCGGAGGAGAGCGTCGCGAGAAGTGTGATCAGCACGGGTGCCGACGGTGGCGCCTGTCCCGTGACGAGCAGCGCTTCCGCTCCCCGAAGTGGGGTTACGTTGAGGACGATCGTACCTTGCAGATCCGCCGCACCGGCTTGGTATTGTTGCTCTACGCTCATTTCCCTCACCAGCTGCGCCGTCTGCGCTCTTTCGAGGAATTGCTCTCGCCGTGCTAGTTGAGTGATGTGATTGGCAAGTTTGCCTGAGACGTAGATGTCGTTCGAGATGTAGCGTGGCGTTAGTGCCGTTACTTCGACACGATCGTTTACTTCGTACAGATTATCGCCGGGGCGAATCACTAGCACGATTCCGGGGCCGCTCAGCTGCACGGCGCGCGTCGCCGCCAACCACGCGTACTGCAAACCAGCATCGCGGGCGACGGTAGCGAGCGGAACTCTTTGCTCCGTTGCTGCTAAGACGCACGGCGTCGCGAGCAGCGAACAGAACGCAAAGAGAACCACCTGACGAAAAGGCCGCATGGAACCTCCTTGCTCCTGGTGCGCTGTATCATGCCATCACGATTGCTATCTGGCAAGAACAGCGGACGCGAATCGCGCGGATTCTAACTCAACGTATTCATCGCGTTGACGCGTTAACGCGAATACCTGTGGCATAATGCTTGTCGATGAGCTTGATTAGTCGTCGCGTTCTTTCATTTGTTATCATCGCGGGTTTTGTAACCTACGCGGCACCCGTGACGGCCCAACAGGTAAGCCTGATCTCCATCCAATCCGGGCACTCCGTCGTATTGAAGGCGGAGGCCTTGACTCGCGTTGCGGTCGGAGATGGCCGGATCGCCGGCATCGTTCCGGTCGGAACGTCGCAGGTGGTGATCAACGGTAAGGCGCCCGGTCACACGACCGTGCTCATCTGGGCCGGCGGGAGGCGCGTAACTTACGAAGTGACCGTAACGGCGCAAGAACTCGATGACGTGGCGCAGATGTTGCGCACCGCCATTGCCGCGCCGGACGTGCAAATCGTGAGCTTCGACCATTCGATTGTCGTGCGCGGAACGGTGAGCACCGGGACGGAATTCCAACAAATCAGCGATATCGTGGCGCGTTTCGAGCCCATCATGAAAGAGCAGAGCGCGGCCTTGGTCAACGCCGTCACGGTCTCGCAGAATCTCGGAACCCTGCAGCGCGCGATCGCCAATATTCGGGGCGCGAGCGACATCCGAGTGGACCCGGATGGGAAAGGCAACGTCATCGTCAGCGGCAATGCGACGGACGCGGTGACCGCGCAAGCGATTCTGGACCGCGCCCGCGGGCTGGCCGGACCCTACCTCGCGAGCACCGGTCAGCTCATCGATCGTTTGAACTCGTTAAGCACGAGTCAGATCGACATCAAAGTTTACGTGCTCGAAGTCGACAAGACCGCGCAGTCGAATCTCGGCATCTCACTCTTTGGCGCGCAAGCCGTCACCGGTCAGGCCGCGCCGAACCTCGTGCCGCCATTGTTTCCCTTTCTCGAGACGCCTTCGTTGCCGGGTTCCGGGCTGGGTTTCACGATTCAGCCGTTCTATCGCACGACGACGCTCGCGCCGACGCTGAACCTGCTCATGCAGGAGGGCCACGCTCGCGTACTCTCCAGCCCGAGTTTGGTAACGACCTCCGGAAATAAGGCGACGTTTTTGGTCGGCGGTCAAATACCGGTCGTAACCTCGACCGGCTTAGGCGTGGTTAACGTGCAATACAAAGATTACGGCGTGCAGCTAAATGTGACGCCGAGCATTCTCGGAAACGGTTCGGTCGATGCCGTGATTGCGCCCGAAGTCTCCGACCTAGACTATGCCAATGCGGTGATCGTTTCGGGCTTTACCATCCCCGCGCTCAAGGTCAGCCAGCTATCGACCGACGTCATCACGCGCCCTGGAGAAAGCATCATGCTCGGAGGCCTCGTGCGCCGGCTTGAAACGCGCACGATCTCCAAAATTCCATTGCTTTCCGACATCCCGATTCTCGGGAAACTGTTTACGTCCACGGCCTATCAACACAATCAGTCCGACGTCGTTTTTGTCATGACTCCGGAGATCGTTACGCGATGAACCGCCGGGCGGAAGCGGGACAAGTCCTACCGTTGATCGCCGTCTGCCTCGCGGTGCTAATGGGTTTCGCGGGGATCGGCGTCGACGTTGCCTATCTCGAGTATCGGCAGCAAGCGCAGCAGACGGCCACCGATGCCGCGGCTGCCGGGGGCGCGGAAGCACTGTTGCACGCGGGATGTCCCAACCCAACGGCCGCGTACGCGGCTGCCTACGCCAACGCCGCGAACAACGGCTTTTCTAACGCCGGCAACGTCGCGGTCCTGCCAAACAATCCGCCCGCAAGTGGACCCTTTGCGAGCAACCCGTGTGCCGTTTCGGTCACGATCACCACGCAGCACGTCGCGACGTTTTTCTCGCGTCTGTTCGGTTATCCCGGCGGAATGCCGGAGTCGACGCTTGCCGTCGCCGAGGTATCGGCGACCGGGTCCGGCTGCATCTTTTTGCTCAGCATGACGATCAGCCAAAACTTCAACGGCGCTAACGTCAACGCGTCACAGTGCGGGATCCTGATCAACGACACCGCAAACTTCAACGGCGCGACGATCGACTCCGTGAACATCGGATATGCCGGCGCCCCGCCGAATCTCAACGGCGCCACGTTCACCGAAGCGGCTCCGGCTCAGATGCTCCCCATTGCCGATCCATGCCCCGAGATCACCGGATGCGCGTATCTCGCGGCCAACCCGCCCCCAAGCAACAGCTGTCAGAACTTCAATGGAAACGGCTACAACGGCACGCTCGCTGCCGGGTGCTACAACAACCTCAACCTTAACGGCGCCAACGTGACGTTGGTTCCCGGCGGCACCTACGTGTTCAACGGGCCTACGAACTTCAACGGCGCGCACGTTACCGGCAACGGCGTGACACTCTACGTTACCGCCAACGGCACGCCGCCAAACTTCAACGGCGACACCATCACGCTCTCTCCTCCGACGTCAGGGCCTCAACAGGGGGTCGTCTATTACCAAGTGCCAAGCAATACCCAAAGCGCTAACTTCAACGGCGCGAACGTCAACTACAGCGGACTGATGTACAGCCCGGGAGCGACCTCCGTAAACTTCAACGGGGCCGGCGGCAAATATCTCATTCTCGTCTTTGGCGCCACGAACTTCAACGGCAGCAGCGCATACGACTTCGCTACGCCGCCTCCGGGGCAATCGCTGATCAAACAGGCGGTGGTCGCGCAATGATTAGACGCGATACCTCCGGCACGAGCATGGTCGAGTTTGCGCTGCTGGCGCCGGTGTTCATCTTTCTCTTGATCGGCGTGATCGAGATTTCTCGATATGCCTACTTTTCAATTTTGGCCTCGCATGCCGCTCGAGCCGGCGTTCAATACGCGGCGCAGAACACCACGACTGCCGCGGATGCGTCCATTAGCGGTCCGGCAACGAAGAATGCGACCCTGCAAGACGGGCAGAATCTCCCGAATTGGCACGTGACCTCGACGATCATTTGTACGCTCGCCGGTCAAGTATCCACTTGCCCCTCGAACAGCGCCAACACGGTTCCCCCAAGTTTGGTGTATTACGTCGAGGTTCAGGTTACGGGCACGTTCAACTCGCTGATGAAGTATCCGGGAATCCCGCAATCGCTTCCCATCGGCGCGACAGCGATCATGCCGGTCGGCAATCAATGAGGAACGCCCGAAAAAGCGAGCGTGGCGCCAGTTTGGCGGAGACGGCGATCGTCATGGCGGTGGTGCTCGCGCTGGTTTTTGCCATCATGGATTTCGGTCGAGCCATGTACACGTACGCTTTTGTTGCGCAGCTCGCGCGCGAAGGCGCGCGCTGGGCGATCGTGCGGGGTGTCCAATGTACGCAGCTCGACCACTGCAATGCGGCGCAAACCGACATCCAAGCCTACGTGCAAACCCTGTCGGAGGGCGCAACGAATCCGAATAGCATCACGGCGAGCGCGACGTGGCCGGCTTGTCCCGCGGGGCTTTCCGGCAAGCAGCCGGGTTGCGTCGTAAGCGTTACGGTCACCTATCCGTTCGAATTTCTGGCCATCAAATTCATTCCTGGAATGCAGAACCCCCTCATGACAATGTCGAGCACGTCGCAGATGGTCATCTCGCAATGAGCTGCGGCGGCGAACGGTGAGCACCGCGCTGGCGCTGCCGGCGCACGCTCGACCGGCTCGGTTGACGCGGCTCGGTTCGGGAATGGCGCTACAAACGGCGTCGGGAAGCGTTTCGGCGTTCTTTTCGCTAGAAAGTTTTGATCGGCGCCGCGGCGTCGCGATGTACGCGCTGCGCGTGATCAACCGGACCACGTCCGCGCTGGTCTGCCGCACGTGGGTGCTGTCGCGCGACGGTGATGCCGTGCTGGCTTATCCGCTGCTTTTCGAGGTCGCACCGCTCTGTACGAACACCACGGAAATTCCGGTCTGGCCAAGCGATTTTGCGTCGTTCGACCGCGCGATTGCGGAAGTCGCCGGGGACGGCGTCCACTGCATCGTCGAAGCGGCTGCGCCCGCTCGCCGGGGATCGCCGCGCAGCCGTGCAGCGTTCGCGGTCGTGAGTCTCGTTGCGGTTATGTCCGCGCTCCTTGCCATCGCCGCGGTGCGCGTCGCGCTGCCGCGCATCGCGGCGTTAGCAGTTCCTCCGGAGACGCTATCCGGAACGACGATCGCCGCACAGTACGGCGCGTTCGGTGTGGGTCGCCTTACCTATTCGGTCACCGCTCCGGACGGCCGGCTCGTGCAAGGCGGTGAGCTCGCCGAACACTCAGGTTCGATTCCGATCGCCATCCCAGCTACCGCCGGGCCGGGCGCATACACGCTGCAAATGATGATGACCGGACCTCTGGGCCGAGCCAACGAGACGCGCGTCATCAACGCACTCCCGGCAAAAGGCGCCGGTCCGGCAGAGATTGCGGAAATTTCGGTCAAACCGGCGGTCGCCGAACCCGGCCAAAGAATCGACGTCGCCTATGCGGCCGCTGCCGACGACGGCTACGTGCGCCTGGTCGGTACCGACGGCACGATTTGGCAAGAGCGGCCATTTTCGCACACTGGACAGGCGCAGTTCGTGATTCCTAACGTGCCGAGCCTGCGGGAGCTGCGTGTCGTTGTACGCGTGCGCAAGGGGCGTTCGATTGCTGAATCGATGGCGGGTCTCGTCGTTTGGCACGCCATGAGTCAAAATGAGGCAGCCGCGCAAATCCCGGGCGACGCTAACCCGTCCGTGCAAGATGCCAACGGTACGTTCGCGGTGCTGGTAAGTACGGTTAAGAGCGGACACCTGATTCGCGTTCACATTCTATCACCGCGGAACGGCATGCGCATCGCGCTTACCGACGCGCAATCGCACGAGCTGACCGCGCAGGACGTGGGCGCCGAGGCCGACATCATCACGTTGCAGGCACCCAGCGTTACGGTGCCGACGCGCTACACGATCGTGGCGAGTTTTACCGACGGATTCGGCCAGGAAAGCCTCGTCGCACCCGTAACGATCGTTCCCTAACATTGTCATCCTCAGCATAGCGAGCGAAGTCGAAGGGGCTACTCGACCGCTGCGACGATGGCTCTGCGCGCCGGCTTTCCTTTGATGAGGAAGATCAGCGGCGTGGAGAGCACAAACACGATTGCCGTGAGGCGAAACAGATAGTTGTAGGCGATCATCGCGGATTGCTGGGCGACCATCTGCGTCAGTTGACCCGTCGAATAGCCGTGCGTCTGCGTCACGCCCGAGGCCAGCACGTTCCAGGCGATGGCGGTCTCGTGCACCAGCAGCGTCGTCAGAATCGCGATGCCGAGACTGCCGCCGAGCTGGCGCAGCAGCGTGAAGACACCGGTCGCGTTCGCGAGTTCGGGGACGGGGACGTCACCCAGCGAGATCGTCGTAAGCGGAACGAAGAGAAACCCCAGCGCAAAGCCTTGAACGACCCGCGGCCAGAAGACGTCCCAATATCCGGCCTGCACGTTGAGGCCTCCGAGCAGCCACGTGGACCATGCAAAGAGCAAGGTTCCAAAAACGATCGACCACCGTCCATCGATATAGTTGAGTATGCGGCCGATGATCAGCATCGAGATGGCGGTTGCAATCGCTCCCGGCAAGAGCGCCATTCCGGTGTCGAACGCGGTCATCCCCAGAATCGATTCGAAGAAGAGCGGCAAGATCAGCGCGGTGCCGAAAAGCCCGAACCCCATGATGATTCCCAGGAACGAACCGACCGAGAAGGATCGGAATTGAAAGACTCTGAGGTTCACGATCGGGTGCCGGTCGCGCAGCGATTTGACGACGAACAGGGTCAAGCTCGCTGCGGAAATCAACGTCAAAAGCACAATCGCTCGAGATTGAAACCAATCGTCGCGTTCGCCTTGCTCGAGCACGAACTGGAGCGACGCCAAACCGGTTGTCAACAGCCCCAAACCGATCCAATCGATCCCGCCTTTTGGTTTGACGATGTATTTTGGATTCGGAATAAAGGCCAAAGTCATCAAAAAAGCCACGATCCCGATCGGTATGTTGATGTAGAAGATCAGCGGCCAGCTTGCGTTGTCGACGATCCATCCGCCGAGCGTGGGTCCGATCGCCGGACCGACCATTGCGCCCATGCCGAAGATCGCCATCGCCGCGCCGCGCCGCTCTGCGGGGAACGTTTCGAACAAAATTGCCTGCGCGGTCGGTTGAAGCGCACCTCCGCCTAGACCCTGAATAACGCGGTAGAAAACCAGTACCCAGATCGAGCGAGCCGTCCCGCAAAAGAACGACGCGACCGTAAAGAGCGCCAGCGACGTGGCGTAAAAGACTTTGCGCCCTAAGAGGGCGGTCAGCCAACCGTTGAGCGGCATCACGACGACGCTCGCTAGGATGTAGCCGGTCGCAACCCAAGCGACTTCGTCAACCGTTGCGCCGAGGTTCCCACCGATCGTATCGATCGCAACGTTGACGATCGTCGTGTCGATGATTGCCATGATCATGCCGAGCATCACCGTTACGGTGATCAGAGCAACCGACGTAGACTCGCGAGATCGAAGCGCATTCTGCATAATTGAACGAATTAGGATCCTAGAGGCTTCCTACCCATTTCCGCACAAATGACGTTGCCGGTGCAGCCAGCAACTGACGCATCATGGAAGAAAAGGGCCGCCTTTTTCGTGGCGGCCGCTTTCGCGCTCTTCGCGCTGATCGATGTCATGGCGTTTCGCACGGATCTGTACCACCGTTTCCTGGACCCGTCGTCGAGCACCGGTGGTTTCGAATCGGCGATTGCGCAGTTTCGACAATTTAGGAGCGATTCACGGCGCGACATTCTCGTGCTGGGCGATTCGCGAATATACTCAGGCCTGGATCCAAGCGCGGCAAGCGCTGCAAGCGGAACCCTGCGATTCGTCAATGGCGGCGTTCCGGGCACGACGCCGCGCTGCTGGCCTTTTTTTGTGCGCGCCATCGATCCATCGGCGAGTCGCTTTCGCGCGGTGGTGATTGCGGTGGATACCTATGGGGACGACGACAGCGCGATCGGAAGCGTGGATGGTGACGACCGGCCAATGGACCTACGGTACGTAGTCTTTCAAACGCGCTTGAGCGACCTTCCGAAGCTAGCGGGTTCCTTCTCGGATCCACGCGAGCGAGTCGAGCACGGCATCGACCTTTTTTTGCGTGGCCCCGAACTCCGCGACGACTTCCAAGCGCTCGTGGCGAATCCGCTCGCACGCGCGGCGGAGATCGCTCGAGCGCGCGGCGCGACGACGTATCTTCCTCTGGCTTCCCATCCGCGGGTAGAGTCGCTCGATGGCTTGCGGGTGACCTTCGCCACCGGGACGATCCAGTATCCACCCGGCATCTCCAACAACGAGCGCGGCGCGATCGGCAGACAAGTCTTGGCTATCCCGAAGCCGAGTCCGTCGTACGCGCGCTATCGCGAGCAGTGGCTCGCGCCGATCGTGGAACGCTACGAAGGCGTGGGAGTACCGGTGATTTTCGTTCGAATCCCGACGCGCCCGGCGCATCGTGCTTCGACGCAGCTCCCCAGTGGCTCGCTCGTCGCAATCGCGCGTCAAACAGGCGCGCGATTGATTCCCGCACAAGGCTACATCGCGCTGGAGCGGCCGGAGCTCTTTGCAGACGAAGACCACCTCAACACGGAAGGCAGCTTGCGTTTTAGTCGGCTGTTGGGCGCCGACGTTAGGCGCGTGCTCGCCGAGCCAGCGCGGGCCCCCACGCCAACCGCTAATGCGGCTCCGCTAGCACCGGCCGCGCCGCATCGCGCGCCATCGTTGTTTGCAACCGCCGTGGGCATCGGCATTCCCCTTCGCTTTGGGTCGTACGAGTTTTGGTTTTTCTTAGCGATCGTCGCAGCGCTCTTCTACGGCCTTCCGCGGCGTGCCGGGCGCTTCGTATTGCTCTTCGCGAGCTACTATTTTTACGCGCGATGGAACGCTTGGTATGTTCTGTTCTTGTGGATCTTGACGGCGAGCGATTTTGCAATCGCGATCGCGGTGGAGCGGATGCGCGAATCGCATCAGCGCTATTCGAGACTAGTTCTGGGAATAGGCATTGCGGCGAATCTCGCGTTCCTGGCTAGCTTCAAGTACGCAAACTTTGCCAGCGGGACGGTTGCGGCGCTCGTCGGGATGCACCAGAACCCGTGGCTGGTCAATCTCTTTGTCCCGATCGGCATCAGTTTCCATACCTTTCAGAGCATTTCGTATCTGGTCGACGTCTATCGTGGGAAGATGCGGGCGATACGAACGCCGCTGGATTACGCGCTCTATTTGGCGTTCTTCCCGCAGTTGCTGGCGGGACCGATCGTGCGCGCAGGACTGTTTTTCGGCGAGCTCTTTGCATGGCGCCCCCCGGGTCCGGATGACGTCACGTACGGGCTCGCGCGCGCAGGGTTTGGCTTGTTCAAGAAAATGGCCATCGCAGATCAATTTGCGTCCATCGCCAACACCTATTTCGATTCGATGGCCGCGCATCCGGGAGCGCCGGCGGCGTGGAGCGCGCTCTTTGCCTTCGGAATGCAAATTTACTTTGACTTTTCAGGATACAGCGATATCGCGATCGGCTGCGCACGCCTGTTCGGGTTCGTCTTCCCGGAAAACTTTCGGATGCCGTACCTCGCTACGAGCGTTACGGATTTCTGGCATCGCTGGCACATCACGCTGTCGACGTGGCTGCGCGATTACTTATACATTCCTTTGGGCGGCAGCCGCCATGGCAAGCTCGCGACGCTACGCAACTTGATGCTGACGATGATCTTGGGCGGGCTGTGGCACGGCGCGCAGTGGACGTTCGTCGCATGGGGCGGCTTCCACGGCGTAATGCTTTGCGTTGAGCGACTCCTCGGAATCGGTCACGAGCGCGACGTACCGCGCGGCATCGTCGCAGTGGCTCGCATTGTGCTGACCTTTGCGATCGTCACGCTGGGCTGGGTGCTCTTTCGCTCGCCAACCTTCGGCGTGGCGTTGGGGGTATATCGAGCGCTCGTTGCCGGTGGCGCCGGGCCCGGGTTGTTGGGCGGCTGGCAGGCCGTCTTAGCCACGGGGATCGTGGCGTTCGGAGCGGTCCGCCTATTGCTGGAACGTTGGAAAGTTGAAATATCGTGGACTGGGCTGCGTCCGCTCGCTCAGATTGGGACGCTTACGGGACTCCTGTTGACGCTGGAGCTGCTCACCTGGCCGGGGGCTTCGCCGCCCTTCATTTACTTCAAGTTTTAGCGGCCGACTCACGCTTGGGTTCTCGAGATCGGACCTATCCTGAGCTCGACCGCGGCGCCGACTTGCGAAATGTGGCTCGAATTCGATCGATCGCTTCCAATATCGCCAGGGCAAACTTTGCGAGCGCCGGGATCACGCGCGGACGCAGCAAGCGCGGATCGAAGGCGGCCATATAGCGCTCGTTCTCCTCGACGCAGGCGCGAACGAAGCTTGTGGCGGTCAGGTCGTTAAGTATGTCCCCAAAGAGATCGAGCGGCGTAGCTTCTTGAGGAGTCTCGCCGCTCTGCATCTGGGTGCCGCCCTTGATGCGGCGGACGATCGCAGAGCCGTAGTTAAACAACGCCGGGAATGCTTGTAATATCGGTCCACGTAATCCTCGGCGTTGCCGATCCCAGGCAACCCAGTTGATGAAGAAAACGATGTGGCGCGCCTCTTCGACTAGCAGGCGGACAAAGAGCGACGTCAGCGCTTCCGGAAGAATGCGCGCGTCCCGCGCGAGGCGGAAGATTCCGAAACCCGCAAACGAGTCGACGCACTCGTTGTAACCGAAGTCGATAAACGCGCCTCGGGTCGGCTCCTGGGCCGGAACCTCCGGGGAAACCTTGAGTCCGTATCGCTCAATCATGCAGTGCAGGATGCGGCCATGGCGGTCTTCTTCGTAGCCCTGCAGCTCGAGGGCCTGACGAACGAGCGGATCGTGCTCGGACTTCGCATAACCGGAAAGCATTTTGCCGGCGCCCATCTCGACTTCGAGTGCCATCGTCCAAATCGGAATCGCGCGCAAGCGTGCTAGCGACAGCGAATCTAGTTCGGGCCACGGCCATTCTTGCGGGTCGTATGCCTTATGCGACTCAATGAACGAGTCGCAGAAAAGCTCCTTGTGTTCGTTGGACCCTATTCGCACCGCTAATCACTCCCAGGTTTAAGGAAGGCAACCGTCTCGAGCGCGGTCAAAGAGCCTGATGTCATGATCTCACGTCCGGCCGCGCTGCCTTTGAGCGATCATCGCGCTCGCGTTGATCAGTACCTCCGAGGCATTGACTTTTCATTCGAAGCGGTGGCCGGGCGGATCATTCTGGAACGCTTGGGGCTGCGCCACGCTCGCGACCCGGTTCGACCATCCCTCGTCTTGTGGGCCTGCGCGGCACAGCAGGGCGAAATCGCCGATGCTCTCCCGGTTGCCGCCGCGTTTGATCTCTTCGATCGCTGCATGGGCCTGCACGGCGAGCTGGCTCAGCGCAGCGGCCCCGCGGCAGCGCGCTGGGGGCTTGGCCAGAGCCTGAACGCCGGCGACGCGCTCTATGCGGTCGCGTTTCGCACGCTGACCAGTGACGTCCGCAATCCCGCTCGCCGGCTTGAAGCCGCAAGAGTTGTCGGGGAGGCGGTTTTGGAGGCGCTCGAGCGACCCGAGGGTGATGGTCGCGCAAGCGCCGCGCTTACCGGTGCGGCGTTGCAGGCCGGGGCGGTCGTTGGCGGTGCCGGCCAACCCGCGGTGCGCGCCTTTGCTCGCGCCGGACGGCTGTTGGGGAAAGCCGCCGCCACGGATGGCACCGCGCTCGCGCAGCGTCTCGGCAGTCAGGCGGTCGCCGTGCTCGCGCGTCACACGTCGCGCGACGATCTCGCCGCCCTCGAGGAAGTCGCTCTCTACATTGCGCAACGAGCGGCCTGAAGAAGCGACGCCCTCCAGAAAGGCGGAGCACCTTCGAATCAATATCGAACGCGACGTGGCCAGCAAGGGCGTCGTCAGCGGCTTCGAAGCCTTCGCCTTCGAGCATCGGGCGTTGCCGGAGTTGGACCTGAGTGAGGTCGATTTGTCGTGCACCGTCTTTGGGCACCGGCTGCGCGCGCCACTGCTGATCTCGTGCATGACCGGCGGCACGCCCGCCGCGCGGCAGATCAACGAGCGACTTGCTGCCGTCGCGCAGGAGCGGGGCTTGGCCATGGGTCTTGGATCGGGTCGTGCGCTGATCGAATCGCCCGACTCTATCGAGACGTTCGACATGCGTGCGGTGGCGCCGGACATCGTGCTCCTTGCGAACATCGGCGCGGTACAGCTGAATAAGGGGTACGGCGTTGCGGAATGCCGGCGCCTGGTCGAACTTTTACGCGCCGACGCGTTGGTGCTGCATCTCAATCCGTTGCAAGAAGCACTCCAGCCCGAGGGAGACGCGTGCTTTCGCGGTCTACTGCGTCAGATCGCGCGACTTTGCGCCGAGGCCGAGTTTCCGATCGTCGTCAAAGAGGTGGGATGGGGCATCGCGCCAGGCGACGTTCGCGCACTCTTTGATGCGGGCGTCGCGGCGGTAGATGTTGCCGGCGCGGGCGGAACGTCGTGGAGTGAAGTCGAGCGGTACCGCATCGCGGAGCCGTGGCGAGCGCGCATCGCGGCGGCGTTCGCGGGTTGGGGAATCCCAACCGCCCAATGCCTTATTGAAGCGCGAAAGACTGCTCCGACGGAAATGCTGATCGCCAGCGGTGGCATCCGGAACGGGCTCGACGTCGCCAAGGCAATAGCGTTAGGCGCGGACCTGGTCGGGGTCGCGGGGCTGTTTCTACGCGCCGCGGACGCGAGCTTCGAAACTGCGAACGAGTTGGCGCAGGAGCTCGTCGAAACGCTTCGCATCGCGATGTTCTGCCTCGCCGCGCGTACTCTCGCCGACCTCCGTACCGTCAGGCTAATCGGCCATCCCGAGACCAGCCGCGCTTTCTGTCATCCTCAGCGCAGCCGCAAAGCGGCGGAGTCGAAGGACGAAGCACGCGAGTGACGCTAAATCTCGAAGCGGCCGACATCTATTGCCGCACGCTTACGCGACGGCACTACGAAAATTTCAGCGTTGCGTCGCGTTTCGTCGATGCGCGCACGCGGCTGGACTTAGAGCGTATCTACGCGTTCTGCCGCACCACCGACGACCTGGGCGATGAGAGTCCCGACGGCACCGCGCTCGCGCGCCTCGAACGCTGGCGTAGCGAAGTCGAAGCGCTCATCGCCGGGATACCGCCGGTGCATCCGGTCCTTGTGGCGCTTTCGCCGACGATCGAGAAGCACTCGATGCCGATGCAGCCGTTCCTCGACCTCATAGCAGCGAACGTGCAAGATCAATCTGTGAAGCGTTATCAGACGTGGGATGAGCTACTCGGCTATTGCAGACTCTCTGCCGCGCCGGTCGGGCGCATGGTTCTAACCGTCTTCGGCGTGCGCAACTCCGAAGCGGAGCGGCTTTCCGACAACGTTTGCATCGGATTGCAGCTGGCGAATCACGCGCAAGACGTCAGTCGCGACGCGGTCCTTGGTCGCCGATATCTCGTCGAGAGCGACGTGGCGACAAGCGGGATCACGGGTGCGGCGCAGGCCATGGTCGCGCGTGCTCGTGCGCTGCTCGCTTCGGGAACGGCGCTCGAACGCTACGCACCGAGGCCACTGCGGCTGCAGCTCGCGCTCTATCGCATGGGCGGTTTGGCAATCTGCGACGCGATTGACGCAATTGGGTACCAAACCGAACAGAATAGGCCCAGCGTCTCGGCGGTCACGAAGGTATCCGTCGTGGTGCGTGCCGCATTAGAGAGTTTTGCTCGAGGTCGACCTGCGTAAATGATCAACTTTCAACGCGCTCTGCTTGGCAGGGCCCTGCCGAAGTCCGAACAGCACCGCGCCGAGCGCTTCAACCGCGATATGGCCAAGCGCGAGGCCGGCAACTTCTACTGGGGCTTTATCTCGCTCGGCTACCACGAACGCATGGCGATCTATGCCCTGTATAACTTCGCCCGGCAAGTAGACGATGAAGCAGACGCGGTCGGCCTCGAGAATTTGCCGGCGCGGCTCGCAGTCCATCGCGATCGGATCTCGCGCTGCGTCCGGGGCGAGTACGGCGACGATCCAATTCTGCGGGTGCTCTCCGAAGCGGTCGAGCGCTATCAGATTCCGGAGGCGGAGTTGCAGATGCTCGTTGACGGCGTCGAAATGGATTTCAGTCGTTCTCGGTACGAGACGTTCGACGAACTTCGCGCATACTGCAACCTTGTCGCATCGGTCGTCGGGCGCATGTGCGTGCGGATCTTTGGTTTCGACGATCCCATCGCGCTGAAGCGTGCCGACGACCTTGGGCTGGCGCTGCAGTTAACGAACATCTTGCGCGACGTCCGCGAAGACGCCGTCGACATGAAGCGCATTTATCTGCCGCAGGACGAGCTCGCGCGCTTCGGCGTTCCCGAGCCGGCGCTGTCAAGCGGTGAGATCTATCCGGGCTGGTACGACTTGGTGGCCTATCACGTCGAACGGGCGCGCGGCTTCTTTGCGACGGGATACGACGTGTTACGCTATATCCCGCGCCGGCCGGCGGCGTGCGTTCAAACCATGGCCGGCATTTACGAGGAACTGCTCAAGAAAATCGAGCGAGACCCCGGGCTTCCGCTCAGAGCGCGCGCCGCGCTGTCAAAAACGGAAAAACTGCGCGTGGTCGTGCGGTCGTGGCTTTCGAGCGCGTAGCCGGCCGCTCCGTAGCTGTAGTCGGTGCGGGGCTCGCCGGTTTGTCGGCGGCAATGAGCTTGAAGGAGGCCGGCGCGCGCGTCGAGCTCTTCGAACGGAGCCGTCTGCTGGGCGGCCGCGCTACTTCATTTGAGCTTGGCGGCGTGGAAGTCGACAACGGGCAGCACGTATTCTTGGCGTGCTGCACGGAGTTCGTGCGATTCGCGCGCTCCGTCGGGATGGAGCGGCAGCTGCGTCTGCAGGATCGGTTCGACGCGCGCATCCTCTCGCGCGAAGGTGTAGCCGGGCGACTGCGCGCGACGGCGTTGCCGGCTCCGTTGCATTTGGTGCCGTCGTTTGCAACGTATCCGCACCTGACGCTACGCGAAAAACTCAACATCGCCCGCGCACTCTCCCGTGTCGTCCTGACCTTTTCGAAGGACGATCGAACCACTGACCGTGAAACCTTTGAAGATTGGCTGGAGCGCCACGGTCAAGGAGCCGCCGAGCGCCGAGCTTTCTGGGATCCGTTCTTTATACCAGCCCTGAACGCACCCTTCGATCGCGTCGGCGCCACCGACGCGATGTTCGTCTTGCGAACGGCGTTTTTGAGCGATCCGGCAGCAGCGCGCTTCGGATTCTCGGAGGTACCACTCGCGCATCTTGCCGCCGCGGCGGCGACCCGGCTCGACGCGGTGCATTTGTCGACTGCCGTGGTATCGGTTGCGTCGGACTCTTCGCACGTCACAATCGGCCTAGCGAATGGCACGACCGCCACGTTCGACGCGATCGTCCTGGCCGTGCCTCCGCGTCAGCTGCACAACATCCTTCGCGAGCCCGAACGCTATGCCGTCGCAAACCTCGACGCATATGACGCGTTTCCGATCATCGACGTGCATCTCTGGCACGATGCCGGCAGTATCGGTCTCGATTTCGCGGCGGCGCTCGACTCGCCGCTGCAGTGGATCTTTGAAAAGGCGCCGGGCTATCTCTGCTGCAGCTTCAGCGCCGCAGAAGAGTATCTACGCCTTCCGACCGGCGAGCTCGAAGCTTTCGCATGGCGCGAAGCTCAAGCATTTCTTCCGACACTCAAGGATGCAAACTTGACGCGCAGCGCCGTTACGCGCAACCCTGAAGCGACCTGGTTGCCGCGCATCGGAACGAAACGAACCTCGCAAGCTACGTCACGTCCCAACATCGCGATTGCGGGTTCGTGGACGGAGACCGGCTGGCCCGACACCATGGAGTCCGCCGTCCGCAGCGGGGTAATGGCGGCGTCGCATCTACTAAACGCGCGGGGTCATCCTGTCGGAAAAGCGGAGCAGCAGGAGCGGAACGTGGATGTGGAGCGACGAGCGGTCTCGCGGGAGAGCCCGGACGACCCCGCGCGTTCGAGCGCTCTGAAACGCGCGGTGGAGTGGTTGCTGCAGGCGCAGTCTACCGAGGGGTGGTGGTCGGGCGAGCTCGAGACGAACGTGACCATGACCGCGGAGCACGTGCTGCTCTGTCGGTTCTTGGGCTTGCCATTGGACGAATTTCGGGCGGGCGCGATCGCGCACATCATGCGCAATCAGCGTGAAGACGGCTCGTGGGCGCTCTACTACGACGGCCCGGCCGACTTGAGCACCACGATCGAAGCTTACGTTGCGCTCAAAGTTTTGGGCGTTGATGCCAACACCGAGGCCATGCGCTCGGCGCTGCAAGTGATTTTGCGCGCGGGCGGCGTCGTCAACGCGCGAGTCTTCACAAAGATTTGGCTGGCGCTCTTCGGTGTGTACCCGTGGGCCGGCGTGCCTTCACTCCCGCCGGAGCTGGTGCACTTTCCATTGTGGATGCCATTCAATCTCTATGATTTCTCATGCTGGGCGCGCGGCACGGTGGCGCCGTTAACCATCGTGGTTTCAAAGCGGCCGGTACGCCAGCTCGGCGTTGACGTGATCGAGATCGTTCTTCCCGGAACGGAGCGGGAGCTGGCTCGGGTGCGGGGCCGGCGACACTGGCTGATGTTGTTCGAGCGCTTGCAAAAACTGTACGAGCGTTTGCCGGTTCAACCATATCGCGAACGGGCCCAGCAACGCATCGCGGAGTGGGTGATCGAGCGCCAGGAGGCGGACGGAAGTTGGGGCGGCATCCAACCGCCGTGGGTCTACTCGTTAATTGCGCTCGATTTAGTGGGCTACGGACTGGATCATCCGGTAATGCGCAAGGGCATCGAAGGAATGCGGCGATTCGTCATTGATGACGCACGCGGCTGGCGGTTTCAAGCCTGCATGTCGCCCGTCTGGGATACCGCTTGGGCGGTGAGGGTGCTGGCCCTTGCGGGATACGACGCTTCGCATCCGGCGATGCTAAGGGCGGTAACGTGGCTGTTGCGCGAGCAAATTCCCGACGACGCGCCAGGCGATTGGCGGATGAAGTGCCGCGAGACCCAAGGCAATGGCTGGGCCTTCGAGTTCGACAACGATGCGTATCCCGACATTGATGACACGACGATCGTCGTGCTGGCCCTGCTGGAGGGCGGAGATCGCCGCGCGGTCGCGACCGCCTGCGAACGTGCTCGCCGCTGGACGTTGGCGATGGACTCGCGCAACGGCGCATGGGCGGCCTTCGATCGCGACAATACGCGCGACCTACTGTACCGCATGCCGTTTTCGGATTTCGGCGCCATGATCGACCCGCCAACGGAAGACGTCACGGCTCACGTTCTCGAGATGCTCGGCGCCTTTGGATACGACACGTCGAATCGCTATGTGGCTCACGGCTTGCGCTACCTTCGCGAAACGCAGAAGCCGTGGGGCTCGTGGTACGGTCGCTGGGGCGTCAATCACATTTACGGAACCTGGTGCGTGATCTCGGCACTAGCGGCACTAGGTACTGGCCAGGATATGAGCGATCGCGCCGCGGCCTGGCTATTAACGGTGCAGAACGAGGATGGCGGCTGGGGCGAAAGCTGCCACTCGTATGCCGACGAATCGTTTGCGGGCATCGGGCGCAGCACGCCGTCGCAAACGGCCTGGTCGGTCCTCGCGCTGCAACTTTCGGGGCAGGCGCAACATCCCGCCGTCGGACGGGGTCTCACGTTTCTAAGCGAGCGACAGCGTCCCGACGGCACATGGGATGAGCCGGAATGCACTGGTACGGGGTTCCCGCGCGACTTCTACATCAACTATCACCTCTATCGTCACCTTTTTCCAACGATGGCCCTAGCAACAGCTCGTCATCCTGAGCGAAGGCGCGAAGCGCCGAAGTCGAAGGACGAAGCGACGATGGGCGGAGGACAGCCCGACCCAACCATGAAGGAAGCAGCAATCAAACTATGAGCATGCCCCTCCAGCAGAAAATCGCCGTCGCGAAGTACGTCGCGGGCAAGAAATTCCGAGGCGAAAAGAAGTATCCGCTCGTCCTGGAGCTGGAGCCGCTGCTTCAATGCAACCTTGCCTGTGCCGGCTGTGGCAAGATTCAACATCCCGATGAAATTTTGCGCCAGCGCCTCAGCGTTGAAGAGTGCATTGCGGCCGTCGAAGAGTGCGGTGCACCAATGGTGTCGATTGCCGGCGGCGAGCCGCTCGTGCACGAGCACATGCCGCAGATCGTCGAGGAACTGGTCAAGCGCAAGAAGTTCATCTTTTTATGCACCAACGCGCTGCTGCTGAAGAAGAAGATTCATCTGTTCAAGCCGTCGGTCTATTTTGCTTGGATGATCCATCTCGACGGGATGCGCGACCGGCACGACCAGTCGGTCTGCCGGCAAGGCGTCTTCGACAAGGCGGTCGATGCGATCAAGGAAGCCAAGGCTCGCGGTTTTCGTGTCTTCACGAATACGACGTTTTTCGATCAAGACGGTCCCGAATCGATCCGCGAAGTGCTCGACTATCTCAACGACGAGCTGAAGGTCGACATGATGCAGATTTCGCCGGCCTACGCCTACGAGAAGGCGCCGGATCAAGAACACTTCCTGGGTGTGCGCCGCACGCGCGAGATCTTTCGCGAAGCCTTCTCGGGTGGCAAGCGTAAGAAATGGCGCTTGAACCACAGCCCCTTGTACCTCGACTTTCTCGAGGGCAAGACCGACTTCGAATGCACGCCGTGGGGGATTCCGTGCTACACGGTATTCGGCTGGCAGCGCCCTTGCTACCTGATGAGCAAAGAAGGGTACGCGCGAACCTACAAGGAGCTGCTCGACGAAACTGATTGGACGAAGTACGGCCGCGGAAAACACGAATCGTGCGAGAACTGCATGGCGCACTGCGGATACGAGCCGACGGCGGTCTTGCGCACGACGGCATCAATCAAAGAGTCGGTCCGCGCCGCCTTCGGCAACTAGTCTCACTTTTCTGGATAGTTGGTTAAGAAGCCGTTTGATTGCGCGATCGCGCGCGCGACTCCACAAGACGTCGCCCAAATAGTTCCGCTTTTTGACGCGTATCGTGCCTTCTTCGCGGGCCGGCAGAGCACCGACGAGTCTCGCCGCTTCTTGCAGGACCGATTCTTGCATGGAGAGTCGGTCATCTTTTTGGCCAAGCTCGGCGAGCAGGCCGTAGGATTCACTCAGCTCTACCCGCTGTGGTCGTCGTGGTACTGTCGTCGCATCTGGTTTCTGAGCGACCTCTATGTCAGCGAGACCGCTCGAAAGCGTGGGATCGGAGCGCGTTTAGTCGAGCGGGCGGTCGAGCACGCGCGCGAGACGAACGCAGTCAGCATCATGGTGGAGCTGCCACGCCGCGAACCGCACTTGACGGAGTTTTACGCGCGATTGGGCTTCCATCGTGACGACGTCTTCGAACTCGCGCGTTACACGAGATAAGCCGGCTACAAGATCGGGACACCCGGGGCGGCGTCCTTGCGCGTTAAGCCGAGGACGCGAGGATCATCGTAGATCTCGACCTCACGCTTGAAGGTTCGAAATCCGGAACGCTGATAGAATGCGAGTGCGTTGGGGTGATCCAACGTGCAGGTATGGAGCCAGAGTCGCTCGATGGGGCGCGACCAGGCGATCTCGATGGCATGGTTCATGAGCCAACGCCCGGCCCCCGTTTCTATTAATGGGCGGGCTACGCCGAAAAGACTGATCTCGCATTCGCCGTCCACACGAAAGTCGAGCTCCAAAACGCCTTCGTCGCCGTCAGGCGTCGTGAGGACGTAGGCTTCAACGCGAGGGTCCGTGAGAAAGCCTCGGAGCGCCGCATCCGACATTGCGATTCGCGCGCTCCATAAATAATCGTCGCCTACGCGATGAACCAAGGCACGATACCGGGTCAGATCCGGTTGACTCAGGCGTTCCAGTTGCCATCCGCCTTGTGGGCAGCGTCTAACCTGCGCTTTCTCGCGCATCTCGAGGGACGTTTGAACGTTGGCGAGTTTTCCGGGAGGTACGGCGTGGTAGCCGTCGGTGACAATCACCTCGGTCAAACGGAATGCGTATGTCCCGGATACTTATAGCGCATCACCTTTTGCAAGTCGATGCCTCGGATGATGCCGTTGGCATGGTAGGCGAGGCCCCAGGAATCAATCGAGGACATGTCCGGGAAGATGCACGCTTCCAGCGTCTGATCGATGGCGCGCTTTTCGTACCATCCGCCGCCCGCGCCGGTCGTCCCGCCGAACTGATCGGATCCGCCGAGAACAGAGCAGTAGCAGGATGCAGGATTGCCTTGGCACGATCCGGTCGGCGGCTTCAAAATGTAGGCTAGTGCCGCTAACGTCGGCTTTGTGGTGTAGAGCGTCGAGAGCAGAATATGGATTCGGGAGCCGTCTTTCTTGCGCGTGTACTGACAGAAGTTCTTCACGCCGGCGAGAAAGAGCAGCGTCGAACCGTTTGAGCCGTAGACCGCGTGCCGAACCTCGACCTGGCCACCGGTCTGGTTGCAATATGCGGCTGCCTCTCCGTCCGCTGGATCGACGCCGGACCGTACGGCAATGCCCGCCGCTGAGGACGGAGGGAAGCTACCAGAGGCTCCGTCACCACCGCACCCGGAGAAGAAAGCGGCGCCGATTGCCGCAATTGCCACAAATGGAAGCTTCATGTTGACCTCCCGTCCTCGCATAGTACCGTCCCCGCTATGGCGAGCCCTTTGAACGGCGATCCTGTCTTCCTCACCGGCGCGACCGGCTTCGTGGGTTCGCACGTTCTGCGCGAACTGTTGGCGGGGGGTTATCGCGTGCGCGCGCTCGCGCGCAATTCGCTCGTGTCGTGGAACGGCGTCGAGGTCGTCCATGGCGACCTACGCGCCGTCGGCGAGTTTGCGAGAGCATTCCAAGGGTGTCGATACCTTGTGCACTGCGCTGCGCTCTATTCGTTTGCGCCTCGCGACCGAGCCGACATGAGTTCGATCAACGTCGGGGCGACGGCGAGTCTGATGCTCGCTGCGCATCTCGCCGGGCTAGAGCGCGCCGTTCTTACCTCGAGTTCGGCGACACTTGGTCACGCAGAGAGTGGTTATCATCGATCCAAGCTCGAGCAAGAGCGCGTTGCGTTCGCTTCACGAATGCCCGTCGTCGCGTTGCTGCCGACCGCGCCGGTCGGTCCCAACGACCACAAGCCGACGCCGACCGGGAAACTCGTACTCGATTTCATGCACGGAAAGATCGTGGCGAAAGCGCCGGGCAGCGGTGGCATGAATCTGGTCCCAGTCGAAGACGTGGCGCGTGCACACGTCGCCGCGCTCACGCTCGGACGCATCGGTGCGCGATACGTTGTCGGCGGCGAGAACCTCGGCATGGACCGGATCTGGGAAATGCTCGCCGAGGTCACGGGTAGGCAAATGCCGGGATGGCGGGCTCCGTACGCGCTGGCCGTAGGCGCTGCTTATGCCGACGAGCTGCGCAGCCGAATCACCCGAACCGTTCCCAACGTGCCGCTGGAAGGTGTACGCCTGTCACGCGAGCAGATGTACGCAAGCTCTTCCGATGCGGAACGCGACCTCGGCTACGCGCACACGTCGGTGCGAGGCGCGCTGGAACGCGCCGTCGCGTGGTACCGGGCAAACGATTAGGTGACCGATCGGCGCTGATTAGCCGCTAGGAGTTCAGGAACGGCTTCCCTTCGTGTCCGACGAGCAGGTCGTGCATGTCGTTGGCGTGGTCTTCTTCTTGGGCCAAGATCCCTTCGAGCATGACTCGGGTGGTCGATTCTCTTTGATCATGTCGATAAGCTTTACCGCGTGACCGTATTCGGTTGCGGACCACGTTTGCAGGCCTTCGGGGTCGAAGTTCGGCGTGCCGCCGAGCTGGTTGATGCGGTTGGCGAGCTTCTCCATGTGCTCGTATTCGTCGCGCGCGTGTTCGGCAAACTCTGCCTTGACGCTTTCGCTGTCGATCCCGACCGAGGCTATGTTGTGCATCGTGTCGCGTAGGACGCAAGCGATTTCGGTGGCTAGAGCGGTTTGTAGCAGGTCGATCGTCTGCTGCGCGTCGCCGCCGTAATTCCGGGTGATCGCGCCGCGTTCGATATGCTCGCGTGCGCGCCGGCGACGCTCGGTGACGTCGGAAACGAAAGGTCGGCTTGGCGCCGTCATGGCAACTCCTTCGAGAAAGGCGTGCTACGGTTGAGAGCGGAGACTGGCCCTTACTACCAGGAGAGGAGAAACCCTACGACGGCCGGCAAATCCCACGCGCCCATGATCGTTATTGCGGCAACCGAGCTCGAGGTAGCGGCGTTGCGTCGAGAGTTGCGGCACGTTCCGATCGTCAAAACGGGCGTAGGGTTAGCCAGCGTACGCGCGCCGCTGGGCGAGCTCGTAGTGAGTTGCGGACTCGCCGGTGGACTGCGCGACGATCTTCCGACTGGAACCGTCCTCATACCGCGAGAAGTACGACGGCCAGACGGCGGCGTGCTTGAGTGCGATCGTGAACTCGTTGACGCGTTTGCGGAGGGCGCCCGCGCGCTCGGCATCGAGCCGGTCTTCGATCCCATGGTGACGGCAAGTGCAATCGTGACTGCGGGGGAGCGCGCAGATTGGGCGGCTCGCGGTTATGCCGGCGTCGACATGGAGACGGGACGCCTTGACGTGCCGCGCGTGGCAGCGGTGCGCGTCGTTCTCGATACGCCACAACGCGAGCTTTCGAAGGACTGGGAACGGCCGGTGCTGGCAATGCTTAAACCGTGGAACTGGCCGCAGGCTGTATGGTTAGCGCGTGAGGCGCCGCGCGCGGCCCGGGTCGCGGCGCGTGTCGTCGCGCAGGGCATCGGAGCGTGGGTGCGTATAACGGGCCAATGGTAATCGAGCGCATCAACTCTCCCGCAGACGTCAAACAGTTGGGGCGCGAAGAAATAGACCTTTTAGCGAGTGAGATTAGAGACTTGCTCGTTCGCACGTGTGCCGTCAACGGCGGACATCTCGCTCCAAATCTAGGCGTCGTCGAGCTGACGCTGGCACTTCACCGGGTGCTCGATCTTCCCACGGATAAGCTGGTCTGGGACGTCAGCCACCAGACGTACGTCCACAAAATTCTCACCGGCCGGCGCGACCGCTTCGCGACGATTCGAAAAGGCGGCGGACTCTCCGGCTTCGCGATGCGCAGCGAATCGCCGTACGACCCTTTCGGAGCCGGGCATGCAAGCACGGGTGTTGCGGCCGCGCTTGGAATGGCGCTGGCGCGCGATCTCGGGGGCGGCGACGAGACCGTCGTTGCGGTGATCGGCGATGGCGCGCTTACCGGAGGCCTTGCCTACGAAGCGCTCAATAATGCCGGGGCCCTCCAGAGCCGGTTCATCGTCATTCTCAACGACAACGAGATGTCGATCGCGCCCAACGTCGGGTCGATCGCCTCGTATCTCTCCGTACTGCGCACCAAACCATTTGCCAACTTCGTTCGCCGCGCTGGAAAGAGGGTGCTCCAGCGGATTCCGCTTGGCGGCGCGGCGAAAAAAGCGATCGAGGGCGCCGAAATCGGCGCGATGCACTTCATCGGGCCGTCCGAGAAGACGGCGGTTATTTTTGAAGAGCTCGGCTTTCGTTATATCGGGCCGCTCGACGGCCATAACTTCGACGTTCTCGTTGATGCCTTGCAGACGGCTAAGGATTTCGATCGTCCGGTGCTGCTACACGTCCGCACCGTCAAGGGCAAGGGTTACGAGCCCGCCGAACGCGATTCGCGAACGTTTCACGGCATCGGCGCCAACGCGTTCGAACCGAGTGACGGCAGCAAAAAAACCAGCTCGGGCGGCAGGCCGAAGTTCCAGGACGTCTTTGGCGACGCTATGATCGCGCTTGCGGAGAAAGATCCGCGGGTCATCGGCATCACGGCGGCGATGCCCGACGGCACCGGTCTGGCAAAGTTCGGCAAGCGATTCCCGGAGCGATACTTCGATGTGGGCATCGCGGAGGCGCATGCGGTCTGCTTTGCCGCGGGGCTTGCGACGAGCGGTTTACGGCCGATCTGCGCCATCTATTCGACCTTTTTGCAGCGCGCCTACGATCAGGTCGTCCACGATGTCGTAGTGCAGAACCTTCCCGTGATCTTCTGCATGGATCGCGCCGGGTTGGTCGGAGACGACGGGCCGACTCACATGGGACTCTACGACATCGCCTATCTGCGCACGTTGCCGAACGTGACCTTGATGGCGCCGCGCAACGAGGCCGAGCTTCAACCGATGCTGGAGCACGCGTTAACGTTGAACTCGCCGGCAGCGATTCGCTATCCGCGTGGCTCGAGCAGTGGAAAGCACAACGAACCGCCGGCACCGCTGGTTCAGGGTAAGGCCGAGGTGCTGCGCTGGGGGAAGGACGTCGCGGTACTAGCCTACGGTACGACGGTTGACGTGGCCCTGGATGCCGTTGCCACGCTGAGCACTTCGGCTTCGCTCGGCACAGGCTCCGTCGAGGCGACGATCGTCAATGCGCGCTTCGCGAAGCCGCTCGACGAAGCGTTGCTGCTCTCGCTTCAGGATCGGCACCACCACGTGATTACGTTGGAGGAGCACTCCCTCGCCGGCGGCTTCGGCTCGGCGGTCGCTGAGTTCGTTTCCGATCACGGTCTCAATCTGCGCGTCGAGCGGATCGGCATCCCCAACGTCCTGGTCCAGCACGATTCGCAGGAGAAGCAGCGGGCGCTCTTCGGATTGAGCGCCGACGCGCTCGCGGCCCGACTCACGCAGATCGCCGGTGCCGGCAGCGTTAAGGTGAAGGCCTAATACGGCAATCCTTGAGGCGCCGGAGGGCTCACCGCTACGCCGGCATAGCCGCCACCCGGTACCGTGATCGATTGCTTCGCATGCGTGTCTGGTCCCGGATAGACCCATTGTTGCAACTGCCCCGCAGTTACACTAGGGTTCTCGACCCATGCATGCTTCTCGCTCTTGTCGAGCGCCACGCCGAACGATCCAGGGGTCTTCGTGGCGAAGAGGTTCGTCATCGTCGTTGAACCGGGCGCGAAATCGCCGCAGGCTACGGCCTGATCGCAGACCAGCAGCGCACCCGTGGCGGTCGTCTGAATGCCACCCGGAGCCTTTAGCGTGATCCCAAGATCGGACGGCGAGCCGGTGCCCCCGAGCCACTCGTCAATTCGCCCAGTACCCGACGGTCCGTTGAGCTTGAGATAGGTAACATAGAGGTTTCCCTTATTGTCCACGGAGTCGTTGAACGCGTAGTTCATGTTGGGATCGCTGAGGGTCCCCGTCGGCGTCGTGCTGCCATTTGCATACACTTCGACGACGCCGTTGTTGCCGCTGACGCAGCCTTTGGTGTAGTCGAAGAAGTTCGTCACATAAACCGTGCGCGATGCGTTGTCGATCGCGACATCCGAGGCCGAGCCGGCCGGATCTTTCAGCGTTTTGATCGGCGTCGAATTGCCAGGCGCGAACTCGAGCACGCTCGAGAACTGGTTTTTGCAGTCGCCGCTGATGGCAACCCATAGGTTGCGCCGCTTGTCGACAAACAGACCCTGCGGGTTGGTGACGCCGGTGATTTGGCCGCACGGTGTCTTCTTGTTGCGGGCCTGGTCGTAGATATAGACCGAGTTGTTGTAGGACGTCACGTAGACGACCGACGTGCCGCAGGCAACGGCGTCCATTCGCGGGCCAATCGCGGAACCCGGCGCGACCCGAGACGGCGTCAAACCACCTCCGCCGCACCCGGCTAGCGGCAGAACGAGGGCCGCCCACGAAAGAGCGAGGGAAACGCCAAGTCGATCAATGCGTAACATGAAGCACCTCCGCCATCGAAGGCTGCGACTCTAATAGGGTTTTCCCTGGGGCGACGGAGGACTTACTGCGACTCCCTCGTCGGTAGGGCCGCCCGGCACCCTGATCTTCTCCTGGGCGTGCTTGTCGGGTCCCGGATAGTGAAATCGCTGCAGTTGCGCGAGATCCCGTGGGTTGTCGACCCAGGCCTGAGTCTCGCGGCTGTCGAGCGCAACGGCGACCAACCACGGCTTCTTCGTGGCAAAAAGGTTCGTCATCGTTGTCGAACCCGGCGCAAACTGGCCGCAGGCGACAAATTCGTCGCAGACGAGGAGCGCGCCCGACGCAGTAGTCTGGATGCCGGTCGGGGATTGCAGAGTGATCCCCAAGTCGATCGGCGACCCTTGACCCCCGAGCCATTCGTCGATCCGCCCGATGCCGTTCGATAAAGTGCCCTCAAAGTACGTGACGTACAGATTCCCCATATCATCGACGGCGTCATTGGAAGCGTAATTCATGTGGGGATCGATAAGCGTTTCGGTCGGCGTCGTGCTGCCGTTGGCGTAGACTTCGACAACGCCGTTTCCTTCGCCGCAGCCGCCGACGTGATTGTTGCTATTGATGACATAGACCGTCCCGGACGCGTTGTCCACCGCGACATCCGTGGCCCACCCGTCAGGGTCTTGCAGCGTCTTGATCGGAGTCGACTTGCCAGGCGCAAATTCGAGCACGGTCGCGGCGACGCTCGGGCAAGTACCGGGGATCGCGACCCAAATGTTGCGCTTCGCGTCGACGAAGAGACCAAGTGGATTCGAAAGCGGCAGAATTTTCCCGCACGGGTACTTTTGATTGTGCTGCTGATCGTAGATGTAAACTTCGTTCGGACTCGACACGTAAACAACCGACTTGCGGCACCGCGAGGCATCCATCCGTGGCCCGGGCGCGGTGACCTGGCTGCTCGTACGGCTTGAGGTCAGCGACGGCTCGGGCGGAGGCGTCGCTCCGCCTCCCCTGCAACCTACCAACAACGGAATCACCCCGACGGTTAGCGCTCCGGCGAGGGCAAAGCGGGCGAAATGGCTGTGCGACATGAGGCACCTCCGCCGTGGATGGCTGCGACGGGTAAGCGCCCTGAACCTATTCGGGCAAGCCGGAGTCTTGGTGTTTCAGCGTGCTGCGGCCGCCTTGCGAGCCGCCTCGCTGCACTGCTCGGGAGTCATGCGCGAAGCCCGAACCGCCCCGGCGATCTTGCCGCCCTTGCGGCCTAGCGCAACGGTTGCCGGGTCTTTTGCCGGCTGCGCGGTTACGGCGATTAGGTCTTGTAGGATGGAATGAGCTAGCGCGTTCGGGTCGATCGGGCGGTTGCATAGGCTTGGGCATGGCCTTCTGGTAGCATAGCCGGGTGGTGACGTACGCTGTCGATCATCCCTTACTAGGACTGGCCTCGGTCTTGGTTGCAGTGCTGGCGATCGTTGCCGTCGTTTTCGTCCGCCGCCTGTAGCGGCTTAATAATCAACTCCGACTAAGGTCGCAAATTTAATATTGACCCACTACCCACCAAGCAGGGTTCCTTGACGCTGGTGGCGACGGGTGCTAAACTCGTGGCCTATGCCCCGGGGCGCATGAAAGCCGCCGCAAGCGAAAGGGCGAGACACCTCCATAATACGGAGCCCGTGTTTCGTCTTTTTGGTGTGCCCGAAACACCGCCGAACGCCGGGCGAACATTAACTGGAGATTCAAACGCAGAGAAAGAGAGTAATGGCGAAGACGACAGCTCCAAAGTCCGCACCAAAGAATTCAGCGGAACCTGTGCCGAGCTCGTCAAGCAAATCCGTTCCGAGTGCGAGGCCCGCTAAGAGCAGGTCGAAGCGACCCAGCGCTGCTTCGCTGAAGACCGGCGACGGAAACGGCGCCTCGAGGGTCATGCCCTCGACCTTTCCGATGCCGACTGGGGCGTTCACCGTCGAGCAGCGCCCGGACCCGGGTCCCAAGCGAGACCGGTACTCCTTCGGCTCGATCCCGCACGTTCTCGAAGTCCCCAACCTCATCGAGCTGCAGAAAGCCAGCTTCGATTGGTTCAAAACCGAGGGTCTGGCGGAAGCATTCGCCTCGATCTCCCCGATCAAAGATTTCACCGGAAACCTGATCCTCGAGTTCGGCGAGCACTCACTGGGCGAACCGAAGTATTCGATTGAGGAGTGCCGCGAACGCGATATGACCTACAGCGCGCCGCTGCGGGTACGTGTCCGTTTGATTACCGCGGAGTCGGGCGAAATCAAAGGCATTCCGGACCAAGAGATTTTCATGGGTGACTTCCCGCTCATGACCGACAAGGGCACGTTTATGATCAACGGCGCCGAGCGGGTCATCGTCAGCCAGCTCGTGCGCTCGCCCGGTGTCTATTACAGTCAAGACGTCGACACGAACTCCCGCCCGACGTTTAATGCGACGATCATTCCAAACCGCGGAGCGTGGATCGAGTTCGAAACGGACAACGGTACGAAGAACGACGAAACGGAGGGCACGATTGGCGTTCGCATCGACAAGAATCGCAAGATCTACGTCTCGACCTTCGTGCGCGCGCTCTCCCGTCCCGACCTCGGGCTCGACTGGGAGGGCGACGAAGCCATCCTGCAACTCTTTAACGACAGCCCGCTGGTACGCAACTCGATCGAAAAAGATAAAGACATCAAGACGCGTGAAGATGCGCTCAAAGAGATTTACAAGAAGCTTCGTCCGGGCGAGCCCGAAAATGCGGAAAACGCCGAGAAGCTTTTGGAGTCGCTGTTTTTTGACGAGAAGCGCTACGATCTCGCGGGCGTAGGTCGCTACAAGCTCAACGGCAAGTTCCACTACCGCATTGAAAATCGCGACGTCGACGCCCGCGTTGAGCGCCCGTACGTCGTTATCGACGAGTACGCGGATGCGGGCCTCGAAATGCCGCCGATTACGGGGAAGTGCCTGACCCGGGCCGACATGATTGCCGTGATTCGGCGTCTCATCAAAGTGGCAACCGGCGTGGTGCCCAAGGACGACATCGATCATCTCGGAAACCGCCGCGTGCGTTCCGTCGGCGAGCTGCTCCAGAACCAGTTTCGGGTCGGCCTCCTTCGCTTAGAGCGCGTCGTGCGCGAGCGCATGACCGTGCAAGACATCGAGACGGTCACGCCGCAGGCGCTGATCAACATTCGCCCCGTCGTCGCAGCGATCAAAGAGTTTTTCGGGTCGTCGCAGCTGTCGCAGTTCATGGATCAAACGAACTCGCTTGCCGAGCTGACCCACAAGCGGCGCTTATCGGCATTGGGTCCGGGCGGTCTCTCACGGGAACGCGCGGGCTTCGAGGTGCGAGACGTGCACCACTCTCACTATGGCCGCATCTGCCCGATCGAAACGCCCGAAGGTCCGAACATTGGTTTGATTGGCTCGCTTGCGACCTACGGGCGCGTGAACAAATTCGGCTTCATCGAGACGCCGTACCGTGTCGTGCGCGACGGAACCGTGAGCGACGAGATCGTCTATCTCACCGCCGACCGCGAGGATGAGTACATCATCGCGCAAGCCAACACGCCGTTCGATTCCGCGAGCGGTCGCATCGTGACCGATTCGGTCGTATGCCGTTACGCCGAGGAGTACATCGAAGAGCCCGCGCAGCGCGTGCAGCTGATGGACGTGTCGCCCAAGCAAATCGTCTCCGTGGCGACGGCGCTCATTCCGTTCTTGGAACATGACGACGCCAATCGTGCGCTCATGGGTGCAAACATGCAGCGCCAAGCGGTGCCGTTGCTTCGTCCGGATGCGCCGATCGTCGGCACGGGCATGGAGTATCGCGCTGCCAAGGACTCCGGAAGCCTGGTCGTCGCGGAGGAGGCGGGCACCGTTACCTCTGTGGATGCAAAGGGTGTTGGCGTGCGCAATGCCGACGGCATCGAGCGCACGTACGAGCTTCTGAAGTTCGTGCGCAGCAATGCCGGCACGTGCATCAATCAGCGGCCCATCGTTTCGGTCGGAGACGATGTGGTTGCCGGTCAGGTCGTCGTTGACGGTCCCTCGTCGGATCAGGGCGAGTTGGCGCTGGGGCAAAACGTGCTGGTCGCGTTCATGCCGTGGGAAGGCTATAACTACGAAGACGCAATCCTGATCAGCGAGCGAATGGTCAAGGAGGACCGGTTTACGTCCATCCACATCGAGGAGTACGAATGTGAGGCGCGCGACACGAAACTCGGGCCCGAAGAAATTACGCGCGACATTCCTAACGTCGGCGAAGACGCACTCAAAGATCTGGACGAGCGGGGCATCATTCGCATCGGCGCGGAAGTTCGCCCGGAAGACATTCTCGTCGGCAAGGTGACCCCGAAAGGCGAGACCGAGCTGACTGCCGAGGAACGCCTATTGCGGGCCATCTTCGGAGAAAAATCCCGCGAAGTGCGCGACACGAGCCTAAAAGTGCCGCACGGCGAGAAGGGCAAGATCATCGACGTCAAGGTATTCTCGCGCGAGAGCGGCGACGAACTGTCGCCTGGGGTCAACCATCTCGTGCGCGTGTACGTCGCCCAGAAACGCAAGATTCTGCAAGGCGACAAAATGGCCGGACGTCACGGCAACAAGGGCGTGATCGCCAAGGTCCTGCCCGAGGAAGATATGCCGTATATGGAGGACGGCTCCCCGGTCGATATCGTGCTCAATCCGTTGGGCGTGCCGTCGCGCATGAACCTTGGTCAGATTATGGAGACCCATCTCGGTTGGGCGGCGCGCATGCTGGGCATGAGCGTCGCGACTCCGGTCTTCGATGGGGCACATGCCGAGGACATCGCGGAGTGGCTGCAAGACGCCGGTCTTCCGGCCGACGGCAAGACGTGGCTGCGCGATGGACGCAGCGGTGAGCGCTTCTCGCGTCCGATCACGGTCGGTTTGATCTACATGCTTAAACTGGCGCATCTCGTGGACGACAAGATCCACGCGCGTTCAACGGGTCCGTATTCGATGATCACGCAACAGCCGTTGGGCGGTAAGGCTCAGTTCGGCGGTCAGCGTTTCGGCGAAATGGAAGTCTGGGCGCTCGAAGCCTACGGCGCAGCCTATACATTGCAAGAGCTACTAACGGTGAAATCCGACGACGTCGTCGGACGGGTGAAGACGTACGAAGCGATCGTCAAAGGCGAGAACGTGATGGAACCCGGCGTGCCGGAATCGTTCAAAGTCTTGATCAAAGAACTGCAGTCACTGGCGCTCGACGTCAAAGTGCTCACCGAGAATCGCGAAGAGGTCGACATCAAGACGCCGGAAGAGGAGATGGGCGAGTCCGAACGGCGCGAGTATGGTCTGCTGATGGGCGACGAGCAAGCCGCGATATCGCAGACGGCCGTGGCGACGCGCGAAGCGGCCGCGGAAGTACCGGTCGAGGAAGAGGAAGAAGAGGAAATCGACGACAGCAAGCCGCTCGACGCGACCGCCGTGATTCCACCGCCTCCGCCGGCACCGCGCGCTGCTGAGATCGAAACCGAGGAAGTCTTCGTAGAAGAGGCAGAAGCTCCCGAGGAAGAGATCGAGGGCGCGCAGGGCTATGAGCTCGAGGAAGAAGACGAAGACGCGACCTACGAGGACGAAAAACCGTCCTACGACGGCGAAGAAGAAGAGGCGCCGTTCGTTGAAAACAGCCCCGAAGAAGAATTTTAAGTTCTAACGGGCATTTGTGAAGCGCGAAGACATTTCGTCCTCGCGCTTCGCTATTTCTACAGGTTTAGCTCTTCGTACAGACGCCGCTCACGGTGACTTTGCGTCCAGTCTTGGTTTCGGTAAAGGCCGACGTCGTCGTCGTTTTCGTTGAGCTCACCTTCGTAAAGGTGTTGTTAGTTTGACTCGAGATGTCGGGTCCGGGCGCAAACGAGACGTCGTGCCAAACGATTTGGCTGGCGTTCCAGCCGCTGGAGAACGACAGGCCATAGGTCGCGCCATCGCCGTACGTTACGTCGACCCAGCGTTTCGCATCGGAGTCGTACGTGATCTTATCCCAGATCGTAAGTTTTTTGGTAATCCAGGACGCGGGAGCGGTCGTTGAAGTCTCGTTCAGCCAATAACCGGTCGGGTCCATCGTGTACGTCGCGATCGTGACATAGGCGGCGGGGCGCCGAGAGCTCTTCGTACGACAGGTCCACGTTCCCACCAAAAAACTGAGGGATGAAAAGTTCGGCTTCATCGGTGCGGGGATGGGCGTACTCTCGATTTGCGCTGGAGCCTGGGACGGAATGGCAACCGCCAACAGAATGGCGGCCGCGCTCAGGACGCGGGAAATTCGCATTACTATCTCCTTTCAGGGGGAGCTTTCGCAGCAGGCTCGCGCACGCCTGCCGGCTCGTGCGCCGCTGCTTTTGGCGGGCATTGCAGGGGAGCGGCCCGCTTCGCACGCATTTGGGAGCGCGTCGCAACTACTTTTTAGGCTGCGACCAGCGTGCTATTTTGGAGGGGTTTGAAATGTGGAAAACCGGGGCGACGGCCGGCGCGCTGCTGCTTGGGCTAGGCGCGTGCGCAAGTTCGAACGGAGCACCCTACTTGCAGTCGCCCGGGGGCGCGGGCACGGCCAACTCGGCCGTCGCAAAGATGCCGGACTCGGGATGGCTCGAAGTTGAACCGTTCGCAATCTATTTCAAGAACGGCAGGAGCGCCGCACAACCGGTTCGCGTGTGGCAGCCCGGCTTCTCGGGTCACTTTCGCGTGCGGAACCACTGTCCCGGGATCGTCGTAACGCTCGTTCGGTATACTCCACGCAACGCATCGCTCTGGAAAGTTGGCCCGGATGCTCCAGGCAGAAGGTCGTGCAGCATCGCCTTTGCGGGAGGCCACGGCTCCAGGGGGACCGGGTTCCTGAAGATAAGGGTACTTCGCAACGCGAGCAACTAACAGTATCTTCATCACCGACCTTGTGCGGGGGGCCCTATGAGCACGCTTCCGAACGTCGGCATCGTCGGCACCGGTCGCATGGGTGCCAACATTGCCAAACGCCTTCGCGACGTTGGCTATCCGCTCGTCGCGCTGTACGACGTAAATTCGGAGCTAGCCGCCCAGACCGCAACGGAGACGGGCGGCGAAGTCGTCTCTTCGTTGGCGCGCGTAACGGAACTTTCGGATATTATCCTGACGGTCGTCACCGACGACGCGGCGATGTACCGAATCTTTGCGACGACCGGCGACTCGCTTCTGACCGGCACGCGCGAAAAGATCTTCATTAACTGCGCCACGATTACCCCGAAAGTGCACGTTGAGATCGAGCGTTTGGCCGAAAACAAGGGAGCTCACGCCCTGGAAGCCTGCATGGCGAGTTCGATCACGCAGGCACGCGAAGGCACGCTCTATTTAATGGTCGGCGGCCGCCGAGAGATCTTCGAGCGCGTCAAACCACTGCTCGACGCGATGAGCAGCTCGCTAAAGTATGTCGGCGAAGCGGGCAGAGCCGCTCAGGTCAAAGCGCTGGTGAACATGGTCATGAACATCAACACGGCGGGACTAGCCGAGGGATTGGGGCTCGGCGATGCCTTGGGTCTCGATTTAGATCTGCTGCGCGAAGTGTTTTCGCAGACCGGTGCGAATTCACGGGTCCTCGAAACGGACGGCGGCGACATGCAGAACCGCGATCACGACGTGTATTTTTCGGCAGCGCACGCGGCGAAAGATTCGGGGATCGCGCTGTCGCTCGCGAAGGACGTCGGACTCGGCCTTCCGCTGGCGCAAGCGACATTCGATCAGTACGAGCGGATGAGAGCCCTTGGTTTGGGAGAACTCGACAAGTCCGGCATCTCGGAACTCACGTTCAAATCACGCCACGGCCAAACGGCAGTGGCACACGCTTAAACTGCGGAGGTTATCGAAATGACAGCGGAAACTAAGACGAACATCGTGCCCTTGGTCAGTTCCGGGACCGCCGGTCCGCTCGGAGCGCTTCACGTGCCGCGCTTGTGGCTGAAACTCTCGCTTGCCGGGATCGGCGCCCTGCCGGAAGGCTATGACGAATGCGGAGCCGGGTTCGATGCGATGACGCTTGGCGCGTTCGGCCTCGACCGTCAGAAAACCATCGACTTCGTGCGGCAGAATAAGCCGACATACATGGAATTTGAAGAATGGATCGTGGCCAACGGCAGAACCGATAAAGCGACGATCGAACGGCACAACGCCGCCATCCGCGGTTACAACCATGGCGACGATCTCGCAGGCACGATGCGTCGAACCTCCAAGGTCAAAGATTCGTCGGTCAAAGATGCGGTGACCCTTAACACCGTCGAAGACCTCGACGAAGTCTACCGGCAACACATTAGCAAATAGGCGGCTTTTAGGGGGCCAGGCTCGGAGATAAGAGCCGAGGCCGCTTGGTTTTTGGGACGCCAGGATGTATGCTTGGTGTGCACGCCAGTGAAGGCTCGCCGCCTTCACATGCGGCCGTGCAAGGAGTTTCACATGCGGTTTGCCACTTTGGCCTTAGGCGTACTACTCGTCGCCTCGGCCTTCATACTCGGCAGGGTGACGGCGTCGTCGCCGGCGCTCGCATCGGGGTTGATTCCGGCGAGGACGACGTTCTCGCACTTCGAGTGCTATACGGCCAAGTTCGGAATGCAGCCCAGCGCGGTGCTCGAGCTTACCGATCAATTTCAAAAGTATCAAACGAAGCTCGGACCACCCGAGCTTTTTTGCACGCCGGTCGTCAAGAAAGTGATATCCGGTCCGCATCTAACGCCGCCCCCTCCGGCGGATCATCTGACCTGCTATGGGATTCAGGGACCCACGATCCAGCAGCAGCGGGCGTATGCCAACCAATTTGTAAATGACCAAGTTGTTGTTGGTATGCCGACCCTGTTGTGCGTGCCAACCCATAAGACGGGATAACTATAGGCCGTCGAGATTCACTCGAGTGAAGAAGAGCGCTCGATCTTCGGGCGCTCTTTTCTTTGCGTGCTATGATACGGAGCGATGACGGGAAAGAGCACGTTTATCGATCCGGCGATTCAAGAATACATCATTGAGGCGGCGGTTCGGGAACACCCCGTGCTGCGGGAGCTGCGCGAGGAAACGTCGCAGCTGCCGCAGGCCCGCATGGAGATCGGTCCCGATCAGGGCCAGATCATGCAGCTCCTGGCGCATTCGATTGAGGCACGCCGGTACTTGGAGATTGGGGTCTTCACCGGCTACAGCGCGCTGGCAATGGCGCTGGCTTTACCACCCGACGGCTACGTACTCGCCTGCGATGTCAGCGAAGAGTACACGCGCGTTGCGCGACGCTATTGGGAGGCGGGCGGCGTCGCGAAGAAGATCGATTTGCGGATCGCTCCGGCCATCGAGACGCTGGCAAAGGCCCGCGCCGAGGGAGTGCCTTCGTTCGACATGGCGTTCATCGACGCTGACAAGACCAGCGTCGACGCGTATTACGAAGCGTGCCTGGAGCTGGTTCGCCCGGGCGGATTGATTCTGGTCGACAATGTGCTGTGGGACGGATCCGTCGTTGATTCATCCGTGCAGGACGACGCTACCCGCGCGTTGCGAGCTCTGACGCTCAAGGCGGGTCGAGACGAGCGCGTCGACGTGGCGCTCGTGCCGATCTGCGACGGCCTTCTCATCGCCCGCAGGCGCGCGTGATCTACGGTGGACGCAGGTAGTTGAAGCGCGACCAGGCGCTGCGACTCAGTGCGGGTAGGGGGCCCGAAGCGCTCAGCTGCGAGTAACCGCTGACGTCGAAGCAGATCCGGCGGTGCGGATAATCTACCGCCAGTGCGTGCACCGTGGGAAGATTCGTTTCGATAATGCCGTTGTAGCCGTCGGGGCGTTGCGTCTCGGTGCAGATCGGCATGGCGCCTTCCGGCGCTCCCGCCACGTAGCGCACCGAAGCGATCGCTCCGCAGGCAAAGCCGTCGCGAGGGGCTGACGGTGGCCTCTGATAGTTTGCGTCGGCAACCAGCGGTTGTCGCAGTTGCGTGCGCACGCCATCCCAGAGCGCGCCGCCACCGGCCATTCCGGAATCCAGCACGACATGGTTCAGCCAGCTGTCGTTGATTTCAATTGTCGCTAGCGGGACGTGCGGGGTTAAATCAACAGTAAGGCAGTGCATGTGTGCGAGCCGCGAGGATGGCGGGAAGAGCGTGACGAGTCGCCGATCGCGATCGATCAACGTGGGGAAGCGCGTGAAGAAATCGTAGCCGCAGAGCGCGCTATAGCCCGTGAGATTCGACGAAATCAGAGCGGGAATGTTGCGCACTGCGTAGCTTCCGACGCTCAAGCGCGCAATTTGGGTCTGGCGGTCCACGTACGTGCGACCATCCGGAGCCACTTCGAAAGTTCCGGCGCGCCCCCCGAGCCCTGCGGCCTGCGCGAGCGACGGTGAAACCAGGATTGCCGAGCTCCCGGTGTCGAGCACGCAAGACGCTCGCTGACCGTCAATGGTCACGGGGATCGTCGTGCGCGTCTGATTGAGTCCGCTGGCGAGCGTGAGGGACGCCGATGCGACGGCGCGATGCGCATCTTGCGCAATCGCAGCAAAACCGCCGCCGAGGCAAAGAGCGACGATGATCGCCCGGGACGCGGAAGTTTGTAACACGGCTCGACCGTAGGGTACCATAGCCCGGCGGGATTCGTCTGCGCCTCTCATCAAAGTGTAAGCTCCAGATGCGCGTAACTTGCATCGGAGGCGGACCGGCTGGGCTTTACTTTGGCATCCTGGCCAAGCAGCGCTTTCCGTCGTGGCAGATTCGAGTCTTAGAACGCAATCGGCCCCTCGATACCTTCGGCTGGGGCGTAGTTTTCTCGGATGCGACGATGGAGAATTTGCGGTCCGCCGATGAGCCGACGCACCGTGAGATTACCCGCGCGTTCGCGCATTGGGACGACATCGAAGTACATTTTGAGGGTCACACGATTGTCTCGAGCGGCCACGGGTTCTGCGGGATCGCGCGAAAGCAGTTGCTCGCGATCCTGCAACGCCGCGCCGCGGAGCTCGGAGTGGAGCTCGCCTTTGAAAGCGACGTGCAGCACATCGCAGCGGAGCGAGCGCGATGCGATCTATTAGTCGGCTCCGACGGAATCAACAGCCGCGTTCGGAGCACCTACGCGCAAGCGTTCCAACCGAGTCTCGAGCAAGGGCGATGCCGCTTCGTCTGGCTAGGCACGACCCTCCCGCTGGATGCCTTCACCTTTATTTTTGAGCGGACCGAGCACGGATGGTTCACCGTGCATGCCTATCGCTTCGACGAAGAGCTCAGTACCTTCATCGTGGAGTGCCGTGACGAAACCTGGCTCAACCACGGGCTGGACACGGCCGGCACGGAACAAACGATAACATTTTGCGAGCGGCTTTTCGAGCCGTACTTACGAGGCCATCGTTTGATGGCCAATAGCGCCCACCTGCGGGGTCGCGATTGGCTGAACTTTACGCGCGTCAGCAACGCGCGCTGGCTGTTTGAAAACGTCGTGCTGATAGGTGACGCCGCGCACACGGCGCATTTTTCGGTGGGTTCCGGAACGAAACTGGCGATGGAAGACGCGATCGGCCTCGCCGACGCCCTATCGGCGAACTCTGCGACCGCGCTTCAACAATACGAAGCGACCCGCAAGATCGAAGTCCTCAAGCTGCAAAACGCGGCGCGCAACTCGACCGAATGGTTCGAGAACGTCGCGCGCTACGCGACCCTCCCCCCGGAGCAGTTCACATACAGCTTGTTGACACGCAGCCAGCGGATCGGTCATGAGAATCTTCGCCTGCGCGATACTAGCTACGTCGACCGAGTCGAGAAGTGGTTTGCCGGCCGCGCCGTCCCTCCGATGTTCACTCCGCTCCGCCTGCGTGGCCTCGAGCTTGCGAATCGGATCGTGGTTTCGCCGATGGACATGTACAGTGCCGTGGACGGGACGCCGAGCGACTTTCACCTCGTGCACCTGGGCACGCGGGCGCTGGGGGGCGCGGGCCTGATCTTTACCGAGATGACGTGCGTGACCCGCGGCGGCCGCATCTCTCCGGGCTGCACGGGGATGTACCTCCCCGAGCACGTGGGCGCGTGGAAACGCATTGTGGAGTTCGTGCACCAAAATTCGATCGCTAAGATCTGCTTGCAGCTCGGCCACTCCGGTCCGAAAGGCTCGACCAAGCTGATGTGGGAGGGCATGGACGAACCGCTCGATGACGGCAACTGGCCGGTCGTCGGTCCGTCGGCGATTCCGTACGCGCCGGTGAGCCAAGTACCGCTCGAACTAACCCAGCCGCAAATGGAAGAAATTCGTGAGGCGTTCGTTAGCGCGGCGAAAAGGGGCCGCGACGCGGGCTTCGACATGTTGGAACTGCATTGCGCGCACGGCTATCTCCTCTCGTCGTTCATCACCCCGCTGCGCAATCGGCGTCGCGACGAATACGGCGGATCGCTGGCCAACCGGTTGCGATATCCGTTGGAGGTTTTCCGGGCGATGCGAGCCGTCTGGCCCGAGTCACAGCCGATGTCGGTGCGCATTTCAGCAACGGATTGGGTTGACGGCGGCATATCGGGCGATGATGCAGTCGAGATCGCGCGCGCGTTCAGGGCCGCGGGCGCGGATCTCATTGATGTCTCGACCGGACAAACCTCGCCCGATGCCAAACCCGTATACGGTCGAATGTTTCAAACTCCGTACGCCGATAAGATCCGAAACGAAGTCGGGATTGCAACGATGGCAGTCGGCAACATCACGGATGCCGACCAAGTCAACGCGATTCTCGCGGGCGGGCGTGCCGATCTGGTCGCTCTCGGGCGGCCACATTTAGCCGATCCGTTCTGGACGCTGCATGCCGCCGCGCAACTTCGATATAGCGATGCGCTCTGGCCGCAGCAGTACCTAGCCGGCAAAGAGCAACTGGAGCGGCTTGTCGAACGCGCTCGGGAGATGTCACGCTGAATCTTACCGGCAAACACGCGCTGATCACCGGCGGCGCTCGCGGCATCGGAGGCGCCACGGCGGCGCTGCTGGCGCGAAAAGGCATGCGCGTTAGCATCGTCAGCCGGTCCCCGGCAGCGAGCGAGGGTTCTCCGTTCTTTGGCGCGCGAGCGGACGTAACGGAGGAGGCGCAAATTCGGCGCGCATTCGAGGAGTGCCGTGAGGCCAACGGCCCAATCGGCGTGTTGGTAAATAGCGCCGGAATCGCCGAATCCGCGCCCCTAGCGCGCACCGACCGCGCGATGTGGGATCGAATCATAGCGACGAATCTGACCGGGACGTTCCTGTGCACTCTCGAGGCTATCCGGGACATGACGGCCGCGCAATGGGGCCGGATCGTCAACGTGGCCAGCATCGCCGGGCTGGTCGGCGCGCCTTACATTTCAGCCTACTCCGCGAGCAAGCACGGCGTCGTCGGATTCACCCGAGCGATTGCCGCTGAATTCTTCGGCAGCGAGATCACCGCAAACGCGGTCTGCCCGGGCTACACCGAAACGGAGATGATGCACAGAGCAATTGGAAATATCATTGCCAAGACCGGGCGAAGCGACGCAGAAGCACGCGAGCTCCTGGCTCGAGGCAACCCCGAGGGCCGCATCGCAACGGCCGAAGAGGTCGCCAATGGCATTTGGGAACTGATCAACGGGACTCGCACCGGCGTCGCCCTCGTCATCCCCGGCTTTACGTCATCCTGAAGGGCGCAAGGCCCTAAGGAGTGTCATCCCGAGCGTAGCGAGCGCAGTCGAAGGACGAACGTGACGGGGCGCTAAGATGTTCACGGAAAACGGAGCACCGGAAAAATGAGGACTCCCGATTTTGAGCGCTACGCGCTGGCCACTTGCACGCTGCTTGCGATGCTCGCAGACTGCGGCGGATCGCAGCCGCCGATTACCGCTCCTGGCGCGATGCTGCGAACGTCGGCGATCAGAACGCACACCGCGCATACCAAGTCCTGGATGCTGCCTGAAGCGAAGAGCGAGGGCCTATTGTACGCTGACGTGCGCGCTCTACTCCGACAAACCAAATCGTAAATTACACCTTCTGTGGGTACGATAACAAGGGTAACCTGTTCGTGGATGGCACCGGCAACGACTCGAAAGTGCATTTTGCCGAACTTTCGAATGGCAGCGGTACGCTGACGAACGTCAATCTTAGCAAGGCTATCAGTTGCTGTGGACAGGTTCAGTGGGATGGTACTCACATTACGCTCGAAGATGAGCCTGCGTCCGCGATCTATAGATTGAAGGTTTCCGGTACGACCGCGCGGGTAGTCGGCACTACGCGGCTCCAGCAATGGACCGACAGCGCGCGCAATCCTGGATACAGCACGGAACGATAATCCAACCGAATGGTAACAGTGGGACCGAGATTGGCTTCTGGCCCTATCCAGCTGGTGGTAAAGAGTCCAAGAGCATCTCTAGTCCGGCGCTGTTCGGCGTAACCGTGAGTCTGGCGCGTCGCTAACTCGCAGCCCACGCATGCGCCTGCAATGGCGACGCCTGACACTTCTACGCGCCGTACCATCGCAGGTGGGGCCAGATGACCCAGAGCGGCGCAATCGGGTCGCGGCAGAGATAGATTGGCGCCGGTCCCTCAACGACCCACTTGTAGGGTTCGGTTGAGGTGCGAACGAGAGCGACGCTGCGATAGTAGCGTCGCAGCAAATCGCTGCGCGTCGCGCCGATCGCAATGAGGGTACGGCCGTCGGTTCCGTTCGGGCCCCAGAGATAGTAGCTGTTTTGGCTCGAGATCGCGCCCGGCAACCTGTAGCGCTGGCCGAAGAAATCCAGCGCGCCCGCGTCTCCATAAGTGTCGGCATAGATTGCGGTGCGATCCCGCACGTCCGCCGGAAGCGAGAAATAGACGTGTGCGACGTCGTGGGCGAGCCGCTCCCAACCAAACTCCTCGGCGAAGAGAGGCTGGATTAGATGCGGCGGCGTTCCGTCGCGTCCAGTCAGGCCAAGAAACCGCGTGTACGCGATCAAAGCATCGACCGGCAAGATCGGCAAAGAGAGCGGCAAGGTCACGACCCCTAGCGCTAGCGGTAACGCAACGAGCGCCGCACGTACGGAGGCCCGCGACCTTTCGAGGGCGACAGCTCCGATCGCGAACAACGCAGCATAGAACCCGACGATGTAGTATCCTTTAGCTGCGAAAGCGATTGCAGTTAGCAGCACGACGCCATAGGCGATGCTGACGAAGCGAAGCTCGCGCAACTGCGCCGACCGAAACGGGGCAATGATTCCTGCTAGCCAGATCGGTGCAGCGAATGGATTGGTATAGAGAAGCTGCTCGAGCACGAATGCCTTGGTATTCTCCAGCCAACCGCGATACTCCAACGCAAAGCCGGCCGCGAGCATCGGACGATGCGCCGCATCGCCGCGCAAAACCTCGATGAAAGGCCATCCGTGCGCAGCTTGCCACGCCAGGTTCGGCGACAGCAACAGAAGCGCAAGCGCACCGGCCGCAAGCGCATACGATGTAAGCAAGACGCGGCGTTGCGGGGTCAGCAGCAAGCCGATGACCAGACCCGCAATCGGCAGCAGCATCGAATATTTTGCGTACGCACCCAAGGCCACGACGATGCCGAGCGCTATCCATAAACGCCCTGGATCCGACGGCCGCGCGCGCACGATACGAACCGCGAGATAGATGGCCAGCGTCCACCACAGCGGTTCGAACGAACTCGTGGTCAGGGTATTCCCGAGCAGTAAGTACGCCGGCACCAGCAGCGTCACCGTGCCGGTAAGCAGCTGTGCGAAGCGCCCGCCCCCGAGCTCTCGCGCGAAGATCACGGAAAGATAGACCGTCAGCCCCGCGGCGACGATCGGAAGCGCGCGCAACGCGAGCAACGAGTATCCCGACGGCGCCGCAAGCCATGCCGCGACGGCGACGAATGGCGGCTGGTCGACGTAGCCCCACCCTAGGTGTCTCGAACACGCAATAAAGTAGAGCTCGTCGCGAAAATAACCGTAACGCCAGGCCGTCGCCCCGTGCAGCACCGCCGCAAGCACGGCGAACCCGAGCGGGATTACGCGGTACGGCGTGCGAGCACCAGGAAACTCAGCGCGAAGCCGCAGACTCCCGACCAAATCCACGACCCCAGTGCCACGTTCCAATCCCACCAGATTCGTTCGCTCAGGAACGTACCCACGAGATAGATTCCAATATACGTCATTGGCACCGCAATCGCGAACGTGCGGAGGGCGCGAGTCGCGCCAAACGCTGGATGCGGGTCGTAGCGCGCAATAAAGGCGTCGGCCAACACGCCTGTGATCAGCGATTGCGCGATCGTTATCGCCAGCAGCGGCGTCTCATTCGTGAAAGCTGCTGCGGCTGGAATGTTGCCGACTAGCAGGAGGATCGTCAGCATTCCTGGGCAGGGATGCATGCGAGCGACCAACCAGAGGGCGAAGCCTGCGATAAGCGTGCTTTGGAAGATAACGATCAGCACGCCCGTCGCGACCTTGTAGTATCCGATTCCGAGCGCTGTCAGGTATTCGGGCGTGAAGGGAACAATCGGCGGCGGAGCGTTGCCGCGGCCCGCGGCAGGATCGAAGGCATATGCCGTGCCGAAGTGCGCAAGAATTAACCAGGTCGCCAAGCCCAGCGCGAGCGGCAGCTGACGCCCCAGCGTTATCGAGTAGGCGCGATCCGCGAGCACCGACCGGATCGGTCCGCTCGATAAGAAAAAGATTCCCAGGCCCAGGATCTGATGCGTCGGGCTCAACAGAGCGTCGACGCCTTCTTCGATGCCGAGGAAGCGGTGCCAAAGCATGTCGCCGAGGCCGCCGAGGGCAAAGATCGGGATGCCTAGCAACGCCAACCGGTAGGCGCGCGGAAAGGCGTTCGTCCAGCTGTAGCCACGCGCGCGAGACTGAAGGGCGTAGGCTGCAAGGACTACCGCGAGCGCGAGCATCCCGGAATAAAACACGGCGTGATAGGGCGTGAAGAAATTTTCCACCGGAACGTGACCATGAGCCCATGCATCCAGGAAAAAACCGCCCGAAATCCACACGCCGCAGATGCCGACCGCGTAGTCAAGCATGAGATTTCGCGGAGCGACGTGCTGCTGCAGCATAGCCGGGCCTTACGCCCGCAACGTTCGGTGTGCCTTCTGCCGAGCAGGTGGCGTCCTGACGCATTCCGTACGAGTTCTGACGTGCTTCTTCGGATCGGAATGCTCTGCACAGCAGTGCTGTTGCCGGGATGCGCGTCACGCCTTCCGGATATTCCCCCGAATGCCGCAGTTGGGCTGACGGTGCTGCCCTCGCCGCGCGTCGAGCCGAACGGCGCGCCGCCGGGGATTCTTGGGATGCGCTTCTCGTCGCTGGACGTGCGGCGGGGCGAGCGCTGGTCCGGCGCTTTCGTCACCGGTACCAACGTCGCCAGCATCGAGGTGCGCACGAACCTCTTTTCGATCAACGTTCCGCACCGAAGCCCGGGCCGATTCGCTTTCCTCCTCAACGTCCTCGACACGCCGCCCATCTTCGTGCGGGCCTACCGGCTGCGCGTCATCGCGCGCAACAGCGCCGGCAGCACGTTCGAAGAAGACCTGCCGTTTCGCATACGATGACCGAAGCGCGTTATGAGACGGCCGACAACGTCCTCACGGTCACGCTGGACGGACCTCAGCACAAAAATTCCCTAACGTTCGAACTCTATGCCGACCTGCGCGACCGATTCCGGGCTTTGAACGCAGATGCATCGGTAAAGGCCGTCGTGCTGACCGGCGCGGGTGGGGATTTCTGCTCCGGGGGCGATGTCGGGCAGATCATCGGGCCGTTGACCCAACGGAGTGCAGAAGGCCTTCTCGCGTTTACACAAATGACCGGCGACCTCGTTCACGCGATGCGCGCGTGTCCGCAACCGGTCGTAGCCGCCGTGGATGGGGCATGCGCCGGCGCCGGCGCGATCCTCGCGATGGCCAGCGACTTACGGTTCGGAACGGAACGCTCGCGCGTCGCCTTCTTATTCGTGCGTGTCGGCCTGGCGGGTTGCGACATGGGTGCGTGTGCAATGCTTCCGCGAATTATCGGCTTCGGAAGAGCCAGCGAGCTGCTTTATACCGGCCGCGCGATGTCGGGAACGCAAGCCTACGAATGGGGCTTTTACAACGAACTTTACGGCCCCGACGAGCTGCTTGCGCGAGCGAGCGACTTCGCGAGAACGATCGCGCGCGGTCCGACGTTGGCGCACGCCATGACTAAGCGAATGCTCCGCGAAGAATGGGCTATGCCGCTGGACGACGCGATCGACGCCGAGGCGCGGGCGCAAGCGTTCTGCATGGAGAGCAACGATTTTCGGCGCGCGTACGAAGCCTTCATGTTAAAGCGTTCTCCGCAATTCGAAGGGAACTAGCGAGACGGCATGGCCGAAATCGAATGGCCCTTTTTCGATGAAGAGCATCGCGCCTTTGTCGCTGGACTCGAGCGTTGGCTCGGTCAGGCAAACGTGCTCGACGACGAGCGCAACGCCGACGCGAGCGCCCGCGCCTGGGTGCGGGCGCTCGCAGATAATGGATGGCTTCGGGCTTGCGTGCCGGGCGCGTTCGGCGGTTTGCGAGCCGGGCTCGATGCGCGCACGCTCTGCCTGGCTCGCGAAACGCTTGCGCAGCGCTCGGCGCTGGCGGACTTCGCATTTGCGATGCAGGGATTGGGCAGCGGCCCGGTTTCGCTGTTCGGCAACGCGGAGCTGCAGCGCCGGTATCTCGCGAACGTTGCGATCGGGCGATGCGTTGCGGCGTTCGCGCTCTCGGAGCGGGAGGCCGGCTCAGACGTAGCGGCCCTCGCGACGCGAGCTCGGCGTGATGGCGACGGCTATGTGATCGACGGTGAAAAAACTTGGGTATCCAATGCTGGGATCGCGGATCTGTATGTAGTGTTTGCGCGAACCGCGGCCGACGGGGCAAAAGGGCTGACGGCCTTTGCAGTCGACGCCTCGACGCCCGGCTGCTCCGCCGGAAAACGCATCGAAACGATCTCTCCCCATCCGCTGGGCACGGTGCGATTCGAGCGGGCGCGCGTTCCGGCAAGCTGCCGGATCGGCGAGGAAGGCGATGGTTTCAAGATCGCCATGGCGACGCTCGACGTCTTTCGCAGCACCGTCGGTGCCGCGGCGATAGGCTTCGCGCGACGCGCGCTTCAGGAATCCGTCCATCACGCGAAAACACGAATGTTGTTCGGTGCGCCGCTGGCAGCGCTGCAGTTGACGCAAGCCTCCATCGCCGCGATGGCTACGGATGTCGATGCCGGCGCCCTGCTGGTTTATCGTGCCGCTTGGTTGAAGGACCTCGGCCGATCGCGCGTGACCCGCGAGTCGGCGATGGCGAAGTGGTTCGCGACGGAAGCGGCAGGCAGAGTCTGCGATCGCGCCGTGCAGCTTTTTGGCGGACGAGGCGTTACCCGGGGTGAGATCGTGGAGCGACTCTATCGCGACGTGCGCGCGCTTCGAATCTACGAGGGTGCCAACGAGATTCAGCAAATCGTCATCGCAAAGCAGATCTTGGAGAGTTAATTGCGCGCGACCGGGCATGTGGACGCGTTTGCCGAGGAACGCCTACCGTCCGCGCAGCATATGCCTGCGCTGTTCTTCGAAGGTCTCCGGTATCCCGATCGGCTCAACGCCGCAACCGATTTGTTGGACCGGCTCGCCGCGCTCCGCCCCGACCGGCGGTGCATTCTTAGTTCCGGCGGCGACATGTGGACGTACGCGCAATTGCGAGGCGCGGCCAATCGCATCGCTCGCGTGCTGGTCGAGGATCTGAAGCTGGAACCCGGCAATCGAGTCTTGCTTCGCTCACCCAACACGCCGATGCTAGCGGCGAGCTGGTTCGCGGTTCTCAAGGCGGGCGGTATCGCCGTGACCACGATGCCGCTCTATCGCGCGGGCGAGCTGCGGTTCATGCTGGAAAAGGCGCAAGTGAAGTACGCACTCTGCGACGCCCGGCTGCGCGATGAGCTCGATCGTGCGTGTCAGTCCTACCATGGCATACGGATCGCGTACTTCAACGAGGGTGGATCGTCAACGCCGTCGCTTGAGTCACTCATGCGCGCGAAGTCTTCGGAGTTCCAAAATGCCGACACGTGCGCCGAAGACATCGCGATCATTGCGTTTACGTCGGGAACGACGGGCACGCCAAAAGCGGCGATGCATTATCATCGGGACTTGCTGGCGATTTGCGATACTTACTGCGCGCGAGTCCTCGAGCCGCAATCCGACGATCTTTTCTGCGGAAGCCCGCCCTTGGGATTCACCTTCGGCCTGGGCGGATTGCTGCTCTTTCCACTCTATGCCGGGGCCGCAACGCTGCTGCTGGAGAAAGCCGGGCCGGCGGAATTGCTTGCAGCCATCGCGCAGTTCGGCGCGACGACGATCTTCACGGCGCCGCTCGCCTATCGCGCGATGGCGGCCGCGCTGGAGTCGCAGGGCGAGATCTCGACCCTGCGTACCTGCGTTTCCGCCGGCGAGGCGCTGCCGAAAGCGGTTTGGGACGAATGGCACGCTAAGACCGGCTTAAAGATTCTCGATGGAATCGGAAGCACCGAGATGCTTCACATTTTCGTCGGTTCGCGCGAATCCGAGGTGCGGGCCGGCGCCACCGGGCGCGCCGTGCCCGGCTATGTCGCGGAGGTGCACGACGAGGCCGGTAACCCGGTTCAGGACGGCACCGTCGGCCGGCTCGCCGTCAGGGGCCCGACCGGCTGCAAATATCTGCAAGACGAACGCCAGGATCGCTACGTGCAGCGCGGCTGGAACTATCCCGGCGACGCGTACCGGCGAGACCCCGATGGATACTTCTGGTACGTCGCCCGCATGGACGACATGATCGTCTCCGCCGGCTACAATATTTCAGGTCCGGAAGTCGAACAGGCCCTGATCGCGCACGGGCAGGTGAGGGAGATCGCGGTCGTTGGGAGACGCGACCCGCAGAAGCAGACGAACTACGTGAAAGCCTTCGTCGTACTCGCCGATGGCGTCGCCGGAACGACGGAAAAGGCCGACGAGCTGCGCGAGTTCTGCAAAGCGAAGATCGCACCGTTTAAGGCGCCGCGCGAAATCGAATTCGTAATGGCCCTCCCTCGCACCGCAACCGGCAAACTCCAGCGCTATAAATTGCGCGAATAGGTCGACGAATCGATAGTAAGCCGGGGTTACGATCTAGGGGATGACTCGAGCGGCAGAATTGCCGTTGCCTCAATTTCTACTTTCGCGCCGTCTTCCAGCAGACCGGCGACTTGCACGAGCGCCATTGCCGGATAATGTTGGCCGATAATTTCCCGGTACGATGCACCAAGCGCCGCGAGCGCTTGCTGGTAGGCGTTCTTGTCGGTGATGTACCAGGTTAGGCGGACAAGATGTTGGGGCGCGCCGCCGGCTGCGAGTAGTACGGCCATGACGTTGCGTAACGCCTGCCGTGCCTGTTCGACGAAGTCGGGTGAGACCAGTTCGTTCCTCTCGTTCCAACCGATCTGTCCCGAGATGGCGAGATAGCGGCCTTCCGCCAGGGCGCCATTGGCATATCCGCTGGGGCGGGGCCAACCCGGCGGATTGATCGTCTCGCTCATGCGTAATCTCCGGCCGTAGTGCGGTCAACGCCGGGATTAATCCCGCCGGCGCGCAACGCCAACGTGACTGCTGCGCTTATCACCAGGTTCAAGATTAGCGAGTAGAGCGCGATGAAGCCCGTGACCGAGAGACCAAAGGCGTGGAGCGTGAAGTTCGAGCTGAACCCGCTTTGATATGCCATCGCGCAACTCGCGGCTAATCCGCACGCCCAGCCGATCAGCAATGCTCTGGGGTGAAACCAGCGAGTCCAAAGTCCTAGGACGAAGGCCGGAAAGATTTGCAACATCAACGCTCCTCCAAGCAGCTGGAAATCGATGGCGTACGGGACGGGCACGAGAAAGATGAAGAGCAGCGCAAGCGCGCAGATCGCAACGGTCAACACCTTTGCGATCAGCGTTTCAACCGGTGAGCGCTGCGGCGAAAACTCCCGAAAGACGTTGCTCGCGAAGAGATTGGCCGCTCCAATGCTCATGATGGCGGCCGGTACCAGGGCGCCGATCACGACCGCGGCATCTGCGACGCCTGCGAACCACGATGGGAAGTAGCGCGAGAACAGCAACGGCACCACGCTGGTTGTATCCTTCGCCGTGATGCCGGCCGCGAGGGCGCAGTATCCGAGCAGTGCAAGCAGTCCCAGCAGCAACGAATAGATCGGGAGCAGCGCGGCATTGCGCCGGATGACGTCGCGGCTTCGGGCCGCCAGCACGCTGGTGATCGAGTGCGGATAAATGAAGAGCGAAAGTGCTGAGCCGAATGCCATGGACCCATACGTGAAGTACTGCGGGGGCGCCAGGTAAATCGAAGAGGGCCGCGACCGCGCCGCGAGGGCGGCGGCAGACGCGGCGAAGACGTGCGACCAGCCGCCCAACCTGGCAGGAATGACGACGATGGCGGCAATCACCGTCGCGTAAATCAGCGTGTCCTTGACAAACGCGATCAGCGCCGGCGCGCGAAGGCCGCTGGTATACGTGTAGGCCGCGAGGAGAACGAACGCCACGGTGAGCGCCGGGAGGGCATTACCGGCGCCGAGTATGCTGAACTGACCGAAGACCGCGCGCATGCCGACCAGCTGCAACGCAATATACGGCATCGCCGCGACGACACCGGTAAATGCCACCGCGAGTTCGAGCGCGCGATCGTCGAAACGATCTCGAACGAAGTCCGCGGTCGTCACGTAGCCTCGCCGGCGTGCAATACTCCAAAAACGGCTCAAGACGACGAGGGCTATCGGATAGGCAATCGTCGCGTACGGCACGGCGAAAAAGCCCAGCGCGCCGACACCGTACACGAGCGCCGGAACCGCGACAAACGTGTAGGCGGTATAGAGATCGCCGCCGAGCAAGAACCACGAAACGATCGTTCCGAAGCTGCCGCCGCCGAGCGCCCATTGATCGAGGTCGGCAAGATTCTTGCCGCCCCAGCGTGCTGCATAGAAGCCCAAGATGGTGACGCCGACGACCGCTATGCCGAGGATCAGGGCGGCACTAGACATTGCGGTGGTCTCGTTTCACCCAGATCGTCTTCGCGCCTGTCGCTGACGGCGCTCGACAAAGGTTCAGCGCCGTCGCAAAGCTAACAAACGCCGTAACTGCGCAGGACATCTCCAAAGCGAAAGGGGCATTAACATGTCCGTAACCGAACCCCCAAAAGACACTCCGTTCGGACTCGAACCCAACGTCGCGGCAGGGCTCGCGTACTTGTTCTGCCTGCTCGGCGGCATCATTATGCTTGTCGGCGGCGGGACGAACCGATTTGTGAAGTGGGCCGCCGCCCAATCGATCACCATATGGGCTCTCTATTTCATCCTCGGATTCGTTTTGAGTTTTATTCACCTCTGGGTGCTTTATCCGATTCTGTGGATCCTCGCGCTCGTGGTTTGGTTATGGACGACGATCACTGGGTTCCAGGGCAAGGAAGTGCGCGTTCCAGGGGTTGACGCGATCACGCAGAGCGTCTTTAAGTCTGTACTCAGCTGAGCTCGCGCCGCAGGCGGTTCGGGGATCGCAGCCGTAACAAGGGGCGCTCGAAGAAATACGTCACCAACGCCGCTTGCAGGGTCGTAACTGCAAAGGCGCTGATCGTGTAGGCTTTCTGCCAACTCGGATCGTCGTGCGGATCGCCGGTATAGGGCGGTACGTGGTGCCAAAGCAACTCGCGCGCGATCAGCTGGTGGTACAGGTATAGATTATACGAGATCGTCGCCATGAATCGCAGTGGCGAGTTATCGAGCAGCACTTGCCACCAGCGGGGGCTGGTCAGTGAGCCCAGCGCGATCGCGGCGAATGCGACCCCCAACCAGGGGCGATTGTTGATCTGCCACACGGCGGACCACTGATCGTGCAGGCTGTACGCATACAGATTCTCCAAGAGCGCGACAAGTAGCGCGAATCCGGCCATTGCGATCGTAGGCGAAACGTACTTAAGGCGCCGCGCGCGCCATTGGCGCCCGAAGTGTGTGAATGCGTGCGCCGAGATCATACCGAACGCAAACAGGTCGAGATATCCCGGGAGATTCTCCTCGTACTGCGGGAAGAGCGTATTGTAGCAACATTGGGCCATCCAGGCGCGCCACATCCACGCGATCGCGATCATCGCGCCGGCCGTCAACCACGGGCGTCGTTTGAAGCACGCCCAGACAAGCGGGAAGATGCAGTAAAACTCGACTTCGATCGCGAGGGTCCAGAGCACGCCATCGATCGTGCCGTAGCGCTCCGGAAACCAGGTGTGGATGAAGAGCAGGTGCGTGACCAGATCGGGAATGGTGGACGCGTTTGGCTGCACTTGCGCATAGCCGACGGCATATGCGAGCGCGATCGATAGAACGTACGAAGGCACGATTTTAATGAATCGTCGCCATGCGAACTCTCCCCACGCTGGGGCTCGCTTGCCAAGCTCCGCGGCTTGGACGAACGGATACGATATGACGAAGCCGCTGAGAAAAAAGAAGAGGTGGACCCCGATGAAGCCCGTCGCCGGAACGAAGGCCAGCCACGCCGGCGGCGCCAGCCACGAGATCTCCCAGACGTGGTACCACAGGACCAGTAGCACCGCCAGGCCGCGCAGGCCGTCGAGCACGCCGAGGCGGGACTCTTGCAAGAGGGCTCCGCTTGCCGCCATCGTTGCTCCCCTTTCCATTTGACGCGAAAATCCCGGCTTGGTATAGTTGATGCTCGGTCCCACCTGCGGGTGAGGCCGTTGTTTGTGTATGATGACTTTAGGAGAGCGCTAGCAAATTTGCCGACGATAAACCAGCTGGTGCGCCGCGGGCGCGAAAAGACCGAGCAGAAGGTCAAGACCAGAGCCTTCCGCGTGATCCTGACCGGGCCGAAGCCCGGCCATCCGGACCTACCCACGCGCACCTTTGAAGTCGACGGCAACCCGCAACGCCGTGGCGTCTGCACTCAGGTCAAGACCGTTACCCCGAAGAAGCCGAACTCGGCGCTCCGTAAGGTTGCGCGCGTTCGCTTGACCAATGGGGAAGAGGTAACCGCCTACATCCCCGGCATCGGGCACAACCTGCAAGAGCACTCGGTCGTGCTGGTGCGCGGCGGGCGGGTTAAAGATCTTCCGGGCGTCCGCTATCACATTATTCGCGGTACGCTCGACACGGCCGGTACGGCCAACCGCAAGCAAGGCCGCTCTAAGTACGGCGCCAAGCGCGAGAAGAAGAAGTAATGCCTCGTAAAGGACCCGCGCCGAAGCGGCAGATTCTGCCTGACCCGCGCTTCAACTCCAAAGTGCTGGCGCGCTTCATTAACAAAGTGATGTTGCGTGGCAAGAAATCCACGGCCGAACACATTACGTATGGCGCGCTCGACATCGTGGCCGAAAAAACCGGTCGCGATCCGATGGAAATCTTCTCGCAGGCTCTCTCCAATGCGATGCCACTCGTCGAGGTCCGGCCGCGACGGGTTGGCGGCGCGACGTATCAAGTACCGATGGAAGTGCGCCCCGACCGTCGCCAAGCGATGGCTATGCGGTGGCTCATCGGCTTTGCTCGCACGCGCGGGGGACGCTCGATGGAGGAAAAGCTCGCCGGCGAGCTGTTGGACGCATCCAATAACACCGGCGCTACGATTAAAAAGCGTGAAGACACGCACAAGATGGCCGAAGCGAACAAAGCTTTTGCCCATTATCGCTGGTAAACGTTCTAGACTAGCACCATGGCTGTAAGGGAATATCCGCTCGAACGCACGAGGAATATCGGCATTGCCGCCCACATCGACGCCGGCAAGACGACCTGTACTGAGCGCATTCTGTTCTTCACCGGTCGCGTGCACAAGATGGGCGAAGTGCACGACGGCGCCGCGACGATGGACTGGATGGTTCAGGAGCAGGAACGCGGCATCACGATTACCTCGGCCGCGACGGCGACGACGTGGCGCGATACGCGCATCAACATCATCGACACGCCGGGTCACGTCGACTTCACCGTTGAGGTCGAGCGGTCGCTGCGCGTGCTCGACGGCTTAGTCGCGCTCTTCGATTCGGTTGCGGCGGTTCAGCCCCAGTCGGAAACGGTTTGGCGCCAAGCGAACAAGTACAAAGTTCCGCGCATCGTCTTCGTTAATAAGATGGATCGCGTCGGTGCGGACTTCTTTAACGTGGTGGAAAAAATCCGCGAACGCCTCGGTGCTCGCGCGGTTCCGATTCAGGTGCCGATCGGCGCCGAAGATAAGTTCATCGGCGTGGTCGATCTTTTCACGATGAAGAAGGTCGTCTACACGGACGATCTGGGCTCGACGCTCGTGCAGGACGACGCCGTCGAGGGTGAGCTGCGCGAACTCGCGATGGAGTGGCGGCAGCATCTCGTCGAGGCAATCGCCGAACAAGACGACCAACTCCTCGAAATGTTCTTCGAGGGCAAAGAGCTGCCGATCGATCGGATGAAGACCGCGCTGCGCAAAGCCACGATTGAAGGCACGGTGCTTCCGGTGCTGTGCGGCTCGGCGTTCAAGAATAAGGGCATTCAGCCGCTGCTGGACGCGATCGTCGATTACATGCCGTCGCCGTTAGAAGCCAAGGCGATCGTCGGGCGCGATCCAAAGAGCGGCGGAGAGATCGTCCGCAGGCCGGACGACAGCGAACCGTTCTGCGCGCTGGCCTTCAAGATTGCAACGGATCCGTACGGGAATCTGACCTACTTTCGGGTCTATTCGGGCGTACTCAATAAGGGAAGCTACGTGCTGAACTCGCGGAGCGGCCGCAAGGAGCGTATCGGACGCATTCTTCGGATGCACGCGAATCATCGCGAGGACATTGACTCGATCGGCGCCGGAGACATCGCTGCAGCGGTCGGACTCTCCGAAACTCGCACGGGCGATACGCTCTGTGACGAGAAGGCGCCGATCGCGCTCGAGTCGATCACATTCCCGGAGCCGGTGATTCATCAGGCGATCGAACCGAAGAGCAAAGCGGATCAAGACAAGCTCGGACTCGCGCTAACGCGCCTCGCGCAGGAAGACCCGACCTTTCGCATGCGAACCGACGAGGAGACGCAGCAAACGATTATCGCGGGCATGGGCGAGCTGCACCTCGAGATCATCCTCGACCGGCTGCGCCGAGAGTTTAAAGTTGAGGCGAACGTCGGCAAGCCGCAGGTCGCATACAAAGAAGCGATCACTAAAACCGTCGAAAAGGAAGGCCGCTTCGTACGTCAGACCGGCGGCAAGGGTCAGTACGGCGACGTGTGGCTGCGCGTGGAACCGCAGGCACCCGGCACCGGCTTCGTCTTCGAGTGGAAGATCGTCGGCGGTGCCGTTCCCAAGGAGTATTCAAAGGCGGTCCAAGAGGGCATCCGCGAGTCAGCCCAAAGCGGTGTGCTCGCCAGCTTCCCGGTGATGGACTTCAAAGCCGTAGCCTTCGATGGTTCCTACCATGAGGTGGACTCCTCGGAGATGGCGTTTAAGATTGCTGCCTCGATGGCGTGGAAGGAGGCGAACCGGGCCGCCGGCCCGATTCTGCTGGAGCCGATCATGAAGGTCGAAGTCACGACGCCCAAAGAGTACATGGGCGCGATCAACGGGGATCTCAGCCGCCGGCGCGGCGCGATTCACGCGACGGAAGAGGCTCCGGGCGGAGCCCAGGTGATCACGGCCCACGTCCCGCTCTCCGAGATGTTTGGGTACGCCACCGACATGCGCTCGGCTACGCAGGGACGTGCAACCTATACCATGGAGTTCGCCCACTACGAAAAGGCTCCAAAGAGCGTCGAAGAGGAAATCGTGGCAAAGTCCGCCGGCAAGAAATTGGCTCCGGCCTGACGCTCCTGGTGGCGTTGACAGGGCTTTGTTTGGTTGATAGTATTCCGTGGTCATGCGCCCTCTGCGATGGGGGCGTTTACCGCGTAAGGCGGGCAAAGCTGGGGTGAAACGCCTGGCCCCGTGTACCAAGTGTTAAGCCCCTAAATGGGGTCCCGCAGCGCGAAGTTGCTGCGGGGGCGCGCGTAGCGCCAAGCACTGCGCGAAGTGCAGTGCTGTATTGAGAAAGGAAAGAGATGGCGAAGCAAAAATTCGAGCGCACCAAGCCCCACGTAAACATCGGGACGACCGGTCATGTCGATCATGGTAAGACGACGTTGACCGCGGCGATCATGCATTGCTTATCGACGGAGGGCCTGGCGCAAAAAGTCGGTGTCGATCAAATCGACAACGCTCCGGAAGAGAAGGAGCGCGGCATCACGATTGCCATCTCGCATCAAGAATACGAGACCGCGAAGCGCCACTACGCGCACGTCGATTGTCCCGGCCACGCGGACTACATCAAGAACATGATCACCGGCGCTGCCCAGATGGACGGCGCGGTCCTCGTGGTGGCCGCGACCGACGGCCCGATGCCGCAGACCCGCGAGCATATTCTGCTGATGCGCCAGGTGGGTGTTCCGCGGATCGTGGTCTTCCTTAATAAGGTGGACATGGTCGACGACGAGGAGCTGCTCGAGCTGGTTGAAATGGAGATCCGCGAGCTGCTGACGCAATACGAGTTCCCGGGCGACGACACGCCGATCATCCGCGGCTCCGCGCTCAAAGCGCTCAACTCGAGCGGACGCAAGGGCGAAGCGGACGCCGACCCAATCTTTAAACTCATGGACACCATCGACGATTACATCCCTCAGCCGGAGCGCGAAGTAGACAAACCCTTCCTCATGCCGGTTGAGGACGTTTTCACGATCACGGGCCGCGGCACGGTGGGGACCGGTCGCGTGGAGCGCGGTCAGGTGAAGGTCGGCGAGGAGGTCGAAATCGTCGGCCTCAAGGACGAGACGAAGAAGACCGTCGTGACCGGCATCGAGATGTTCCGCAAGCTTCTCGATGCGGGCATCGCCGGCGACAACATCGGCGTCTTGCTACGTGGCGTCGACCGCAACGAGATCGAGCGCGGCCAAGTGCTCGCCAAGCCCGGCTCGGTCAAACCACATAAGAAGTTCAAAGCCGAAGTGTACGTCCTGTCAAAAGAGGAGGGCGGTCGCCACACGCCGTTCTTTGCAAACTATCGGCCGCAGTTCTATTTTCGCACGACTGACGTTACGGGTACGATCAAGCTGCCGGACGGCGTCGAGATGGTGATGCCGGGCGACAACGTTCAAATGGACGTCGAGCTCATTACTCCAATCGCGTGCGAAGAGGGCCTTCGCTTCGCGATCCGCGAAGGCGGACGGACCGTCGGCGCGGGCGTAGTCACCGCCGTCGCCGAATAGAGTCTCGCTCCCAGTGTCATCCTGAGCTTGTCGAAGGATGACGAATGACCCAAGACCCTTGCAAACTGAAGAACTAGGTTAGGAATAATGGCGAAGCAAATGATTCGCATACGCCTCAAGGCGTATGATCACAAGGTCCTGGATCAATCGGCGGAGCGGATCGTCGAGACGGCGAAGCGCACCGGCGCCTTCGTCAGTGGACCCGTGCCCCTTCCGACCGAGATCAACCGGTTTTGCGTGCAGCGCTCCACGAACAACGACAAGAAGTCCCGCGAGCACTTCGAGATGCGCACCCACAAGCGCCTGATCGACATCCTCCAAGCCTCGCCCAAAACCATGGACGCGCTGATGCACCTGGACTTACCCGCCGGCGTCGACATCGAGCTCAAGGCCTAAGTTTACTCAGGACCGGTCCTTTTAAACCCGGAGCTGCAAGCTTCGGGCTTTTCTTTTTGAATAGCGTGCCTTATCACTCGACCACTCTGGAGGGATGTCATGGAGATCAAACCGACCTACCTGGGAACGATGATCGGACTTGCGACCGTCGCCTTTGGCCTGATTGCGGCCGGGGCTTGGAACAAGTTCATCTCCGACGTGATCGCGCTCTTCCTGAAGCCGGGAAACGGCGTGCTGGCGGAACTGATCTATGCCGTCATCATTACGATCGTCGCGATCCTCGTGATCCAGGCGCTCGCGAAACTCGCGCAAAAGGAAGCCGACGTCACTTCGCGCTTACCGTTTACGAAAAAGCCTCAGGAGTAGTCAGGACGACTTCGTGGGTAGTTTGCCGGCGCGGAGCTTGAACGCCAGCTCCGGCCGGCGCTGCAGCGGCGGATAGACGTGCGCGCGTACTTCGAAGCCTTTTTTCTCGAGGCCTAACCGTAGCGCCGCTTGTTGGATGCCGTGGAGGATTGCGGCGTTCAACGTCTCGTCCGCGACGCCTAAGTCCATGAGGCTGTCTATGCCCTCTTTCCTGGAAAGCAGCGTCAAGCGGATTTCCCCAGCGACGCGAACCGATTCGTGTTCTTCGTCTATCGGATCGTGGAAGACGATCACGTGCCTGTCCTCGTAGACCACTTCGTTGTCGCCGACGATGCTTTCCCAAGTCCTGGCCTCTTTGGGCCATTTGGGTCCGACGCCTAAAACGTCGGCGGCCGTAAGTCGTTTCTTTTTTCGAGTGGCGCTCACCGCGCGCAGCTTCACCGTCGTGGAGAGGACGCCTGCCGCGGATGACTGAAGGCTCCGCGGCGATGGCACGATGGATATCCGAGATGATCACCACTCCCGAGCAACGCGTATGGGAGAAGCCGGATCCTGCCCACACCTTTCGCGGCCGGCTGGACGGCACGCGCGCCAGGGCCGACGAAGTCGTCTACGAAGATGAAGACGTGTTCGCGTTTCGGCACAACATCGATCGAAGCAAGGAAGAATGGTGGGAAATCCACGTCGTCATCATTCCCAAAAAGTGGATCCCGACAATCCTTGATTTAGGGTTGGGCGACGCGCGAATCTGGCATCGGCTGATCGCCGGCATTCAAAAGGTAGCGCTGGCGCTCGATCTTTACGAGAAAGGATTCATGATTCGCTTGGGCGTGCTGCCGCCGTATCAGCATACCGAGCACGTGCACATCCACATCCTTTCGGGCAAGCACTCGTCCCCGGTGGTCGACGGGCCGATGCCGGATGTCGGCTGATCGCCCGTCGCTTCCGAGCATAGCGCTCGCGTTCGCATCGATTTCGTCGACCGCATTTGGAGGCGGTCAAAAGGCAAGCATACGTCAGCAGGTGCTCTCGCGCGGCTGGATGGATCGAGAGCGCTTCATGGACGGCCTCGAGATCGCACAGGTGCTTCCGGGGCCGAACATTTTGAATCTCGCGTTGTACTGCGGTCAAAAGGTGCGCGGCGTCCCGGGCGCGATTGCGGCCTTTTTGGGCGCCAGCGTTCCGCCGTTCATCATCGTGCTGATCGCGGGCGCTTTGTACTTCAAGTTTGCCGGGAACCCGTACGTGCAAGGAGCCTTGCGTGGTTGTGCCGCGGGCGCCGTCGGACTGACCATCGGCAATGCGCTCGAGCTGACCTGGGACGAGCGCGCGGATTGGGTCCGGCTTCCACTGATTGTCGTCACGGCCGCGGCCGTCTCGTTGCTGCGGATGCCGCTCTTGTTGGTGCTGGTAATCTTCGGGGGTGCCGGGATCGTGCGCGAGTATCTCCGCGTGCGCAGGAGCGTCTCGTGAGCGGCTCGCTGCAGACCGTGCTACATCTGTTGTGGGTCTTCGCTCAGCTCTCCGTCCTCGGCTTCGGAGGCGGCAAGGGCATTATTCCTCAGATGCATGCGGATGCCGTGACGCGGTACCATTGGGTAACCTCCCAGCAGTTCACCGAGTTTTACACCATCGGGAAGCTCGTGCCGGGCCCCACGACGGTCTTCGCGGCGCTCATCGGTTATGCGGCTACGCCGGCTCGCCCGTTAATCGGTGCGGCGGCTGCGGCGTTGGCGATGTTCCTTCCATCCAGCGTAATCATGGTTTCCTTTGATACGCTATGGACGCGCTATGAATCATCGCCGTGGCGAACCACGATATCGGCGGGGCTGGCACCGGCGATTGTCGGTTTGGTTTGGTCCAGCGTATGGACGATCGCTCGGGGCGCGCCAGCGAACTTCATCGCCTACGCAGTAACGGCCGTCGTGGCGGTCCTCATGTTACGCGCGAAAATCAGTGCGCCGCTGTTAATCCTGCTATCGGGCGGCGTAGGGGTCGCCGCGCTTCGCTGAGCGAACGACCGCGCCATGCCCATCGAGCTACACGAGCTCCGGTCGCGAGCTTTTCACGGCACCAAGCGCCGAATCTATCATCTGCTCGAGGAGATGGGCACCTCGGGCGACCAGATTTGGCCGTTCGCGTCCCAACCGTTTATGCGCTCACCCGGGCCACTGGTGCCGGGACGTACGGAAGAATGGCATCTCGGCATTCACGCGATCCTGGAAGAAACGGTTCCGGAAGAACGCATCGTGTGGCGTTTTCAAAACGAGGGCCTCGACGGAACGCACGCTTTCCATCTCACGAGCGAAGGCAAAGAGACCGTCCTGCAATACCGCGTTGACGCGATGCTCTCCGACATGGACGGCCGGCTGCTCTGGCGGCGCTTCGAAGATCAGTTCGATCGCTCGACCGAGGCGCTCTTCGACAAGGTCGCCCGCGTTTTGAAACGCTGACCGACAGGCAATAAGTTTCCTGTGGCGACATCGCGCGCGCCCGATTCCGTCGATTTTATCGATTGGAGCCGGCTGCTTTCCGACGAGGAACGGCTCGTTCGCGATACGGTGCGTTCCTACGTGCGAGACCGCGTCATTCCGAATGTGGCGGAGTGGTTCGAAGAAGGCGTCCTTCCGCGCGAACTTGGGCCGGAGCTCGGACGACTGGGACTGCTCGGGATGCATCTGCAAGGCTACGGCTGCGCCGGCGCTAGTGCGGTGAGCTATGGCCTGGCTTGTTTGGAACTCGAGGCTGGTGATTCCGGCGTACGCAGCTTTGCGTCGGTGCAAGGGTCGCTGGCAATGTACGCGATTTACCGCTGGGGCGAGAACGCGCAGAAAGACGCGTGGCTGCCGGGAATGGCACGAGGTGAAATCATCGGCTGCTTCGGTTTAACGGAACCGGATTTCGGCAGCAACCCCGGTGGCATGCGAACCTATGCGACGCGCGACGGCTCCGACTGGATTCTCAACGGGACGAAGACCTGGATCACCAACGGTTCGATCGCCGATCTTGCGATCGTCTGGGCTCAATCAGCGGACGGCGTTCGCGGCTTCATCGTTCCGCGCGATACCAAAGGGTTTAGTGCCTCGAACATCCGTCGCAAGCTCTCGCTGCGCGCTTCGGTCACGAGCGAGCTCGTCTTGGCGGATTGCAGGCTGCCCGCCGATGCGCTCTTGCCGTTAGGCCAAGGGCTGACCGCGCCATTGGCATGCTTGAACGAGGCGCGCTACGGGATCGTCTGGGGTGCGATGGGCGCAGCGCGCAGCTGCTACGAAGTTGCGCTGGAGTATGGCAAAACGCGCGTGCAGTTCGATCGACCGATCGGCGCATATCAGCTCACACAGGAGAAGCTGGTCAATATGCTACTGGAGCTGAATAAGGGCACGCTCCTCGCGCTGCACCTCGGCCGCGCGAAAGATGAAGGCCGGCTTCATCCCGCGCAAGTGAGTTTGGGCAAACTCAACAACGTGCGCGAGGCCCTGGCGATTGCGCGGCAAGCCCGAACGATCCTGGGTGCAAACGGCGTTACGCTGGAGTACCCCGTCATCCGCCACATGAACAACCTAGAATCCGTGTTAACCTACGAGGGCACGAGCGAAATGCACACCCTCATCGTCGGAAAAGAAATCACCGGCCTCCAAGCGTTCACATAGCCGCTTGTCATCCTGAGCGCAGGCGCTAGCCTTTGTCATCCTGAGCGTAGGCGCAAAGCGCCGGAGTCTAAGGGCGAAGGGACGAAGCGCGAAGGACGAGCGACCGCATCTAGTCACTCGCTCCATTCGTCGCAGACCTTAGAGTGAAAAGTTGCCACGTATACGCGGTGCGGTGCTCGGATGGATCGTTTTATGTTGCGATCTCAACAGTTACACGTTTAACCGGCGGCCTGTGTGCCTTGTCCATGTTTCTGAATTTCACGACGTCCGTGATGCAATTCGCTGGGAGAAGCGGCTCAAAGGCTGGTCGCACGCTAAAAGGCAGGCACGACTCCGGCGCTTCGCGCCTGCGCTCAGGACAAGGGGTCAAACGTAGTCGGCGAGCGTGAGGGTGAGGTCGCGTTGCGCTCCGCCCGCGGTACGGACGTGGAGGTGGACGACAGTGCCAACCGGTCCTGAAAGCAACTGTCGCAGGCCCGCCAGCGAACCGTTAGCGACGGGAGTAGCGTTGACGTTGAGGATCACGTCACCCTTCTCCAATCCCGCAGCGGCTCCGGGTGCTCCCGGGAGCACCGAAAGGACGGTATACGCTCCGTTCGCGTCGATTAAGAAAAGGCCGGAGCGGTCGTACGAAAACGGTCCGCCGAAGTCGGCATTCTTGGAGAGGTACATCAACTGATTTCGATAGTCAAACGTTACGTCGAAGCGGCGCAAAATAGTGCCGCCCACGTTGACGGGGTTGAAAGGATCGGCCATCGCGCCCTGTGCCTGAATTCCAAACGCCGCAACGCTGTTTGAGATGACGTATGGACCGATCTGAAAAGAGGGCACGCGGCCAAGCCGTGCGTACGACGCGCCACCGACGCCGAACCCCTCAACGGCGGGCGGAGTTTTTGCTAACGCCGCGATCGCCGGGTATGCTTGCACGAAAGGTGACGAGAGCGTCAAGGCGCCACGGCTACCCGTATCGACTTCGGCCGTCGTCGCAACCGAGCCAATCGTGATTGGAATTCGCGGAATGGTGCCGTCGAAGAAAAACGGTATTTTCGCTGCTTCTGGATTGGGCGGAGAACCCGGCATTGCCAGCGTGAGCTTGAAGCCGGCATAGTCGATCGTCGTTAGGAAACGCGCGATGAACTGATAGCCGACCATCCCGTCGATCCGCAATCCTTCGGCCACCCCGAAGCCGGTAGCAATTGGCAGCACCAGCATGTATTGGTTGTGCACGACCGCGTTTCCGATCGCGATCGAATCGATGCGCGTGAACGCCGCGCCTTCGGTTGCGTTGCCGACGCCGGAAAGCCGTAGGCCGCCGCTGCTTTTTGCCTGGAGCGTTGCCGCAACCTCGGGCGTCACGATATAATCGCCACCGCTATCGAGGATGAACGTATAAGGGCCGCGGCCATCGAGCATAACGTTCAGGTAAATGTGGTTGTTGATGATCTGAAGCGGGACGGTCGCCTTGACGCCGGCAATCGCGAAGTCGTGTACGCTCGACTGCGGCATCCGCATACGCGTGGCGATCTCGGAGTTCACCTCCAACGATGAAAGTTTCACCGTTTCAGAGTTGCCGGTCGAGGCCTGGGAAGCGATGGAGAAGGGGTAGGTGATGCCGTTGATCCGCCGATACTCCGAGAGGATCGTCGTCTGCGAAACGATCCCAATCGAGCCGGTCTCCCTTCCAATAAGATGAGTGCGTGGATCGATCCAGAGATCGAGCTCGCTCCCTTGTGGGGGCGTAACCGCCAGCACGTCGTAGGTTTTACCACCGTCGGCGCGTTGACCAGCGTAGATAACGGTCGCTCCACCGGCGTCCGGCCGGAGGTAGCTCAGATTATCCAGGTAGGCTTGATCGATGGCTTGCAGACGCCCGGCGCTGCCCCCGTCGACGCTTACCAGCCCCGCGTAATCCTGGTTCCAGGCGGCCTTGTCGTCCCACCCAGAGGAGCCGCTAAGTGCGCCGGCTTCTTGGGAGCTCGTAAAGCGCTGGCCGCGCAGATCGTCCCACTCCTGAATCGTTCCTTTAAGTCCGACCAGCTCGACCCGTCCGGTCGTGTGGATCGAGAGAATGGACGCCAGCGGGCGACCGAGCGTCGCTTTACGCAAGGCATCGAGCAGCGTCTTGGTTGATGCTGAGGCGGCCGATGGCGCGCCGGCTGCAACAAGGAAAGCAACGGCGCCCAGGAGGCCGATCAACCGTTTGTGCCCCATGCGCGCTAGTACGCCGCGCCAAGCATAGTTCCGGTGCGTGCTCGAGCCTTGACCGAGCGCTGCAGCCCTGGTACACTGCCCAGGTTGCAATTTACGCCGATTGGCAGCTCGTTTGCGAATCGGCGAAGATGATTACCAATACGCCTGGGCCAGTGGCCTAGGAGTAAACCGCGAGAAAGCAGCATGAAGAACATCCTGGGCCGGAAAGTGGGGATGACGAGCGTCTTCACCGAGGATGGGCGGTCGGTGCCCGTCACGGTGATCGTGGCTGGTCCCTGCACGGTCGTGGAGCGCAAGACGAAGGAAAAGCACGGCTACGATGCCGTCGCTTTGGGCTTCGAAACGGTAAAGCGCAACCGCACTACCCGCCCTCTCGCGGGCCACTTCAAGAAGCAGGGCGTTGAGCCGGTTCGGTTTGTCCGCGAGTTCCGCGACGAAATGGAAGGTGAGCCCGGAGAAACCGTAACCGTTACGGGCTTTGAGCCGGGCGATCGCGTTGACGTGGTCGGCGTGTCGAAAGGACACGGCTTCGCCGGGGGTATCAAGCGCCACAACTTCAGCGGCGGCGGCGCGAGCCATGGCTCGATGATTCATCGTCAGCCTGGTTCAAGTGGCGATACCAACGCGGGGCGGACAACAAAAGGAAGCCGCCGGCCGGGACACTACGGCGTGGACCGCACGACGCAGCAGAATTTGGAGGTCGTGCGAGCGGACGGCGAGCGCAATCTTTTGCTCGTGCGCGGGGCGGTTCCCGGCGCGAAGAACTCGCTCGTGCTCGTGCGCCAGACCGTGAAGACGCGCAAGGCGAAACCGTAATGCCGAACGTCATCGACGCCACCGGCAAGGTCGTTCGTGAGTTGCCCGCCCCGGCTTTCCTAAACGCCGTAAGCGAAAAACTCGACGTCATCTATCGCGCCGTGCATCGGGAGTTTGCAAATTCTCGCGCGGGGACGGCTTCGACCAAGAAGCGCGACGAGGTCGCGGGCGGCGGACGCAAGCCCTGGCGTCAAAAAGGCACCGGACGCGCGCGACAGGGTTCGATTCGCTCGCCGCAATGGCGGCACGGCGGCGTTGTCTTCGGACCGCAGCCACGCAGCTACGTCGAGGCGCTGAATAAAAAGGAACGACGTCTCGCTTTTGCGGCAGCGTTGGCTAATCGTTTTCAAAGCGACGCAGTCACCCTCTTCGATACGAACGATTTCTCGATTTCGAAGACCGCCGGTTTCGCGGCGGTGCTGTTCGGCAGCGCAAAAGCGGCGCGGCGCGGCCCGGCTACGCTGATCGTCTGCCGTCGCGACGAGGCGCATGCCGAGCAGATCGCGCGCGTCAGCCGAAACCTGAAGCGCGTCGCCGTCACCGACGACGGAGCCTTGGACGTCAAGGACGTGCTTCGCTTCGAGCGGATCGTCTTTACGACCGCCGCGTACGACGCGCTGACCGAAACGCTTTCGACGGGGGGGAGAGCAACCGATGGACGCCCGTGACGTCATCGTCGCCCCGCGCATTACCGAAAAGGCAATGGCGGATGCGCTCGCCCACCAGTATACGTTTGTCGTTCACCCGCATGCGACCAAGACGCAGATCCGCCACGCAATCGAAGAGATCTTTAAGGTCAACGTACTTCACGTTAACACCGTGAACGTTCGCGGTAAGGCGCGCAATTTCGCGCGCCGGGGAATGCGGACCAGCGGCAAGCAGAGCGACTACAAGAAAGCGATCGTCACGATCAAGGCCGGTCAAAAGATCGAGCTCGGCGGGGTCAATTACTTTGAGCAATAATACGCCTACGCGCGAGGTGCAGGAATGCCGGTGAAAAAGTATCGGCCGACTTCTCCGGGCAGGCGCTTTCTCACGACGTTGGACTTTTCGGACCTGACGAAGACGACGCCGGAAAGATCGCTCGTCGAGGTTCGCAAGAAGCATTCCGGACGCAACAATAACGGACATATCACGGTGCGCCATCGAGGCGGCGGCACGCGCCGGCAATACCGCATTATTGATTTCAAGCGCGGCAAGGACGGCGTGCCGGCTAAAGTCGCGACGATCGAATACGATCCGAATCGCTCGTGCCGCATCGCGCTGCTTAACTATCGCGACGGCGAGAAGCGGTATATCCTCGCGCCGCTCGGATTGCAGGTCGGTGAAATGGTCGAGTCGGGCTCCAACGCCGACATCAAAATCGGCAACGCTTTGCCGATCAAGAACATACCGGTCGGGACGGTGATTCATAACATCGAACTGCGGGCCGGACAAGGCGGGAAGCTCGTCCGTTCGGCGGGCGTCGCGGCGCAGTTGATGGCCAAGGAGAATGAGTATTCCCAAGTGCGCATGCCGTCCGGTGAAGTGCGCAAGATCCACATCGAGTGTCGGGCGACCATCGGGCAGCTCGGCAACGTGGAACACGAAAACCAGGTGATCGGCAAGGCCGGGCGGTCGCGACATCTCGGCAAGCGCCCGAGCGTTCGCGGCATCGCGATGAATCCGGTCGACCATCCGCACGGCGGAGGGGAGGCGCGCTCCACGTCGGGACGGCCGCCGACGACGCCCTGGGGACAGATGACGATGGGGAAGAAAACGCGCCGCACTAAACGCACCGGCAAGATGATCGTGCGTCGTCGAGGTTCCAAGTAATGGCGAGATCACTTAAAAAAGGTCCTTACGTCGCGGAACATCTCGTTGCGAAGATCGAACTGCTCAACGAAACGCGCGAGCGCAGGGTAATAAAAACCTGGAGCCGCGCCTCGACGGTCCTTCCGGCGATGGTCGGGCATACGATCGGCGTCCACAACGGCAAGGCCCACGTGCCGGTGTACATCACCGAGAACATGGTGGGACATAAACTGGGCGAATTCGCGCCGACGCGTCACTTCCGCGGCCACGGCGGCGACAAAGCGACGGTGAAGACGTGAGCGCTACGAACCAGCAGGCCGTTGCGCATCTGCGTTTCGTTCGTACCGCCCCGCGTAAGCTTCGCCGCGTCGCCGATGCGATTCGCGGCAAGAGCGTGCGCGAAGCATTGGTCGTACTGAAGTTTGCTGAGGTATATGCGGCCGATCCGATCGAGAAGCTGGTGCGCAGCGCGGTCGCCAATGCCGGAAACAATCACGACATGAACGCGGACGATCTGTATATCTCGCGGATTACAGTCGATGGCGGCCCGGGCGGCCGTTTCACAAAGCGGCTCGACCCGCGTGCGCAAGGCCGTGCGGCGTTCAAGCGCAAGCGCCTCTCGCATGTAACGGTCATTGTAAGCGAGACGCCGCCGGTCAAATCACGCAAAAAGCGCCCGGGCGCGTCCGTGCAGGCTCCGCAGCGCGTGCGCCGAGCGGCCACCGCGAGTGCCGCAGCGTCAACGCCGCGCAAAAAGCAGAGCGGGCGTAAGCGCACCGCGAGAGGAGCCTAATGGGCCAGAAAATTCATCCGGTCGGGATGCGGCTGGGTATCACGCGGACTTGGGACAGCCGATGGTTCGAGAAAAAACATTACGTGGATTGGCTGCACGAAGACGTCGCAATCCGCAAGTCTTTCAACCGCTGGATGCGCTCGGCATCGATCAGTAAGATCGAGATTGAACGCCGCGCCAATCAGGCACGCGTCATCGTGAACACGGCCAAGCCGGGCATTATCATCGGTAAGCGCGGCGTGGGAATCGACGACATCCGTAAGAATTTAGAGCGTCTGACGGGGAAGAACGTCGCCGTCAACGTGATGGAGATCTCACATCCGGAGCTGGACGCGCGGCTAGTCGCGCAAAATATCGTGGACCAGCTCGAGAAACGCATCGCGTTTCGCCGCGCTATGAAGCAGGCGATCATGCGGACGATGCGCGCCGGTGCGCGCGGTATCAAAGTACAGGTCTCTGGGAGACTCGGCGGTGCTGAGATTGCTCGTACCGAGCACAACGCCGACGGAAAAGTGCCGCTTCACACTCTGCGCGCCGACATTGATTATGCGCAGGTTGAAGCGTTTACGACCTTTGGCCGAATCGGCGTTAAAGTGTGGATCTATCGCGGCGAAGTGCTGCCGGATCAGCCGCGTACCGACGGAGCGCCGCGCGATCGTTTCGACCGGCGCGACCGGCGCGAGCGGGGTGGACGCGGACGCGGACGCGAGCCGCGCATGCAGGCCTCCGCGGCGCCGCGGCCAGCGATGACGCCGACCGAATCCGCGGTCGAACCCGTGGTGGAACCCGTGGTGGAACCAATGGCCGCGGTGGAACCAATGGCCGCGGTGGAACCAATGGCCGCGGTGGAACCGATGGCCGCGGTGGAACCGGTGATGGCGATGCCTCCGCCGGAAGAGCCGACGACGACCAGCGAGGGTATGTAAGATGTTGACGCCCAAACGCGTTAAGTGGCGCAAGGTTCAGCGCGGCCGGATGTCCGGCGCCGCAAAGCGCGGCAACGCGCTGACGTTTGGTGATTACGGCTTGCAAGCGATGGAACCGTGCTGGATGACGAACCGCCAGATCGAAGCGGCTCGCATCGCGATGACGCGCCACATCAAGCGCGGCGGGAAAGTCTGGATCAAAGTTTTCCCCGACAAACCGGTGACGAAGAAGCCCGCGGAAGTTCGCATGGGTTCGGGTAAAGGCAATCCCGAGGCGTGGGTCGCCGTGGTTCGGCCTGGCCGCGTGCTTTTCGAGCTTTCCGGCGTCGCGCCTACGGTTGCGCGCGAAGCGCTGCAACGGGCCGCCGCCAAACTCCCCATCACGACCAAGATCGTCTCGCGCGAGGAGGCCGCGTGAAACATAAGGAGCTTGAGAGCTTGCGCGATCTTACGGTCAAGGAGTTGCAGCAAAAGGCTCGCGATGCCAAGGCAGAGCTATTCAATTTGCGTTTCGCGCTGCGCACCGGTCATCTGACTGACTTCAGCAAGATTCGCGCGATGCGCCGTTCCTACGCTCAAATTCAAACCGTTATCTCCGAGAAGCAACTTGCCGAGGACGAACATGGAGCAGCCTGAAAAACTCGCGCCCGATCGCGGATCGCGGCGCATTAAGCAGGGGCGTGTCGCCTCGAACAAGATGGACAAGACGATCGTCGTAGTCTCGGAGGCTCGCGTGCCGCATCCCACCTACGGCAAGATCGTCCGAAAGTCGGCGCGCTTCAAAGCGCACGACGAGCGGAACGAGGCCAACGTCGGCGATGTCGTCCGGATCGTGGAATGTCGCCCGCTTTCCCGCGACAAGCGCTGGCGTCTGGTCGAAATCGTGGAGAGGGCCAGATGATTCAGCAAGAGACTCGCCTTAAGGTCGCGGATAACAGCGGCGCTCGCGAACTGCTCGTGATTCACGTCACGGGTGGCGGGCGGCATGTGTACGCGCACGTCGGCGACGTGGTGGTCGGCACGGTCAAGAGCGCCATTCCGGGCGCTGCGGTCAAGAAAGGCCAAGTCGTAAAGGCGGTCGTCGTACGCACTAGCTCGCCGATTCGTCGTGGCGACGGATCGGTTGTACGCTGCGACGACAACGCCTGCGTTATCATCAAAGGCGAGAAAGACAACCTCGATCCCCGCGGCACGCGCGTTTTTGGCCCAGTCATGCGCGAGCTGCGGGAACGCGGTTTCCTAAAGATCGCCTCACTCGCCGCGGAGGTGCTCTAAGTGGCACTTAAAACCGCGATCATCAAGGGCGACACCGTCATGATTCGGCGCGGCAAGGAGCGAGGGAAGCGCGGCACCGTGAAGGCCCTTCATCCGGGCGCCGGCACCGCGACGGTCGAGGGCGTCAACATCGTCAAGCGTCACGCGAAGCAGGGGACCAAGTCCGGAAACATGGGTGGCGCCGTGCAGACCGGCGGGATCGTCGAAAAAGAAGCGGCACTCCCGCTCTCTGCGCTGCAGTACGTCTGCGAGAAGTGCAAGCTGCCGACGCGTTTGCGCCGCGGCCGCACGTCCGACGGGACCGTGCACCGCATCTGCGCGCGCTGTAGCGAGCCCGCGCGCGATTCGGCAAAGGGGGCGTAAGGATACCAGCATGGCCGAGAGACTGAAAGAGATTTACGATCGACAGATTCGTCCGCAACTGCAAGAGCGGTTCGGGTACAGGAACGTCAATGAGATTCCGAAGCTAGAAAAAGTTGTAGTCAATATGAGCGTCGGTGAGGCGATCGTCAATGCGAAGGCGCTCGACGCCGCCGTGAGCGAGCTGGCCGCCATCACCGGCCAGCGTCCGATCGTGACGAAAGCGAAGAAATCAATCGCCGCGTTCAAGTTGCGCGAAGGCATGAACATCGGCGCGAAGGTAACGCTCCGCGGCGATCGCATGTACGTATTCGTCGACAAGCTTTTCAACGTTGTGCTGCCGCGCATTCGAGACTTCAGGGGTCTGCCCGCAAAGTCGTTTGACGGGCGCGGCAACTACAACTTAGGGCTGCGCGAGCAGCTGGTCTTCCCCGAGATCAACTACGACAAGGTGGACAAAACCCGCGGGATGGACGTGACCATCGTGACGACCGCCAAGACCGACGAAGAAGCCTCGGAGTTTCTCGTTGCAATGGGACTTCCGCTGCAAAAGTCCGCGGCCCCCGCGCCAGGGAAGCAAAGGTAAGCAGGAATGGCAAAGACCAGTTTAATTGTTAAATCGCAACGGGCGCCGAAGTTCGGCGTGCGCCAGCACAATCGGTGCAGAGTCTGCGGGCGGCCGCGAGGCTACTTGCGTAAATTCGCAATGTGCCGCATTTGTTTCCGCGAAAACGCCCACTTGGGAGTCGTCCCGGGTGTGACGAAGGCGTCGTGGTGAGGGAGGCCAGGAAATGTCGATAACCGATCCCGTCGCCGATATGCTTACGCGCATTCGAAACGCCAATACCGCCAACCACAAGACGGTCGATATGCCCGCCTCGCGCACGAAACAGGCAATCGCGAAGATTCTGCAGGACGAGGGCTTCATCGAGAGTTACGAGCGCGTTGCGGAGGGTCCGCAAGGCACGATTCGCATCCAACTTCGATACGGTCCGGAGAAGGAGAAAGTCATTACCGGACTGCGCCGCATTTCGCGTCCGGGATTGCGCGTCTACACCCGCAAGACCGAGATACCGCGAGTGCTCGGCGGCTTGGGGTTGGTCATCATGTCGACTCCGCAAGGAATCATGTCCGGCAAGCGCGCGAAGAAGCGCGGCGTCGGAGGAGAGGTTCTCGCATATGTTTGGTGAGGTTCTGACGTGTCGCGCATAGGAAAGTTGCCCGTAGCCGTTCCCTCCGGCGTCGAGGTGAAGCTCGAGGCCGATGAGGTATTGGTGAAGGGGCCAAAGGGCGAACTGCGTCAGCGCATCCTCTCGGACGTCGTGGCGGTTCGTCTGACCGATGGCAAGGTCTTGGTCGAGCGAAAGGGCGATGCGAAACAGCATCGCAGCGCGCACGGGCTGACGCGCACGCTTATCGCCAACATGGTCGAAGGCGTGAGCAAGGGCTTCCGTAAGAGCCTCGAGATCAGCGGCGTGGGGTATCGCGTTGCGAAGTCCGGCGAACGGCTCAACTTGAGCCTCGGATATTCGCATCCGGTGGCGTTTGAAGCGCCGAAAGGCGTAGCGTTGTCAGTTGAGGGACAAACCAAGATTCACATCGACGGGATTGACAAGCAGAGCGTCGGTCAAGTTGCCGCCGAGATTAGGCGCCTGCGTAAACCCGAACCGTATAAAGGCAAAGGCATTCGTTATGAGGGCGAGCGGATTCGTAAGAAACTCGGCAAAGCGGGAAAGGCAGCCAAGAAATAGTGGATAAGGCCGAAGCTCGGCGCGCGCGTCACGTGCGGTTGCGAAAGAAGGTCACCGGCACGCCGGAACGACCGCGCCTTTGCGTGCGTCGCTCGCTCCATCATATTTATGCGCTCTTGGTCGACGATGCCAAGGGACACACGCTTGCTACCGCATCGACGCGCGAACGTTCGATCGGAACGGAGCTCCCGTCGAGAACGAATCTCAACGCCGCGAAGGCCGTCGGTACGGCAATCGCCGCAAAAGCTAAAGAGGCCGGCGTCGCCGAGGTTGTGTTCGATCGTGGGGGCTACAAGTATCACGGACGCGTGCGCGCGCTTGCCGATGCTGCGCGCGAAGCGGGGTTGACGTTCTGATGCAATACCGTGGTCGTGAACGCGACGCCAGCGGACTTGAAGAAACCGTCGTGCGCGTCAATCGCGTTGCCAAGGTCGTTAAGGGCGGCAAGCGCTTCAGCTTTAGTGCACTGGTCGTCGTCGGCGACCGCAAAGGCAAGGTCGGTTTCGCAATCGGAAAGGCCGGCGAGGTGCCCGAAGCGATTCGCAAGGGTGTCGAGCAGGCTCGTAAAAGCCTCATCACCGTAGCGATGGTCGATCGCACCATTCCGCACGAAGTGCGACATGAAGTCGGCGCGGCTACCGTCCTGCTGAAACCCGCGGCTCCCGGCACCGGCGTCATCGCTGGGGGATCGATGCGCGCGGTACTCGAGCTGGCCGGAATCCACGATATTCTGACCAAATGTCTCGGCACCAACAATCCGATCAACGTGGTCATGGCGACGATCTCTGCTCTGCGCTCGCTGCGAACGGCGGAGCAAGTTGCGGCCATGCGCGGCAAAACCGTCAAAGAAATCTACGTGGCATAACATCTGATGGCAGACAAAGAACTTCTCAAGTTAGGCGAGCTCAAACCCGCCTTGGGCAGCCGGCCGAAGCGCCAGCGGATCGGGCGTGGGCATGGATCCGGCATGGTGAAAACCGGCGGCGAAGGCGGTAAGGGCCAGACCGTGCGTTCGGGCGGCGGCAAGGGACCGGCGTTTGAAGGCGGTCAGACGGCGTGGGCGCGGCGTTTGCCGCACCGCCGGGGCTACTCACAAAAGGCTCGCGACCGCGGCCACTTCGGAACGGAGTTTGCGGTGGTCAACCTGCGCCAGTTGGCGCAGTGGGACCCGGCCGTCGAAGTCACCCCGGAGTCGCTGCGTAAGCGCGGATTCTTCAAGTCAGCCTCCGACGGTGTGAAAATTCTCGGCTGCGAATCGGGGCAACCGCTCCCCTCGGGTTTGCGCTTTCGCGACGTGCTCTTCTCGAAGAAGGCGCGCGAAGCGCTCACGGCCGCGGGCGCGCATATCGAAGAACTGCCCGCTTGATTGTGTCGGCTGACGAATAATGTTTGACAACCTACGAGCCGCCGTGCTCGTTCCCGAGATTCGCCAACGCATTCTCTTTGTTTTCTTTGCATTCGCGTGGTTCGTGTTCATGATCCACGTGCAGCTGCCCAACGTCAATCAAGCCGCTTGGCAGCGCGTCCTGCAGAGCGGTGCGTTTTACAATCTTCTGGGCTTCCTCTCGGGCGGTGCTTTGCAGAAGCTTTCCATCATCGCAATGGGAATCACGCCGTACATCAACGCTTCGATCATCATGCAGCTCATGACGGTCGTCCTTCCGCAGCTCGAGGAGATGGCGAAGAAAGGCGGCGAGGAAGGCCGCAAAAAAATCAGCCAGTATACGCGCTGGCTGACCATTGTCCTAGCCACGATTCAAGGGACGTTCATGGCGATTTCGATGGAGCGCTCAGGCGTCTTCTACGACACCTCGGTATGGTATTTGCTTTACGCGATCGTAGCAATGGTCGGCGGCACGCTCTTTCTCATGTGGCTGGGCGAACAGATCTCCGACAAGGGTATCGGGAACGGCGTCTCGCTCATCATCTTCATCGGCATCGTTTTGCGTTACCCACAGTACGTGACCCAGACGTACGCGTCGGCCAGCCAGGGTGCCGAGTCGCTGCTGAATCTGGCGTTGTACATCTTTATCGCGATCGTCATCATCGTCTCGATCGTTTTCCTGTATCAAGGGCAACGCCGCGTACCCGTGCAGCAGGCTCGCCGCGTCGTGGGCCGCAAGATGTTCGCCGGGCGTTCGACGTACATTCCGCTGCGCCTGAACAACGCCGGGGTCATCTCGATCATCTTTGCGATTTCGATCCTGCTCCTGCCGCAGCAGGCGCTCTCGTGGTTTGGACGGGGACAAGCCGTGACGGGCAGCGGGATCTGGGCCGCGATCCAGCATGGGATGCAAGCCTTCTCCGCGTGGCTCAACGTGTGGTTTACGCCCAACGGCCTGCTGTATAACATCGTTTACTTCTTGCTCGTTGTCGTCTTCACGTTCTTTTACAGTTCGGTCGTGCTCAACACGCGCGACGTAGCGGACAATCTAAAGAAGACCGGCGCGTTCGTGCCGGGGATTCGGCCCGGGCAGCCGACCGTGGATTACCTAAACAAGATTCTGATGCGGATTACGACCGCGGCGGCGGTTTATCTCGGTCTGCTCGCCGTGTTGCCGGGCGCGCTCCAACGAGGGCTCTCCGTAACGACGTTTTATCTCGGCTCGACGTCGCTGCTGATTGTGGTCGGCGTTGCGCTCGATACGATCACGCAAATCGAGGCGCGGCTCGCGATGCGCGACTACCGCGGCTTCATCAAACGGTAAGGCATCTGGGGCACGACAAGATGCGGTTGGTCTTCCTCGGACCGCCTGGTGCCGGCAAAGGGACTCAGGCGCGCCTCCTCGAGGGGCGCTTTGGCTTGAAGCAAATCTCGACGGGCGACATCCTGCGAAGGCACCGCGCGCGGGGAACCACGCTCGGTAAGCAAGCCGAAGGCTACATGCAGCGCGGCGAGCTCGTTCCCGACGCGCTCGTGACGGAGATGATCGGGCACGAACTGGAACACACGAACTCCGGTTTCGTCATGGACGGCTTCCCTCGCACCGTTACCCAAGCCGAATCGCTCGACGCGATGCTGGAGCGGCGCCATACGCCACTCGACGCCGTCGTACTCTTCAGCGGCGACCGCAAGACGCTGATCGAGCGTCTGGCCTCGCGTTGGACGAATCCGCGCAACGGCCGCACGTACAACGCGCTGACAAAACCACCGAGAGTCGCGGGCATCGATGACGATGACGGTGGAGAGCTAATCCAACGGGAAGACGATCGCCCTGAAACGGTCACGAAGCGGCTGGAAGTTTACGATGCGCAGACGAAACCGTTGATCGACTACTATCGCAGCGCGGCCAAGCTCGTCGAGGTCGATGCGCTGGCTAGCTTCGAGGATATTGCCGATCGGATCGCCAGCGCGATCGGCGCCGCGCAGGTTCGCAAGTAGCATGGTGACACTCAAATCGCCGCGGGAGATCGATCTGATGCGGCGCAGCGGCAAGATCACGTCGAGAGTGTTGACCGAGCTAATGAAAGCGGCGCGGCCGGGCATTGCGACGAGCGAACTCGACCGTCTCGCCGAGCACGGGATTCGTCAAGGCGGCGGCATCCCAACGTTTAAGGGTTATAACGGATTTCCGGGTTCCATCTGCGCCTCGGTTAACGCCGAAGTCGTGCATGGGATCCCGGGCTCGCGCGTTTTGCGCGAAGGCGACCTGCTATCGATCGACATCGGAACGACGCTGGATGGCTACGTCAGCGACAGCGCCGTGACCGTTCCGGTTGGAGCGGTCTCGGACGCGGCGCAACGGCTACTCGAGGTCACGCAGGAGTGCCTGACGATCGGCATAGCACAGATGCAGAACGGCAAACGTCTGGGCGACATCGGCGCGGCCGTCCAAGACCACGCCGAACGGCATGGGTATGGTGTAGTGCGCGAGCTCGTCGGACACGGCGTCGGCCGGGAAATGCACGAGGAGCCGCAGGTGCCCAACTACGGCAAGCCCGGCACCGGCATGGAGCTGCGGCCGGGACTCGTTCTGGCGATCGAGCCGATGATTACTCAGGGCCGGCCCGGAATTCGCATCCTGGACGACGGCTGGACAGTGGTTACCGCAGATGGTAAACTCGCAGCGCACTTCGAGCACACGATCGCAGTGACGGATGATGGCCCGAAGATTCTTACCCTGCGCGACTACGGGGAGCACCCGGGAATCGAACGGTATCGTCCGCCGCGAGAAGCGATTGCGTGAAAATAGGGAGTCGGGGCAGTGGCGCGTAGACGGGGCGGACGCCCGTCGCGCGGCAAGGCAACGGCCGAGAAAGCCGCTAAGACCGCCACGCCTAAAGAAGAAGCGATCGAGGTCGAAGGCACCATCGTAGAGCCGCTGCCAAACGCGATGTTTAAAGTAGAGTTGACAACGGGACACCGCGTACTCGCGCACGTTTCGGGAAAAATCCGGATGCACTTCATTCGTATCCTTCCCGGAGACCGCGTGCTCGTGGAGCTGTCGCCCTACGATTTGACCCACGGCAGAATAACTTATCGATACAAGTGATTGACGAGAAAAGGGACATGTTAAAGTGAAAGTGAGACCCTCGGTAAAGAAAATTTGTGAAAAGTGCAAAATCATTCGGCGCCACGGCAAAGTCCGCGTGATCTGCGAAGTTAATCCCAAGCACAAGCAAGTACAAGGATAAGAGGGCGATTTAATGGCTCGTATTGCTGGTATCGATCTGCCGCGTGAGAAGCGCGTTGAGGTTGCGCTGACGTACATCTACGGCATCGGCGCGACAACTGCGAGAAAACTGCTGGCGTTCGCCGGGATCGACCCGAACCTTCGCGTGAAAGGGATGAGCGAAGAGGACGAAAAGAAGCTGCGCGACGCGATCGACTCGCTCCAACTGCGCGTAGAAGGCGATCTGCGTCGCGAGGTGCAGGGCAACATCAAGCGTTTGATGGACATCGGCTGCTATCGCGGCATGCGTCATCGCCGCGGCTTGCCCGTGCGGGGACAACGCACCAAGACCAATGCCCGCACGCGTAAAGGTCCTAAGCGTACGGTGGCCGGCAAGAAAAAGACACTAGCCAAGAAGTAGCGCTCGCCGTGAAGGCGGTGATCACCGCGGGAGGCCGGATCGACGGCGCATTCGCCGAGGCCGCGGGCACGTGCATAAAGGCGCTTGCAGTGGTGCGCGGTAGGACGATGCTGGAGCGTATGATCGAGGCGCTGCGCACGGTCGGCGCAACCGGCATCGCGGTTGTCGGCGGAGAAGAAGTTCGCAACGCATCTGCAACTACGGTCGATCGGTTCGTCGACGAAAGCCCATCGGGCGGTGAGAACCTGCTGCGCGCGCTGCGCGCGTGGCCGGACCACGGGGATCCCTTGCTGTACGCGACCAGCGATTTACCCTACGTTAACGCGGAGGCGATCGCGGCTTTCGCGGCGCGCGTCCCTTCGGGCACGATGGCTATTCCGGTTGCCGACGGCGGTGAGTTCTTCCAACGATTTCCTGGCGCACCACCCTTTGGGATCACCCTCGCGAGGGAACGTGTCGTCAACGGCGGCGTCTTCGTGCTGCCCGCGGGAAGCCAGGAGCGGCTTGCGGCGATTGCGAGGAAGTTCTTCGATGCGCGAAAACGCCCGTGGCAGATGGCCCGTTTGGTCAGCCCAATCGTACTCGTTCGCTACTTGTTGGGCCGCTTGAGCGTGGACGATCTCGAAGCAATCGCCCTTCGCACGTTGGAGATGCCTGCACGCGCGGTTCGCCGTTGCGCGCCCGAGCTTGCGTACGACGTCGACACCCTGATCGAGTACCGATATGCCTGCGCGCACGGCTAACCCGTTCAGACTGGCGCTGTTTTGGCTCGGCGTTCAAGCTATCTGGGGTGCGTTACTAGGCATCTCACTGCAATCCCGAACGCTCGAGCTCTCCAGCGGTAACGCCCTCATCGCGTACGGACGGCTGGCGACGGCCGGCGCACTCGTCGCCGCAATCGTGCAGGTCGTCGTGGGGTTTTGGTCCGATGCGCGGCGTCGCGGCAATAGCCGGCGCATCGAGTTTTACGTCATCGGCGCGATCGGCGGCGCTGCGGCGCTGGTCTTTTTCTACGAGGCGCGCACCTTCGTCGCGCTGACCGCGGCGTTCATCGCGATTCAAGCCACGTTGAACGTTGCAATCGGTCCGTATCAAGCCATCATTCCGGACTTCGTCGAACGTAAGCGAACCGGCGGCGCTTCGTCATGGATGGCCGCTCTGCAGGGCGCTGGAAATGCGCTCGGGGCTCTCGCAGCGAGTTTCATCGCGAATGCGCGCGTGCTTGGCGGATCGCTGGGGGCGTTGCTCTTGGCGACTTGCGCGATAACCGTCGCGCACGCGCGCCGCCTGCCGCTGCAGGAAGAGCGTACGGACCACGCTGCGGGCATGCGCGTTACGCGTCCCTTTGTCGATCTTTTTATCTCGCGCGCGCTGGTTTACATTGGCTTCTACACGCTGTTGGGCTATTTGCTTTTCTACGTGAACGCGGTCCTCGGGGTCACGGCGCTGTCGGATGCGCGCCGCGAGACGGGAATCCTTATTGTCGCCTTCACGCTGCTTTCAACGTTGGGTGCGTCGCTGGCCGCACGGCCCAGCGACCGGCTCGATAAGCGGCTGGTGGCGACCATCGGCGGAGCCGCCTTCATTGCCGCCTTGGCCGTGTTCATCGGATCGCACGCGACGCCAGGAGTGGCGGTGGCGACACTGCTGGCCGGCACAGGCTGGGGAATTTTCCTGGTAGCGGATTGGGCGATCGCGTGTCGCGTGCTGCCGCCGGGCGCCATGGCGGCGGCGATGGGGGTCTGGAACCTCGCCGTTGTCCTGCCGCAGATCATCGCCCCGGCCCTTACGACGCTCGTTCTAGCCCATTTTGGCACGGCGGCCGGGCCCCAAGGTCCCCGCGTGGCGTTTGCGCTTGCTTTGGTTGAGACTTTATTAGGAATCGCCTGGCTCTGGCGTTTATCACGTTGCGCGATAGGGGAATAACGGGTATCGTGTGTTTGTGCGCGCAGCAGCGCTCCAGGCGCCCGCTCGCACCACAGGGCTGGTCAGGGAGACCCCTGGCCGGCACTCCATTTTTCCATAAGGAGGCACTCGTGAAACGATTCAGCACCGGGGTACTCGCCACGCTAATGGTAGCGTTATGCGGGTTCACTGCGGTTGCCGCTACGTCCACAGCGCCGGCGCTAGGAAACATAGGAAACAGCGTCGCGCAGGCCGGGTCGGCACCTCCGGCAGACTTCGGAAGTCCGCCGTCCGGGCAGATTCCTATCCTGTATAACGATCACCACGTCTATTCAAAGCCCGATGTTCTCAAGCAGGGCCGCGTCTTAGCCGCGCTCGTCAAGGGCGGGGCGTTACTTATTCCGCTGCGTTCTATGTTCGAGCAAATGGGCGCGACGGTCTCATGGGATGGCGGCAGCAAGACCGCAACGGTCTCGAAGCCGGGAGCCGAGGTGAAGGTCACCGTCGGCAAGCCGGAAGTCATGATCAACGGCGAGTCTCGTCCGCTGGACGTTCCCCCGATGATCTATCAGGGCGTCGTACTAGTGCCCGTCCGCGTCATCTCTGAAGGCATGGGCGCGTACGTGCAGTGGGTTCCGGATCGGCACCTGGTCGTCGTGCGGTACATTCCCGCGACCCCGCCGCCGAGCCCGGCACCGCCGCCACCTTCGGCCGCGCCGCCGCCGCCCCCACCGCCGCCGACTCCCAGGCCGCTGCTTGGAGAGGCGTTTGTGGCGGGTGACTACATCTTCTCGCCGGTTGTGTACAACGAGTTCAATAACGGCAACCATAGCAATGGCGGCAACGGCGGGTATGCAGTCCGCGGCGGAGGTGAGTTCAGTCTCGGAAACATTCCGTTCATGCTCGAAGGCTCGTACGAGCAGTGGCCGTATCCGCACAACTGCACCGTCATCAACAAGGTCCCGCAGCCGAACTGCTTTGTGACGGTCATCGGCGGTGGCGGGAGTTCACCCGTCACTACGACCACGAGGCTGACAGACCAAGATGCCGACGTTCGGTTCGCGGTGCGGGTGCTTCAACCGCGTCTCTACATCGGCGTTGGTTACCTCTGGGTATCGAGCAACTACGGCTATCCGAACATGAACGGCGTTGGCTTCGGTGGCGAGAAGCTACCCGATCTCAACCAGGCGTTCTCGTTCTTCGGCAGCATATGGTACTACCCGAGCGTCACCGGCACGGCGAACTTCCAGACCGAAAACCCGTTCCCAAGCAGCGGGTTCACGACCCATAGTCTGCCCTTGGCCTATAGCATCCTGAAGTACCAAGTCGGGGTTGACTATGTGTTTGGAAACAGCCCGATCTTCATCGAGGCCGGATGGATGGGCGATTCATGGTCCAACAAGCAGAACGCTCCAGTCAACCGCAACTACAACGGCCCGTTCGCAGGGCTGGGACTGAGGTTACTCTACCCGTAGGGTCGGTTACGAGGTCCGGTCACCCAGAGCGAAGGGTACCAGGGGCTCGGCGGTTACGCCGGGCCCCTCGCTTTGGGGCAAGTGGCGTTGACCCGCTTCGCCTACCTAAGGTAAGATACTCTCTTGGCGCCTCGCGGCGTCCTAGTTTAACTACGCCCCTCGTATTCGGAGATTTTTTTTGGCTGCCAAAAAGCAAACCAAGTCGCGCCGCAAGCGGGAAGTGAAAAACGTCCAAGCCGGCGTCGCGCACGTGCATGCATCGTTTAACAACACGATCGTGACCATCAGCGACCCGCATGGCGGCGTAGTCTCATGGGCATCCGCCGGTAACCTGGGCTTCAAGGGTTCGAAGAAATCGACGCCGTTCGCAGCGCAGATGGCCGCTGAAGCCGCGGCGCGCAAGGCGATGGAACATGGGATGAAGTCGACCGAAGTTCTGGTCAAGGGTCCCGGCGCCGGGCGTGAAGCTGCGATCCGATCGCTGCAAGCTGCTGGTCTCGAAATCACTATGATTAAAGACGTGACGCCGATTCCGCACAACGGTTGCCGCCCGCCGAAGCGGCGCCGAGTTTAATATGTCGCGGTACACCGGCCCCGTCTGCCGCCTCTGCCGTCGCGAAACCGCGGCCAGCAAGACGGGTGAGAAGATCAAGCTGTTCCTCAAAGGCGATCGCTGCCTCTCCCGCAACTGCGCGGTAGAGCGGCGCGGTACTGCGCCGGGGCAAAAGACTACCGGGAAATCGCGCACGAAAGTTTCCGAATACGGCCGCCAGCTGCGCGAAAAGCAGAAGATGCGCCGCTATTACGGCGTGCACGAGACCCAGTTCGAAAACTACTTCCGGGAAGCGGCGCGCGTTCCGGGTCAAACCGGCCGCACGTTTCTCCAGTTGCTCGAACGCCGTTTCGACAACGTCGTCTATCGTCTGAACCTTGCGACCAGCCGCGCACAGGCGCGCCAGCTCGTGACGCACCGCCACTTCCGCGTCAACGGCCGCATCGTCAACATTCCGTCCTACGTCGTGCGCGCCGGCGACGTGATCTCGATCGCGCCGGGCAGCCTAAAATCGCCCATCTTCGAAGCGAACCTCGAGGTCGCGCAGAGCCGCCGTCCTCCCGATTGGCTTTCTTGGAACGATCAGGAGAAGACCGCCACGGTGTTGCAGGCGCCCCCGCGGGAGCAAATCGACACCCCGGTCGACGAACAACTCATCGTGGAGTACTACTCTCGCTAACTTTTAATAGTTTTACCGGTTCAAGTTGGCTCGTGAGGCCCTGTCACGGAACCGCTCGTCGTCGCACCTCCTGTGCTGGTCCGCGCTCGTCGCAGTTTCCGTTTACAGGGTCTCACAAGCCGCCTCGAACCGGTAGAAACTATCGAAAAGTCACTCACTCCGCTGTTAGGCGTGTGATCGTCCGATCTGGGATCGCGGCGGATAACGTAAACAGCTATAAAGGACAACAAAAAACCAAAATGACTATGTTGGAAGCGCCGGTCGGCGCAAGCATCGAAGTGCGCGAGCGTCGCGATAACTATGCGAAGTTCGTGATCGAGCCGCTCGAGCGCGGGTTTGGCATAACGCTCGGGAATGCACTGCGACGCGTGCTGCTGAGCTCGATTCCAGGAGCGGCCGTAACGTACATGAAGATCGACGGCGTGCTTCACGAGTTTTCAACCATTCCAGGGATGGTCGAAGATACGATCGCACTGATGCTCAACCTCAAAGGCCTGCCGGTCAAGCTCAACAGTGACGAGCCGAAAGTCCTAACGCTGTCGGTGAGCGGCGCGCGTGACGTCACGGCGGCCGACATCGTACCCGACGCGGACGTTGAGATTCTCGATCCGGGCTATCGCCTCTGCACGCTTTCCTCGAAGGACGCGAAACTAGCGATGGAGATCGGCGTGGAGAAGGGGCGCGGCTACGTGATGGCCGACCGTCAGCGCAACGTCGAGCACATGATCGGCTTGATTCCGCTCGATTCGATATTTTCGCCGATTCGCAAGGTAAACTTTACCGTGGACGACACGCGCGTCGGCCAGAGCGTTGATTACGACCGCCTGACCGTCGAGGTCGAGACCAACGGTTCTGTCACTCCCGACGAGGCACTCTCTAATGCCGCGTCGATCATGCAGGAAGAGCTCGACTTGTTCGTCTCGTTCACTAATCGGGCGGAGCCGCTGCCCGAGACGCCGCCCAACGAATGGGATATCCCGGTCGAAACTCTCAATCTCTCGGTGCGATCCTTCAACTGTCTCAAGCGCGCCGGCATCTCCAAGGTCTCGGAGCTGCTGGACTTGACCGAGGACGAAATCATGAAGATGCGAAACTTCGGCAAGAAATCGCTCGACGAGATCAAGCAGGTCTTATCGGAGAGGGGGCTGTCGCTACGTCAAGCGTAGCGCCGTAAACGCATGCCGCATTCAATCGCATACAAACGGCTCTCGCGCACTGACGGGCACCGCAAGGCGTTGCTGCGGAATCTTGCGACGTCGCTCTTCAAGCACGAGAAGATCGAGACGACCTCGACCAAAGCCAAGGAGATCAGCCGCGTCGCGGAGCGCTGTATCACGACGGCAATGGCCGGTGATCTCGCAGCGCGGCGTCAGCTCGCCGAATTCATCACCGAACCGGCCGTGTTAAAAAAGCTCATCGAGCAAATCGCTCCAGCGCTGAAGGGCCGAACGGGCGGCTACACGCGCATCACCAAGACGCGCGTCCGCCCCGGCGACGCAGCCGAACTCTCGCTGATCGAACTAATCAGATAGAATCTGCGCTGTCACCCTGACCAGCGAGCGCAGCGAGCGCGTCGAAGGACGAAATTGTGAGTTACGAACCGGAGTCACGAGCGTTCGACCAAGAAATTCTCTCGGTCATCGAGGGCTGGCAGGATCGCGGTGAAGCGTTGGACGATGCTGGCTTCAACGATCTAGCGCTGCGGCTCTTTGATTTCCAGCTTCGCACGAATAATCCGTACGCTCGTTACTGCGCGCACCTAGGCGTTACGTCGCCGCCGGCGTCGTGGGAGCATATTCCCGCGGTGCCGGCGCCTGCGTTTAAAGAGGCGGCGCTGACGACCTTTGACCCGGCAAAGGCGGCGCTCGTTTTCGAAACGAGCGGGACGACGGGCGGCGTGCCGGGACGGCACTACCTGGAAACCTCCGCGCTCTACGATGCGGCGTCGTTGGCCGGATTCCAGCATTTTGTGCTACGCGACGAGGCGCGCTTACGCTTCTTCAACCTCGTTCCGAACCCGGCCGACTGCCGCCATTCATCCCTTGGCTACATGATGGGGCGCGTGAGCGCATGTCGCGGCGACGGAAGAACGGGGTGGTATCTGCGCGGCGACGGGCTGCTCTTTGAAGAGTTTACGCGCGACGTTGCTGTCGCGATCCAAGAAAAGAAGCCGATCTGCCTTGCGACTACCGCGTTTGCACTCGTCGCGCTGCTTGACGAAATGCACCGGCGGAGGCTTGCGTTTTTGCTGCCGGGCGGCTCGCGCGTCATGGAAACCGGTGGATTCAAAGGGCGCGCCCGTGTCATCGAGCGCGACGAGCTATACGCGCAGGCGTGCGAGGCGTTTGGCATCGCAAACGACGCGATCTTGGGCGAGTACGGGATGACGGAGCTTACCTCTCAGTACTATGACGCAGCCCCGCCGGTGCGCCACAAGGCTGGGCCGCCGTGGCTGCGCTCTCGCGTGGCCGGCCCAGATAGAAGAACGCTTCCGCCAGGCGAGGCCGGTTCGTTGATCCATGTGGATCTGGCGAATCGCTCTTCGTGCATCGCAATTCAAACCGAGGACCTCGGCGTGGAATGCGACGGCGGCTTTGTTTTGCTGGGGCGAGACGCGGAGGCTTCGCTTCGCGGCTGCTCGTTGGACGCCGAAGAGCTAGGCTTGCGTTCTACGACGGCGTCCGGCGCGAAGTAATGATCCCGCTGTTCAGGCCGATGGTCGAGAGGCCACCGCAAAAGCGTGCGTGCTCGACCTTCAAGCAGCGATCCACCACAACGCTCATCCCGGCTTCGTCCGCCAGGGCGATCGCTTCGGGATTGACGACGCCGTATTGAAACCAAATCGCGGGGGCTCCGACGGCAATGGCTTCCCGAACGACGTTGGCGACCTCACTGGGTTTGCGAAAAACGTCGACCACATCGGGTGCTCCACGCGCCCGAGCATAGGCCGCTAAGGATGGGAAGGATGCAACGCCGTCGATCTGGTCGATCGCGGGATTGATGGGCGCCACCTCGTAACCCGGCTGGCGACGAAGATAGGAGAAGACGGTGTAGGAGGGCCGGAGCGGATTGCTCGACGCGCCAACCATAGCGACACGCGCAATGCGCTTGAGCAATTCACGACGCTCTGCCGGCGTCGTAAGAATCATCCGGCCGGCACTTCCACGGAGCCAGGCGCCTCACGACTCGCGCTCTGTAATGCCTGGTCGAGATCCCAGACCAGATCCTCAACCGTTTCAAGGCCCACCGAAAGGCGCACCGCCTCAGGCTCGACGCCGGCTTGGCGCAACTCGTCATCGGAGAGCTGCGAATGTGTCGTCGAAGCCGGATGAATGACCAAACTCTTCGAGTCGCCGACGTTGGCCAAATGACTCCATAGCACGAGCGCGTCTATGAAGCGGCGAGCGGCGCTTCGGCCTCCGTGCAATCCGAAGGTGAAGATCGATCCGAGCTGCGGTTCACGGACCCATGCGACTTCCGGACGCGGTCGCAGAAAGCTGACGATCTCGCGCGCGTGGGCGATGTGACGATCCATACGCAATCCCAGAGTTTCGAGGCCGAGCAGCGCGAGCCACGCGTCCATCGGCGACATCTGGGCTCCGACGTCGCGCAGGACCTCAGCCCGGGCTCGCATCAAGAACGCGTACTCTCCGAACGTTTCCGTGAAGACTTTTTGGTGGTAGCCCGGACTCGGCGTCGAGAGCAATGGAAAGTGCCCGTTCTCCCAGGGGAATTTGCCGGACTCAACGAGCACGCCTCCGATCGCCGTTCCGTGTCCATTGATGAACTTCGTCGCGGAGTGGACGACGACGTCGGCGCCGTGCTCGATCGGCCGGCAAAGGTACGGCGTGGCGAACGTGTTATCGACGACAAGGGGCACGCCCGCGTCGTGCGCGAGTGCGGCAAATGCCGCCAGGTCGGCGACGATTCCCGACGGATTGCCGATCGTCTCAACGAAGACCAACTTGGTGTTAGGCCTAATGGCCGCTCCTACGCTCTGAAGATCTTCAGCCGGCACGAAGGTCGTCTCGATTCCCATACGCCTGACCGTCACGCTGAGCTGGGTCACGGTGCCGCCGTAGATGTTTTGCGTGCAGACCAAATGATCGCCGGCTTGAGCAAGCGCAAGCACGGTGCAGAGTTGCGCCGCCAGACCGCTCGAAAAGGCGAGCCCGCCCAAGCCACCTTCTAGGCTCGCCATTCGCTCTTCGAATGCCGCCACGGTCGGATTGCTGATGCGGCTGTAAATATGACCGTAGCTGCGCAACGCAAAAAGCTCCGCCGCCTGCTCGGTCGAGCCAAAGACGTAGGCGGAGGTTTGGTAAATCGGAGCCGCGCGGGAGCCCGTCACGGGGTCCGGCGGTGTGCCGGCGTGAAGCGCCCGCGTAGCAAAGCCGAATTCTCGATCGTGCTGCATCATCGAAGGTTCCGCCCGTTATTTCGCCTTATAATGCAGTTATCATGGGCATGACACTCACCGAGAAAATCCTCGCTCGTCACTGCGGACTCGAGCGAGTCGAGCCGGGCCAAATCGTCAACGCGACGGTCGACCTCGTGTTGGCAAACGAGCTCTCTGCTGCCGTAGCCATCGGCGTGATGCGCGGCATGAAGGGCGCATCGCGCGTCTTCGATCCATCGCGGATCGCGCTGGTTGCCGATCACTTCGTCCCCGCGAAAGACGCGCAGTCGGCGATGCTGGCGAAGCTGATGAAAGACTTCGCGGCCGAGCAACAGATCGAGCATTTCTTTGACGTAGGGCGCGGCGGCATCGAACACGTCGTTTTACCCGAAGAAGGCTTGGTAGCGCCGGGCGAGCTGATCGTCGGCGGCGATTCGCATACCTGTACGTACGGCGCGTTCGGCGCGTTCGCTACGGGCATGGGATCCACCGATATCGCGGCGGCGTTTGCGCTGGGTGAAGTGTGGCTGAAGGTTCCCGCCTCGATTAAGTTGGTTTACAGCGGAAAGCCCGGTCCGATGGTCTATGCAAAGGACATCATGTTGCGCACCGTTGGCGAGCTCGGCATCGACGGCGCAACCTATCGCGCAATCGAATATCACGGGACCACGGTGGACGAACTCTCGATCACGGGCCGCATCACAATGGCGAATATGGCGATCGAAGCCGGAGCAAAAAACGGAATCTTCCATGCCGACGAAAAGACGATCGCGTACGTCAAAGAGCGGACCGACCGGCCGTTCATCGTCGAACGCGCGGACGCGGATGCCGTTTACGAGCGGGTAATCTCAATTGACATCGGCTCGTTGGAACCCCAAGTTGCGTGCCCGCACACGCCCGACAACGTTCATCCAATCTCCGAGGTGACACGCGAGGACCTGCCCGTCGATCAGGTCTTCATCGGGTCGTGCACCAACGGCTACATCGACGACCTGCGCGTCGTGGCAAAGATTCTCGAGGGCAAACGCGTCGCCTCAAACCTCCGCGTGATCGTCAATCCGGGTTCCCAAAAAGTCTGGATGCAGGCGGCCGACGAGGGGATTCTCACGACGCTCGCGGCCGCCGGATGCGCGGTAAACACGCCCGGCTGCGGCGCTTGTTTCGGCGGTCACATGGGTACGCTCGGTGACGGCGAACGAGCGATTTCTACGACGAATCGAAACTACGTTGGCCGGATGGGATCGCCGAAAGCGGAGATTTATCTCGCTTCGCCCGCAACCTGTGCGGCCTCGGCAATCGCCGGCCGGATCACCGATCCCCGCGTGCTCGAATACGTCGCATCGTAAACGGAAAAAAGGATAGGATGGAAGCGAAATTGCGCGGCCACGCGCACAAGTACGGACGAAACGTCGACACCGACGTGATCATTCCCGGAAAATACTGCAACATTATCGATCCTGCGGAGTTGGGGAAGCACGCACTCGAAGGGCTCGATCCCGAATATACCGGTCGAATGCAGGCCGGGGACGTCATCGTCGCCGACACGAACTTCGGCTGCGGATCGAGCCGCGAGGTCGCACCGATTGCGATCAAAGGATCGGGGACTTCGGCGGTGATTGCGAAGAGCTTTGCGCGAATCTTCTATCGCAATGCGCTGAACATCGGCTTACCGATCTTCGAGTCCGCGGAAGCGGTCGACGGAATCGAATCCGGGGATGAGATCGAAGTCGAGCCCGAGAGCGGCGTCATTCGCAACATCACCAAGAACGCGACCTATCGCGCGGCGGAGTTTCCGCCATTCAAGACGTTTTACGGGGCAGTTGAGCGTTACAACAAAGAAGCAGCAAAAACGCTCAGGTCGACCTAAGCGAATAGCTCGTCCATCGTGGCGACGGCATAGGATTTATAGGTAGGGAACTTCTTTCGCAT
>DAIMCN010000002.1:0-150261 GCA_036726365.1 Candidatus Cybelea sp.
GCAAAGCCGATCACGATCAGTGGCGTCACCTACGACGTTATCTCGAACCCTTACTACAATCTGCCGTCGCAAGGGCTGCTCGATCCCAACGGTTGGTACAACCCGTACACGACCGCGATCGCGCCGAACCTGAGCGCTGCCAACACGAGCTACATCTCACCTTGGGTTAGCTCGCTGCTGCTGAACTGGCGGCACGACAAGCTGGCGATCACGCCCAGCTTCATCTTCCAAACGGGCGGCTTCTACGGCAGCCCGCTGGACGTCAACGGCCTAGATCCGCGTGCGTGCACGCTGAACTCAGCGGCGACGGGGATAACCAAGGTTTCCCCGCATACCAATCCGCTGCAATGCAACTACCTGTTCGCGAACTTGATCGGCACCGGCACGACCGGTTACCTGTACGCTCCGGATCCGCAGACAGGAACGTACGCGATGGGATCCTACCAAAATCCGTCGTTGATCGCGGGCAATCTCCAGATCTCGTACGACGTCAGCCCGCGAATCAAACTCACCATCCTGGGCGCCGATCTGTTTCATACCTGCTTCGGCGGTTCTAACGAGCCATGGACTAAGGCGAACCCACCGGGATACGCAACGTGTGGATACGTCGGGGCAGGCTCCGCGCTCAACTCCACGATCTATCCCGGCAACTTCTACAACGGAACGGGCATCAACGACTTTGCGGCAAACAAGGTCCACCCGCTCTACACTCAGAGCTACATTCCAACGAATGGCATCAATGGTGCGATCGGTTCAGGACCGCCACCGATCAACGTCTACTTCAACGCGCAGGTGAAGATCTAAACGATCCGGTCTTCGCGCTAACGTAGAGACGAAGCGGGATCCGGAAGGATCCCGCTTCTTCATTGGTGGAAGGCGTGGCGAGGCGTCTCGCGAAGCGTCATGCGATGCAGAGGACAGCACTGCTGTCGGCGTGCGTGCTAACGTGCGCCGGCTTCCTTCCGCTTCCGGTCCGTTCCGATGCCGGCGCAGCCGCAAGTACGCCGCCCCCCGAGATTTATCACGTCGTCACGACGGCGTTGTGCGCACGTCTCCACGAACGCATTCGGCCGGCTGTTGCGATGATTCTTCAGAACGATCAGCGGATCTCCAAGAGCCCGCCGCTTTTCAAGAAATATCAACAGGGCAGCCTGGCCTCCATCGGCGCAGATGCTCCGAACGGTAACGGTGATCCCTCGAGCGGCGACTCGATCAACAATCACTCACCCCAAACCGACTTGGCGCTTCAGCAGATGTCGTACCTCGTGATTCCTATCGCCCGCAACATCATTGCTGCACAGACCGTGCTCGACGACCCCAAGCTGCTCGAGGCAACGGGGAGTGCGACTGACGACCGCACCCTGCAGAAAATTCGAAGCCAGCTGCTTGAGACGATCGCGTATCAAAGCGCCTCCCTCGATTTGATCAATGGATTCGTCCAGACGCAGCAGCTGGGAGAACTGCAGCATGCAGGCGAGGAATATCTCGGCGCCATCCAAGGCGGGAACACGTCGACGCAAATGGTACAGGCGACGCCCAATCCGTGGCAAGATCCCAGCAACCCGGGACTCAAACCAAACCCGTATGCGTTCGATGTCGCGACCGTCCCTGGCTTGGCGCTGGGCTACAACCCGCTGTCCCGGATCATGGACGGAATGGAGTGGTTGAAGGACGAGACCAGCAAACGCGAAGATTTCGCAGGGAAGACGATTGGCGCCGCGCTCGGTGAGTGCGGCAAATAGCCAACTGTGCAAATGGATTGGAGTGACGAAGTGTTTACAAGAAAACAAGTCCTTGTGGCTGCGGCGGTGGCGGCGCTCTTTGCGGCACCGATCGCGTCTATTGCCGACCCCACCACCGGCCAGCTCGTCTACGCGTTCTCGTACAGCTCTAATCAGGACGTCGCGGCGCGCGATTCGGCGAACCAGGCTGAACCGTACGGTACAAGTGGTGCTAACGGCAACGAGCTAGCGCAGTCCAGTGGGATCAGCCACTACAGCGGGCGGCTCAACGACAAGGGCACGATGACGGTGCAGGTCGTGGGCAAGGAATCGGACGGAGGGCTCGTCGTCAATATTAGCGAGCAGGGCGAGCAGATCCGCCGCGCCCCTCCGGCGACGTGCGTCGTGTACGGGAACACCAACGTGATTTGTGACCCGAACAAAACCGTGTACACGGAAGAATACACGCTGCTGCGCTTTCTCGGCTCGAATTTCGTCGATCCCAATGCGCTCGATGCGAATCGTCACTGGGCGATAGCCCAGAATACTCCGAGCTTGAACGTGAAGGCCGACTACCGAATTAATAGCAATAACAACGGAATCATGCAGATCAGCGAGACGCGCAGCGTTCATCAACCGAGCATGGCAAGCTTGACGACCGACGTCCAAACGAAGATCGGCTACGATTTCAATCGCACGGTTCCGACGTCCGTTGACGAATATGTGACGCAGCGGCATGACAATGGGGCCGTGGGAACGTCGACGACGATCTATCAGACCACGCTGAACTTGGTCTCCGACTCGATGGCGAAAACATAGCCGGATTCGGCTATCGCTGCGAAGACTGCGAGAGCGCAGTCTTCCCGGTCACGACACGCGCCGAGCTGCAGTGGCTAAAGGACCGGCTTCACGTCGTGCGCGAGGTCGCCAAACATTCGAGCGATGGGCTCGACCTGTGGATGATGGACGGACTGGCGTTTTTAGACCAGCATCAGGGACACAGCGTTGGGCTGGTCTCCCGCCCGTAAAAAGCCCTGAAATCAGGGCTTTCTTATCTACTCTGGGATGCGGAGATGCTGACCGGGCTGTAGCGTGCCGCCTTGCAGATGGTTGGCGTCGGTGATTCGGTCGACGACCTCCTGGACGTCGGCGCTGGGCGCCGCGTGCGCGGCCGCAATCGCCCACAGGGTGTCCCCTGGATGGACTGTGACGACGGCATAGCGCTGGGTCGTAGCGGCGTAAAGCCGGACGCTCGAAAGCGTCGGAAGGGCGACCATTAGCCCAAGGGCCGCGAGCGCGATCGCCGGCATGAGCGTGAACCGTTTACGCCTATCCACTCTTTATTACTCCTATATCTTGTGCCAAACGCCTGTTCGTCCACTACATTTTACCATGCGGCGGCCAAGCATTGTCAAGGGACCTCGAACGTATGTTTGCCTGTTGGACCGATCCATGGTAGTCTTATAACCGCCCTGGGTGCCATACGGTTGGCATTCTTGGCGCAGCGGGAGAGGTTAATGTCCAAAGAGACAACGATGGAGAAGCCGGCGACCGAACGGCAGCGCCGCATTCTGGAAATCATCCGGGTGTTTATCACGGAACACGGGTATCCGCCCTCGGTGCGCGAGATCGGCGAGCGGGTCGGTCTCTCGTCCTCCTCGACGATCCACGCGCACTTGAAGGCGCTCGAGCGCCGCGGTCTGATCTCGCGCGATCCCACTAAGCCGAGGGCACTGCGCTCCGGAACGTTCCCTTCCTCGCCTGACGCTCTCGTCGTGCGGGTGCTCGGACGCGTCGCGGCCGGCGTGCCGATTACGGCGCAGGAGGACATCGAAGGCGAGTTCGTGCTCCCGTCCAGCTTCGTGCCGCGTGCCTCCGACGCGTTCATGCTGCGCGTTCAGGGCGATTCGATGGTTGGTGCGGCAATACTCGATGGCGATCTCATTCTGGTCCGGCCGCAACCTTCGGCCGAGAACGGTGAAATTGTGGTCGCCATGCTCGACGGTGAAGCCACCGTCAAGCGGTTCTATCGCGAAGCCGGCCGGGTGAGGCTGCAGCCGGAGAATCAGACGATGGCGCCAATCTACGCGAGCGATGTCGAGATCGTCGGTCGCGTCGAAGCCGTCGTCCGCCGCCTCTAAAGTTTTTCGATCGTTCGAGAAGCGCGCCGTCCCCGCGATGCGGTGGGTCGGCGAGCTCGCATTTGTCGCTGCCGTGCGGGACGCGCTGCCTTGGAGCTTCATCGGACTTGCAGCGGCCTTCGTCGTGATTTTTATCCGACAGCTCGCCACCGGTGTGCCGCACACGCCTTCGCTTGGGTTGCGGCTAGCCTCGGCGCTGCTTCCCTCGTTTGGAATCATGGCGATGGCGCTGGTTGTGATTTTACCGGTCCGGCTCGCGCGCTACGCACGCTACACCGTCGCGCCGTTACTGATCGGCAGCGTGGTGTCGTTTGCGCTCTCGCTGCCGCGTCCGTTTGGTCCGGACGCGATCGGCTACTTGCGCGTCCTCGGCGCGAGCGGACTTTTCGTAGCGATCGTCGCCTGCGGCGTGACGGCCGCCTGGATCGCGCTGCTGCGACGCCGGCTTCGCGCGCCGGTTTCAGATTGGATCGGAATGCTGCTCGGCATCGCGACGTTCGCCGCGCTTTTTGCGGCGCACGTGTCGCTCTCGGCGGCGATCACGTCGGCGATGCAGCCGATTGCGCGTTTGGGCGACACGTACGTTGCACTGATGGCGATCGTCCTGATCGAAACGGTGCTGTGGACGGCCGGAGTCCACGGACCGGCCGTCCTGGCGGCGATCGTGACACCGGTCTACCTTACGATGCAAATGCAGAACACGCACGCGTTCGCGCTTCACGCACCGTTGCCGTACATCGTCGTCGTGTCGCTCTTTCTCTTCGTCTTTCCGGGAGGAGCCGGCGCAACGCTGCCGCTGGCCGCGCTCCTTGCCATCTCCGGCGTTCCGCGTCTGCGCCGCGTCGGGCGCGCGACCCTCGTTCCGGCACTCTTCAACCTCAACGAACCGCTGCTCTTTGCGGCTCCCGTTGTGTTCAATCCGCACCTCGTCGTGCCGTTCATCGGCGCGCCGCTCGTGCTGGCAACCATAACGTACGCCGCCGTGGCAACCGGAATCGTTTCGCGTCCGGCTTTTTACGTGCCGTCATCGGTTCCGACGTTTGTGTCGACCTATCTGGCGACGCAAGACCTGCGCGCGATTGGGCTGACCGTGCTGAACATCGTTATCGCCACGCTTATTTACTACCCCTTCGTGCGCGCGTACGAGCGCCACGTTATGCAGGAATAGCTATGATCGAGCAGCTCTGCGAGCGCTTCGGCGTCGACGGGCGGATGCGTGAGGCGGCGCTCGAGGCGTATGCGCGAACGGCCTCGGTCGCGTATCCGGCGCAGCAGCGCGTTCACGCGAACGTACTCCACGCATTCGTCGAGGAAGGCATTGTCGAAAGCGACCTGGCCGGTTCTACGGGTTACGGCTACGACGATGCGGCGCGGACGCGTTACGAATCGCTCTTGGCGCGAATTCTGGGCGCGGAGCGCGCGATCGCGCGGCTTTCGATCGTGAGCGGAACGCACGCAATCGTCGCTGCGCTGGCGGCGTGCACGCCGCCAGGGCGAACGCTGCTCTCGATTTCGGGGGCGCCGTACGACACGCTGCGCAACGCCATTTGCGACGCGCCGCACGCGCTCGTAACGTCGGGCATCGAGTATCGCGAGATCGCGTTGAGCGACGAAGGCGGTTTTGATTTTCGCGTGCTTGAAGATGCGTGCACGGCCGGCGATCTCGCGACGGTGTTCGTGCAGCGCTCTCGCGGATATGCCCCGCGCCGCTCCCTCTCGGTCGCGGAATGTGAGGGCGCAATCGACGCCGTCAAACGTCTTGCGGCCGATGCCGTCGTGCTCGTCGATAATTGCTACGGCGAACTCGTGGAAGAACGGGAGCCGTCGCATGCGGGCGCCGATTTAGTGATGGGGTCGCTGATCAAGAATCTGGGCGGATCGGTGGCGCCGGCCGGCGCGTACGTCGCGGGGCGCGCCGAGCTGGTCGAGCGCGTTGCGGCGCGGCTCTACGCCCCGGGGCTGGGTGCCGCGCTGGGACCGTCGCTGGGCCTAGGACGCACCCTCGTGCAGGGCCTTTTTCTCGCGCCGCTGATTGTCGAGCAATGCTTGCGCGGACTCGATTTTATCGCGGCGTTGTTCGAAGGCCTCGGTTACGACGTCGACCCGAAGGCCGGCTCGCGGCGAACCGACATCGTGCAAGCGATTCGGCTTGGCTCACCGGAGCGGCTGGCGCGGTTTGCCACCGGACTTCAGGCGGCGCTTCCGGTGAACGCGCGCTTTCGTCCCGAGCCGGGAGCCGTGCCCGGCTATGCCGATCCGGTCCTGATGTCTTCGGGTGCATTCGTGAGCGGTTCGACGATCGAGCTGTCATGCGACGCACCCCTGCGACCGCCATACGAAGTGTACGTGCAGGGCGGCGTGAGCTTCGCGCACGCCTGTCTCGGAGCGATCTTCGCCGCACGCGCCATGGAGGGGTAGCGTCAACCCGACGCTTCCGCGCCCAGAAATCCGTAGAAGTAGTATCGCCCTCCGTCGGAGGTCGCGATCGCGATGCGCGTGTCCTCGATCGTGGCGCCGACGATCTGTTTCCCGACCAGCCCCTCGAGGAGGCGTTCTGTTTGAAGGAACTCCGCCGTTCGCAGCCCGTCGGGCTCGGCCTCGATCAGGCCCAGCAGCTCTTCAATGCGGTCAGTCATGGTTCTCTTGTAGTAATCGTCCGGTCGCGGCCGATTTGTTAGCGCCCTCTACGCCAGGAGGCGGCCGGATCGCCTAGAGAAGGGCTGGCGGCCATGTACCTGCTCGAAGTGCTTAGCGGTCCGCTGGATGGGAAGACCTGGCCGTTCGAGCGAGAGATCACCATTGGGCGTGACGACGCCTTGGCCGACGCTTGCATCGGGCTCGACCGATACGTCTCTCGTCAGCATGCCCGCCTGCAGATCGAGGCCGGCTCGATCCGGCTTACGGACTTACGCAGCCGAAACGGTACCCGGCTCAACGGGGAGAGCGTCGTCGGCGACGTTCCATTACCGGTCGGCGTACCGTTCGTCGTCGGCCGCACGGTGCTACGGGTAACGCGCGCGTAAGCGGACACGATGGAAACGGCTGTTACCGTCACGCGGGCTCGCGGGCTCTTCGGCGCGTCACCGCGTCCTCTGGGATTTGTGCCGACGATGGGCGCGCTGCATGCAGGCCACCTCGAGCTGATCCGGCACGCGCGGAATCGATCCGAGTCCGTCGGTGCGTCGATTTTCGTCAACCCCTTGCAGTTTGGCGCGAACGAAGATTTGACGACCTATCCGCGCGACGAAGACGGCGACCGCGCGAAGCTGCGCGATGCCGGCGTCGACGTGCTCTTCATCCCGGACGTTGCAACGATGTATTCGGCGGATTTCACGACGTCCGTCGACGTTGGTCCGCTCGGCAGCGTCTTGGAAGGCGCGCAACGCCCGCAGCATTTTCGAGGCGTTACGACGGTCATCGCAAAACTGCTCAACATCGTTCAACCCGATCTGCTCTTTCTCGGGCAGAAAGACGCGCAACAGGCGGCCGTTCTGCATAAGATGATTGGCGAACTCAACTTTCCGGTTGAAGTCGAGATGGTTCCGACCGTGCGCGAACCGGACGGCTTGGCGATGTCGAGCCGCAATCGGTATCTCGATGCGGCGCAGCGGGCACAGGCCCCGACGCTCTATCGGGCACTCGTTGCAACGCGGGAGGCGTTGCAGCACGGCCGCAGCACGCGCGAAGCCATCGCCGCGGGCGCCGCCGCTTTGAGCGCCTCGGCCACGCTCGATTACCTGGAGCTGGTCGATGCGCAAAGCTTCGAACCGCTCGAGCGGCTTTCGCTGCCGGCATTCATCGTGGGCGCGGCCCGCTTCGGGAGCACGCGCTTGATCGACAATCTGTGGATCGCGTCGTGAAGGGAGCGCGCATCTTCTTGGGCGTCAGCGGCGGTATAGCGGCCTATAAAGCCGCCGCGTTGACCAGTACGCTGGTGCAACGCGGCGCGATCGTTGACGTCGTAATGACGGGCGAAGCGGAGCGCTTCATCACGCCGCTGACCTTTGCCTCGCTGACCGCGCGCCCGGTCTATGCGTCGCTCTGGGACTCACCCGAGCGCATTCCACACATTCGGCTCGTCCGCGAAGCCGACGTTGCGCTCGTCGCGCCCGCGACGGCGAACCTTATTGCCAGGCTGGTCGTGGGAATTGCCGACGATTTGCTGACGACGGCGCTGCTGGCGGCGCGTATTCCGCGCATCTTGGCGCCGGCAATGAACGAAGCCATGTACGAAGATGCGGTGACGCAAGCGAATCTCGCGGTTCTGCGCGCCAGGGGCTATGAAGTCGTCGATCCCGAGCGCGGCTTCTTGGCCGAGCGCGAGGTCGGCGTGGGCAGGTTGGCGAGCGAAGAGCGCGTGCTCGAGGCGCTGGAGCGCGTTTTGGCCCGGCGACAGACGCTCCGCGGCAAGCGCGTCGTCATTACAGCCGGTCCGACGCGCGAACCGTTCGACCCGGTGCGTTTTTTGAGCAATGCGTCCACCGGCGCAACCGGGATCGCGCTTGCCCGCGAGGCGGCGCGGCGCGGCGCGGCCGTGGCGTTGCTGCTCGGCCCGACGCTGCTCGAAGCTCCGGCCGAAGTCGAGGTCGTGCGGGTAATGACCGCCGGCGAGCTCTACAACGCGGCGTTGCGGCACGCGCCCGGCGCCGATTTGACGATCGCTACCGCGGCCGTTTCCGACTGGCGTCCTGCCGATCGGTCTGAATCGAAGCTCAAGAAAAGCGCTGGCGCGCTGACCGTTCGACTGGAACCGAATCCCGACGTTTTGGCGGCACTGGGAGAGCGAAAGAACTCGACTTTTTTGGTGGGCTTCGCCGCGGAAACGGAAGATCACGAAGCCCGCGCGCGCCAAAAGCTGCGCGCGAAGCACTTGGATGCGATCGCAGTCAACGACGTCCGCGGCGAAAGGGGTTTCGGCACCGGTGAGAACGCGCTCGTGTTGTTGTGGGGTGCCGACGGTCGCCGCGAACTCGGCAGCGCGCAAAAGCCGATCCTGGCCGCGCGATTGCTCGATGCCGTCGAGGAGCTGATGCGATGCTCCTGACGATCGACGTTGGCAACACCGAAACGAAGCTCGGATGTTTTTCCGGTTCGGAGCTCAAGCACACCTGGCGCGTCACGACCGAGTTGCGGCGCACGCCCGACGAATACGGCGTGTTTTTCACGCAGCTTTTTGCAACCAGCGGCGTTGACGCACGCGCGATCGATGCGGTCGCCATCGCCAGCGTGGTTCCCAAACTCGACCCCGTGTTGGAGTCCGCCTGCAAGCGTTTTTTTAACGCCGTACCGCTCTTCTTGACACCGCAGGGCCAAGAACTCATGCGGATCGTAACCGAAAACCCAGCAGAAGTCGGCGCGGATCTCGTCGCCGCGGCGATCGGCGGCCGGGAGCGTTTCGGCGCACCGCTTATCGTCGTGAGCTTCGGCACGGCAACGGTCTTCATCGCCGTCGCACCCGCCGGCGAGTACCTTGGCGTCGCCATCGCGCCGGGCGTTACGGTTTCGATCGATGCGTTGATTGGGCGTACCGCGAAGCTGCCGCAGATCGCGCTGGAGGCGCCGGGGCGCACCATCGGGCGAAACACGATCGAGGCGCTGCAAAGCGGTATCGTCTTCGGCTTCGCGGGACAAACCGAAGCGATCGTTTCCAGAATGCGTCAGGAGATGGGCGTGGACGCCCGCGTGGTTGCAACCGGCGGTTTGGCCGGCATCGTCGCCAAGCAGACGCCGATCGTGGAAACCGTCGCGCCGCATCTCAGCCTGCTCGGATTACAACTTTTTTACGCCTCCACCCACGCTCGGGGCGCGAGGCGCGCAGGGCCGAACGGTTAAAGTAGTCTTGATGCGCCCCGCGCCACTGAAAATCGGATCCGTTCACGTCTGGCCGCCATTGATCTTGGCGCCGATGTCGGGCGTAACCAATCGCACGATGCGAGCGCTTTATCGACCGTTCGGCTTGGGGCTGACCGTCACCGAGTTCGTTTCGTCCAACGCCCTCGCGTACGGCAGCAAGCGTACGATGGAGATGATCGATCAGCACGGCCTGGAGAAACCGGTGTCGACTCAGCTCTGGGGCGACGATCCGGCGACGATGGCGATGGCTGCGAAGCTGGTTCGCGAGTGCGGCGCAGACATCGTTGACATTAACTTCGGCTGTCCCGCCCCCAAGGTAACGAAGACCAACGGCGGTTCGGCGTGCTTACGCGACCCAGATCGCTGCGAGGCGATCATGCGCGCCGTTGTTAAGGCCGTCGACTGCCCGGTGACGATGAAGATGCGCCTTGGCTGGAGCGAAAGCGCGCTGGTTTATCTGGAGGTCGCCGCGCGCGCGCAAAGTGCCGGCGTGCAGGCGGTCACGCTGCACGCTCGCACCGCCAAACAGTTCTACAAGGGTGAAGCCGATTGGGATCACATCGCGCGTCTCAAGCGTGCGGTCGACATTCCGGTAATCGGCAACGGCGACGTCGACGATCCGCACGTTGCTATGCAGCGCATGCGCGATTCCGGCGTCGATGCCATCATGCTCGGCCGGGCGACGCTCGGCAATCCGTGGCTCATTACGCAGATACGCGATCTGATGGAAGGTCGACCGGCACGGCCGCTGCCCAGCGCCGCGGATCGCTTGCGCTTCGCGCTCGTACACTATCGGGCGATGGTCGACGAGCTCGGCGAACCTCGCGCCGTTCCCCAAATGCGCAAGCACATCGCACTCTATCTCAAAGGCATTCCCGGGGCGGCCGCGCTGCGCGAACGGATCATGCGAATCGATTCGGCTGCCGAAGCTGTCGGAACAGTTGAAGAGACGATTCGCCGGCTGGAATGTGCGCCGCCGGTCGCAGCATAGCGATGATCGAGGAGCGCGATGATCTTTATGGTGCCAGCTCGCCGCAAGCCATTGCTGCGGAGGTGTACGAAAACTATAAGAAGTTCGTGAATCCGCCGCTGGCGCGCGTGATGAAACTCTCCGGCTCGCCGGTGGAGGTCCGTGCACGCCGATGCACTATCTGGGATCAAAACGGAAAAGCCTATCTGGATTTTGCGGGCGGATACGGCGTGTTCACGCTCGGGCACGGCCATCCGCGCGTGCTCGAGGCCGTGCGCGCGCAAATGGAGCTGATCTCTCTTTCGGGTAAGACGATGTTCAACGTGTTACTCGGACGGGCGGCGCGACGTCTTGCCGAGCTGGCGCCCGGCGATCTGCAGATTTCGTTTTGGTGCAACAGCGGAACGGAAGCGATCGAAGGCGCGATCAAGCTGGCTCGCGCGGCAACCGGGCGCGCGAAGATCGTGAGCACGACCGATGCGTACCATGGCAAGACGATGGGCGCGCTTTCGGTGAGCGGACGGGAGAGTTTTCAGTCGCCGTTTCGCCCGTTGCTTGCCGATTCGGTTTCGATTCCCTACGGCGATACGAATGCGCTCGAAGAGGCGCTGCACGACGCGGCCGCGTTTGTCGTCGAGCCGGTTCAAGGTGAAGGCGGCGTCAACATTCCGCCGTTGGGGTATCTTCGAAGCGTGCGCGAGGTTTGCGATCGAACGAAGGCGCTCTTCATCGCCGACGAAGTTCAAACCGGACTGGGGCGGTGTGGATATCGGTTTGCGTGCAATCGCGACGAAGTCGTGCCGGACGTAATGACGCTAGCCAAGGGACTCTCCGGCGGCGTCATTCCGGTCGGCGCCTTCATCGCTCGCCCCGACGTTTGGAACCGTGCGTTTGGCGACGCACCGCTCGTGCACACGTCCACTTTCGGCGGCAGTGAGGTGGCGTGCGCGGCCGCCATCGCCGCGATGGATGTGCTCGAAGAGGAAGGCCTCGTGGAGCAAGCGCGCATTCGAGGCGATCAACTACTGCGCGGTGCTCGCGCGATCGCGGACGGGCATCCGGAGGTCGTGCGTGAAGCTCGCGGCATGGGGCTGCTCGTCGGCGTGGAATTGACCCACGAAGGTTACGGCGGTTTCATCATACCCGAGATGCTCAAAGCCGGGGTGACGGCGGCGTGGACCCTCAACCAGCAACGAGTGATCCGCCTCGAGCCCCCGCTGGTTGTTACCGCCGATGAAATCGATCGTGCCTTGAGCGCTTTGCGCGCGGGCGCCGCGACCGCGTACGAAAAGCTCGGGAATCTCGAGCGGCCGCCATCCTAGCGATGCCGTATGTCGAAAGCACGATCGTGGTCGCAGCCCCGGCTCGAGTGGTCTACGAGCTCGCCAAGGATCAGGAGCGATTTCCGGAGTTCATGCCGGATGTGGAGACCGTGACGGTTATCGCGCGAAGTCCCGAAAGCGCGATATCGCGCTGGAAGACGCTCGTCGAAGAGGCGCCGATCGAATGGACGGAGGAGGATCGCTTCGACGACGTGGCGCTCCGGATCGACTACAAGCTGCTGGAAGGCGATCTCGATAAGTTCGAAGGCGCTTGGACGTTCGAGCACAGTGACGGCGTAACGCACGTCGTCCTCGGAGTCGATTACGATTTCGGCGTGCCGACGCTCGCAGAGCTGATCGGCCCAACGCTCGAGAAGAAGGTGCGAGAGAACAGCGAGATGATGCTCGCGGCGCTGAAACGCGAAGCCGAATGCAGAGATTCGACGTGAACAGATTTTGCTTCGTCATTCATCCGCTTTCGTTCGAGGACATCGCGCGCTACGAACCCGGCGCCAAGGGCAAGGGCGAGCCGATCCTGCGAAAGATTATGGAATGGATGCCCTCGTATGCGGCCGTCCACGTGACCGGCGTGCGCACGCCGGATGGGCGCGAAACGGAGGGCTGGTTCGTTGCGGCGCCGCTGCTGCCGCAACAGCTGATGGATTTTCCGCGCGAAGAAGTCTACAGCCGCGTCGTGCGGGCGATCGAAATCGGGGCCGAACTGGGGGCGCAGGTGGCCGGCTTGGGGGCGTTCACCGGCGTCGTCGGCGACGCCGGAATCAGCATCAACGCTCGCTCGCCGATTCCCGTTACGACCGGCAATTCGCTTACAATTGCGGCGGGCATCCAAAGCCTGTTCCGCGGCGCGGACGAGATGGGGATCGACCTCTCTTCGTCCACCGCTGCCGTGATAGGTGCGACCGGCTCGATCGGAGCGGCCTGCGTGCAGCTGATCGCACCGAAAGTCAGACGTCTAATTATGGTTGCGCGCAACGAAACGCGCCTGCGAAAGTTCCAGGAACGCATCGCCGAAACGCTGCCGTGCGAAAGCAGTTATACGACGGATATATCGGTTGCGGTCCGTTCCGCTCGGCTCGTTCTGACCGCCACGACCTCGACCCAAGACATTATCGAGCCGGAGGATCTGCAACTGGGTGCGGTGGTCTGCGAGCTGTCGCTGCCGCACGACGTCAGCCGTCGCGTCAGCCAGCACCGGCCGGACGTTTTGGTCGTGGAAGGCGGAAATATGCTCGTGCCGGGAACGCCGCGTTTCGAACGCGTGCGCGAACCGGGAACCGAGTTTGATTTGAATCTGCCGCCCCGCACCGCGCTGGCATGCATGAGTGAGACGATGATCCTTGCGCTGGAAGGACGCGTAGAGCCCTACACGCTGGGCCGCGGCATCAGCCTCGAAAAAGTGGTCGAGATCTCAGCAATGGCGGAGCGCTGCGGCTTCAAACTCGCCGACATGCGCGCCTTCGACGCAGCCATTACGCCGGATAAGCTCGCCGCAACGCGAGCCGCCGCCGCTGTCACCCTGAGCGGAGTCGAAGGGACATGAAAAAAATCGTTTCCGTTTCGCTCGGTTCGAGCAGCCGCGATCATCGCGCTCGGGTGACCTTCATGGGCGAGGAGTTCGACATTTCGCGCGTCGGCACCGACGGTAAGTTGGACGCGGCGATCGCGATGGTGCGCGATCTCGACGGCAAGGTCGATGCGATCGGCTTGGGCGGCATCGACGTGTACCTCTATGCCGGGCGCCATCGCTACGCTTTGCGCGACGGCTTGCGCCTGCTCGAAGCCGCCAAGACGACGCCCATCGTTGACGGAAGCGGCTTGAAGAACACGCTCGAGCGTGAAGCGGTGCGTTTTATGCAGGACGAGCTGTCGATTGATTTACGCGGTAAGCGGGTGTTGATGGTCAGTGCCTTGGATCGCTTCGGCATGGCCCAGGCGCTTGTCGACGCCGGTGCCGACGTGCTTTTCGGTGATTTCATTTTTGCACTCGATAAGGACATGCCGGTTCGGAATTTGCACGAATTCGAGGAGTTGGCCGAAAAATATCTTCCGGATGCCTGCAAGCTACCGTTTCAATTCTTCTATCCCACCGGTAAGAAGCAAGAGAAGCCGCCCGAACCGAAGTATCCACAATATTATCAGGATGCCGAGATAATCGCCGGCGATTTTCACTTCATGCGACAGTTCATGCCGGAACGGCTCGACGGGAAAATTATCTTGACCAACACCGTCACTCCGGGCAACGTCGACGAGCTTGCGGCGCGCGGCATCGCGACGCTGGTCACCACGACGCCCGATATTGCAGGGCGCTCGTTCGGAACCAACGTCCTGGAAGCGGCACTCCTGGCGCTGCTGGGAAAGGCCTGGAGCGACGTCGTGCCGGCCGACTACGAGCGCGTGCTCCGAGAGCTGCGACTGAAACCCCGCGTCGTTAACTTAACATTACGTTAGGAACTGCCCGGGGCAGCGCAGGAGGCCTTGGAGCCGCCCCCTGAGAACAAACCGCGCCAGCGTTGAAGAAGACGCGATGAAAAGCTATGGGGTTTTGTCCCAATGAGGACCTACAGGTTGAACGACAAAGAGATCGTCCTGACGGCAGAGGGCCTGTCAAAGCTGGAGAACGAGCTCGACGAGCTCAAGAGCGTGCATCGTCGGGAAGTCAACGATCGTATTCGCCAAGCCAAAGAGTACGGGGACTTGAGCGAAAATGCCGAGTACGAGGACGCGAAGCAGGAGCAGGCGTTCATAGAAGGGCGCATTCTCAAGCTCGAGGCGATGATTCGCAACGCGCGCATCATCGACGAGTCGGAGTATGTTGCCGACGAAGTCCATCTCGGAGCGATCGTCAAAGTCAAGGATCTCAAGAACAACGACACCTATGAGTTCTCGATCGTCGGTTCCGCCGAAGCCGATCCGCCGAATCGGCGCATTTCGAACGAGTCGCCGCTGGGCAGCGCACTGATGGGCCACAAAAAAGGCGTGACGGTCGACGTCGCAACGCCTCGTGGACTGGTCAAATATAAAATCGAGTCGATTAAGAGCAACGCACCCAAGAAGGCCGCAAAGAAAGCTTCGTAAAAGGGCTCGCCAATTGGAAGAATTCGGTAAGACCGAAGCAGCGCTCGTAGCGGCCAGACGTGAGAATCTGGCCGCTTTGCGTTCGCGGGGGAAAGATCCGTTCGCCGCGCGGCATGTCGACGTGGACGCTACTGCGGCGGAGCTCGTGGAGCGGTATGGCTTTCTCGTTCCCGGCCAGGATGCTTCCGCCGAAGGTTGGAGCCTCGCCGGGCGCATTCTCTCGAAGCGAACGATGGGCAAAACCGTCTTTGCCGACTTGGCCGATCGCACCGGCAAGCTGCAGATCTACGTGCGCAAGCAGGACGTTGGCGACGAGTCCTTTGCCGACTGGCACGACCTCGATCGCGGCGATCTGATTGGCGTGCGCGGATACATGTTCCGATCGAAGCTGGGCGAGCCGACCTTGCACGTCACGCACTTCACGCCGATTGGTAAGGCGTTGATGCCGTTGCCGGATAAGTGGCACGGCCTCCAGGACGTCGAGAAGCGCTACCGTCAACGTTACGTCGATCTCATCGTCAATCCCGATGTGCGCGATGCGCTGATCCTGCGCAGCCGCTTGATCGCCGAGATGCGCCGCTTTATCGACGATCGAGGTTTTTACGAAGTCGAGACGCCGACGCTGCTGCACCTCGCGGGCGGCGCCGCCGCGCGTCCGTTCGTGACCCAGTGCAACGCGCTCGACAAGGTGATGCAGCTGCGGATCGCGACGGAGCTGAACCTCAAGCGCCTGATCGTTGCGGGGATGGAGCGCGTCTACGAAATCGGCCGCATCTTTCGCAACGAGGGCATCGACACGACGCACAATCCGGAGTTTACGATGCTCGAACTGTACGCCGCGTATTGGGACGTTTCCGATATGATGGAGTTCAACGAGGCACTGATTGCGCATCTCGCCGCGGTCGCGACCGACGGCGGCACCGATTTGCCGCACGGTGAGGAGACGATTTCGTTCCAGCGGCCGTTCGCGCGCATCGAGTATCTCGACGCAATGGCATCGTACAGCCAAGGAACGTACACCCGGGAAGCAGTGCTCGAGCCGAAGCGAGCGCAGCGGATTTTAACTGAACTGGGATTGCCGCCTTCGCCGTCGCACGGACACGCACTCGACAAGATCTTCGAACGCGTGGTCGAGCCGCGTTTGCTGACACCGACCTTCGTGACGGGCTACCCCGTCGTGATTTCGCCGCTGGCAAAGCGCCGCGCCGACGATCCCGAGATAGCCGACCGTTACGAGCTCTTCTGCGGAAGAATGGAGATCTCCAACGCCTTCACCGAGCTCAACGATCCGGACGACCAGCGCGTCCGCTTCGAGGCGCAAGTCGCCGAGCGCGTTGCCGGTAACGAAGAGATCCCCGAACCCGATTGGGATTTCGTACGCGCGCTCGAGTACGGCATGCCGCCCACCGCGGGAATCGGCATGGGCATCGATCGCTTGATCATGTTGTTGACGAACCAGCGATCGGTCCGCGACGTGTTGCTCTTTCCGCTGCAGCGCCAGCACGGCTAGTGCCGCGATTGCGGCGGCGGATCGCCGGCGTTCTGATTCTGCTCGTCGTAACGGCGGTTGCGGCCTCCGCAACGACGGCGACGCACGCCGGATACTATTACCTCGACCCTCGGAAGATAGACTTGACGGTGCTGCTGCCGCCGCCGCCCGATCTAGGCTCGGCGGAGGCCCGCTCCGACGAGGAACAAGTAGCGTCGGCGATTTCCTCGCGCAGCGTGGCGCAAGTTACGGAGGCGCAAGAAGGATCCCAGCGCAGCGTCTTTTTCTACGCGCGTTCGGTCGGCCCGAACTTCACGCCCGCGCGCCTTCCGGTGACCGCGAAGTTCTTCGAACGGATCGGGTCTGACGTGGCCCACTTGATAAACTCAGCCAAAGCGTATTGGGCGCGGCCGCGTCCGGGCGGCGGCGGCGGAAAAAAGCGGGGCTCCTACCCTAGCGGGCACGCGGCCTTTGGGTCGTCGAGCGCGATCGTGCTTGGGCTGCTGCTGCCGGCAAGACGCGAAGCGATCTTTTCCCAAGCGCGAGTCTTTGCCGAGAATCGTATTCTGCTCGGCCTTCACTATCCGACCGATATCGCTTCGGGGTGGACGGCCGGCACGCTTGCCGCCTTCGTCATGATGCACGATGCCGCGTTCCGGCGAGAGTTCGCACAAGCCGAAGCAGAGCTCCGGCGCGCGCATCTCGTGACGACGGCGCAGGGACGGTAAACCCGATCGACCTTCGTCTCACCGTCGAGTATGACGGCTCGGGATTCGGTGGATTCCAATGGCAGCCGGAAGCGCGCACCGTCGCGGGCGTCTTGGAAGCCGCACTCCAAGCGCCTTTCCATGAATCCGTCAAGGTAACGGCTGCGGGGCGTACGGATAGCGGCGTGCACGCCACCGGTCAAGTCGTGTCCTTTTCGACGCTCCAAAGCTTTCCGTTGGAGCGGCTCGTGGTTGCAATCAACGGGCTCTTGCCGCCGGATTGCTCGGTTCGCGCGCCGGCCGAAGTCGCTGCCGATTTCTCCGCGCGCTTTTCGGCCCGCGAACGGACCTACGTGTACGCTATTCTTAACCGGGAGGAACGGAGCGCGCTGTTGAGGCGCTACGCCTATCACGTCCCTCGCCGGATCGAGCTGGCCGCGATGCGCGCCGCAGCGGCACGCTTTATCGGCGAACACGATTTTCGCGCTTTTGCCGCGTCTGCTCCGCTGCGCACCGGCTCCGGGGAGTCGGAGCCGTCAACTACCCGCACCATCCACCGCCTCGCGATCGAACGGGTCGGGGAGCTGATTCGGATCGAGGTCTCCGCCAAAGGGTTCCTGCGCCACATGGTGCGGAACATCGTCGGGGCGCTGCTGGAGTGTGGTACGGGCCGGCGAGCGCCGGAGGAGGTGGGAGAGGCGTTGGCCGCTGGTGAGAGAGCGCTCCACGCCTTCACGGCGCCTGCCCATGGGCTGTACTTGGCGGGCGTCAGATATGACGGCTACGACTCCTTTGCCGAGCCGCCGCCCTTCGGCGGGCCGGGACCCGCGCGGCTTGACGGCGAGCAAGCTTTCCCGTAGGATACGTTGGTTGTGCGCACCTATCAGCAGAAAACGGCTGAAACGGACCATCGTTGGTATATCGTCGACGCGGCGGGCCAGCGCCTTGGCACGCTCGCGGTGCGGATCGCCCGGACGCTTTCGGGCAAGCACAAGCCGACGTGGACTCCCCATATCGACGATGGCGATCACGTTATCGTCGTCAACGCTGACAAGGTTGAGCTCGGCGGCAACAAGTGGAAGCAGAAGCTCTATTACCGTCATAGCAACTATCCCGGCGGTTTGAAAATGCAGACCGCGCGCGAGATCGCCGACAAACATCCCGAACGGTTGATCGAGAGGGCCGTGCGCGGAATGCTCGCGACCAACCGCACGCGCGACGTCCAGCTGCGCCGCCTGAGCGTCTACGCCGGAGCCGAGCATCCGCACGAGGCGCAACAACCCGCGCCGCTACCGGCTTCATAAGGAGCACTCGTTGAACGACGCGGTTGAGGTCATTCAATCCACCGGACGGCGCAAACGCGCCGTCGCGCGCGTCAAGCTGTCCCTAGGTCAGGGTCTCATAACCGTCAACGGCAAGGCCGCAGACGAATACTTCCCGCGCCCGCAGCTCATGCAGATCGTGCGTCAACCGCTGGAAGCGACTCAGAGCACTTCGCGTTTCGACGTGTCGGTAAAAGCCGAGGGCGGCGGCGTCACGGGACAGGCCGGGGCGATTCGCCACGGCATTGCGCGCGCCTTAGTGGCGATCGACGAATCGTTCAAAGAGTCGATGCGGAAAAACGGCTTCCTCACGCGTGATCCACGCGAAAAGGAGTCGAAGAAGTACGGCCGCAAGCGCGCGCGCAAGCGCTTCCAGTACAGCAAACGCTAAAGCGTTCTCTGAAGTTTGCCGCGATCGCGCTTGGCGCGATCGCGTTCTTTTTTCAACCCCATCCCGCTTGGATCGAACGCGCCTACGTCAACGGTGGTTATCCCGCTTGGGAGCACGCCGCATTTGCGCTGACGAATCCGCTGCCGTGGTCGCTCGGGGATCTTGCTGCGCTGATTGGCGTGGCGGCGATCGTTTGGCAGATCGTCAGCTTCGTTCGTGGGCGCGTCCGTCCGCGCGGCGCCATCGGCATGCTGCTCCTCAACTGCGCGGTGATTATCGCGCTCTATGCGGTTTGGTTTGAACTCAGTTGGGGTTGGAACTACGCGCGCGCGCCGCTGGAGACGCGCGTGCAGTTTTTCCCGTCGCGCGTAACGGTGCGAGGTGCGACGCTTCTGCGCACCCGCGCGATGGCGCAGATGAACGCACTTGCCGCCTCGGCTCATGTCGCCGCCGATACGCCGATCGATGTGGAGGCGCTACGCGCGGTGTGGCTGCCCGCGGTGCAGCGCGCGGGCGACGAGTGGGCGCCGGCGGTCGGTTCCCCCAAACCAACGATCGCCGATCCGTTTATGCAAGCGACAGGAACGAGCGGATTCATCAACCCACTTACCCTCAACGTCGCGCTCGCATCGGATCTCCTGTGGTTCGAACGGCCCTTCGATCTCGCGCACGAGTGGAGCCACGATGCCGCCTATGCGCGCGAGGACGAGGCCAACTATCTCGCCATCGTGACGTGCTTGCGTTCTCCCGATCCGGCCGTGCGTTACTCCGGATGGTTCGAGCTCTTTCTTTATTTGCCGCAGAGACGGCGTTACGCTCACCGTGAGTTCGTCCCATTGGTGTGGCGAGATTTCGCTGCGCTGCGCGGGCGAAATGCTCGACACATCAACGTGATCCTGGCGCACTGGTCGTGGCGCACCTACAACGCCTATTTGAAGAGCAATCGCGTCGCGTCGGGAATCGCAAACTACGATGAGGTCACGAAGCTGATGCTGGGCGTGCCGCTCGACGCGACGGGCCTGCCGCTCGCCCGATAACGAAGCAGGGACCCGTTTGGGTCCCCGCTGTTTTGATGGAGCTTAGCCGCGCGGAGGCTTGTTCTTGTCGCCGCCTCCAGGCGGTTTGCCCTGGCCTCCACCAGCAGGCGGCTTGCCTTGGGCGCTAGGCGGTTTGCCCTGGCCTCCCGGCTGGCCGTGCATCGCGCCGCCGGGCTGGCCGTGCATCGCACCGCCGGACTGGCCGTGCGTCGCACTCTGGTGCATCGCGTTGGGTTTACCCTGTCCGCCCTGCGGCTTTCCGTGCGTGCCACCCTGCGTATGCATCGCGTTGCCGCCGGTCGTCGGAGGCTTCTGATGCTCCGGCTGAGTGGCCGGCGCATTGTGATGGGGTGTAGTCGTGGTCGGACCCTTGTTGGTCGTCATGGCCTTGTTGGTCGTGGTCGGCGCCTTGTTCGTCGTGCCCACCGGCTTCACGGACTTCTCCGCGGCTTGTTTATCGGCGGGCGTCACGGGCGCGTATTTGGGCAGCTGGTGCGGATCGGTGACCGGCTTTGCCACCGCCGTCACCGGGGGCTTGCCCTTGTTGACGTTGGCGTAGAGGTTACGATCCTGGCCCGCGACTTGGGCTTGTTGTCGTTGGGCCGTGGTCGGCGCTATGCCGCCGCGGCGAGCGTCGATTTGGGCTGAGGTCGGCCGGGCCGAAATCCCTCCGTGTCCGCCGTTGTAGCTGACGTGGCAGTTGTTGCCGCAGTTCACGTTTCTATTGATGACCGTCTTGTTGATATACGTATTGTTAATGACCGTCCGGTTGACGTTCACGACGGCAGTATTGTAGCGGAATGCGTTTCCAGCCCAGACGCCGCCCACGAAGCCGGTGCCGTAGTAACCGAAACCGTAGTTAACGCCGCCGTAGAAGCCAACGCTCGGCCCCCAGTATCCGGTGTTCCAACCGTAGTAACCGTTGTTGTACCCCCAGTAGCCGGGCGTCCAGTAGACTCCTACCGACGGCGGCGCTATCCAGGTACCCGGGACCCAATAGTAACCGGCCGGACCCCAGGCCCAATAGCCGGGTTGCCATTGGTAGTTGGGATAGGGGGCCGGGGGCATCGAGTAGACCGGCAGGACCGGGGGCGGGACGCCGATCGTGAGGCCGACGCCGACCGTGAACTGTGCCGGCGAGGCGAGTGGTATTGCTGCGATGAGTATTGCTGCGATAATTGCGTAAAGCGATCTTGTGATTCGCACGATTCCTCCTTCGGAAATGATTATGGCTTCATTATAGCGTGATTACCAGTACTCTATACCCGGCCCACGACCATCCCGCGCGGTTTCACGGGATTCTTACCCGATAATCAGCGCTTTCCAACTCGATGTTCATCGCTCTTTCACGCCATATTTCGTCCATATCGGGTATGTCCCGCGGTCACCTCGCCCTGATACCATCTCCGCATGTTTGACGTCGGCGATTCTCTGCGCGAAGCGCTCGGAAATGGGCGGACCCGCCTGCAGGACGCGCAGGCCGCGGTGGCTCGGGCAAATTCCGGGACGGCCGCGGGACGCTCGGCCGACGCGGCGATGGCGCAGACGGCACAGGCAGCGATCTTTATGGAGGCGTTGCTCGAGGCAGAGCGTGCGCGCTTTGAGGAGATCAAGACGGTGACGAAATGAGAATCGATTTGCTCGATGCTGCCGCCAGCGGAATGGATGCGCAGCGAGCGGCGCTCGACGTCGCGGCTCGCAATGTCGCGGCGGCTGAGGCGGCTGGACCGAACGCCGATTATGCGCGCATGATTCCTCAGTTCGCGGTCGTTGACTCGACCGATGACGGGACGCGCGTAGAGTTCACCGGAACGCGCAGCGAGCGCGGAACGAACGTGGATATCCTCACCGAGATGATCGCCGTGATGAACGCGTCGCGCGCGTACGAGTCGGACGCTTCCATCTTCGACGTCGGCAAGACGCTGGCAGAGAAGACGATCGAGCTGGAACGGCTGTGAGAGTCGAGCCGATCCTGCCCGACGCACCCGCCGCGCCGAGCGCGAACGACCTCGGCGCAGGCGCGTTTGCGCGAGCGCTCGACGCCGTCGGAAATGCATTGAACGGCGCGAACCGCGCCGAGGACGCCTTCGCATACGGCGGCGGCACGCTCGAAAGGGCCGTCTACGAACGCGCGCAGGCCGACGTCACGCTCTCCGTAGCGACGTCGACGGCGCAACGGATTGCGCAGACCGTCCAGTCCGTACTCAACATGCAAATCTAGGCTTCTCTCGCGATGCACGCGCTCGCGCAGCTGCTGGTGCGCTGGAACGCTTTACCTCGGGTGGCGCGATTGTCGATCGGTGTCGCCGGAACGCTTTGCGCCGTACTTGCTATCGCAGGCATGCTGATAGCCCGACAGCCGCGCGGACCACTTTTTGCGCAGCCACTTCACCCGGAACAGCTAACCGAAGTTGAGGAACGCTTAGCGGGCTGGAACGTGACGTTCACGCCGACTTCCGATAACGTTGTGGTCGAGCTCGGACGCCGCAACGATCTCCTGCTGCGGCTTTCGCTCGCCGGCGTACCGCACGAACATCTCTCCAGTACCGGTGAAGCCGTGGCCAGCATCGGCATGCTCACGCCCCAAGCCGTCATCGATGCCCAGACTCGTGAAGGGCTGTCTGGCGACATCGAGGCTGGACTGCGCGGCATCAACGGCGTCGACGACGCTCGGGTGATCATTGCCCCCGCAAAACTTCCTGAGTTTGCCGACGAATCGGGGCACGACGCGAGCGCAAGCGTGCGTTTGCGGCTCCGCGCGGGAATGCAGCTGTCGCGCGAAGCGGTGTTTGGGATTCGCGCTTTTGTGGCGGCGAGCGTGCCGGAGCTGAAATCTGCTCGCGTCACTATTCTCGACGATCGCGGTGTGGCTCTCGGCCAGGATTCGGTTTATGCGGATGATGCCGGCGAATTGCAGCAATCGCTTCAATCGGCGCTCGATAGCGCGTTCGGCGAAGGCGCGGCACTCGTGCGAGTACGTGTCGAATACGACGGTTCACAATATTCGGAGCACGATGTCCGCCGAATGCCGGTGAGCACCGTCGCGATCGAGCGAATGCGGCGCAGCGAAACTTACGACGGCGGTGGCAAGCGATATCGCCATCTCGACGAAGGAGAAGATCGCGGCAGTGAAACCCAAGAGCGCCTCTCTCAAAATCAACCCGGTACGATAAGGCGCCTCTCGACCGCCGTATTCGTCGACGAGACCCGCGCACTCGATCTTGCGAAAGTCCGTATGCTAGCGTCGGCGACCGTCGGGTACGACGCGCATCGCGGCGACACGCTTGCTGTCGAAGCTATCGACTTTCGTCGCACGCCGGCGGCGCGTAAGGATGAATGGTGGCTGCTGTACGGAACAATCGTGCCGCTTGCGCCGGCGCTGGTCATGACCGTGGGGCTCATCGCATGCGTGCGTCTCGTGATCCCGCCACTCGCATCCCTGCTGCAAACGATTGTCCGGCGCGTTACGCTAACCCGCGCGCAAAAGGCGGCCGTAGGTTTCGCTCCAGGCCGCGTGCACTCCATGCTCGAGCAGGAACCTCCGCATGCCGCTGCGGCGATCATTAGCGCGCTTCCCGCTGCGACCGCGACTGCCGTCCTGGAGCTCTATCCGCCGCACGAACGCGAGGCCATCGTGCGCCGCATGCAACGCGCCCATTCGCCGTTGCTCGGCGACCCTGAAGAACTTCTTCGGCGACATGCTTGACGGGTTCATTCCCCTCGAGCGGCTGTTGCGCCCGGTTGAAACTGAAGCGGCGACGACTACGACCGAGCCTGTACCGCTCAAGCCAATCTCCTCTGACGACATCGACAAAACGATTGGCGCTGCGCGACGCTTTCGCGCCGCGTTGTCCGACGCGATCGAGGTTGCGGTGCGACGGCTGCTGCCTCGAATAGCCCTCGACGTTCTCGGTCGAGAGCTCCAGCTCGGGGGATCCGATATCGGCAATATCGTCGCCAATGCGCTCGATCGCTTCTCGGATGAGAGGCCGCTAGTTTGTCGCGCGCACCCCGATGAACTTGCAGCGTTGGCCGAGCTCGAGCTCCCGGCCCTTGCCGACGATTCGTTATGTCGTGGCGACGTCGTTCTCGTGTTGCACAGCGGTACGATTGATTTAAGAATGGAGGCGCGGCTCGCAGCGATTCTGGCCCATCCGGTAGATGATTGATACGCACAGGCTCAACCTCGGTACGTGCGCATTCGGGCGCGCGATCGATGCCCGCGGCAAGCCGCTCGACGGCGGCCCGGCGCTTGGCGGGCGTAGCATTCCGCTGGAGCTGCGAGCGCCGCTGCCCAATCAGCGCGCACCGATTGGAACGCCGCTGTGGACGGGCATTCGGGTGGTGGATGGACTGCTCACGATCGGCCGCGGTGCACGGGTGGGGATCTTCGGCGCCCCCGGGTGCGGCAAAAGTGTGTTCATTGAAGAGATTGTCGGCGGGTGCGCGGCGGACGCGGTTGTCGTTGCTCTTGTCGGCGAGCGCGGCCGCGAGGCAGAGCGATGGCTTGCGCTGCGCAACGATCGCACGACCATCGTCTGCGCCACAAGCGATCGACCATCCGAGGAGCGGGTTGCGGCCGCGCACGTCGCGGTGATCCACGCGGCGGCGCTGCGCGAACGTGGCCTTCACGTGATGCTGGTCGTTGACAGCTTGGCGCGCGTAGCCGGGGCAATGCGTGAGACCGCGGTCGCCGCCGGCGAAAGCACCGGCCGCGGTGGGTACCCGCCGCGCGTCTTCGCCGAGCTGGCGCGGCTCCTGGAAGTCTGCGGAGCGCTCCACGAGGGTTCCATCACGCTGGTTGCAACGGTGCTCTGCGACGGCGACGACCGCGATCCCGTGAGCGAAGCCTCGCGCTCGCTCTTGGACGGACATCTCGCGCTGTCCGCGCGCCTCGCGAACGCGGGACGCTTTCCAGCGGTGGACGTGCTACGCAGCACGAGTCGCACGATGGAGGCGGTGGCGAGTTACTCACATTTGCGCGCCGCGCTTCGGCTTCGTCGAGCCATTGCGCTGCTCGATCGGGTTGAAGATGCGCGTTCCATCGGCATCGAGCCGGCAGATCGTGCGACGCTCGCAGCAATCGCCGCAGAATCACGCCTTGAAGCGTTCCTGCGTCAGCCGCGAGGCTCAATTGCGCGGCAGGCGACGCTAGCGCACCTTTTTGAAATCGCCGACCTATTCGAGGAAGACGATGGATATCGTTAGCGAGCTCGCCGCAGTCGAACGGCGGATCGAAGCAATAGCGTCCGGTCCGGTGGAGTCTGGGGCAGAGTTCGGCGCAACGCTCGGGGAGGCACTCGCAGAACGGCGCGACGGCTCGATGCGGATCGTAAACGCGTCATCCCATTCGCAAATCGATCGTCTCATTACGCTCGAGGGGCGAGCTTCCGACGTCGACCCGGCATTGATCGAAGCGATCGTGGCGATCGAATCGGGATTCGATCCGAATGCGACGTCGAATGCGGGAGCTCGCGGCTTGATGCAACTGATGCCGCAAACGGCCGCGAGCCTGGGGGTGCGCGATTCTTACGATCCGTCGCAGAATATTCGGGGCGGTACGCGGTACCTGCGCGCGCTGTTAGATCGCTTCGGTGATGTCGAACTTGCCGTGGCGGCTTATAACGCAGGCCCCGCGGCGGTCGAACGATACCGCGGTGTTCCACCATACGCAGAAACGCGCAACTACGTGCGCAACGTCTTAACGCGTTACCGAGAACTCAAGCCGCGTGTAGGCGTTCTCAACTCGGCAATCTACCGATGAGCGGAGGATCACACGGCGCTGGCATCATCGTGCCATGATGACGCAGCAACTCCAAGTTAGCATTCTCGCCGCACCGCTATCAGCGATCGATCGTCGGATGCTGTCGCAAGCGTGGTATTCTGCGCTTCACTTGGCGAAAGAAGTACCGGAATTTTCGCGATTGCTCGAATCGCGTTCACGGCAAAGCTGCATTGTGGTCGAAATGGCGCGCAACGCCAAGGCGCCCGACCACACGGCGCCGCGAGGTGCGCACCCTCATCGCGAGCGTGCACAATCCAGACCGATCGCAGTTTGCGGTGGCCTTGAGATTCCTGAGAGTTCCGGCGTTCTGGCGTCCCGTTCGCCGCTTGCGCGAGCGATCGAAAACGCTTTCGCGCGCCCTCGCGCGAGCGCCAAGCGCGCCACCTTTTCGATGGGCCGTGGGAGTGCCCGGATCCACGTGGTTCTTCAAACAAAGGGGGCGCGCAGCACGTTGGTCGCGCTCTGTCGGCCTGAGCTGCGCGATCTGGTCGCACGAGCACTAATGCAAGCACGGATTGGATTGGCGGCGCGCGGCCTTGGACTGGAACTCTCTGCGAAAGGAGAAGAAGGATGTTTTTAAATGCTGCCATGAGTGCCGCGCTCGATCGCATCACCGAGCGTGCCGCCGACGTTCGTCGAGCGTTTACGCCGGGCTCGATCCCGCAGCACGACGACGTCGCGACTCCTGGAGCATCTTCGGACTTCACGCTGGATCCTTTGTCGGTAAGCGCGCCGGAAGGCGCGTATTTCATCACGACCGACGAACGTGGACGCGTCGCCTATACTCGGGATGGCGCCTTTGCGCTGTACGATGGCAAGCTCGTCGACGAACGGGGCAGAGCGGTCCGCGGTGTAAGCGCGCCGGGCGGTGAGCCGGGTGAGTTGCGTGTCGATGCGGTCGATGCGTCGCTACGCCGAATCAGCGATCCCCGCATCGAGCGCGATGGTACCTTTAGCTATCGGCGCGAGGTCATCGACCCCCGAAGCGGCCTGCATGAATCGCGGCGTGTCGCCGTTGGCCGCGTGACGCTGGCACGCTTTCCGGCCGGTACGAAACTCGCCGGCGAGGAGGGCGATGAACTAAAAGCCCCGCCCGACGTGGCACCGCAGGTCGGAGTTCCGGGCGATGGACGCTTTGGGGTCGTCGCACCGATGCAGCGGGAGCGCAGCCGCGTAGACATCGACGTAAGCCTGATTCGCTTGAAAGACGCGTACATGCAGTTCGATGCGTTACAAGCAGCCGAAGCTGCCAAAGGTCATCTTAGCAAGACCACGATGGATCTGGTCAAGTGAAGTCGTTGGGCTTTGCAGCATTATCGCCGAGGCGGATGGGTTTGCAAAAGCGAGTCCGGACGCCGCGCTTTGAGTCCCGTTCTGCGTTGCCTGCCAGCGCTGCGTGCGTCGTCGCCAACGGCGTGCGCGAAACCCTGACCTCCTTACTAGGTGCTCCGGTCGCGATGCGGCTCTTCGAGCCGACGATACCCGTTCCAAGCGCATGGCAGGCGATTCTTCGGGACGCCATCCTCTATCGCGTACGCGGAAGCGTCGCGGATGCCGCGATGATTCTTCGCCCGCCCGACGCGTGCGCGCTGGCGCGAGCCGTTTTCGCGGAGCCTCCCAGCGCATCCGCAGAGCTTCAACCGCTTTCGCCCATCGAGCGCGACGTCGTCGATCGCACGGCGACGGCGATCGCATCAAACCTCGGCGCACTCTGCGGGGTTCGGAACGGCCACGCCGAGCGCGTCGGCACCATAGGCGGCTTCGTCTCGTTCTTCGAGCTGTTGCTAGAAAAGCCGATTGACGCACGCATCGGCATTGCGATTTCACGCGACCCGTCACCCGAACGTCGCGGGGCTCTCGATCTCGCGCAGCTCGCCGAGGTGCGATTCGCTGCGGTGGCGTCGCTGGACCTCGGCAACGTGTCGGCTGACGCCGTTGCCTGCCTCGCGCCGGGCGCGATACTTGCCATACACTCGAGCGAACTCCGGCGCTGCACTCTGAAGACGAGCGGGCGACGTCTGGCGCGCGGCTCCTGCGGCGTTCGCAATGGCCGCTACGCGATTACGACCGAGGCGATTTTCGAGATTTAAGCGAGTGGATCCCAAAAAACCGGCCGAACCGCAACACATCGGAATGCTGATGCACATCCCGCTGCGCCTTACGGTCGAATTAGGAAGCTGCACGCTGTCGGTGGCAGAAATCCTTAAGCTGGGAACGGGGTCCATCGTTGAATTGGATCGGCCCGCGAACGAGCCGGTCAATCTGCTCGCCAACAATCGACCGATCGCGCGCGGCGAGATCGTCGCGGTCGAGGAAAACTTCGCCTTGCGTATTACCGAACTTGTTTCACTGTAGGGCTCGCAATCGATGCCACTCGACGAACTCTTAGCACCGCTAAACCGCCACGCCACGGCGCCGCTCGACTTGCTCGTCGGGCTCACGTTGCTCTCCCTGGTACCGCTCTTGCTGGTGATGTGCACGTCGTTCGTACGCATCGTCGTGGTTCTCTCGCTCGTCCGTTCCGCGATCGGGGCGTCCGCGCTTCCGCCCAACGCAGTGCTTACGGGCTTGGCCTTAGTTCTGACGTTCGTCGTCATGGCGCCGACAGCGCAGCGTATCGAACGCGATGCTCTCACTCCGTATTCGCGCGGCGCAATATCGTCGTCGCAGGCGCTGACGCGTGCGATCGAGCCATTGCGGTCGTTCATGTTGCGCCAGACGCGCTCAGCCGACGTAGTGCTTTTCGAGCGGGTCGCGCGCCGCGGACCCGAGCCGGAAGAGCGTGCGCCGATAACCGTGCTGATCCCGGCGTTCGTGGTGGGCGAACTGCGCAGCGGCTTTGCTATTGGTTTTGCGCTTTATCTTCCGTTCGTCGCGATCGACTTGGCCGTTGCGGCGATGCTCATGGGGTTGGGCATGATGATGCTCAGCCCGCCCGTCGTTTCGCTTCCGGTGAAACTCTTGCTCTTCGTCATGGTCGACGGCTGGGCTCTGCTCTGCGGAGGCGTTACGGCAAGCTTTAGATAAAGAGACGGGCGCTCTATGCGAATCAGCGAAGCGCTTGCGACGCAACGACCGTTTTTCTCATTCGAGTTCTTCCCACCCAAGGACGATGCCGGGTCGCGCCAGCTCTTTGCGACGATTGCGGCGCTTGCGCCGTTGCGGCCGTCCTTCGTGTCGATCACTTACGGCGCGGGCGGCTCGACGCGCGCGCGCACGGTGGCGCTTGCGAAGGAGATCCAACAAGAGATCGGCCTGACGGTCGTCGCTCACGTGACCTGCGTCGGCGCAAATCGCGCCGAACTCCGGGCGCTCTTCGATGACTTGGCCCGTGCGGGGATCGAAAACGTGTTGGCATTGCGGGGCGATGCTCCCGCGGGCGCGCCGTTCGAAGCCCCGCCGGGCGGTTTCATGCATGCGAGCGAGCTGATCGCGATGCTACGGCGAAACTACGATTTCTGCATCGGAGCCGCGTGCTATCCCGAAAAACATCCCGAAGCTTCGAGCTTTGAGGACGACCTGCTTGCGCTCAAGGTCAAAACCAATGCCGGCGCCGATTTCTTGGTATCGCAGCTTTTCTTTGACAACACGCACTTCTTTCAATTCGAACGGCGTGCTCGCGCGGCGGGAATCGACGTGCCGATGTTACCGGGCCTAATGCCGATCACGAACTTTGGTCAGATTCAACGCTTTGTCGCGATGTGCGGAGCGACCATTCCGCCGAAGCTGAGCGTCGAGATGGAGGCCCGAAAAGGCGATGTCAACGCCGTGGAAGATCTCGGCGTTGCGTACGCCTCAATGCAGGCGCTCGCGCTGTTGCAGGCCGGGGCTCCCGGCATCCATTTTTACACGTTGAATCGCTCGCCCGCGACGCGGGCCATCGTTTCGTCGTTGCTGGCTGCCAGCGCCTGGCGACCGGCGTTCTCCATAACAACGCGGTAACGCAGGAGTAACGTCCCCCAAGTAGCGTTGAGCCGTGGACGCGCTCGACGGTCTGCTGCACGATGCGTTGCTGACGACCGCCGCAATCGCGCTGCCCATGCTCGCAGTTGCGGCGCTGGTTGGAACGGCCATTGCCATCGTGCAAGCCGCAACCCAAGTTCAGGAGCAGACGCTCACGCTGCTGCCAAAAATACTTGCAGTCGGCGTGATGGTCGCGTTTCTCGGCCCGGGCGCAATGCATCTGCTTGTCATGTTCTTCGACCGAGCATTGGCCGCGATTCCCGATGTTTCAGGACGCTCATGGTAACGTCGTTGCTGGTATTTGCACGTTGCGCCGGTTTTGTCTTTCGCGCGCCCGGATTCTCTCATCCGAGCGTGCCGGTTCCTCTGCGCGCGGGGTTTGCAGTGCTTTTGGCGCTTGCGATCACGCGTAACGTAACGTCAGCCGCACCGCAGCGGGAGGGAGCAGCATTCCTGGTTGCGTTGCTTACCGAGTTTTTGCTGGGCGGTGCGATCGGAATGGCCGCATCGCTCGTCTACGACGCGGCATATGCGGGGGGCCGTGCAGTCGACGATTACGTGGGGGTTAAGGTGATGGCGCCGAGCCTCCAGCTGGTTGCGCCCAGCGGATTTGGACGGGTCTGGTCGCTCGCCTTTACCGGGGCGTTCTTTCTTTCCGGCGCCTATCGGCTGCTGTTGATCGGCTTTGCCCAGAGTTTCGCGCGCATTCCCCTGGAGAGCACGCTGCGCGCCGATGGCTGGTTGAATTTTGCCGGCGCGTTTGCGAGGACTATAGTGCTTGTGGCGCTGCAGGTGGCGGGTCCGGCGATCGGATTAGCCTTCGTCGTTCAGATTGCGCTCGGGGCGCTTTCGCGCGTAGTTCCGCGTTTTGGAAGCTTCACGCTCGCCTTTCCTCTGGCTTTCGCAGCGGCGCTCGTCGTTACCGCGATTGCCGTGCCGCTTGTCGCACAGCACGTACCGACACCCCTGCTCGCCGTTCCCGCAGGCGTGAAGTGAACGAGGCCGGCGAGAAGCCTTTCGAAGCAACGCCGCATCGCCTCGTGAAGGCAAAGCGCGAAGGGAATGTCGCTCGCTCGAGCGAGTTTGCCGCGAACATTTCCTTCGCCGCTGCCGCATGGACGGCGATTGCGACGGCACCGCTGCTAGGCGCCGTTGCGTGCAGTTCGTTGGCCGCGGCCGCATCGAACGGGATCGTCAGTCGAAACTCGATGTTCATCGTCGCGCCCGCGTTGCTGAGCCTCGGGGCCGCGACGCTAGCCGGAGCGCTGGCAAGCCTCTTGCAGACCGGCGGCCTCACGTTCGTCGCCGTTGCGCCAAAGATGGAGCGCCTGAATCCGATGGAAGGTCTCAAGCGCATCTGCTCGCGCGACACGCTCGCGCATTCCGCTCGAGCGACCCTCGCGTTTGTTTGCGCCACAGCGGCGATGCTGCCGCTGATAGGGGTGAGCGCTGCGACGATGCTATGTGCTGCGGGTTTCGGTGGGGTTGCGATGGCCGCATGGACCGGTGCGCATCAGGTCTCGATAGCCGCAGTCGCAGTCGGCTTGCTCTTTTCCATCGCGGAGTATGGCGCGGCACGAAGCGCGTGGCTGCGCAAACTGCGAATGAGTTTTGAGGAGCGTAAGCGCGAGGCCAAGGATGAAGAAGGCGACGCTGTCGCGCGCGGACGCCGGCGCACCCTGCACCGAGCACTCGTGCGGGGTGGGCTGCACCGACTCAAAAGTGCCGCCTTCGTCGTCGCCAATCCCACGCACGTCGCGGTGGCATTGGAATATGGGCCGCCCGCGGTCCCGGTGCCGCGCGCGGTTGTCCGCGCCGCTGATGAGCTCGCGTCGCGGGTCGTGCGCCTGGCGCGCAGCTATCGCATTCCCGTCGTTGAGAACGTGACGCTGGCGCGGGCCCTCTATCGCGATACGCGGATCGGCGAACCGATACCGCACGCTCACTATGTCGCGGTGGCAGAGGTCGTTGCCGCGCTCCTACGCGCGTTGGAGATCGCCGGATGACTTCGCATAAGCGCGCGGTGTACGCCTTTGCCGCGCTTTTGCTGACGATCGTCGCTATCTTGATCGTTCCGCTTCCGCCCTGGCTGCTCGACGTGTTGCTTGGCGTGAACGTTTTCGGCTCGGCGCTGGTGCTGTTGCTTTCCGTAACGGTCGACGACCCGTTGGAGTTTTCTGCCTTTGCGCCGGCGCTGCTCGTTGCGACGCTCTTCCGTCTTTCGCTCGACGTTTCGGCGACGCGGCTGATTCTGACGGCGGGAGCCACACCGGGTTCCGTGGGCGCCATCATTCCTGCCTTCGGTGCATTCGTCGTGCGCGGAAATTTGGTCGTCGGGTTGATCGTTTTTGCTATCCTCGTAACGATCCAGTTCGTCGTAATCGCAAGTGGATCGCAGCGCGTCGCCGAAGTGGCGGCACGCTTTACGCTCGATGCAATGCCCGGCAAGCAGATGGCCATCGACGCCGACGTGCACGCCGGAGCATTGGACGCAGAAGGCGCGCGGCGCAAGCGCGAGACGGTGCAGCGCGAGGCCGACTTTTACGGCGCGATGGACGGCGCGGGGAAGTTCGTAAAGGGCGACGCGATTGCGGCGCTCGTCATTGTGGCCCTCAATTTAACCGGAGGCGTCGTGGTCGGTATTGCCTATCACGGGCTCTCACCGCTTGACGCGCTCAATACCTTTGCGCTGCTTTCGATCGGCAACGCCTTGGTCACGACGCTGCCCGCGTTCCTGATCTCAACCGCAATGGGCATGATGGTGACTCGGGTCGCGTCGGATGGAGCGCTGGGCGCCGATCTTGCAACGCAGTTGTTCGCCCGGCCCGACGTGCTGCGCAGTTCCGGCGGCTTGCTTCTCGTGCTGGCGTTCGTTCCGGCGCTCCCGCGCCCGCTCTTTCTGATTCTGAGCGCTTGCGCATTTGCGATCGCCCACGTTGCGCAGCGCAATCGCAAACGACTCGAGACAGAGGCGGTCGATGCGCGCGAGCGCATCAAACGCAACGCGATGCGTCGCCCCGAACTCGCTCTCGGCCTGGTCGGCGTCGATCTCGTCGCAATCGAGATCGGCGCGGACTTGGCACACTTGTTGGTAGCACCACTTTCGGAAGCGTTGCTCGACCGAATCGGCGAGGTGCGGCGCGCGCTTGCCGCCGACATTGGCGTTGTTTTGCCGGGCGTGCGACTGCGCGACGATCTTGCTCGTGATCCGCGCACCTATGGGATTCGCGTGCGCGATCGACTGGTTGGCGCCGGACGTCTCGAACTGGAGCGCCTGCTCGCGGTCGCGGACGAAGCGATCCTCTCGCGTTTTGGGGCTGCCATCGAGCGCGAACCGGTGTACGGCTTGCCGGCGGTGTGGATCCCGGCGAGCGCCCGGGAGAGCGCCGTCAATGCCGGCGCGTTGGTGTTCGATGCGATCTCGGTGCTCGGCTCACATCTGGCCGAAGTCGCCCGTACGCACGCCGAGGAACTCGTTGGCCGACAAGAGCTGCAAACGTTGCTGGAGCATCTACGTTCGACGGTGCCGGCCCTGGTGAAGGAGGTCGGCGGTGATGCATTGCCGTTCGGCGCACTGCATCGTGCTTTTGGTTTGCTGTTACGGGAGGGCGCGTGGCCGCGCGATCCGATTGCGGTGCTCGAGGCAATGCTCGAGGCGTGCACGCACGATCCGCGTGAACTCGCCGAAGCGGCCCGCCGCGCAATCGTTCCGGATCTGCTCCGGCGTCGCGGCGTGGCGCAGCTCGAACCAATCATTTTCGATCCGGATTTCGAGCGGGGACTGATTTCAAGCTGGGGACGCTGTGGAACCAATGCGTCCGAGCCGGCACTCGCCTTATCGCTGCGCGCCCGCATTGAAGCGTATGCCGCGCGAACGCCGCGCGATCGTGCGGCCGTCGTCTGTACGAGTGCGCTGCGGCCGATGCTTGCGGACTTCCTCCTGCGTTCGGGCTTGCGCGTTAGCGTCTACGCGTATGTCGAGCTGCCCAACGAGCTCGCGCTCGCACCGAGCGAGGTCGTCGCGGAGCCGGAACCGAACGCGCTGGCTCCATGCACCTAAGGGCGCTGGATTGGATCATCGTCGTCGTTTCCTTAGGGGTGAGTTTCGTGCCGGCGATCGTGCTGGCGCGCCGAGCCGGGCGCAATATTACCGAGTTCTTTGCGGCCGGACGCCAGGCGCCGTGGTGGCTTATCGGGATTTCGCTGGTCGCAACGACGTTTTCAACCGATACGCCGAACCTCGTGACCAATCTCGTGCGCGACGGCGGCGTCGCCGAGAACTGGGTCTGGTGGTCGTTCCTCTTGACCGGCATGGCGACGGTCTTTTTCTTTGCGCGGTTGTGGCGCCGTTCCGGCGTGCTCACCGATCTCGAGTTTTACGAACTGCGCTACGCGGGCCGCGCGGCATCCTTCGTGCGGGGTTTCCGCGCGATCTATCTTGGTTTGTTCTTCAACTGCTGGATCATCGCGACGGTAAACCTGGCGCTGGTAAAGATCGCCGGAATCCTTTTTGGATGGCCGCGCGCCGAAACGCTGGCGATCTGCGTCGCCGTGCCGATCGTCTTCGCGGCCACCGCCGGTTTGTGGGGCGTCATGGTAACCGACATGATTCAGTTTTGCATCACGATGAGCTCGGCGTTTGCCGCGGCGTATTTCGCGGTTCACGCGCCCGGCGTCGGCGGCTTGCACGGGCTGATCGCGCACGTCGCGCGGAGCAACGCCGGGAGCCTCTCGATTCTTCCGAACTTCGCGGATTGGCGCACGGCGCTCGCCATCTTCGTGATTCCGATCACGGTCTTGTGGTGGTCGGTGTGGTATCCGGGCGCCGAGCCCGGCGGCGGGAGTTACGTCGCGCAGCGCATGCTCGCGGCGCGGACCGAGTCCGACGCGCTCTTTGGAACCTTTGCCTTTCAAGTGATGCACTACGCGCTGCGGCCGTGGCCGTGGGTCGTCGTCGCGCTGGCATCCACGATCGTCTATCCGACGCTCCACGACATTACGCTGCGCTTCCCGGGCTTGCAGCCGGGGCTCATCGGCAACGACATTGCCTATCCCGCGATGCTCGTGTTCTTGCCGTCCGGCTTTGCGGGCTTCATGGTTGCCGGTATCTTTGCGGCCTATCGCTCCACGATCGAGACGCATCTCAACTGGGGCACGTCGTACCTGGTGCACGATCTATATCAGCGTTTCATCCGGCCTGGCTCGAGCCAGCGCGAGCTCGTCTTTGCCGGTCGCCTGGTGACGGTGTTGTTGATGCTGTTTGGCGTAGCCTTAACGCTCGCGCTCGACAACGCGAAGAATGCCTTCAACTTATTGCTGTCGATCGGCGCCGGCACCGGACTAATCTATCTGCTGCGCTGGTTTTGGTGGCGCATCAACGCGTGGAGCGAAGTCAGCGCGATGGCGGCATCGTTCGCGCTGTCGCTCGCATTTTTCGTTGCCGCCAAAATGGGCCACGCGGTCAACAGCGTCGACACGCTGCTGACGACAATCGGCGTGACGACGCTCGTGTGGGTTGCCGTCACTTTTCTAACCCCGCCGGTGGACGCGCACGTCCTAGCCCGCTTTTACGCAAAGGTTCGGCCGGCGGGGCCGGGTTGGGCGCGCGTTCGCCGGCAGAACCTGCTGGCGGCTTCGCCCGACTCGCTCCCGCTCGCGCTGCTGGGATGGGTGCTCGGCTTGGCGGCGGTGTACGGCGCGCTTTTCGCGACGGGTGGGTTCATCTACGGCCGAGTCACGCAAGGCGCTCTTTGGAGTGCGACCGCCGCGGTCGCGATCGTGGGGCTGCTCGCGATCGGCCGGCGCCTTTGGGGGCGGGAGCCTGGCGGCGCTGCGGCAGGCCCGGCGCCGCTTGAAGGCTAAGCTCCACCGGCTCCGATGAACTGGAAGAATTTAAAGGCGCCGTTTAAGGCGCTAGTCGTCGTCGCGATTTGCGCGGTCTCGCTCTGGCAGGCGTTGCCCGTGCAGAAGAAGATTCACCTCGGCCTCGATCTGCAGGGTGGCGCGCGGCTCTTGCTGCAGCTCTACCCGACGGCAGAGGTGCCGCAGATCACGACGCAGGTTCAGGCGCAGACGCGCGAGGTCATCGATCGCCGCATCAACAGCTTGGGCGTCGCGGAGCCGTCGATCAGCAACGTCGGAAGCGATCGCATCTTGGTCGAGCTTCCCGCGGTGAAGAACCCGGATCAGGCTGAGCAAGTGCTCAAGCAGGTCGCGGTGCTTGAATACAAGATCGTGCCGTTCGACGTCGTGCAGAAAGCTGAAGCCGCTCTCGCAACCCTGGCGCAACCGAACGTTTCGCCGAAAGACAAGGCGGCGGCCGAGAAATACGTCGCTCAGGCCGCCTACGATCTCAGCGGCAAGGTCGTTTACTCCGGAAAGGATCTCAAAGCCGCGCAAGCCAGTTACGACCAAGCCGGCCGCCCCGACATCACGTTTCAAACCAAGGATCCGGCGAGGTTTGGCAAGCTGACGTCAGCCAACGTGCAAAAGCCGCTCGGCATCTTTCTCGACCATCGCTACCTCTCGGCGCCGACCGTCATTAGCCCGATCTACGACAGTGGTGAGATCACCGGCAACTTCACGCAAGAGCAGACGATAACGCTCGCCAACGAGCTCAACGCCGGCGCCCTGCCGGTCAGCGTCAAGATCATCGAGAAGGAGACGATCGGTCCGACCCTGGGCAAGATCGACTTGATTCAGTCGATGCGCGCCGCGATGCTCGGGCTCGGTCTCGTGCTACTCTTCATGATCCTGGTCTATCGCCTGCCGGGCTTTCTCGCCGATCTCGCGCTAGCGATCTACGTGCTCGTGATGATGGCGATTCTAGCGCTCTCGCAGGCGAGCCTGACGCTGCCGGGCATCGCTGGCTTCGTGCTCTCGATCGGCATGGCCGTCGACGCGAACGTGCTGATCTTCGAGCGCATCAAAGAAGAGCTCTGGAACGGCAAGACGATGCGCGGGGCGGTCCGCGTTGGATTCCAACGTGCGTTCTCGGCCGTCTTCGACAGCCACTTCACGACGATCGTCGGCGCGGGCGTGCTCTACATGCTCGGCACCGGAACGGTCAAAGGTTTCGCCTTCACGCTGTTTTGGGGCACCGTCGTGTCGCTGTTCACCGCCGTCTTCATCACGCGCTTCTTCGTCGACACTCTCGTTGACAACGAGATCCTCACGACGCCGGAGCTCTACGGCGTCAAGCGTTCCGAGCTCGGCATCTTTTCCAAGGCGACCGCATAGAGTGGCCCACTAATGCTGTTTCGCAGACTAAATTGGAATATCGTCGGATGGTTCCGCGTCGTTTCGACGATCTCGTACCTCGTCATTGCGTTGGGCTTCGGCTCGATGATCTATCACGGCTTTGCGGGCGGCAATGGATTCCAGCCGTCGCGGATGCTGCGCTTGGGCCTGTCCTTTACCGGCGGTACCGACATCGCGGTGCGGTTCACGCAGCCGACGACCGCGGACCGCGTAAAGCAGGCACTCTCGGGTCTCGGCATGACCGAGGAGTCGGTCACAACCGCCGGCAACGACGGCAAAGGCTTCGTCATTGAGACGCAGACGGCGTACGCCAACGATTCGGCGCCGGTCTGGAATGCGCTCAACACCGTGGCGCCGGTCGATCGGGCTGCGTCGCAGATCACGTCGGTGGGTCCGTCACTGGGGCGCGAATACCTGATCAAAGCGCTCTGGGCGCTGGTGATTGCGCTCGGCATTCAGTTCCTGTACATCGCTTTCCGTTTCGGTTGGAACTATATCTTCGGCTTGGTCACCGTCATCGCGCTGGTACGCGACGCGGCGATGATGATCGGCATCTACGCCTTAGCCAATCGGCGCGCCGACGATGCGTTTCTCGCCGCGGTCCTGACGGTCATCGGCTATTCCGTAATGGATACGATCGTCATCCTGGACCGAATTCGTGAGAACACCAAACTCATGGCCGGGGTCGCCTACGACAGGATCGTCAACGAATCGATCAAGCAGACGATGACGCGTTCCTTCAACACGCTGGCAACGGTCGTGATTACGCTCGTCGCGCTGCTCGCGCTCGGCGGCGCATCCTTAAAGAACTTCGCCTTTGCGCTCCTCGTCGGTATCTGCTCGGGCGGATACCATTCGATTTTTTACTCGGCGCCGTTGGTGCTGGCCTTTCGCAAGCGCCAACTCGAGGCGGCCGCGAAGCGCCGCCGCGCCGGTCTCGCGCAAGATCGTACGGTCACTTCGCGCGCGCGATCGGAAGCATCGGCGTTGCAGAGCCGCAGCGGCGTCGCGCGCGAAGATATCGTCGCGGCTCGGCGCGAGCGGCGGCAAAAAGCCAAGGCGGCACGCAGCGTGGCGCCCGCCACACCGCCGCGCTATCGTAAGAAGCGCGACGACGGCGGCGCCATTGCAATCGAGGAGCCCTACGCGGGTGACGACGCACTGATCGATCCGCTCGACGCGCAGACCGCCGGCCTGCACGACGCGGCTATGGAGCAAGGACACGAGGAAATCGCGCTCAACTTCGAAGACCTCGACCCTTCGACAGGCCCAGGGCAAGCTAAGGAATAGAGGCTTGCCGCCTCCGACGCCATCGGAGGCTGCCTTCGAGGCGGCGTTTCGCGCGCTTACTTCGACAAGCTCGGGACAGGCTGCGTCATCGGACGCTGCCGACGAGTTCATCGAGCGCGTCTTTGCGCAAAGCGATCGGTACCTCAACGATCCGTACGCGACGATCGGTGACGCGCCGCGCTTTCATACAAAGATCGCCGGCGTCTCCTTCGAGCGACGGCAAGACGTGATTGCCGGCTTGCGCGCCGACGCGGTGCTGGAGCTGCGGAGGGAGCCGCACAATCCGCACGACGCCAACGCCATCGCGGTGCACTACGGCAACCTTCAGCTCGGCTTTTTCAATAAACGGCTGGCCGCGCATCTCGCGCCGTTGATCGACGCGGGCGCGCGCTACCGGGCTCGGGTTGCGTCGTTAACGGGGGGAACGTCGCCGGTACCAGGCCAGACGAAGCATCGCGGCGTCAATATCTTGATCGAGCGCGAAGCCGTCGCATCAGTCGCCCGTGGTCAACGAGGGGATGGGGCACTTCACGGTCGTCCGAGTGCCGAGAGCGACCTCGCCGAGCTCGTACGCTCGGCGTTGCTCGGAAGCGCGCAGCCGCACGACGCACAGCTCGCCGTTCTGGAGCGCGTAGACGCCGGCAAAAACACGTTGGCGGTGCTGGGGACCGGGCGGGGAAAGTCGTTCTGCTTTCAGTACGCCGCGGCGTTGCGCGCCTTTGCGGGAGCCGTCAAGACGCTCGTCGTCTATCCGTTGCGCGCGCTGGCCAACGATCAATACGAAGCGCTGCGGCGAACGCTCGATCCGCTCGGGCTGCGCTGCTTTCGCGCGAACGGCTCAATCGACAACGAGGAGCGCGAGGATCTGTTTGCGTCATTGCGTGACGGGGCGTGGGACGTCGTGCTGGCAACGCCGGAGTTTCTGGAGTTCCATCGAGATGCGCTCCAGGGGCGCAGCCTACCGGCGTTCGTGGTGGTCGACGAAGCGCACCATCTGCAAGAGTCGCGCCACCGGCCGGCTTACGCCCGTTTAGCCGCCACGATTCGCGCGCTGGGCGCCCCCCAAGTGCTCGCCCTCACGGCGACCGCCGGCGACGATGCCTTTCGCCGCATCGTCGAGGATCTGCGAATCGATGCCTGGGTGATCGACCCAACGATACGCGAGAATCTGCGCGTCCGCGATGTGCGCGGAACGAAAGACAAGGTCGCGTATTTAATCGAGTTATTCGGCGAGGCTGACGGTGGAAGCGAGAAAGGCATCGTCTACTGCAATTCGCGACCCGAAGTCGCAAAGATCGCACGGCGCTTGCGCAAGTCGCTTGGAAACCAGGTGATGTTCTACCACGGAAAAATGCCGAACTCGGAGCGGCTGGAAGTCGAGAGGCTCTTCCGTGAAGGCCGGCTGCGCGTCGTGGTCGCGACGTCTGCGTTCGGCGAAGGCATCGATCTTCCCGACGTGCGCAACGTCGTGCTCTATCACCTCAACTTCGATTTTGGAGAGTTCAATCAGCAGGCCGGGAGAGCCGGTCGCGACGGGGCGCCGGCGGCGATACACTTGCTCTATGGCGAGCACGATCGTGGTATCAACGAATATCTCATCGAGCTCGACGCGCCGCCGCTGGGCCGGCTGCGCGAGCTGTACCGCGGCATGAAGCTCCTTGCGCGAAGCGGCGTCTTGCGCGGCGACAACTCCGAGATTGCCGGTATTCTGTCGATCGAACGTGTACAAGATCGCACAGTCGGCGCGGCGCTGCGGATCTTTCTCGATTCCGGCCTCATCGAAGTCGGAGAAGACGAAGAAGGCCGATCCGTGCGATTCTTACCCGTCGGCGGAAAAGTTCAGATGGAACGCAACGAGCGCTACGCCGAGGGCGAAGCGACGCGCGAGGCGTTTCTCCATTTTTGCAATCTCGCGCTGAACGCGCCGGCGGCCACCCTGGAGCGCATCATCAATCGGCCGATTTACCCATCCCGCGTAGATCTGCGCCGCTAGGAAATCACGCGCGTCATCGCGGCTTCGTCGACGGCGTTGTAGAAATCGTTGTCGGTTTCGTTGACGCCGGCTGAGGCCCACGGATTGATTTGCCTCTGCGACGTGGGAAGGTGCACGGTCGGACCCTCGGCATCAGAGTAGTCGGATCCGCCGAACGGGGTGAAGTGGTCACTCTCGCGATGCGAGAGCACGAGGTCGCGCACGGCGTCGGCCGCAGTTTTTGCGTCGCCGCGAATCGTTCCACTCAAGCGAGCGTCGTTTGCCAGCGTTTCGTAGAAGGCGATAGCCGGACGATCGGCGCGCCACGGCATGTCGTTCGTCGCCTCGGGAAAGCGTGCCATACCGTCGATAGCTCGCGCATCTTCGCGAATCGTGCGGCGCACGTCGTGCTGGCTCGCCTCAGCGGCAACGTGATCGTTTAACTGCTTGATTGCGGTTTCGGCTCGTGCGATCTTATCACGGTTGAGGTCGAGAACGTCGAAGGCTGCGGCCGGTCCGAAGCCGCCGAAATCGCCGGCGTCGTACTTGGTTCGCATTACGTCGTTGACGACCGCTTGGGACATTGCGTTGGGATCGCCTTCGTGCGCGGCGATGGCGTGAGCGACGTTGCTGGGAACGCCCGGCGCGAGCATCGTTTCTGGGCTGGCAGCGAGATATTTGACGCCGGCGCGCGACAACGCATCGGCAAAACCCATCGTATCCATCAAGCATTGATTCGCGACGATTCCGTCGACGTTGCGCCCGGCATCTTCGGGATGTGCGTGAGCGTGTATTGCAACGCCATCGCTAATCGCCTTTGCGATATCGGGCATTGACATCACGCTGCCGTCGCGGGTTTCCAGGCCGCCCCCGTCGCCGCCGCCATGATCGACGAGATCGATCCACGTCTGGCGCGCGCCGCTGGCCTGCGCGTTGTCGAGCGTGTGAGCGACAAAGCGCGCGAGGTTTGCTTCATCGCTCATCTCGTGGGCTCTGGCGATATGCACGCGGGCCACGTCGCCGTCGGCGATCGTGTACTGCTCCGTGTGCAGCGGCCCGGAATCGATCGCATCGCCGTCGGCCCGAAGACGCGTCGTGTCCTCGACCGTGAACTCGATGCGTGAATCCCGCTGGCTCGTGCGCAATGCCTGCGATAGCGTGGATTCTTGGATCGCGTCGAGGTTGTTGTCGCCGTCGCGATAGATTCCGAACTCGAGTGCTCGGCGCGCGGGCGTCGCCGTAACGTTTTGCAGCATGCAGCCTCCTGACGTGGTGAGTCGGAAGCCTACTGCGACGATGGGTCGCGGCGACTAGGCGGCGAAACATCGTCCGATGACGTGCGATTTATGCGGGCGACGGCTCGCCAGTGCGGGCACCGTTCCGGGCTATCAGGAGCCCAACGTCTACGCGATTTTGGACTGCGACAATTGTAAGACAATGGTTGCAAACCCGCGGAAAGTCGATCCCCGGGTCTACAACGCGATCTACGCGGTGCCGGGCGGGGCGCCGGGGTACGATCGGTATTTTCAATACGCCCGGCGCATCGTTCGGGTGCGCGATCCGCTGCGCTACTTGACGTCACACGTGGACGCGGCGTGGGGCGTACATTCGGTGTTGCATGAACACCGGGCCAGGTCAGTGCTCGAGGCCGGATGCGGTTTAGGCTACTTTACGTATGCGCTCAAGCGCGGCGGCTACGACGTTGTCGGCATCGACATTTCAAGGGAAGCCGTCGAACAGGCGACGCGGGCGTACGGTGACTTCTATCAAGCCGAATCGGTGGAATCGTATGCAGCCACTGCCGATAAAAAATTCGACGCCATCGTGATGGTTGAGGTCATCGAGCATCTCGAGGATCCGCTGACCGTCATTGCGGGCGCGGTCCGCTTACTCTCACCGAACGGATCGATCATTCTAACGACGCCCAACCGCACTTACTATGGTTACGATCAGCCCTGGAGCACCGATCTCCCGCCGGTGCATCTCTGGTGGTTCTCCGAGGAGTCGATCAAAGTGCTCGCCGAGCGCGTGGGTTGCCGCGCGGAGTTCGTCGATTTTAGCGAGTACAACGCGCGCTATCCGGTGCTGCACACCTTTACGTGCGCGCACTCCGCGCAGCTCGATGCACAAGGCCGCGTGCTTCGGCGCGAAAGCCTGCCGATGTCCCTCGCGCGTCGCGGCGGACTGCTCCACGAAGGGTACTGGCTGGCCTCCCGCGCCGCCGGCCTCGTCAAGCGTGGCGACGCTTCGAGAAGCCGTCCGACCATGGTCGCCGTCCTGCGACCCGCAGGAGCGCAGACAGACTAGACGGCGGGAGCCCGGACGCCGGCGGTCGCATAAAGCGCGCGCGCATCGTACATGACGCCGCCCTTGATCGTCGTGCCGACCTTGCGAAGCTGCGAGATATCCTGGAGCGGATTGCCGTGCACGACGATAGCGTCGGCAAGTTTACCGGGACGCAGCGAGCCGAGCCGATCGTCCATATGCATGACGCGCGCCGGCTGGATCGTTGCTGTCTGCAGCACGTGCGCGGCCGGAATGCCGGCCTGCGCGTAAAGCTCGAGCTCGTGAATGAGGTCAAAGCCTGGGAGCAGGTCGTCGGTTCCCGCGACGATGCGAATCCCGCTCGAATAGAGGAGCGCGATCATGTCGAGGTACGCTGTCGCAGAAGCGCGATACTTGGCTTCGAGGCCCGGACCCAGCGGCAGCCCGCCGGTCGTAAGCGTCCGACTCACCTGCGCCGGAAGCCAGTCGGCGATTTCAGCGAATCCCGTCGACTCGACGTCACCCGTTCGCGTCATCGTGTCGGTGTAAAAGATTCCAACCGTCGGATCGCTGACGATATCCTTCGCCTTCAGCAGAGCGATGAAGTCTTTGACGGCCTGGCTTTGCAAGTCGATCGTCCCGGCGCGCTCCGCCGTCGCCGTCAAGCGAATAGGTGTTTGCGTACGGTTCATCACGTCGGGCATGAAGTTCAAAAAAAGGAAATTGACGTGCTGGATTTCGTCGAAGCCCTCGTGCACCGCGTCTTGCGCGAGCATCCCGGCCGGAATATGACCGCTAACCCGCATTCCCAGGGAGTGCGCTTCCTTCACGATCACCGGCACCAGTTTGGGATCCATGGAACTGTAGATCTTGATCTGCACCGCGCCGAGCCCGTTCCACCGATGCACTTGCGCGATCGCATCGGACGCGCTGGCCGTGGTCGTTCCGATCGGCGCCGTGTACTTTCCGGTGCCGTCCATCAGACCGGCGATGATGACGCGCGGACCTGCGAGCTCGCCGCTCTCGAATTGCGCTTTTGTCTTCGCGATGTAGTCGGGAGCATTACCGGGGTCTCGGATCGTGGTGACGCCCTCCGCCAGCAGCCGCGGGCCGAAGCTAGCATCGAGATGCATATGCATGTTCCATAGTCCCGGCAATAGCGATTTGCCGCTGCCGTCAATCCGGCGGGCGTCGCTCGGAACGCCGACTTCGGGGCCCCCGACGGCGGCGACTTTGTCGCCGCGCAGGACAACCGTCGCGTTGGGAACGACGTTGCCGGCTTCGGAATCGAAGAGCGCGACGTTGGTGATCGCAATCGCGGTGCCGGTGCGCTGCGGAAGCGTGCGTGCGATCTGCCGGCCAAGCTCGGCGACCCGCTCGTTTTGAGCATCGAAGAGCTGCGAAAGCGAGGAGTTCCATCCGCTTCGAATCACCGCGCCCCAGATGCTGCCCGACATGAAGAGCTCGCCACGGTCGTCCAGCCAAAGATTGATTGGCGTAAAATCTAGGCCCGTCGCTTCGTACATCGTCACGCGTTTGCTCTGCCGACCGTTGCTCACTGCGATCGTTCGCACGCCGGAGACCTGCGTAACGCCGCTTGGCCAAAGGCCCAGTGAGGCTTTCGCAGCGCGGAGCGCGGCGCGGATTAAGATCGCCCCTTCTTCGGGCGTTCCATCCATGCTCGAATAGAAGCGCGGCGTCGGGCTGCGATGCGTTTCTCGTTCGGCGGCATTCTTCCACGACGCCACGCCATTACGCGTGACGAAGCGTTCGTCGACGGATACTTTCAAGTAGTTGTAACCGGTCGTGTGCAGCTTCGCGATCAATCCGGAAGCATCGAGCGCGATCGTGCTGCGCAGCTTAGGACCGCGCCCGCGGTCGGTGAATTCGAAACGCACGTCGACCGAGCCGTCTGGCAATCGCAGCGTCGTCTGCGAACCCTTGACGACGCCCGACGAAACGAAATCGTATTGCACCACGGTCCCATAGAGCTTGGCTGCGGCGAGCGCCGGGGACGCCGCAAGCCAGGCCGCCGCCGATCCGACCACGGCGAGCCAGTCACGCCGCCGAATAGCGGGTTCGCCCGCCATGCACCGATGGCTCCCGGCGAGCGGAAGCCCGAACAACGTCGCGGGTCGATCTGAGCGGCACGTGCACATACCGGATACCTCGCGCTTGACTCGATTGGAAAAATGGTTCGAGCTCTAGCATCGCTTGCCTAGCAGAACGTCAGCCGGGCCTCTCAACGTGACCGGGCTACGAAACGCATATTCTCCAGGCGCGTAAACATATTATTCTAAAGCCGTTGACAGAAGATGCTTGGATAGTAAGCCGAACAGGCGTTCGGAATGTAGGTGCGTTCTTTCGGGAAACTAGAGGCCACTCATGACGTACGATCACGACGTGTTGGTCCTTGGCGCCGGCTTGGCCGGCATGCGAGCCGCGCTCGAAGCGGCCCGCCAGGGCGCCGACGCCGCGATCGTCACAAAGGTGCACCCGATTCGCAGCCACTCGAGTGCCGCACAGGGCGGCATCAACGCCGCGATCAGCGAGACCGACAGCTGGGAGTCGCACGCATTCGATACGGTCAAGGGAAGCGACTATCTCGCCGATCAGGATGCCGTCGAGGTGATGTGCCAAGAGGCGCCCGGCGACATCATCGAGTTCGAGCACATGGGCGTTATCTTTTACCGCGGTCCGGACGGCAGGCTGGGAACGCGCGCCTTCGGTGGCGCTTCGCAAGCCCGCACCTATTTCGTCGGCGATATTACCGGACAGGCGCTGCTCGTTACGTTGTATGATCAGATTCTCAAAGCGGGCGTCAAAGTCTACGAAGAGTGGTTCGCGACGAGCCTGTACGTTGAAAATGGCGCCTGTCGCGGACTCGTCGCGCTTGAGATGATTACCGGCGAGCTGCACTTGCTGCGCTCCAAAGCCGTGGTCGTCGCGAGCGGCGGCCTCGGCCGCTTGTACGAGCCGAGTACGAACGCGTTGATCTGCACCGGCGACGGCTACTCGCTCGCCTATCGCGCGGGCGCCCCTTTGATGGACATGGAGATGGTGCAATACCATCCGACGACGCTGGCCGGCAGCGGCTTCTTGATGACCGAGGCTGCGCGCGGCGAGGGCGCGTACCTGCTCAACTCCGAGGGCGAGCGCTTCATGAAGAAGTACGCGCCCAACAAAATGGAGCTCGCCGCGCGCGACGTCACGTCGCGCGCCGAAGCGACGGAGATCAAAGAGGGGCGCGGCATCAACGGTAACGTGCTGCTCGACCTGCGCCATCTCGGTCCGGACGTGATCCTCAAGAAGCTTCCGCAGATTCACGAGATGGCCCTCGACTATCTCGGCATCGACATGATCAAAGAACCGGTCCCGGTTCGCCCCGGTATGCATTATCAAATGGGCGGCATCAAAACGGACGTTGAGGGCGCGACGGCGATGCCGGGTCTCTACGCGGCCGGCGAGGTCGCCTGCGTCAGCGTGCACGGCGGGAATCGGCTCGGCGCCAACTCGCTGCTCGACACGATCGTCTTCGGACGCCGCTCCGGAAAGGCGGCGGCCGCATTCGCGAAGGCCAACTCGGCGCCAGGGGGCGGCGAGGAGTTGTTGCGCTCCGAGCAAGCACGGCTGCAAGAGTTGCTGGCGCGGCCGTACACGGGAGACACGCCCGCAGGGTTGCGCCTCGAGCTGGCCACGATGATGGACGACAAAGTCGGCCTCTATCGCACCGACGCCGGATTGCACGAGGCGCTTGACAAGTTGCAAGGCTTCAAAAAGCGTTACGAAAAGATCGCGGTCGGCGACAAGGGCCGCGTGTTCAATCAAGCCCTGACGTTCGCACTCGAGCTCGGCTTCTTGCTGGACTGCGGCGACGCGATCATTCGCAGCGCGATCGAACGTAAGGAGAGCCGCGGCGCCCACACCCACGTGGAACATCCCGAACGCAACGACGAAGCTTGGTTGAAACACACCGTCTTGACATGCGTCGACGGAGAACAGGCGGAAATCTCCTTCGTTCCCGTCACGATCACTCGCTGGAAGCCCGAGGTGCGGACCTACTAAAATGGAATTCACGATCGAAGTCGGGCGTTACAATCCCGAAGGCACATACGCCGACAGCGCGAAGCCGGGCCAGCCCTACCCGGCGCCGTGGGACCGTTCTCCCGCGCGCCGCTATCAGACATATACCGTCGACCTCCCGGAACACGCCGTCGTCCTGGACGCCCTAATAGCGATTCGCGAGTATCAAGACCAGACGGTTGCCGTGCGGTGCGCCTGCCGCAGCGCAATCTGCGGCTCGTGCGCGATGTGGATCAACGGTCACGCGCACCTAGCGTGCAAGAGCAAACTTGCCGAGTTCACGAAAGACGGAAAGACTCGCGTCGAGTCGCCGCCCTCGATGCCGATCATTCGCGACCTCGTATGCGACATGAAGCCGTTTTGGGATAAACACCTCGCGGTGAGACCCTGGCTTGAAAATAAACAGCCGATACCTCCGCCGAATGAAGAGTATCGGGTGGCGAACGCCTCCATGGAAGAGCTAATTCAGGAGGTGAGCTGCATCAGCTGTGGAGCCTGCCTGATGGACTGCGAATCGTTTGCGGTCAACCAGGATTTCCTCGGCCCGCAGGCGTTGGCGCAGGCTTATCGGTACGCGGCCGACCCGCGCGACGCCAAGACCGAAGAGCGTTTGGGTGAGTACAGCCAGAGCGGCGGCATATGGGATTGCACGCATTGCTATGAGTGCGTGACGCAATGCCCCAAGGGCGTCGCACCGCTCGAACAAATCTTGAAGCTGCGCAGAATGGCGGTGGACGCCGGCTTCACGCATAATCCCGGCACGCGCCATGCGGATGCCTTTGCCGAATCGGTCAGAGAGAGCGGACGGCTCAACGAGCTGACGCTCATGCCGAAATCCATCGGCTTTTTCAACATTATCGAGCAGCTCAAGACGTTGCCCAGCGCGTTCAATCTGGTGCGCGCCGGCAAGCTGCCGCCACTCATCCACAAAAAGATTCCCGGAGTCAATCGAATCAAGGCGATTTTCGAACGGGTCGGAGGACGATTTAAGTGAAGGTTGCGTTCTACCCCGGCTGCGTCTCGAAAGGCGCCTGTCCCGAACTCTATGTTTCCGCCACGCTCATCGCCAAAAACCTCGGTCTCGAGCTCGAGGAACTGACGCAGGCGCCCTGCACCGGCGCCGGCGTGTTGAGCGAACAGAATCCCGATCTCGCGGACGCGCTCAATGGTTTAACGCTGGCGATGGCGGAAGCCGAAGGCGCGGATCTGATGACGATCTGCAGCACCTGTCAGGGCGTGCTCTCGAGTCACAACTTTCACTTGACGCGCGAGAAGGAGCGGCTCGATCGCGCGAACGCGACCATTGCCGATCAGGGCTTTCGCTACACCGGCACGACGAAGGTGAAGCATTTGCTCTGGATGCTCTTCGAGGATATCGGCATCGACCGCGTAGCCAGCGCAATCAAACGTAAGTTGACCGGACTGAAGATCGCGCCGTTCTATGGCTGCTACATTCTGCGTCCGGTGGAATCGCTCGGCTTAAAGGAACGGCCCGAACGCAAAGGCTATCTCGAGCGGCTCATCGCGCTGCTCGGCGCCGAACCGGTTGAGTATCGCGGCTCGACAAAGTGTTGTGGCTTTCCGATGGCCACGTTCAATCGTGAAAAGGCTTTGGCGATGGGCGGCAACCACATCATCGAGGCAAAGGAGAAGGGCGCCGATCTGCTCGTCACTCCCTGCCCGCTCTGCCACCTCAACCTCGACGCCCAACAACCCGATGCAGCGCGCGTTCTCAAAAAAGAGATCGACGTTCCCATCTTCCACTTGCCGCAGCTCTTGGGCCTGGCCTTCGGTTATGAGCCCGAACAACTGCGCCTAAATCATCACGTCGTGCCGACGAAGGGTGCACTCGAAAAAGTCGAGCTCAAAGTCTAACGACGCATCGTTTCGTGACGTTAGCTTGAGCGAGTGGGGGGTGGGCAGTCGCGCAGCAGCGTTAGTCCTTCGGGCGTGCTGTGCGCAATCACGTACTTCACGAGCTGCGGCTCGGCGGCGGACTTTTCGGGCGGTGGCGGCTGAAAGCGTGTTGGAAAGTTTGGATCTTTGAGGTTTTGGTCGGACCACGGGTTTGTCGCTTCGCTCGGATAGTACCAGGGATAGTCCAAGATCAGCGATTGCAGCGAGCCGTCCGCGAAGCGCACCGACATTCGAATGTCCACCCAGAAGCCGCGCGTGCGCGAATCGTACTGCGAACCGTGCGGATCGGAGAACGTGACGAAGCCGCACGGCGCGTTGCCGCTCGGCGCTGCTTCGCCGTCTCCGTTCTGCACCGAACCGAAGCTCGGCGCGCCGGCCTTGCCATTCGCGACGGCGAGCGCGCCGGTTCTCGTTCCCGCAGCGACCGCATCCCATACGGGCTTCGAATCCGAGCGCTCCGTACTCGCTACCCGCACGGATGTGGCGGACCGGGTCACATGCGGCGCGGCCTTACCGGGAGGGGCTTGAATCGAGCGAGGAGTTGCCGATTCAATCGGGTGCAACTGCACGACGACGGCGACCGGCCGCGGCGTAGGTGCAGGCCGGGCACGAACGGCGACGCGCATGATTTGCGCGCGCGTGACGATTTCGCGGCCCGCGGTTGTGCGGGTCAGGCCGGCCGGAACGAGTCCGGCAAATACTTCGTGAAGCGCGATCGAGATGGCGATCGCGAGCAGCAATCTTCTCGTCGACTCCGCTTCGGCAAGCTCGGCATCGCTGCGTGCAGACCGCTTCATACTCTAAAAGAGAACGCCGAGCCGTCCGGTTAGGGTTGGCTCGGCGTCTTGGCGATGTGGCGTTCTATTGCGGACTGGTGTTGTACGTCTGTACGTACCATTGCCTGAACTGATCGTAGGTCGGGTAATAGCCGTACTTGTGATAGAACCAGTCGCGATAGGCGTCTTGCCGCCGCGCTACCTCCTGTTCTTCCGCCCGCTTTTCGCGAACTTTGTGGTTGTAGTTCACCACTAGCGGAACCGAAGCAGCGGCAGCGGCGCTGAGAACGATGATCGTCGTGGTGCTGCCCGCACCGTTGGCTAGCGCAGGCGCGACCGCGCTGGCAGCAAGCGCAACCGTCATTACGGCCGCCAGGGCTTGCGGTTTCTTCATGTTCATCCTTTCTGCAGGCCCTTCGATCCCCCGACTCAAACCGGCTGTTCGTGGAGATCGAAGCCCTCATTCGAGCGATCCCGGATTTTCCGATTCCCGGGATCCTTTTCCGTGACATTACCCCGTTGTTGAAAGATAAGCAAGGCTTTCGTCGCGCGATCGACCTTTTTGTCGAACGATTCATCGGTCGCGGCATCGATCACGTGGTCGGCATCGAGGCACGAGGGTACATTTTGGGCGCACCGATTGCATACGCGATCGGCACCGGATTCATTCCGGTGCGCAAGCCCGGCAAGTTGCCGCACGATAAGCTCAGCGAAGAGTACGCGCTCGAATACGGAACGAATTCGCTGGAGATCCACGCCGACGCTCTGGCAAAAGACGAGCGGGTACTCGTGGTGGACGACCTGCTCGCAACGGGCGGCACCGCGGCCGCGACGGCACGGCTGCTCGAGCGTCTCGGCGCCCGCGTCGAGGCCTTTGCCTTTTTGGTCGAGCTCAACGATCTCCACGGGCGCGAGAAGCTCCAGGGCCACGAAGTCGTCTCATTCGTTTCATATTAGCTTGACATGAAGTTCGTCGCGGCATCGCTGCCCATTGCGGCTTTGGTTATCTTCGGACTAGCCGCTCCGGCGCCGGCGCGACCGCATCCCACTCCGACGCCATCGCCCTCGCCCACGCCCGTTCCCGATCCGGCGATGAACCGGCTCGCGCGGCAACAGTTCGTCCAGTGGCAGGCCGGCACGGTGAACAAGAGCCTCTACGCACCGCAAGTCCTCGAGAAGCTCAGCGACGCGAAGATTGCCCAATCATCGCAGGCGTTGGCGCAGCTTGGTCCATTGACCGACGTGATCTACATGGGCCGCTGGATCGACGCCAGCTTCCCCGCCGGGGCGCGCGGCTATTTCTTTCAGATGCGCTGCCTCTCGGGCAACATCTACCTGTGGCTGGCCCTCGACGCTCAGGGAAAGATCGCGACGATCCTCTTTAAGAACCGGCTCGACATCGAGACGGTAACGCCGGCGCCCAGCCCCTCGGCTCCGCCGCCCTAGCGTCTCGCGGGGTGCGGCGCCCGGGCCGCGGGCGTCGTTTGTTGTATAATGACCCGATACTCATGAGCATCGTCGAGCTGATCGAACGAGTTCGCCGCTACGACCCGTCCACCGACCCGGGGACGTTGATGAGCGTCTACGAGCTCGCCGTGGCCGCCCATCAAGGCCAGCGACGTGCCTCGGGTGAGTCGTACGTCGAACACCCCTTGGCCGTTGCGGGAATTCTTGCGGACCTGGAGATGGATCATGAGACCATCGCCGCCGCGTTGCTGCACGACGTGGTGGAAGACACCTCGATCACCAACGAGCAGGTCGCCGCGCGGTACGGTGAAGAGGTTTCACGCCTTGTCGACGGCGTGACCAAGCTGACCCGCATTCCGTATCAATCAAAGGAAGATGCGCAGGTCGAGAATCTTCGTAAAATGTTTTTGGCGATGGCCAAAGACATTCGGGTCATCATCATCAAATTGGCCGACCGCCTGCACAACATGCGGACGCTCGCGAGCCTGCCGGATGCGAAGCGACAAGCCATCGCCCGAGAGACGCTCGATATCTACGCACCGATCGCGCACCGCCTGGGAATTTGGAAAATCAAGTGGGAGATCGAAGACGAGTGTCTTCGCTATCTCGATCCGGCAGGTTTCCACGACATCGTGGAGCGCGTTGCAAAGACCCGGCGCGAACGCGAAGCCGACGTCGAAAAGGCGATCGCGCGGCTCCGTGACGAGTTCAAAGAGCTGAAGGTCAACGCAGAGATTCAGGGGCGGCCGAAACACTTTTACTCGATCTATTCAAAGATCAGCAAAGGCCGCGACTTCTCGACGATCTACGACCTCACCGCGATTCGCATCATCGTCGATAGCGTAAAGGACTGCTACGCGGCGCTGGGCGCCGTGCACGCAATGTGGACGCCGCTGCCCGGCCGCTTCAAAGACTATATTGCGATGCCGAAGCCAAACATGTATCAGTCGCTCCACACGACCGTCGTGGGACCGAGTGGCGATCCGCTAGAGATCCAAATCCGAACCTGGGATATGCACCGTACCGGCGAGTACGGCATCGCAGCGCACTGGCGATATAAGGAGGGCGGCAAGGCCGACCAGTTCGAGAACAAACTCTCGTGGCTGCGAGCGCTGCTCGAGTGGCAAAAGGACATGCGCGACTCGCGCGTCTTCATGGAGAATCTGAAGCTCGATCTCTTCGACTCGCAGGTTTTCGTCTTCTCGCCGCGCGGCGACGTCTACTCGGTACCGGCCGGCGGAACGCCGCTGGATTTTGCCTATCAAGTTCACACCGACGTCGGCAATCATTGTGTCGGCGCCAAGATCAACGGACGCATCGTTCCACTCGACTACCAGATGCAGAATGGCGACATCTGCGAGATCCTCGTCAACAAATCCAGCGGGCGCCCATCGCTCGACTGGCTTTCGATCGTCAAAACGTCGAGCGCCAAGCACAAGATCAAGCAGTGGTTCCGCAAAGAACGCCGCGAGGAGAACGTGTTAGCCGGGCAAGAGGCGCTCGAGCAGGAACTCGCCCGGGCCGGATTGCGCACGGACGTTGCGCGGGGCGAGCTGCTCGAACGAATCGCTTCCCGGCTGAACTATGCCACGCCGACCGATCTCTTCGCGGCAATCGGTTTCGGCGATGCGTCCGCGCAGGCCGTCGCGAATCGCGTCCGCGACGAGGTCAAGCACGATAACGTCGTCGACCTCACGAAAATCGGTCGAAAGCCGACGCTCCGAAAGAGCGTGCGCCGTTCCAGCGGCGTTCGGATCGCCGGCGTGGACGACGTTCTGGTGCGCCTCTCCAAATGCTGCTCGCCGGTACCCGGCGATCCGATCATCGGATACGTGACGATCGGACGCGGCGTCAGCATACATCGCGCGGACTGTCCCAACGTCGCCTACATGAACGCCACGCCGGAGCGCATTCTCCAGGCACAGTGGGTCGATGACGCCGGGCTGACGCATTGCGTCGACATAGAAGTCGAAGCCGCCGATCGATCGCAGTTGCTTCAGGATATTATGGCGGTTTTTTCGGGGCTGAAGACTCAGGTTAGCTCGGTGAACGCCCGAGTGCGCAAAGACGGCGTCGCGGTAGCGAGCCTTACCGTGCAAATCCGCGATCTCGATCATCTGCACAAGCTCCTAACCAAGCTGGAGACGCTCAAAAATATTCGTCGAGTCTATCGCGTGACCAAGCGCGAGCGAACGGCCCTGTAGCGAGCCGTTCGGAGGTGTCGAGCGCGCAGGTTCTCGTTCCGGGAATCGCCGCGTTTGCGGCTGGTGCGATGAATAGCGTTGCCGGCGGAGGCAGTTTTCTTTCGTTTCCGGCGCTCGTATTCGCCGGAGTGCCCCCGATTTCGGCTAACGCAACCAACAACGCGGCGATGTGGGTCGGCACGATCGGCAGCGCGCGTGGTTACCACGAAGAAGTCGCGGCACATCGCGGGCTCTTACTGCCCCTCATTTGTGCGAGCATCGTGGGCTCGCTGATCGGTGCGTGCCTGCTCTTGGTAACGCCGCAGTCGGTCTTCGAACGCCTGATTCCTTGGCTATTGCTCTTCGCGACGCTCGTCTTCGCGGTGAGTCCCCACGTCACGCGCGACGCTCCCGCCGTGCCGCGTCACGCGCCATGGCAGATTGCCGTGCAGTTCGCGGTCGCGATCTATGGCGGTTATTTCGGTGCCGGCATGGGAATTTTAATGCTTGCGGTGCTTGCCTTTTCGGGATTACCGAGTTTCAACGCACAAAACGCGGTCAAAAACGTGCTCGCCGTATCGATCAACGGGATTGCGCTGATCCCTTTCATCATCGCGCGAATCGTGGATTGGCGCTTCGCGATCCCCATGGCCGCGATCGCGTTGCTGGGCGGATACCTTGGTGCGCGCTTCTTTCGACGCGTGCCGCAGCCGCTCGCGCGCGCCGTCGTCGTTGCAATTGGAGCCGTGATGACTATAGTTTTCTTTGTAAGAACTTTTGCCTGAAAGGTGACGGCGGTCGCTCGCTCTTGCAGGGCGACCAAAAAGGCGATTCGAAGTGCGCTTTGTCATCACTGCATTATTGGCGAGGTTTAGAATGCTTTTTTCGAATCATCGTTCGGCGCTTTTGGTTGCGGGCGTGTTGCTTGCAACGTCCGCATGTGGCGGGAACGGCGCCGTTCCATTCAACGCGGCAGGGAGCGGTGCTGCGACGCAGCCCTCCATCCTGGGGGCGAACGCGGTTTCCCAGAGCGATAAGACGTCCATTCTTAAGAAGTTGACCAAAGACGTCGTAATCGGATCGACGGTCGATCCGGCGAACGGCGATACCGGACCGCGTTCGATTTCGGGAGTGAGTGCTAACTACGGGTTGAAGAAGGGGCAACTGCTCGTTTGCAACTTTGCCGACTCCTCCGGGACTGCCGGCAACGGGACCACGATCGAAGTACTCAATCCATCTCCTTCATCCACTCCGAAGACCTTCGTGCAAAGCAGTAAGATCCAGGGGTGCGACAGCCCCGCGATCACGTCAGGAAACCAAGTCTACGGTGCGGGGCTGGCGAGCCACGTGGTCGCTTACTTCGACCAAACCGGAAAGTACAAGAAGACTTACGGCCCCCCGATCCAGGAACCGCTGGAGAGCGCCGACGCGTACTGTGGCGAGCCCTACGCGCCTGAAAGCATGTACGTAGCGGACGCCAAGACCGGTTCGATCGTGAAGTTTGCCGACGGTCTTTACGGCAATCCAAAGGAAGTCGAAGTGATCGCCGGTTTCGCGGTTAACGCTGGATCCGGCTGGAGCGTTTTGGGGCCGTCCGGAATGCAATACAACGGCCACCGCACCGGTAGCCGTTGCAACGACACGCTGTACGTCGTGGACGGTGTCAATAATACGATCGTGGCGGTCTCAAATGCCAGCAACCTGCTGGTTAAGGACGAGATCGTCGTGAAGACGGGCGGAAAAACGTTCAAGTGCAAGCATAAGGCCGCAACCTGCGCGAAGCTCGTTCACAGCGGTTCGCCGCTCAACGCGCCGGTAGCCTCGGCACTACTGCCCAACGGCAATCTCGTCGTCGCCAACACGCAGGGCGGCAACACCCTCGTGGAGCTGACACCCTCCGGAACGGTCCTCGCGACGAAAACTCTCGACCAGAGCACGACCGCTCACGTGTTCGGCCTACTCGCAACCGGGACGAGCGACAGCAATACGGCACTGTTCTATACCAACACTAAGGACAACACTCTGCACGAGTTGGAGCAATAACTCAGCAGGAGTTGGAGCAATAAGAATGTCACCAAATAATTGGCGACTCGTCCTCATCGTATCGGCCGTCGTCGCGACGCCGGCATGCGGTGGAAATGGTGCGGTCCCGTCCAACACCGGCGCGACGAACGCATCCTTACCGTTCTCGGTTCAGGGGAACGCCGTGTCACCGCGCGACAACACGTCGATTCTCAAAAAGCTCAAGAAGGACGTCGTGATCGGATCGACGGTCGATCCAACCAACGGAGATATGGGTCCGCGCGCGCTTTCCGTGGTCGGGGTTACCTTTGGCGGCCTAAAGAAAGGCCAGTTGCTCGTTTGCAATTTCGCCGATTCCTCGGGAACGGCCGGCAAGGGCACGACGATCGAGGTGCTGGACTCCGCGCCGGGTTCCACGCCCAAGAGGCTCGTGCAAAACAGCAAGATCGAGGGATGCGACGGCGACGCGATCACATCCGGGAATGAGGTCTACGGCGCGGGACTGACCGGCGGGGTCGTCGAGGCGTTCAATCCAAACGGCAAGCCCAAAAAAACCTATGGTTCTCCAATCAAGGAACCCTTTGCGGATGCCGACGCATTCTGTGGCCAACCCTACGCGCCTGAGGATCTCTACGTTGGCGATGCGAAGACGGGTGGAATCGTTAAGTTTGCGGTCGGTCTGTATGGCAACCCCAACGAAGTGCAAGTCATCGGCGGCTTTGCGGTCAATAGCGGATCGGGCTGGGGCGTGCTGGGGCCATCCGGAATCCAGTACAACGGTCATCGGAAGGGTAGTCTCTGCAACGACACGCTCTATATCGTCGATGGCGTCGATAATACCGTCGTGGCCGTTTCCAACGTCAGCAGCCTGCTTCAAACGAACGAGATCGTCGTGCAGCCCGGCGGGAAGACGTTCAAGTGCAAGCACAAGAAGACGACGTGCGCGACGCTGGTCTATAGCGGCTCGCCGCTTAACGCGCCGGTTGCCTCGGCGTTGCTGCCCAACGGCAACCTCGTCGTCGCCAACACGCACGGCGGTAATAAACTCGTCGAGCTGACGCCCTCCGGAACGGTTCTCGCGACGAAATCAGTCGACAAGAGCACGATCGCTCATGTGTTCGGGCTGCTGGCTACCGGTACGAGCGACAGCAATACGGTCCTGTTCTATACCGACACTAAAGATAACAGCGTTCACGAGCTCGAGCAGTAGCGCGATCTAACAAAAGAGGAACCCCCGAGCAGCTCGGGGGTTCCTCTTTATTATGGTCCGGCGTTGCTATTCCGTATCGACGGGCTCGGTCGACGGGCGTTCGTGGAGAAAGCGCGATCTCGAGTATTTCGTGCCGATCGGCACGAAGGGACGCGGTTGCTGCGTGAAGTCGAAGCTATCGTCCAGCGGGTTGGCGCGCTGGTCGGTGTACCCTTGCGACACCGGCCCGATAGACGGGAGATTGTTCGCTTCTTCAATGAACCGCAGGATGCTTCCAAACTCATATTGCGTGTGCGAAACATAGCCGGGCTGACTCGGTGACGTTTGACGCGCGTATGGAGAAATGATCAAGCACGGTATGCGAATCCCCAATCCGCGGTAATCGAGTTGCGGTGGGCTCGCGTTGTCGTACCAGCCGCCCCAATCGTCCCAGACGACGATGATCGCCGAAGTGTTCCAGTACGAGCTTTCGCCGATCGCGTTGACGACGGATGCGACCCAGGAGGGGCCCTTGTCGCTGTGGGCGGTAGGATGGTCCGAATCCGTTTTGCTCGGGGTAACAAAGCTCACCGCCGGCAGCTGACTATTGCCGGGGTCGGTGAGAATCTGCGTTTGTGGGGCCACGATGTTGGTATTCCAATCCGGGCCGTTGCGAACGTAGGAAATGGCTTCGAAGGGTTCCCACAAACCGGCATCCAGCAGTTTCGGCGTGTAGTATTTCCACGATACGCTGGCGGAGTCCAGTACCTGCGCGATCGTACTAAACTGCGAAAAACACGGGAACGGGCCTTGGAAGCGGAGGAGGACTCGCCTCGCGTTCACGAACGACGTTTTCGTACCCGGCGCCGAATCGCAACCGTCGTCCAAAGCGCTTGGAAAATCGACCTCCGCGCGGGACGGGCTTTGGTGGATGTTATCGGTTCCGGCAACCAGTGTCAGGTGGCCGGTGAAGCTTCCGCCAAACTCGGTGGGATACATGGCGTCGGCGAGCACGTACGTCTGCGCCATCGTCCAGTACGGCTGCAGCAGCGATTGCTGGACGTATGCGTAGGCCTGATATTGCCCGTGCTTTACGCCGTACTGCCAGAAGCCGTCCATGTTGCCGTTATCCCAATCGGCGATGGAAGAAGTCCAGTCGTGGCGGATGTCCGGGCCGTTGAAGGTGACCTGGTGCAGGGGCGCCGTCGTATCACCCGGCGCGCAGCCCGAACCCGAGCTGTGCCGCAATACGAGGGGGCGAAGCGCTTTCGTAAGGCCCACGGGGGTAGGCGACGGTGAGGGCGAGGGTGTTGGCGCCACGCAACCGGACATCGGCGCATTTGCCCCGGGGAAGCCCGCGAACAAATTTTCGAAGCTGCGATTCTCCTGGATGATCACGATCACGTGGGAGATGTATTGGCTCACCGGATGGCCCGTGCCGGCGCGGGCAGCAGGGACCATCCCTCGCGCGCCGCTCGAGAGGGCGCTACTCGATAGGGGAGCGTTCGACGAACACCCGACCGACAAAAGTGCCAGTAACGCAACACCTACCAGCGTCTTAGCAAGCATGGTTTCTCCTCAGTAGCGAATCGTTCTGCGGTTACGCCAGGAGCGGCTTCTTCCAAGCGCCGGGCCTGACTCCTTGGGGGCTAGCGGGGCGGCCGAGCGACGACTTGTAGCTTCGGAGAACACAGGCTGGTCCCCCGGCTGGCTCGAAATAGCCGGCTCGATGAATGACTATGAAGTTACGTATATTTTGCGACCTTCGCTGGAAGAAGCCGAAGTCGAAGAGCGCGCCAACGCAATCGCCGAAATTATAAAGAATCAAGGCGGTCAAGTAACCGGCGTCGAGCGTCTCGGCAAGAAGCGCCTCGCGTATGAAATCAGCGACGCGCGCGAGGGCAACTACGTGGTGATGCAGTTCCAGAGCGACCCGGCGGCATCGAAGGAACTGGAGCGGCAGCTAAAGCTGCACGAAGACGTGCTACGCGCGCTCGTCATACGACTCGACGCGAAAATGCTGGCGCACATGGTGGCGCTGGCCGCAGCGGCTCCGCCGGCGCCTGCGCCCTTACCAGGCAGCGTTTCAGCAACATATGTGCCACACAGTTGACACTCTGAGGCAGTATTCTCTCGCACAGAGTGCACGCAGCGAAAGGGAATAAGGCATGGCGGCTTCGTTCAACAAGGTGATATTGGTCGGAAATCTGACCCGCGATCCGGAGATTCGCTACGTCAACTCCGGTTCGGCCGTCACGAAGTTTCGCATCGCCGTCAACCCGAATAAGCGCGATGCTAAGCCGGAAGATACGATGTACGTGGACATCGTCGCTTGGGAACGGCTCGCCGAGACGTGCAACACGTATCTGAAGAAGGGCAGTCCGGTGCTGGTCGAGGGCCGTCTATCGATTCGTTCCTACGACGATTCAAAGCTGCGCGACGACGCCGGTCAGCCGATTCGCCGCCAAGCCACCGAGGTGGTGATCTCCGGCATGCAGATGCTTTCTTCGCGCCGCGACGACGGCGACTCGGGTGACCGCGGTTTCAACGGTGGCCGCAGCAGCGCGCAGGCCCCGGCGGCGTCGAGCCCAGGCGACTCGCACGGTGACGAACTCGAAGACGAGATCCCGTTTTAGCTGGTCGCAGATTGCAATGACGGACCGATGGATCGTTCCCGGCAGCGAGCGGTCCCCACTTCCTGGGAGCCGCGTATTGGGTGACGCGGACCTTGCGGAGCGAACCACCGTGACGCTACTCGTACGGTCGAAAGAGTCGGGTACGCCGCCACCGGGTGCGCTCTCCCGGGCTGCCTTTACCGAACGATACGGGGCGGACGCTGCAGATCTGCAAAAAGTTGAGGATTTCGCTCGCGCGCACGGCCTGACGGTCGTCGACAGCAGCGCCGGGCGCCGCACGGTCGTCGTACGCGGAACCGTCGCGCAACTCAGCGCCGCGTTCGGCGTGACGCTGAAGCGCTGCCAGGCTGGGGACGTGAGCTATCGCGGGCGCGAGGGGAGCGTCAGCGTCCCGGCCGACCTCGCCGGGGTCGTCCAAGCCGTGTTGGGCTTGGATAATCGGCCGCAAGCCGCGACGCGAGTGCGGATCGCAGCGCAACCAACTGCCTCCTTTACGCCGACCGAGATCGCCCGGCTCTATGATTTTCCCACGACCGCGGACGGAAGCGGTGAATGCATCGGCATCATCGAGCTGGGTGGCGGCTTCAGCCAGACTGATTTTACCGCGTATCTCTCCGGACTCGGGATCGCGGCCAAAAACGTCGCGGTGGTTTCCGTCGATGGCGCCGGCAGCACCCCCGGCCAAGATCAAAACGCGGACGTTGAAGTGATGCTCGATGCGGAAATCGCGGGGGCCGTCGCGCCCGGGGCAAGCATCGTGATGTATTTTGCGCCGAACACCGATCAAGGCTTTCTCGACGCGATAACGACCGCCGTTCACGATCAAACCCACAATCCGTCGGTCATTTCGATCAGTTGGGGAGGTCCGGAGTCGGCCTGGACGCAGCAATCGCTCGATGCGTTGAATCAGGCACTGGCCGCTGCTTCGGCGATTGCCGTTTCGGTCTGCATAGCGTCCGGCGACGGCGGCTCGAGCGACGGCGTAAATGACGGAGCATCGCACGCTGATTTTCCGGCGTCCAGTCCGTACGTGCTGAGCTGCGGCGGCACAACATTGAGCGGGTCGGGCCAAACCATCGCCTCTGAAACGGTTTGGAGCGGTTCGGGCGGCGGCGTCAGCGCGTTCTTTGCCTTGCCGTCGTGGCAATCGAATGCGAACGTTCCGGCGCCGCCCGCCGGTTCCAGCGGGGGACGGGGCGTCCCCGACGTCGCCGGCGATGCCGACCCAAACACGGGATATCAGATTCGAGTAGACGGCTCGAACATCGTGGCGGGCGGCACGAGTGCCGTTGCGCCGCTATGGGCCGCGCTGATTGCCACGATGAATCAGCAGCTCGGACGGCATCTCGGCTTTCTGAATTCAAAGCTCTACGCCGTGCCGGGATATCCCAAGAATCCCGGACCGATTCACGACATCACGAGCGGCAGCAACGGGGCTTACCAAGCCGCCACAGGCTGGGATCCGTGCACCGGTCTTGGCAGTCCGGACGGCGCACGGCTCTCTCAGGCACTCGGCACGACCGGATAACACTCGCTCGAATCGTTTTACCAATTGTATAAAGGCGCACGCGCCACGTTGTGCAAGCGTCGCATCAACCATTTGGCTTTAACGCCGGGGAGAACGAGCGACGATGAATTCGACGGCCATTCCAACCAGAGCCGAACTGCGCGACTTTCTCATGCTCCCGTACTCAGAACTCGAGGAACTCAACCTTCGCGCGAAGGCTCAACGCCAGGAGCGGGTACCGCTCCACGCATTGCAGGAAGAGCGCTTGCGTTACCTCGCGGAAGAGCCGCGAATCAAGGCGCTCACCGTGCTGTTCAGCGACCTCGAGGGGCGACTGCACATGCTCGATTACGACAAGAAGTTCTTGCTGCGCGCCCACGACAATCTCACCTTCGATGGTTCGTCGATTCGGGGCTTCACGGCGCAGCGCGAGAGCGATTTGCGCTTGTCGTTAGACTGGAGTGCGTTCTACTGGGGACCGGCCGACATCTTTGGTCCCGGCAAGGTTCTCGTGTTCGGCGACGTGCTCGATCGGGAGGGCAAGCCGTTTGCGGGCGACATCCGCGGCGCGCTCAAGAAGCTTGCCAACGATTGTTACGCCAAGGAAGGCTATACGCTCAACGCTGCAAACGAGATTGAAGGCTTCCTGTTCAAAGGTCTGGATGCCGAACGGCGTTACCATGAGACGGGCAAATTCGAGTACGTCAATACCGGCGGCTACTACCATTCACTTCCCGGCGACCCATTGCGCGACTTCATCGATACCGTCGCCGAAGTGCAGCGTGCGATGGGCTTTCAGAACGAAAAAGATCATCCCGAAGTCGCGCCGTCGCAGTTCGAGATCAACTACAACTACGGCGAGGTCGTAGCCGCGGCCGACCAAATCCAGCTCTATAAGTTGATCTGCCGGCAAGTTGCCACTAAACTCGGCATGACGGCGAGCTTCTTACCCAAACCGGTCCTCGGAGTCAACGGTAGCGGCATGCACACCAACGTTTCGGTGAGCAAGAATGGCAAGAACCTCTTTTGGGATCCCAAGGGACAGGAGCAGCTCAGCGGCTTTGGTTGGAAGTTCGTCGACAGAATCCTGACGCTCGGCAACGACATCTGCCTCATGCTTAACTCCAGCGTTAACGCGTATCGCCGGCTCGACCCGCACTTCGAAGCGCCAAATCAGCTAAAGGCTTCGGCAATCGACCGCGGCTCGATGATTCGGATACCGATCGGCAACGAACGCAGCATGCGCACCGAGGTTCGCTCGGTAGCGCCCGATGCGAATCCATACATGGTGATGCTGGCGGTCTTCAAGACGGGCCTCGAAGGCAGCACGAGCAGCCTGAAAAACTTGCGGCAAGCGGATCGATACCTACCCGACAATATCTACGACGCGCTGGCAGCGTTTCGCGCCTCGGAATGGACGGGCAAACTGCTCGGCGATGAGGTAAAAGAGCGCTACGCCGATCTCAAACAGGCCAGCGCGGATCGCTGTCCGCGCCTATTGGGCACCGTCGTCAAGGCACAAGAGGTGCAGTACCACCACGAAGTCTACAACCAGTATCTCTGGAATTTGTTTTAGAGTAAAGCCGCCGGGCGGGATGGTGGACATCTCGCTCTTGCGGCCAATCAGAGCTACGAGTCGTGAGTGTTGCGGATAGCTTCTAAGGGCACCGCGATCACGCTGCCTGAGTCGCTGCCGATGACCAGCGTCTTCCCGACCACGATGGGTGAGCCGACATTGAACGGGGTGTGCATCTGCTTATTGCCGACGACGCGCCCAGTCTTTGCATCGAGCGCCCACAGGTAGCCGCCGAGATCACCAAAGTACACGATTCCCGCGACCGCGACGGCGCCGCCCTTGACGGGACCGCGCGTCCGCGTCTCCCAGGCCAACATGCCCGTCGAGGCATCGATGGCGTGCATCCACGGTGCGAGGGAACTTCCAAGATAGAGCAGGCCGTCAGCGAGCAGCGGAATCGCTGCCTCGTTGCGAATTGGGAGGGAGCCACTTTCGAGTGCAACGTCCCACACGGGGACGCCGCTCGAAACGTCCAGCGCGTAGACCCGCTCGACGGTGAGGTCGCCGATGACCGTCGAGGTATCCGGTAGAACCGGCGAAACATAGTCGCAAAAAACGCGCGTGCCATCACTTACGGGAGGGCAATCTCCAATTCCCGATGCGCCTTTGGAGAATGGGCTGCGCCAGACCAGCGAACCGCCATCGGCGTGAAGGCGCCAGACGGCGTTGCTGCCGACGCCGGCCGTTATGAAGTCGCCGTCGCCGACGGGAAGCATTGCCGTCATCGAGGCCATGGAGCCGATCGAGCGCGCATACCGCTTTTCACCGGTAGCCGGATCGAGACCGTTGATCCAGCCCGCGCCGTCGTGATGAACCAGGATGCCGGCGACGATCGCCGGCGTCGGCATGGCGGATCCGCTCAACGGCGTCTGCCAGCGAAGTTGGCCGCTAAGGCGATCGAAAGCAATCAATGCGCTGGGGCCCTCTCCCACCATGACCGGTTCGGAAGGCGACGAAGTGCGACTGGTAGGATCGCCTTCCCCCACTATGACCAAGTCGTCATAGATAAGCGGGGCGCTCATCAAGGGATTGGGCACTTGCGCCACCCAGAGTATCTCTCCGGTTTCCACGTTGAGTGCGTACAGCGAGCCGTTGTTATTGCCGACATAGAGTGTGCCGTCGACCATCGTGGGGCTTGCGGAAATTTGACCGCCCGTTTCCGTCCGCCACGCGGTATGAAGGTCCCCCGCAACCACGGCGTTACTCTCCGGGCCGATGCGAAACTGCGTCCAAGCGACGACCGCCATCGTCAACGTCGCAATGAACCTTTCGAGCACGACGCCCGTTATCACGAATCGTCTCGGGATCGGTGGACGCGCGTATGAAGGCCGCCGGCGTCAAGGCTTGTGGGTTGCTGCTTGCATCGCTTACCACGGCTGCCGTCGCGAACGCCCAGACTAGCGGCGCGCGCCAGGGGCCTACCGCCGGCTTTGGCCGAGCGGTACGCGCTCACATCAAGCATGTCATCATTATCGTCCAAGAGAATCGTAGTGTCGATAACCTCTTTAACGGCTTTCCCGGCGCCGACACGGTTCGCATAGGAGAGCGCCGGATCGGTCCGGTTGCTTTACGTCCGGTCGATCTGGCTTACCCGGCGGACGTGGATCACCAGCACCGTGCCTGGTTAACGGAATACGATGGCGGCCGGATGGACGGTTTCGCCAACGTCGCGACGACGCCGAAACAGTTCAACGAATTTCCGTACGCGTACGTGCCCGAAAGCCAGGTCGAACAGTACTGGACCATGGCAAGGCGATTCACCTTTGCGGATCGGATGTTTCAATCAAACACCGGTCCGAGTTTTCCCGCTCATCTCTACCTCATCGCCGGGCAGGCTGGGTACACGGCCAACAATCCCAATCACCTCGGCACGACCCGCTTCGCGTGGGGCTGCGACTCGCCGCTCAGCGCCCGGGTCGCCCTTCTCGGCCCCGATGGCCGCGAAGTCGACCCCGGCATCTTCCCGTGTCTGGATTTTCAAACGCTGGCCGACGTCGCAACTGCGAACCGGATAAGCTGGCGTTACTACGCGCCCGCAATCAATCGCTTGGGCAGCATTTGGTCGGCCTTCGATGCAATCGCGCACGTTCGCTATACTTCTCGGTGGCGCAACGTCGTCTCGCCGGAAACCAAAGTCATTACGGATGCCGAGGGAGGAAACGTAGCATCCATTACTTGGGTCGTTCCGAAAATGCAGAACTCCGATCATGCCTTGCCCTTTCACACCACGGCCAAAGACGTTGGCTTGCGCGGAGCTGCCTACGGGCCGGAATGGGTCGCCTCGGTCGTCAATGCGATCGGACGCAGCCGGTTTTGGAACAGCACCGCAATATTAGTGGTGTGGGACGACTGGGGCGGCTGGTACGATCACGTTGCGCCGCCGCAACTCGACCGCATGGGCCTCGGTCCGCGCGTACCCTTCATCGTGATCTCGCCCTGGGCGAAGCATCACTACGTCTCCCATCAGCAATACGAGTTCGGAAGCATCTTGAAATTCGTTGAAGCGGCGTTTGCGCTGCCGTCGCTCCGTACGACCGACGATCGCGCCGCGGGCCTCGCCGATTGTTTCGATTTCTCACAGCGCCCCGAGACCTTCGAACCGATTTTGACGCTGCGTCAGACGTCGTTTTTCCTCGGCGGTCAAGAACCCGAGATCCCGCCGGACGACGATTTCTGATCGTTGGATCGTTAGACGGTCAACTCCATTGCGTCGCGCGCGATCTCTGCGCCGGACTCGCGCACCTCTGCGTAGGCCGGCGAGTGCGGATCCAGCATCGGATTGGAATTATTGAGATGAGTAAAAATCACTCGCGTTGCCGTGCCGCGCAGCCGTGTCAGCGCTCCATCCGCACCGCCGACGGGAAGATGCCCGAGCGCTCGCGCGCGCTTGGGCAACAACTCCTGGGCGAGGAGCTCATCGTCGCTGTAGAAGCTGCCATCTAAGAAAGCAATATCCGCCGCGTCGATTGCCTGGCGCAGCGCCGCATCGATCTCGGCGTAGACCGGCGCAAAGAGCAGGCGCTCACCTCGGCCGCGTTGTGAAATTTCGTACGCCACGACCGCTCCGCGTACGCGACGGCGTCCGTCATAACCGGGAGTCGTTCCAGGCACTGCAATTACTCGGACGTCGAGTTGATTCCCAATCGCATCCTTGGCGTCATCGGCCTCGCAGCATTCGTCGAGTGGCGGTTGGAGCCAACGATGCGGCGGACGCGCGAATGCTGCGTTCGCCGGCTGTGCCACGGCGATCGCGCGAACTACGGCGCTCGACCTCAAGAGGAACCCGCGGGCGCCGTGCTGACGCAGTACCGCCAATCCCCCCAGGTGATCCACGTTTGCATCGGTAAACAGCATGCCGGAAATTGGCGTGCCGCGCCGGCGCGCGGGATGGAGCGGCGCAAACGCCTCGATTTGGGCTGCGACGTCGGGAGAGCAGTTCAGTAGAATCCATTGTTTGCCGTCGGCGCTGACCGCGATGCTCGATTGCAATCGGCGAGGTTGCCGGCCCTCGCGTGCGGCCGTGCAGTTTGCGCAAGCGCAGTTCCATTGCGGTACGCCGCCGCCCGCGGCGGAACCCAGAACGCGTACGATCACGCGCGACGAGGAATTAGTTCGCCGTTCGTAGCGCCTTCGCGCAATCCGGCCACGATCGTATGATCGGCGCTGAGCGAACACGCCGGATCCGTAACGCCGGCGTCGCCGGCGAGCAGATAGGCTTGACAGCGGCAGCCGCCCCAGTCGATCTCGCGTCGCTCGCACGTACGGCACGGCAACGGCATCCATGCGGTGCCGCGGTAGCGTTCGAACGACTCTGAGTTCCGCCAAATCTCGGCGAGCGGACGATCCCGAACGTTATCGAATCGCAGCGTACGAATTGCGGCCGCGGCAGGACAGGGTAGAACGTAGCCGTTCGGCGTGACCGTCATGAATTGTCGCCCCCAGCCGTTCATGCACGGCTTGGGAAATTCTTCGAAGTAATCCGGCAGCACGTAAACGATCTCCATTTTTCCGAGCAGTCGTTCGCGCGCCGCACAAACGATCGCTTCGCCGCGATCGACTTGCTGGCGGGTCGGCATCAAGGTTTCGCGGTTGCGATAGGCCCAGCCGTAGAACTGAACGTTTGCGAGCTCTAGCCGCGTAATTCCCAGACGTTCCGCGAACGCGATCACCTCGCCGATCGCGTCATGATTCAATCTATGCAGCACGCAGTTGAGGGTCAAAGCGACCTCGCGTTGCCGGACGCGCTCCAATGCTTGTACCTTTCGCCCGTGCACGTGCGCACCGGCGATGCGGTCTGCGACCTTCTCCTCCGGCGCTTGAATGCTGATTTGAATGTGATCCAGCCCGCTTTCGATCAATCTATCGAGCAGCGCATCCTCGAGAAACGTTCCCTGCGTGATCAAATTGGTGTATAAACCCGCACGGGAAGCCTCGCCGATCAACGTGGCGAGATCGCGGCGAAGCGTCGGTTCGCCGCCTGAGAAGTGAGCTTGGACGACCCCGAGCTCGGCCGCGTGCTGCAGCACGTCGCACCAGTGCTGCGTCGATAACTCGTCGCGATACGCTTTTAGCGCCAGCGGATTGTAACAGTACGGACACTGCAGGTTGCAACGGTACGTCACCTCGCAGAGTAATGAAAGCGGCCTTGGCGCGTTCATTCCTTACTACTCTCGCCCCGAGCGCTTCGGCTACGCCCAGCACGAGCTTCGTCGATGGGTTGCCTAATGATGATAAAGCCTCTTCGCCCCAGTCGGTCGAACAATTCGTGAAGGTCAGTCTTGGCGCGCTGCGGCGTTACGTCGAACCGATCGACGATCGCGGCGACGATCTCGCCCATTCTGCGCTTGCCATCCACGAGCGCGAGGGCAGCTGCCGCGGACCGGTTGAGAACCAGCGCGCCCTCGGGAACGAGCAACATGACGCTGCCGTCGCGGTCGTGCCGGAGCCTAATGCCTTTGGCGAATTTCGGTTGCGTTTGTGAGTTCATTGAAAAACGCCGCACGCAAGCGCGGTCGCATCCAAGATGCACCAGAGAACGTCGCACTTAAAGCCTAACGCGTCAATGCACCGTTGCTCGACGTCGGGTGTTGTCGCCTCTTTCAACACCCACGAAAGCGCGGATTCGGCGTCGCGACTTGCCAGGGGAATGCGGCGGTCGAAATACGCCAATGCGGTGCGGTCGATCCAGCGATACTTGTCGACGATTGCTGCGACCCGGCGTTCCATGACGGGCGGCCCGAAGAGCTCGGTCAGGGACGAGGCCACCGCCTCGATCCACGGCTTCGTGCGCGCAAAGCTCACGTACGCGTCCACCGCAAACCGCGTTCCGGGCGCGACCAAGCGTTCCGAGAGGACCTCGGCTTCGTCCAAGCCGACGGCTCGCGCGAGTGCGAGCCATTGCGCCGTCCCGCCGTGCTCGCCGTTGCCGGTGCCGTCGTGATCGACGATGCGCGCGATCCAAACCCGGCGATGCGCGGCCGAAGGCAAGGTGGCGAGAATCGCGGCGTCTTTTACCGGGATCTGTTTTTGGTAATAGTAGCGATTTGCGACCCAGGCTTGCACCTGCGCGCGGTCGAGCGTTCCGGCGACTAGCCGGCGATGAAATGGATGCTTATCGTGATAGCGAGTCTCGCCGACGGCGTGGAGACGCCCGACGAAGTCGCTGGTCGCCGTCGCGATCTGGGTTTAGAGCCTCGGCTTGCGGATCGGCGCGGTTAAGTAGGCCGTCACCTCGGCGCCAAGCGGGTGCTCTTGGAAGTCGGGGCGCTCCCAGTGTTGGCGGGCTTGGTTCATACCGTACTCCTCTGATCGGTCGCGTGCCTAATAGTATATCGCATGGCGGGACTGCGCATGCTCATCGGCCCTGGCTGGCGCAATCGGCCGGCGCGCCGAACGAGCGCACGTTCGCATAGGCGAGTTTGGTTTGCATGAGCTTGCTGGGGATGCGAATCCGGTCGGCGAGGCGCAGGAACGCCAGGAGCTTGACGTGCCACCACGTCATGTCGATTTCGAACCAGCGTAAGCCGTGGCGCGCGGAAAACGGGAACGCGTGGTGATTGTTGTGCCACCCTTCACCGAACGAGAGCACCGCGACCCACCAGCAGTTAGTCGAGCGATCCGTGGTGCGGAACGTGCGGTAGCCGAGCATGTGAGCCGCGCTGTTGACCAGCCATGTCGAATGATAGCTGACGACTAGGCGAACGAATACGCCCCACACGACCCACGACCAGCCGCCGATCAAGAAGAAGGCCACGGCGAGGGCGATTTGGAGCGGACCGGCGAGATATTGCAACGCGCGATAATAGCGATCGGCGTAGAGATCCGGTGCGTACCGCGCGATCTCTTCTTCAGACGGCAAAGCAACGTTATGCCGATACAGCCATTCAACATGAGCCCAGCCGAAACCGAGCCGGATGTCGTGGGGATCGCCGTCGTGGTCGGCGTGTGCGTGATGCTTGCGATGTACCGCTACCCAGCGAATCGGGTCCCCTTGCAGCGCCAGAGTGCCGAAGGTGGCGAACAGATACTCCAGCGGTTTTCGCAAACGGAAACTGCGGTGGGTTAGGACGCGATGATAGCAAAGCGTGACCCCCAGCGCGCCCGTGGCATACGACACGATTGCAACGAGAATGAGATCGGACATATGAAACAGCGCCGGCACAAACGCTGCCAGCGCACCGACATGAATTAATGTGAGCCCCATGCCCGTGCCGAGCCGCGAGAGTCGATCCATCCTCGGTGCGAGTTGCACGACCGACGAAAAGAGCCTGCCAAAGGCAGGCTCTTGGATTACCGGTTGATCGCTCGGCGATCGACTAGCGGTAGGAAGAACGGCGTGTCGCGAAACAGTCGCGGCAGTAAACCGGCTTGTCGCCGCGCGGCTGAAACGGAACTTCCGCTACGCCGCCGCATTGGCTGCAGGTTGCCTTGAACATTTCGCGGCTTCCGCCGCCGCCGCCACCGCCGCGGCTGCCACCGTTTGACGTGCGGCCGGCTTTGCGCGCGGCACGGCAGTCCGTGCAGCGGCTGGGTTTGTTGGTAAAGCCTTTCATTGCGAAAAACTCTTGCTCGCCGGAGGTGAATGGGAACTGCTGTCCACAGTCAACGCAGGTGAGCATCTCGTCTGTATACATGAAGCGAACGAATCTCCTAAGATTTTGAGCTAACTTGTTCTCCGGATCCGAACACGCTTCAGTACTAACCTTGCGGACTTCGAAACCTCGGTAACCACAATACTATACACCATCCCCGGCTACTCGTCATTGGAATGGGGAGGGCTCGGGGCGCTCCAACCGAACATACGTTCAGAAATCCCGCCCTGCGCCGGACCGCCGGTCGGGTGGTGGCACGAACTTCTCGGGCCACCTGGCTAGGGTTTCACCGCTCGCCGCGGATGAAACCGGCAACCACCTAGTCGAAAGGACACCATGCCAAGCAAGCTCAAACGCGCCCTCAAAGAGCGGCGTACCAAGCGCAAGCCGTGCAACTTTTGCACCGACCGGGCAATAGCCGTCAGCTACCGCGACGTCCCCCGCCTGAGAAAGTACGTCTCCGAGCGAGGAAAGATCGTTCCGCGCCGGATCTCTGGCAACTGCGCCAAGCACCAGCGTATGCTTACGACTGCCGTAAAGCGCGCCCGTATCATCGCTTTTCTCCCGTTCGTCTCGGAGTAAGCGCTCATGAGACTCGTTCTGCTTAGTGACGTCAAAGCGCTGGGCAAGCGTGGTGACGTCGTCGAGGTCGCGGACGGCTACGCCCGTAATTTTTTGCTCCCCCGCAAGCTTGCCGGCGAGGCCGACAAAGGCGCGCTCGCCCAGCTCGACGCGCAGCAAAAGGCTCGCGACCGGCGTCACTCGCAAGAGCTCGCCGACGCTCAGGCGCTCGCCTCGCGTCTCGAATCGGCGAAACTGGCGGTCAAGGCGAAGGCCGGCGGAAACGGCAAGCTTTTTGGCGCCGTCACTAACGCCGACGTGGCGGCAGCGATTGCCGGCACGCTCTCCGTCGAAATAGACAAGCACAAGATCGAGTTGACCAATCAAATCAAGGCACTCGGATCGTATCCGGTCGAGATTAAGCTGCACAAGAACGTCATTGCCAAAGCGGTCGTGGACGTCGTGCCGGCCTAAGAGCGGGGTTCCAAGCTGCAGCAGGTCTATTCCACGCGCTTCCGGCGCAAGTTCGGCGTCGAAGACGAGTTGAGCCGATACGTCAGCGCGCTCTACGAAATGCTGTCGTCGGTCATCGGGCAAGACAAAGTCGTGCTTCGCGCGGGCAAAGTAAATGCGCTGAAGATGATGCGGTCGCAGAACCTTCCGGACCGGTTGTGCGGCTTACAGCGCCTCGTTTTCGAGGATCCGACGTTGGAACGCGTCACGACGCGCGCGCAGCAGCGCAAGGCGCTGGCCGAAATCGAAGAGATGATGGCCGACGTGATCGCGCAGCGCCACGCCGAGGACTCGATCGAGCGGCGTGTCAACGAAAAGATGGCGGAACGCCATCAAGAGTACGTCAAGGATCTGAAGCTTGAAGCGCTGCGGGAGAGCACCGGGCCGGAAACGCCTTCGTCGCAGGCCAAGCTGGAGGAGCTCCAGGCCCTCTCTCAGCGAACCTTAGCGGCCTCTGCCCTCCAACAGCTTCGGCCCCAAGCTCTGCGCGACGTCATCGGCCAGGAAGCCGCAATCCGAGCCCTACTTGCTAAGATCAGCTCACCGTATCCGCAGCACACCATTCTCTACGGTCCGCCGGGCGTTGGCAAGACGACCGTAGCGCGCCTCGTCTTGGAGGTTGCGAAGTCGCGGCCGTACACACCGTTCGCGAAAGATGCTCCCTTTGTGGAGGCGAGCGGGACAACGTTGCGATGGGATCCGCGCGAGACGATTAATCCGTTGCTGGGTAGCGTGCACGATCCAATCTATCAAGGGAGTCGTCGCGAATTTGCCGATGCGGGCATTCCCGAACCCAAGCTCGGTTTGGTGACGCGCGCGCACGGCGGCGTGCTCTTCATCGACGAGATCGGCGAGATGGATGTCGCCCTCCAACTGCGACTCCTCAAAGTGTTGGAAGATAAGCGCGTGACCTTCGAATCGTCGTACTACGACGAGAGCGCGCCGAACGTGCCGGAATACGTGAAGCGCCTCTTCCGCGAGGGCGCACCCGCGGACTTCATTCTGATCGGCGCCACGACTCGTGAGCCTGAAGACGTCGATCCGGCGATTCGCTCGCGCTGCGCGGAGATTTTCTTTGCACCGCTGACGCAACATCAGATCGTTTCCATCGTTACCGGCGCGATCAAGCGGCTCGGTGCCAAAGCCACGCGGGGCGTCGCCAAACTCGTGGCGTCGTATACCATCGAGGGCCGCAAAGCGGTGCAGATCGTCGCCGACGCCTACGGACAGGCGCTCTACCGTCTCCACCCCGGCCGGCAAGGAGAACTCAAGACCCCCTCGATCAGCGAGGACGACGTGCATGCCGTCGTGCGCACCAGCCGTCTCGTGCGCCATACGCTGGTGAAAGGCCGCGCCACGCGCGAAATCGGCAAGAGTTTTGGGCTGGGCGTGTTGCATCACCTGGGCAGCATCATCGAAATTGAGGCGGTCGCGTTTCCCGCTTCTCAGACCGGCAAGGGAACTATCCGTTTCAACGATACCGCCGGCTCGATGGCCAAAGACTCGGTCTTTAATGCCACCAGCGTGCTGAGAGCCGTGGCGGGCATCGATATCGCCGATTTCGACTTGCACATCAACGTCGTGGGGGGCGGCAACATTGACGGTCCCTCCGCTGGTCTGGCGATCTTTCTTGCGCTCTACTCAGCGGTTACGAAGACGCCACTTCCACAAGATGTCGCGATGACCGGCGAGCTCTCGATCCAAGGCAAAGTTCGCGCCGTGGGGGGGATCGTGGAAAAGCTCTACGCCGCACGCCAGGCCGGCATGCGTCGAGTACTGATCCCGCGCGAAAACCTCCGCGAGGTCGACGCGCTTGCGGGACTCGACGTCGTCGCGGTGGGCAGCGTCGAACAGGTGCTCCGCGACCTGCCGACGGCGCGGCGCCGCCGTTAGACCGTCCACGCAGTGTGCCACCACGTTTGGCACACCATCCCCGTAAATTAGCGGCTATGCACAACCGGCTCACAAGGCGTTCACCGGCGACCTGCCGGACAGCGGCTCGACGCCTATGACCGCTCAACCGCTTCAGTCGACGATCGATCGTATTCCGCCCAGCAATCTCGAGGCCGAGATGGGGGTCATCGGTTCGGTCTTGGTCGATCGCGAAATGTTCGCCGCAGTTGGAGAGATCGTACGCGCGAGCGACTTTTACGCGCACGTGCACGAAACGATCTTTGGCGTGCTCGTGGAGCTCTACGAACGCGGCGAGCCGCTCGACAAGATCACCGTGTCGGAGGAGTTGCGAAGGCGCGGCGTCCTCGAACGCGTTGGAGGGTTGTCGTACATCAGCGCCTTGATGGATACGGTGCAGAGCGCCGCGTCGGCGCGTTACTACGCCACGATCGTGCGCGAAAAATCCGTCTTGCGCTCGCTCATACACGCCGGAACGCAGATCACGCAACTCGGCTACGAAGGCGAAGAGGACGTGGCCGCTGCGCTCGATCGTTCCGAGCAGGTCGTTTACACGATCGGGGAGCGCCGCGGCATCACCGAGTTCATGCCCGTCAACCGTTTGATGAAAGATGCGTTCGACCACATCGACCGGCTCTTTCACATGCGCGGAGACCGCACCGGCTTGACCTCGGGCTTTAGCGACGTGGATGCAATGACGACCGGTTTTCAGCCGGGTAACTTCGTGATCATCGCGGCGCGCCCCGGAATGGGAAAGACGTCGTTCGCGCTCAACATGGCGGTCGCCGCGGCGCGCGAAGAGACCGAGCCAATCGCGTTTTTCTCTTTGGAGATGTCGAATAGCGAGCTGATTCAGCGCCTCATCTGCGCCGAAGCGCGCATTTCGATGAACGACATGCGGCGCGGGAACATCAAGCAGCACCAATGGGAAGACATTTCTCGCGCGATGGGGGCCCTCAACGATCTGCCACTCTATCTCGACGACTTGGGGGCGCTGACCGTGAGCGACGTGCGCAGCCGCTGCCGGCGCTTGAAGTCTACCGTCGGACTTTCCGCCATCTTTATCGATTATCTCCAGCTCGTCCGGCCTGGAGTGCTAACCCGCAACAGCAACCGCAACGAGGAACTCTCCGAAATTTGCCGTTCGCTCAAGATCACGGCGAAGGATTTGGGCGTGCCGATCGTCGCGCTCGCGCAGCTCAACCGCGGCGTTGAGGTCCGCAGTGAGAAGCGGCCGATGTTGGCAGATTTGAGAGACAGCGGAAGTCTAGAACAAGAATCCGATGTGGTTGCGTTCCTGTACCGCGACGGATACTACAATCCCGAAAGCCCCGAGCCGGATCTCACCGAGTTCATTATCGCCAAACACCGTAACGGCCCGACAGGGGTCGTGAAACTGCGCTTCCAACGCGAATATACGCTGTTCTTGCCGTACGGCGACGAATCGCGTTACCCCTCGGCTCCGTAAGGACATAGTAAACCGCGGCCCTCGGCTTCGCGATCGCGGCAAAATCGGTGCTTCTATCAAGGCGTAGGGGAGGATCGCCATCGGTAATGCGTTAACCATGGTTAGCGTTACCCATGGCTAACAACGCGAAGCGATATCTTCTCACGGTCGGGTCAGATCGTTCGCCATCGCGCGCCCGGGAAGATTACGTCAAGGCGATCTATCAGCTCGGCGCGGGCGAACCGGTGCGAGCGGCCGCGCTCGCGCGCTATCTCAAGGTAAGCCGAGTATCCGTCAGCAAAGCCAAGCGTCTGCTCGAGGCCGAGGGGCTGCTGGAGGGTGACGCGGGGCCGTTACGGCTCAGCCGCCGCGGATGCAAGCTCGCGGTTGCGATGGTTCGACGTCATCGCTTGCTCGAAACGTTTCTCCATCGGTCATTGGACGTGCCGCTCGAGCGAGTGCATGCCGAGGCGGAGCGCATCGAGCACGTCATTTCCGACGACGTCGCGTTGCGGATTGCGAGCTTGCTAGGCCACCCCAAGCGCGATCCCCACGGACACCCCATCCCTTACGGCGAGAGGGGCGGGCGTGGCAAGCCCCTTCCGACGCTGGCCACTCTCGCGGCTGGAACGCGCGCGCGCGTGGTGAGCCTCGACGACCGCGACGACGAGGCCGTAGCCGCGCTGGCGGCGGCCGGCGTCCTGCCCGGCTCGACGTTGCGCGTAGAGCGAAACGACGGCGGCAGAGTTCTGCTGCGCCAAGGAAGACGCAGCATTACATTGCGCCGCGATCACGCCGCATTGGTGCGTATTGCAACGTAGCTACGGCCTCGGCACGAGCAGTGCGCGCGTCGTCGCCGCCGCGCACGACGTGTTGTCCGGCAAGCGGCGCGGTTTGCGCGCGCTGCTGCCGTTTACCGGTCCGGCGTTCGTCGCCTCTGTCGCCTACGTGGATCCGGGGAACTTTGCGACCAACATTCAGGGCGGCGCCGCGTTTGGATACAGGCTGCTGTGGGTTGTCGTGCTGGCAAACCTCATGGCGATGCTCTTGCAGGGCTTATCTGCCAAACTGGGCGTTGCGACTGGAAAGAATCTGGCCGAGCTCTCGCGCGAGAATGCTCCCAAATCCGTCGCGCTCGGAATGTGGATCGTGAGCGAGTTCGGCGCAATGGCTACGGATCTCGCCGAGTTCCTCGGAGCCATCATCGCGCTCTATCTGTTGTTCCATATTCCGATGCTGATCGGTGCGATAATCACGGGCATCTTGACCTATTCGATTCTGGCGCTTCACCGCTTCGGTTTCCGTACCATGGAAACGGTCATTGGCTCCCTGGTAGGCATCATCGCGGTTTGTTACGTGTTCGAAACCCTGCTGTCCAAGCCGAATTGGCATGAAGTGCTCTATCACTCCGTCGTGCCGTGGCTGGGTGGGTCTTCGAGCGTCTTACTTGCCGTAGGAATCGTCGGCGCGACGGTCATGCCGCACGCGATCTATCTGCATTCTGCACTCACCCAAGATCGAATCGTGCCCCAGTCCAGCGTGCACGTCCGACGCATCATCCGTTTCTCGTACGTTGACGTCATTATTGCGCTGACCATCGCCGGACTCGTTAATCTTTCGATGATGTATATGTCGGCGGCCGTTTTTCACAATTCCGGGCATGCCGACGTCGCCGATATTACAACCGCATACCGAACGCTGACGCCGTTGCTCGGCAATCTCGCCGCGTTGGTCTTCTTGATCTCCCTCATGGCATCCGGAATCTCGAGTTCGGTGGTCGGCACGATGGCAGGTCAAGTCATCATGCAAAGTTTCGTGGGGTTTACCGTGCCGCTTTGGGTTCGGCGGCTCGTCACGATGTTGCCGGCGATCTGCGTCGTTGCGCTGGGCGTGAACGTCACGCAGACCTTGATCCTCAGTCAGGTCGTGTTGAGCTTCGTGCTGCCGGTGCCGGTCATCGCACTGGTCTTTCTAACGTCGCGCCGTCAAACGATGGGCGCCATGGTCAACGCGAAGTGGGTGACCGTTCTCGCCGTTTGTGCTGCGGGCGCGATTCTAACGCTCAACGTGGTTCTGATTTTCACGGCGTTCCATCCGGCGTAGGGACGCCGATGCCCTCGGCGAGATACGAGCGCGACAGCTTCACGTAAACTTCCGCTGACACCTCAATCCAAGTGGCAGCCTCCCCGAGGAGCGGTTTCTTCACTTTCGCCGGCGCGCCGGCGGCGACGACTCGCGCCGGAATCGCGACTCGCTCGCCCACCACGCTTCCGGCAGCGATCAGCGACCCTTCGCCGATGCTGCAGCCGTTGAGCAGCGTTGCATTGCTTCCGATGAGCGCGTAACGCTCGATCGTACAATCTTCCATTACCGCGCAGTGGCCGACGGTCACGTCGTCGCCAATAAAGGTTCCGCCGCGTTCGCTGACGTGCACGACGGCATTGTCCTGCACGGAAGTGCGGGCACCGATTCGAATCGGACCGTTATCGCCGCGCAAGACGGCGCCGAACCAGATGCTCGATTCGGCGCCGATTTCGACGTCGCCGATCAATACGGCGTTGGGGGCCACAAAAGCCGACTCGGCGACCGCCGGCCACTTGCCTCGATACGCAATGATCATGGGCGAAGCTTCGCAAGCACCGGCGTCGAACCTCGCCGCATGCACAAGCACAAGACGGCACTACGGGGAGTGAAGGCAACGCCGCACCCGAAGCCGGACGATCCCAACTACAGTGCCGTCAACTATGCCTACGCCGGACGCATCGGCCACGTGCATGAGGTTGTCGAAATTGGCGGGCGATCGCTGGCCAAGATCGGTTTCGACGATCGAAAGATCGTCTATTACTTTCTTGACGACCTCGAGCTAGACGAACGCGCCAAGCGAGGCACCTTTCACGATGCCGACGCAGCGAAACTGGACTCCTAGGGCGTTACGGACGGATTCTTCCAGGCAAACGCGCCCTTGGGATTCGGCTTCACCCAGACGATCAAATCCCAGATGGCCGGGAAGTGGAAGATCGTCGTGACTTGACCGGCGCTGGTCGCCTTCTTCATGACGACTAAGGTCGCCCCGCTCGGATGATTCACGTCGCCGCCCGCCGCGGTAAAGGCTTTGTCCCATGCCCAGTTATCGTAGGTCATTTGACCGGTTGAGGGATCTTTCGTTACCCAATGAATGTGACCGTCGAACTCGACCCACCGGCCGGGATTGATTCCCCAGAGTTGGGGCCTCGAGAGGCTCGGGCTGAATAGAACGGAGTAATCGGCGCCAAGCAGCATGCCGCGCTTGTCGTACCACAGCTGGCTCGGATGGCGAATATCAGCCGACTGCCACTGGAAGTTCGCATAGCTGATCGCGCCCGTCTCGTCCTCGGTGGTATAGCGAACGTAGCCGGCCTTTTCGGCATCCGCTGCGGTCGGATAGCGCGCGATGAGATCGGCCTGAATCGCGCTTACGAAAGTCTTCTCCGACGAGCTGAGCGGCCCGTGGTACGTCGCGTCTTGATCGGCCGAGGCGAACGTCGGTGCAGCAAACGCCAACAACAGGGCGAGCAGTGGTATGCTTTTCATCGTATCGACATCATGGCGCCAAACTGGCGAGCGCGCTATCAAAGACCGCTCAAAAAGGCGGCTGATGCCGGCGCCGCGCGCGGAAGGGCCGGCTCGGGCGCCGTGGAAGGACCGCCGGCCTGGGAAGGCTGCAGCCCGCGCCGACGTAGCTCAACGGTAGAGCAATCGCTTCGTAAGCGATAGGTTATCGGTTCAAATCCGATCGTCGGCTAACGACAAGTCGACGCGCCGCTCCATGAACGTGGGGCAGGGATATTCTGCTACTGAGTATGGTTCGCACTCCTCGAAACCGAGCGATCGATACAGCTGGTAAGCTGCGTTCAAGCGCTCCTTATCGGTATCCAGCACGACGCGGGTGTAGCCGTGGCTTCGAAGAAACCGGATGGCCGTGTTGACGAGCGTTCGGGCGGCCCCCATGCCGCGGTTTTCGAGCTTGACGAAGAGCCGCATCATCACCGCGGTAACGGCGTCGAGCTCCGTTACGGCGACGCAACCGACGACGCTGCGTTCGGCCGTCGCGATGAAGGCCGCGTTTCGTCCGCCGTACGTCTTCTTCAGTGTCTCGGCGTCCGGCACCGAACCGTGTCGCAGCACGGCCGGCAATGCGGCCTCATACTCAATCAGCAGGTGGAAGAAACGTTGAAAGTCCGTACGACTTCGCGTCCGATGGATTACGATAGACATAGCCGTAACCGCACGTTCGCTGCCAGGCTGAAAGATTGCCTTCGCTATTCCTTGCTTTGCGCCGCCCTCGCGAGCTTCGCCGGTTGCGGCGCATCGGTGACGCCGGCCGGAATCGCAGGAGCGGACCCGCACGGATCGTGGATGTCTGCTGAGGCGAAGGCGCGAAGTTTGCTTTACGTCTCGGACGACGCTAACGGCGATGTGGACGTCTTTACGTATCCCTTCGGAAAGCTCGTCGGGAGGCTGGCCGGCTTTTTGCAACCGGCCGGGATCTGCACCGACGCCGCGGGCGACGTGTGGATCGTAGACGCCGCATCCTCCAAATTGTTCGAATACGGGCACGGCGACAAGACTCCGATAGCGACGCTTAGCGACCCCAATGCGTCCGCGCTCCTCGCCTGTTCCGTCGATCCGACGACGGGGAATCTTGCGGTTACGGATTTCGGCAACGCGAGCGGCGCGGGAAGCATTTTGATCTACAGCGATGCGAAGGGCAATCCGAGCAAGTACCGCAACGCGCAGCTCCAGGCCGTGTATTTCTGTGGCTACGACGATCTGGGGAATCTTTTCGTCGACGGCCTAGATCCCAACGGCGCATTTGAGTTCCTCGAACTACCGCGCGGCAGCGGCGTGCTCCAACACATCACTTTGAACGGTTCCATCTTCTTCCCCGGGGGCGTTGCCTGGGATGGAAAGTACGTGACGATCGGCGATCAGGAATATCAGGGCGGGCATCACTCGGCGATCTTTCAAGTTGCTATTTCAGCGTCGCTCGGAAGCATCGTGGGCGTAACGTCTCTCGATAGTAGCTGCGACGTGCTTCAGTATTCGATTCCCAAGCTCGGCAAGGGCAGGCGAAATCCGCAGGGAAGCAAAGTCGTCGCACCCGACGCCTGCCTTAACGCCGTCGCGATCTACAATTATCCGGCCGGCGGCGTGCCCGTCAAGACTCTCGGAAATTTGGAGTATCCCGTCGGTTCGGCCGTCAGCAAGTAATGCGTTAGGTCCTTTCTGACTGTGATAGTCACAGTCAGTTCGCCCGGCTCCGTTCGCTAACTGCTTTGAATGGCATTCCCGAATATGGTATACTTAACCCCGCGTAATGGCTTCAACCACTAAAGCTCGGCTGCCTAAGAACTATCAGCTGATCTACGACATCATGTGCGCGGCAGGGCATGGCGTGCACCTCACGACCAACGACGTATTTCTTCGAGCCAAACGCCGGCGACCCGGGATCGGCTTCTCGACGGTCTACCGCGGCGTGCAGCGCCTCACGAATCTCGAACTGATCGACGAGATACTCGTTCCCGGTGGGGATTCGGCGGTCTACGAGCTTATGGGTAAGCCTCACGCGCACTTTCGCTGCGATCGCTGCAGCGTCGTGCAAGACGTTGCGTATCGCTTTTCGACGAAAACGATCGCAATGCTCGCCCGAAGGACCGGCGCGGACATCGAGGAGACGACGCTAAGCTTGCGCGGAAGATGCCGCAAGTGCCGGGCCTAAGGTAAGAGCGTTTCGCGCTGCGCGGCAGTGCGCTGCACGGCCTCATCGCTGAAGGGCAGCGGCCACAAGCGTCCTGCGATCCACGCCGCGGCTTCGTCCGTATAGTGACCTGAGGCAGGCGCGCCGGATTCGCCCTGTGGCAGCGTTATGCCGCCGGCGTCCCAGTTACCAACGTCCCAGACGGCGCGAAAGCTTTGTGAATACCCCGGATATTGCACGTGCAGCGTGAAGGCGTCGCCGAATCCGGGAAGCGTCGTTCCATCCAGAAAGTTTAGTCCTAGCGACGAAAGAGCATGCGGAACGGCCACCGCTCCGGCAATCCTCCATGGGGCCGCCGACGGCAGGGGTGCAGCGAATAGCGTTTCGGGGGCGGCGCGTCCCGCCGCAAGCACCGTCGGCATACGGCGTGCGTGGCGATCCGTCAAGCGCTCGCGCAAGGCTTCGACGACCGTCGCCGTCGTCGAATCGCCATCCATGGCGCCGTTCCAGGTGGCCAGCGCATCGGCAAGCGGAGCATCTCTCTTGCGTATCTCAGGTGCCAGATCGCCGGCAAGCTCGCGTTCGGGCAGCGAAAGCGAGTCCATCTGCATCTGCGCGAAGTAACTCACGTCGTAACCGCGCTGCTCGCGCAGTAGCTGCGCGATTCGATAGGCTCGATAGGGTGGCGCAAATTGCGGGCTAAGCTGCAGTGGATAGTCGCTGCCGTAGACCTTGTTGTTCGCCGACCAAACGATCCCGGCGCGCGACGCGGCAACCTTGGGCAATCGGTTAAAGGGGATCGGCGGGTACGAACGCGCCAGATCGTTTGCCGGGTGAAACCAACGTCCACGCACCGGGTCGTTTGGGATCTGCCCCGCGAGAACGTACGCGACTCGACCGCTGGTGTCGGCCAGCACGAAATTCTGCGTTGGCCCGGGAAATGTCGCCAACGCTGCGGTCGCAGCTTCAATCGAAGCGGCGCGATCGAGATTGACGAACGCCTGCAAGGGCGAGCTTGGCGCGTCGTAAGCGTTCCACTGTACCAACGCAAGACGACCGCCCTTGGTCGTTACCCCGAATTCGCGCGCGCTGCGATAATACGCCTTTATCGCGGAGCGGCCGAACCGTACGGCAAAATGCTCGTCTTGCCAACCCGCGGGATCGAGACGGGCGGGCGGAACGAAGACCGAAAGCGACGTGACGGTGCCGTCGGTGGCGCCCCATGCGACGCGCTCGTTGTGTCCGAGCACGATCGTCGGGCAGCCCGGCAACGTGGCTCCTGCAACGTGGTAGCCCGGCGCGCGCATATCGAGCAAATACCAGACGCCGGGTATCTGCAGCGCGAGGTGCGGATCGTTGGCGAGCAGCGCGCGGCGGTGGAGCGTCCGGGCGGAACCCGCGGCCCATTCGTTGCTCCCGACCGGTGCGCGCGAATCTGCGAGCTCGCGCTCGAGCATCGTGACGTGCCGCCTGCACCGCGGGCCTGGCGCGATTCGCGCGAGCCCCTCCGTTACCGGCGCGTCGTAGCAGGGATCGGTGAGCGGGAAGAGTTCGTTGAGCAGTCGCAGACCGCCGCGATGATAAGCGGCGTCGCGCGGCTCTATCGCGTTCCAATCGTCGATCAGGTCGAGCACCGTCGCCATTGCAACTGTAAGCGAATCGAGTGGCGTCCACGGTTGCGGATGATAGGCCAGGATTCGGAACTCCACCGGCAGCGGCTCGCGGTCGATCGCCGCATTGACGCCATCGCTAAACGCGCCCAACAGTTCCCGTGAATGTGTATCGAGGCGCTGCCATTGCGTCTGTACCATCGATCGCACGGGAACCCCGCGCTGGCGTTCGTCGGTGGGCAATGCTCGCGCTCCGTAGACCTCCGCTAGTTCGCCGAGTATAAATCGCCTTATCAAGTCCATTTGAAAGAGGCGGTCGGATGCCTCGGCGTATCCCTGGGCAAAGAAGAGGTCGTGTTCGTTGCGCGCAACGATGTGGGGAACTCCGCGGTCGTCTCGCAGAATTTCCACCGGCGCGCGAAGTAGTCGCAAGTTCGAAATCGTACCCGTGTCGCGAGCGTGCGCGCGCAAACCGATGACGACGTTTCCGACAAACCCAATGGCGGCGACGCAAAGCAAAACGATTGCGGCCAGCAGCAGCCGCGCCAAAAGCCTCACCACGCGCGTTCAGACCTCGACGAAAATATCGTCGTCGTGTACCGTGACGGGGAAGGTCATGAGCGGGATGACGGCCGGCAGGGTTAGCGCGTCGCCGGTGCGCACGTCGAACGTTGCGCCGTGCCGCGGACAGACCACGCATTCGCCTTCCAGCGTTCCCTGATCGAGCGGACCACCATCGTGCGTGCAAACGTCTTCGATCGCGTAGAAAGCGCCGCCCACGTTGCAGAGCAAGACTTCGCATGAGTCGATGACGACGCGCCGAGTCGTGCCCGGCGTAATTTCGGAAACCTTCGCAACGCGGTGTTTGGCCATACCGCGGGCTTACTAGTCTCTAGCCGACGGCGCCTTCCATCTCCATCTTGACCAGGCGATTGAGCTCGACGGCGTATTCCATCGGCAGCTCCTTGACGAAGAAATCGAAGAAGCCGTTGACGATCATCGCCGTCGCGTCCGCCTCCGAGAGCCCGCGGCTCATCGCGTAGAACAGCTGTTCCTCACCGATCTTGCTGACGCTGGCCTCGTGTTCGACGGTCGAGCGCTGCTCGTGGATCTTCATCGTCGGCTTGGTATCGCTCGAAGATTCCTCGTCCATAATGAGCGCGTCGCAGCGCACGCGAGTCTTCGCGCCGACCGCCCCGGCGTGCACTTCGACCAAACCGCGGTAGGTCGTCTTTCCGCCGTGTGCGCTGACGCTTTTGTTCGTGACGACCGAGGTCGTACGCGGCGCGACGTGAATGACTTTCGCCCCGGCATCTTGATGCTGACCCTCGCCGGCGAACGCCATGGATAGGACCTCGCCGCGCGCGCCCTCACCCATCAAATAGATGGACGGATATTTCATCGTCAGGCGCGAGCCGATGTTGCCGTCGACCCACTCGATGGTCGCATTGGCATGCGCGACCGCGCGCTTCGTGACGAGATTGAAAATGTTGCGGTACCAATTCTGAATCGTCGTGTAGCGAATCGACGCGCCTTCCAGCGCAATCAGCTCGACAACCGCCGAGTGAAGTGACGACGTCGAGAACTTCGGCGCGGTGCATCCCTCGATGTAGTGCACCTTTGCGCCCTTGTCGGCGATGATGAGCGTGCGCTCGAACTGGCCCATGTTCTCGGCATTGATGCGGAAGTAGGCCTGCAACGGCATCGCGACCGTAACGCCCGGCGGCACGTAGATAAACGAGCCTCCCGACCACACCGCTGAATTAAGCGCTGCAAACTTGTTGTCGCCCGGGGGGATCACCGTGGCGAAATACTTTCGAACGATGTCGGGATACTGCTTGACCGCGGTATCCATGTCACAGAAGAGCACGCCCTGCTCGTCGAGGGCTTTGGTAGTACTGTGGTAGACGACTTCCGACTCGTATTGAGCGGAGACCCCGGAAAGAAACTTGCGCTCGGCTTCGGGGATACCCAAACGATCGAACGTTCGCTTGATGTCCTCGGGCACGTCATCCCACGAGCGCTCGGTCTGATCGGTCGACTTCACGAAATAGTGAATGTTGCCGAAGTCAATCTCACTGAGGAGGGCCGTATCGCCCCACGTGGGCATCGGCTTAGCCATGAAGAGCTCGTAAGCTTTGAGCCGGAACTCTCGCATCCAGGCGGGCTCGTCCTTCATCGCGCTGATCCGCTCTACGATCTCCGGAGTCAGGCCCTTATCCGACTTGAAAACGTAGTTTTCGGCATCGTGAAAGCCGTGCCGGTAGTCCTCGATCAGGTCCGACGGGGAGACGGGGGCTTGGAGATTAACTGCCATGACACTCCCGAGCGTACGCCCGCACTCCAATATAGTCAAGATAATAAAGTGTGAGCTTAACTTTCCCTGAGAAGAGGAGCTCTGCGCTGCCCCTTTACAGCAGGGGGGCGAGGGGGTATGATTGGCGCCGGTCCTTCAGTTTAGACGGTTTTCGTCGAAGGGCGGACGACCCGGGTGGGTCGACGGTTTTCGGGAGGGCGCGCCCTTTCGCGCCATCGCGGCGAGACGCCCGCGCACCGCTCAAAAGCGCCGGCACGAGTTCGCCGATAGGTCGGGGGAGGGGACTGCACTGCAGCCGCCAGCCGACGAAGTCCGGAGGTGGGATTCCTCAAGGGTCAAGGAGACCTGAAAAATTGAAGGCACTCGGCAGGCACATCGTGTGCGAGCTTTCCGGCTGTCACCCGTCGTCGCTCTCGGACATCGAGGGCATTGCCGCCATGATGATCGCGGCCGCGAAGGCAGCTCGGGCTACTATCATGGAGAGCGCATTTCATCGCTTTGAGCCGCAGGGCGTTTCCGGGACGGTCATCTTGGCCGAGTCTCACCTGTCGATTCATACCTGGCCCGAGAAGGGCTACGCAGCGATGGATTTTTATACCTGCGGCGACCATACCGACCCCTGGCTCGCTTGCGAGCATGCAGCTCACGCGCTAAGAGCCACCAGCGTTCTTGCGACCGAACTGAAGCGCGGCATCGAGAAAAGCGACGGTGAGTTCACGCACGTGCTTACACGCAACCACGACGTGCGAGTATTGACGGCGTAGACGTTGCTTACTTAACCGGCATCATCATCAATTATCACCTTTGCGAGCGCAGAATTCGGCAGGCTCGCCGCGTCTGTCGTCCAATTCTTTTTGTTAGAAATTATTGCTTTCTCGAGTGAGGTGAAAAACTAGTTCCATGCGCTTATCTCTGATTCGTGCCTGCGTGGCTACAGCGGCGAGCACGCTCGCGCTGGCTGCCTGCGCCGGTCACGGCATCGTCCCATCATCTTCGCAGAGCGTGATGACTCCGCAGAACGTGCAAAATCCGATCGTGCAGGATGATGCGCTGTCGCCGCTCGCACTTACGACCTGCGCTACCAGCCCGCCGCAATATATGTGGATCCTCAAGGGCGCTTGCACGAAGATCCTCTTAAAGTCTACGGGTGCCAATTTCGCCCTTCAGCAGTATCAGAACATTACGGTAAAGGGCTCGATCGGCGACAATAACCTCAAGGCGCCGGCCACGGTTTACGTCGCTGATGCGGTCGACAAGAGTGACATCGAGGCTTATAAAGGCAAGGCGTTCCCCAAGTACAACGGAAGGGGCACGACGTTTCTCTATGCCGTCGCCATTAACCAGAGTAAGAGCACGATCGTGCCAAAAGCCAAGCCGGGAAAGCCGGTCCTCCAATACGTGATCACCGATGCAAAGGGCTTACCCGGTAAGACGTGCAGCGCCGCGGTATTGGCTAAGCAGAAAAATGGCACGCTGAAATGGACTGCGCTCCCCATTCAGGCGCCGGTAAAAGGAAAGACGGTTACGCTCACGCAGTACGAGGTTCCTCGCGGCTTCCAATTCCCTAGCAAGACGCCGGTTTACTTCGCAGCCAACTGCTTCTAGTATCTGACCCCGGCCCCCGAACACCCGAGAAGGAGCCCCGCCAACCGGCGGGGTTCTTGTTTTCTGAGGCCAATCTACACCGCAGATGCCTAAAACGCAGCATTGGCACTGGTACGTCGAAGAGTTCTCACCGACCGAGCAGCATCGTCACGGCGTTGATGAGCTGTATTTTGCAGGTCGCTCGGCGTTTCAGCAAATCGCCGTGCTGCGCTCGCCCGTATTCGGCAAGATGCTGGTACTAGATGGTGACACGCAAAGCGCGCAAGCCGACGAAAAGATCTATCACGAGGCTTTGGTGCATCCAGCTCTCGCGGCCGCTTCCGACCGTCGAGAGATTTTGGTTCTGGGCGGCGGCGAGGGTGCCACGTTGCGTGAAGTCCTGCGCTGCCCGGACGTCCGCCGGTGCACGATGGTCGACATCGATGGGATGGTCATCGAACTCTCGAAAAAATATCTCGGCGAATGGTCGCAGGGAGCATTCGACGATGCGCGGGCCCGCGTGATCGTTGGCGACGCGCTGGAGTACATGCGCGCCGACAGTGGGCGCTACGGCGCGATTCTATCGGACCTCACCGAGCCGTTGGTCGATTCGCCCAGCAACCCGCTTTTCAACGACGACGTTTTTTCGCTGATCAAATCGCGGTTGTTGGAAGGCGGCATTTACGTGCTGCAGGCCAGCACCGCGGCGGTGCACAACGCGGCGCTGCACTGCAAAATGGCGCGAACGCTGCGGCGGCACTATGCGCACGTCGTTTCGTTCGTCACCCACGTGCCCGCGTTCGATACGGAGTGGGCCTTCCTGGCCTGCAGCGATCGCGTCGATCTCGCGCGCCTCGACGGAACCGACGTCGACGCCTACTGCACGCGGCTGCGCGGCGAGAATTTCTTTTACGATGCCGTTACCCACCGGCGGATCTTCTCATTGCCGTTGTATCTGCGCCGACTGCTCGCAGCCGGCGGGGATACGTTTTAACCGCACGAAAGGCCAAGTAGTATGGCAATCGATTATTCGCGCGCTCCGCATGCCTGGGAGAAGGAGAAGAGTAACTTCGTTGCGCTTCTCGACTTGAAGCTCGAGGAAGTCGAGCGCGGCAGGGCCGTGATGCGCATGCCCTATCGCCCCGAAATCACGAACGGAACGGGCGCCGTCCACGGCGGCGCGATCGTCAGCCTCTGCGATACCGTCTTCTACGTTGCGCTCGCCTCAATTTACGGGCGGGATCAGGAAACCACAACGGTCGCGCTGCAGTGCAACTTTCTGGCGCCGGCCGGACCGCCGCACGATCTGGTTGCCGAGGCTCGAGTTCTGCGCGCCGGCCGGCGGATAGTCTACGGCGAAGTCTACGTGCGCAGCGGCGAAAAAATCGTCGCGCACGCAACGCTCGATTTTCTCAACACCTACCCCGAGGAAAAACCCAAGCGGTGAAACGCACGGCCTTGCACGAGGAGCACGTGGCTGCCGGCGCGCGGCTGGTTCCCTTTGGCGGCTTCGAAATGCCAGTGCAGTATGCCGGAATCCTAAAGGAGCACGATGCCGTGCGTCATCGGGCCGGGCTCTTCGACCTCTCGCACATGGGGCAGTTTTGGCTCACTGGCGATCGCGTGGCGGAGTGGTCCGACACGCTGACGATCAATGCAGTTGCCACAATGAAACCGATGCAGGCCCGCTACAACATTTTTTGCAACGATGCGGGCGGTGCGCACGACGATACGATTTTCTATCGGCTGGGCGATCGCTGGCTGTTAGTCGTAAACGCGGCTAACGCGGAGAAGATGTGGGACTATCTCACGGCGAGCGCACCCTCATCCGGCGTCGCACTTGAAAACCAGCACGGCCGCCGCGCGCTCATCGCGATCCAAGGTCCCCGTTCCGTAGAAATGCTGCAGCCGCACGTGGACGTGGAGCTTTCGCCGATGCGCTATTATTTTTGTGCCGAGGGACGGGTCAACGGCATTCCCGCCGTGATCGCGCGCACGGGTTACACCGGAGAGGATGGGTTCGAGCTGTTCCTGGACGGCGAGAGAGCGGCGGAAGTATGGCGTACGCTGCTGCACGATTGCGGACCGCAGGGACTGGAACCGTGCGGATTGGGCGCGCGCGACGTACTGAGGCTGGAAGCCGGGATGCCGCTTTACGGGCACGAGCTTACCGAGGAAATCACGCCCGTTCAGGCGGGCCTCACTTGGGCACTTAAGTTGAACAAGCCCGAGTTTGTCGGAAAGTCGGCGCTCGCTGCGCAGCGGGAGCGTGACGATTACGCTCGCATCGTCGGTCTGGTGATGGGCGGTCGGACGCCGGCGCGGGAAGGCTACCCCGTGCTGCAAGACGGGCGCGTCGTGGGGGAGATTCGAAGCGGATCGATCGCACCGTCTGTCGGTAACAAAAACATCGCCACGTCGCTCGTGCAGCCCGAAGCGGCAGCAGTCGGCACGGGCCTCGCGGTCGAAATTCGCGGTACGCTGCACGAAGCGAGCGTGGCGCCGTTGCCATTTTATAAACGCGCGCAATAAACGAAAGGGAGCAACAGTTGGCGCAGCCTGAAGATCTGCTTTTCAGCAAAGAGCACGAGTGGGTGCGACTTGACGGGAACTCGGCGACGATCGGCATCACCGATTATGCGCAGAATGCGTTGGGCGACATCGTCTACGTCGAACTTCCAAAGGTCGGTGCGACCGTCGCGCAGTTCGCAAACATCGGAGTGATCGAATCCGTTAAGGCCGTTTCGGATCTCTTTACGCCGATGTCGGGGGAGATCGTCGAAGTAAACGCGGCGCTGGAAAGCGATCCTGCGGCCGTGAACCGCGAGCCCTACGGCGCCGGCTGGCTGCTGAAGATGCGCCTGACGAATCCCACCGAGTCGAAAACGCTGTTGCCTCCAGCCGAATACGAAAAAATCGCTACCGATTAGATGCTCGCGTTAGATGCTCGCGCTTCCACGTTGGAAAGCATTCCGGGCGCCGGCTGCGCGAGTCGTCTGAGGTGTGGCGTCGAGCCCGTAAACGGATACGTGGACGTGGGCGAGCCATTTTAGTGGAACGTGCGTCGGAGTTGTACCAACAAGCTACCTGGATTCGCCGAGGGCCGATCTGCGATAAAGACCCATAGGTCTCCATCGGTCGTCATGGTGCCGCGTGCGCCGACGCCACGGGCCCAGCCAAGAAGTTCCTGTAATCCTCCCAGCATTGCCCACCGCGCGGGCGTTGCGGCCATCGCGTTGCCGTAATCGAAGTAATCGGCTGCAGCGTACGATGGTACTCCTGCGATGCGCTCGCGGCTATCGAAGTTCAAATGGTAGACCCAAAAATAGTCGCCATACACGAAACGAACGTGACGGTGCGCGAGCAGTTCGCGCAGCCGTACGTCATTTTGCAGATCGGCGGCTAGCTGGGCGCGAGCCTGGCTGCCGGGCAGCGAGTACAGGAATAAATTCGGAACCAGCAGCGCAGCGGCGGTACCGACTGCGAGCAGTCGACTGCGGCGCCACAACGCACTCACGCCGATACCGCAAAAGAGTGGAACGACGACGTACAGGGGAGCGATGTAACGAACGGTCCAGCCTCGCATCGAGCCGGCCTGCGAAAACACAAAGAGCAGCACGCACGACGTCGCAACGAGCAGCAATAGTTGGCCGGCTTCACGCGGCCCAATTCCGGAATTAGGATCCGTTGCGCTCGCGATCAATGCGGCGGTGAATCCCACCGCGACCACCGCGTAAGCAAGGATGAAGATCGTCGAAACGGACTCCCATCCGGAGTATCCATGGAACAACAGTTTGGGTAGCGGCGAGCTGATCAGCCAGCCAAAATTTTCCCAGACTTGTGCGGTACTCGATGCGGGGCGTGAGGCCCAATTCTGGCTCAGGGACGGAAAGCCGGCAGCGACGTTTCCGAGCCAAAATGGAATAGCTCCGGCGAGCATAGCGAGCAGCGCGGGAATGCATTCCGCGATCGTCGCACGACGCCGCAGAAGGATCCACGCGATTGCGGGCAGCGCAATCATCAGCGTCTGCAGCGAGATCCAAAGGCCGAAACCGACGCTCGCTCCGAACGCCAAGCGTTGCCACAGCGCTCCTTGAGCGCGCCACAGTGCGGCCAACCAAAGTGTCGCTGCACAGGAGGCCATAATCTCTCCGTATCCCCACGGAACGTAAGTTACGGTTACAAACTGCTCCGGCGGTACCATCGCGAAGAGAAACGCCGCGCAGGCTCGTGGTAGCCCCAGCATCGCCTGCAAAAACAGCAGCGTGAAGAGCAGATACAGCGTGGCCCACGTAAGGCCCGTGAGTGCGAGTCCCACTCGGCCGGCTCCGAACAAATGGAAGAATCCTGCAGCGACGTAGCAGCTGGCCGCACTCAAGCGGGTTCCACCCGGAAAGAATGCGGGGTAGTGACCGTCGCCGATGTGAAAGGCACACAGCCCCGCCAACACGCCGTCCGAATCGATCTGAAACAATGAAAGTGGGAAATAGAGCGCGATCCGAACGATCACGGCAACCGCGAAGAGCATGGCAGCAAGCGTCCACCAAGAAGCCGCGTGCGACCAAAGCCGTGGTGCAAACGGGACATTCCAAAGTCGTTGCTCCATTGCCGCCGACAGCAGCTTCGGGCTCAACGGCTTCATTCCCATCGCTCGATGGTCCGCCAACCCAGCAACCAGGTTCGCTACGGTACCCTCGGCGAAAAGCGGGCGCGATGACAGAAATGCCGGCAAAGCGTGTACGCGCCGCATACTGAGCGCGACGTCGCCGAAATGCTCGAAGCGGTCGGCGTCAAATCGCTCGACGATCTTCTGCGCGTTCCCGACGGGATTGCGCTCAGAGAGAAGCTCGACGTCGTTCCGGCCCTGCCGGAATATTCAATTCAACGGCGCTTCGGCCGCTTTGCGGAAAAGAACACCGGCGTAGCGTATCGTTCATTTCTCGGCGCGGGCGCGTATCGCCATTACGCTCCGCCTGCGATTGCCGCGCTTGCAATGCGCGGCGAGTTCCTCACGGCATACACCCCATACCAGGCAGAGGTTTCGCAGGGCTACCTGCAGGCGATCTACGAGTGGCAGAGCTACATCTGCCTGCTCGCCGGCATGGAGATTGCCAACGCGTCGGTTTACGACGGAGCTACCGCGCTGGCCGAAGCCGCAATTATGGCCCTTGGTGCAACCGGGCGGCGAAGACTGCTCGTCTCTCGCGCGATTCACCCCAATTATCGCGCCGTACTGCGCACCTATTGTGACGGGCTGGACGTGGCTATCGACGAGATTCCGTTCGGTTCCGATGGAACGACCGATCTCGAGCGGCTATCAACCATCGTTTCCGGCGGCGAATACGCCGCCGTTGCGATACAGTCGCCCAATTTCTTCGGCAACGTCGATACCCTTTCAGAGGCAGCGCTCGAACGCGTTTCGGCCAGCGGAACCGTTCCGATCGCTGTTATCGCCGAGGCGCTCTCACTGGCGGCGCTTGCGCCCCCCGCGTCTTGGGGAGCTCAAATCGTCGCGGGTGAGGCGCAGAGCTTTGGCGTGGCGCAGGCTTACGGTGGTCCCTACGCCGGTTTCATCGCGACGACCCAAGAGCATATGCGCCGAATTCCCGGGCGATTGGTCGGAAGAACGGTCGACAAGCAAGGCCGCACTGCCTACGTGCTGACGTTGCAGGCGCGTGAGCAGCATATTCGCCGCGAACGTGCGACCTCGAATATCTGCACCAATCAGGCGCACTGCGCGCTGATTGCGACGATATATCTAGCGCTCATGGGAAAGACCGGATTGCGCGATGCCGCTGCGCTCAATCTGGCGCGTTCGCGCGAACTTGCCAGTGCGGTCGCCAGCGTAGACGGCGTTAGAATAAAGTACGCCGCGCCGTTCTTCAACGAATTCGTCGTCGATCTCGAGCGACCCGCGGCCGCCGTGCTCACCGAACTGGAAGCGCACGGCATCCTTGGGGGCATCGACCTTGGCCGGTTCTATCCCGAACTGGCGTCGTGCATCTTGATGACTGCGACGGAGTTGACCACAACGGGCGACATCAACGCGCTTGCGGAGGGGCTCGGGAAGGTGCTTCATGTCCACGCCCGCGTCTGATTCCCGTGAAGCGGGCATACCGCTGATCTTTGAAATCGGTCAGGACGGACGCGCCAACCGTTATCTCGAGGCCGGTAAGCCGCTAAGGGACTTTCTTCCCGATTCGGTCTTGCGCGAAGAGTTGCCGCTGCCGGACAACAGCGAGCTGGACGTTGTGCGCCATTATACAAAGCTCTCGCAGCGAACCTTCGGTATCGATCTCGGGTTTTATCCGCTCGGATCGTGCACGATGAAATACAATCCTCGCGTCAACGATGCAATTGTCTCACGCCGCGAGTTCGCGGAGTTGCACCCGTACACGCCAGACGCGCTCGCGCAGGGAGCGCTGCAAGTAATGTACGAGCTCGAGCGTAGCTTGAGCTCGCTCTTTGGGATGGCGGCATTCTCGCTCAATCCCTCGGCCGGCGCGCATGCTGAACTCGGCGCTTTGCTGATTGCGAAGAAATATTTCAAAGAACGCGGCGAGCTTCACCGGGATAAGGTGATCGTGCCGGATACCGCGCACGGCACCAATCCGGCGTCCGCAGCGATGTGCGGCTTCAAAGTGATCTCGCTGCCGAGTGATGCACGCGGGCGCGTCGACGTGAATGAAATCCGTAAGGTCATCGGGCCCGACACCGCGGTGTGCATGATGACCAATCCGAACACGCTTGGACTATTCGAGGATTCCATCGCCGAGATCGCAGCGGCGGTGCACGACGCCGGCGGCCTGATGTACTACGACGGCGCGAATGCCAACGCGATCATGGGGTACACGCGCCCCGGTGACATGGGATTTGACCTGATGCATCTGAACACACACAAGACGTTCACGATTCCCCACGGCGGCGGTGGCGCCGGCCACGGGCCCCTCGGCGCAGCCGCGCATCTGGTCGATTACCTTCCGACACCGATCGTCGCGGCCGTGCCGCGAGAGAATGGCGACGCGAGCGCAGCGCCCAGCGATCGCTTGACGTTTCGACTCGATTTCGATAGACCGAAATCGATTGGACCGATGCGCTCGTTTTGGTCGAACTTCGCGCATGCGGCCCGCGCGCTCGCGTACCTGTACGCGAACGGCGAAGAAGGTCTAAAACGGGTCTCGCAACTTGCCGTGCTCAACGCAAACTACTTGCGAGTGAAGGTTGCTCAATTTCTCGAAACGCCGTATCCGGAAATCTGTCGCCACGAATTCGTCGCGTCGGCCCAGTCGCTCAAGCGCGAGCACGGTGTTCGTGCGCTCGATCTGGCTAAGGCGCTGCTGGATTACGGGTACATGGCTCCGACCATCTACTTTCCGCTGATCGTGCCGGAGTGTTTGATGATCGAACCGACCGAAACCGAATCAAAGGAGACCCTAGATGCCTTCGTCGACACCCTCCGCGCAATCGTGGACGAGGCAAAGCGCGACCCTCAGGCGCTGTTCGACGCCCCCGTCAAGACGGTCGTGGGCCGCGTGGACGAGACCCGGGCCGCCCGCCAGCCCGACCTGCGGTGGAGACCGTAGATTAAGGCGAAGGAGTGGAACGCTCTCGGAAGAAGGTGACTAAAGTCACTTTTTATAAGAGAGTTCAATGCTTCACCGCCTGATTGAGGATTTTCGCGTCCGTGGTCCCTTGGAGCGGACCAATGCCGAGATGGCACGGCTCTTGGCCTTTGCCTGCGAGCGCTGGTCGCCCGGCCGGCCGCTACTTTCGCGGGAGGGGGCTTATACGCGGACGTGCGCGTACCGTGATGAGAGCGTTGAAGTGCTGCTCCTCAACTGGGCAGCGGGCGCCGCTTCAGCTCTTCACGATCACGGCGATCAGCACTGTTGGATGCTGGTGCTTGATGGGATGCTGCAGGTCGACGACTACGTTCGACTCGACGCCGCTAACATTGCGGGCGCAGCCCGCGTCGAGGCACGCGATTCGAGGATGCTCGCTCCGGGCGGGTTGGATCTTCGCTCGGGTCGTTTCGATCTTCATCGGGTTGCCGCGACGCCGGAGGCTCGAGCCGTATCCCTTCACGTTTATGCCGGGCCTTTACGGAAATTTCTGGTTTACGATGAGGCGACGAGACGCTGCGAAGCCGCGTTAGGCACATACGACGACGTACTTCCGGCGTACGACAACCTGCAGCCGCGATGATCGAGCTCGACGTTGCCATAGTCGGCGGAGGTTTTAGCGGATGTGCCGTCGCCGCGCAGCTCGCTCGTCACGCGCCGCCCAGCTTTTCGCTCGCACTTTTTGAACCTGACGAGCTTGGTCGCGGAGCTGCGTATGGAACTCGGCATAGCGAGCACTTGCTCAACACCCGCGCGCATCAGATGAGCCTCTATCCCGACGATCCGGAGCATTTCGTTCGTTGGTTAGGCGTGCGGGCGGGGCGCAAGGATTTCGTTTCGCGCCGTCTTTATGGCGAATACGTTGGCGACGTCGCGGGGCGCACGTTCGCACGCGCGCGTTTTGCGGTCGTTGAGGATCGCGTAGGCAGCGTACGGCGCAGCGAACGGGGCGGCTTTGTCGTGGAATCGGCGCTCGGCAGACGGTTCGAGGCACGCTCGGTCGTATTGGCAACCGGAAACCCCTCTCCGAACGATCGCTTTCTGCCGAGCGAAGTGCTGCAGCATTCGGGATACGTCGGCGACCCATGGCGCTTCGATTACCGCGTCGTCGACGGTCACGTTCTCGTGATCGGCTCCGGGCTTACGGCGCTCGACGCTTTGGTTGCGATGGAAACATCCGGGTACCGCGGGGTGGTGCACATGCTGTCGCGCCACGGCCGCTTCCCGGAACTTCATGCCGACGGTGTGTCGTACGACGTGATTCCCGCGCTCGACACACACAGCGCGCGCACGGTGCTGCGCAGCTTTCGCCGTCACGTCGAGCAAGCGCAGCAGCGCGGATTCGATTGGCGCAGTGTCGTCGATGCGGTACGGCCTGAGGCCGAGGCGATGTGGCGCCGTCTGAGCCCCGTAGAGCAACAGCGCTTCGAACGTCACCTTCGCGCGCATTGGGAGCGCCATCGCCACCGTGCCCCGCAAGAGGTTGAGGCCGTCCGCCGCCGGCTGGAACGGCGCGGAAGCCTGATAAGCTACGCCGGTCGGCTGGCCGAAATGCGTCTGGGCACCGTGACAATAGCGACGCGGGGCGGAGAGGCGGTCGCCCTGCGGCCGGACTGGATCGTGAACTGCTCGGGCGTCGGCGGCGCGAGGACAATGGCGAAAAATCCCTTGCTCCGCGCCATGCGAACCGATGGCCTCCTTCAGCCAGATTCGCGCGGTGTCGGCCTGCGTGTGGAACGCGACTTAGCCGCCATCGGTGCGGCGGGAAGGCGCATCGAGGGCCTCTGGGTCGTCGGGCCACCGGTCCGGGGTTCCCGCTTTGAAGCGACGGCTGTCCCGGAGCTCAGCGCGATGGCCGAGCAGGTCGCCCTGAGGGTCGTTCAGGCCGCCCGGCCCGAGGGGCAGCTAGCGTAAAAAAAGCACCCCTGGGTGCAGGCTCTTCTTGGGGCCGAACGTTATAATGGAAGTAATCAGGGGGCTCGCAAGTGGCCCCCTTCCCCATCCCGGAGACGGAGCGGCATGCGGATCAAGTACGAGGTGTCGGCGGGTGGCTTGCTGCTGCGTCGCCGTGGTTCGACCTACGATGCGCTGTTGATTGGGCGCGGCGCCCCTCCGCGCATTTGGACACTGCCCAAAGGGCACGTCGAGGCGCGCGAATCGACCGAGCAAGCCGCCCTGCGGGAAGTCCACGAGGAGACCGGCTGCTGGGCGGAGATCGTCACGAGGCTCAACGAGATCGCGTACTGGTTTTACGTGGGGAAAGCCAAGCATCGCAAGGCCGTCACCTTTTTTCTTATGCGGTACTTGTCGGGCGATCCCGCCAACCACGATCACGAGGTTGACGACGCTCGTTGGTTCGACGTGACGCAGGCGCGCAAGGCGCTCAAGTACGTCAACGAAAAGCGTTTAATCGATCTAGCCCTGGAGTATCTTGCGGCCCGTCCCGACGCGCTCGGCGAGCCCGCCGAGGTCGCCGAAGCTTCGTTGTCGTCTTAACGCGTTGTCCGACAACGGGATTCGCGACGGCGCCTTTTGCGTACGTCTCGATGCCTTCGATGGTCCGCTGGATCTTTTGCTGAGTCTGATCAAAGAACAGAAGCTTGATATTGCGACGGTTCCGCTGGCCAGTGTCGCCGCACAGTATCTCGATTACGTGCGTATGCTGCAGACACTCGACGTGGAGGTAGCGGCGGAGTATCTCGTGATCGCGGCAACGCTGGTCTTCTTGAAATCCAAGGCGCTGTTGCCGCCGATTCCACAAGAGTTCGTCGAGGACACGGAGGAAACGGCCGAAGAAGTAGAAGAGCGTCTTCGCCGAAGGTTGATCGCCTATTCAAAATACCGCGAGTTCGGCGAGGAGCTGCGCGAAAGGCAAGTGGAGGCGAGCTCGTACTTTTATCGAGAAACGGGCGATCCGGCCGGCGAGGTCGTGCAGCGGTACGACATCAATCCCGAAAAACTCAAGCGCGCTTTCATCGCGCTGCTGACGCAGGCCCGCCCGGAGAAGCGCTCGATCGCGCGCGAGCGAATTTCGCTGATAGCGTCGATGGATTACATCATGCGCCGGCTCAAGGAGCTCGGAGAGCTGCATTTCTCGCAACTCTGCAACGAGCTCGGCATGACGCGCGACGTCGTGATCGTAACGTTTCTTGCGATTCTCGAGCTAATCCGCCGCCATCGGTTGCGCTTTGAGCAGGTGGAGCCGTTCGACGACATTCGCCTCTTCCCGAAAGCCGCGGCATGACGGTCGAGCTCGACGACGCGGTGCGGCGTCTCCAAGGTCCCGTCGAGGCGTTGCTCTTCGTTGCAAGCGAGCCGCTGTCGATTCCGCAGCTCGCCAAGCTCTTGCGGGCGGAGGAGCGCGAAATCGCCGCGGTGCTGCAGCGGCTCGAGAGCGATTACAGCGAGCGCGGGATCGTCGTTCGCGAAATCTCCGGCGGTTATCGCTTTGCGACCTCACCGCTGGCTCGGGAGGGTGTCGAGGCATACCTGCTGCCGCCTAAGACGACCCTCTCGACGCCGGCGCTGGAAGCGCTGGCCATCGTTGCGCACCTCCAACCAGTGACGCGCAGCGAAATCGAGGCGATTCGCGGCGTCAACTCCGACAGCGTTGTTAGCACGCTGCTCGACCGCGGACTCATCGAGGATGCCGGCAGAAAGGACGTGGTCGGGCGGCCGATGCTCTATAAAACCACACCGTTCTTCCTGGAGTCCTTTGGGCTACGCTCGCTGGATGATCTTCCCGAGCTCGAGCTGGAGCCGGGGCAGCCGCTTCAATTCGACCTTGGCGGGGTGAAGGTCTCGTAGTGACCGGGTATTAGATGCGCATCGGGCTGCACGTGCACGTCGCGGGTGGTTACGTGAAGGCGGTGGAGCATGCGAAGGCGGCGGGCTGCACGGCGATGCAAGTGTTCTCTTCGAATCCTCGCACCTACCGAACGAGCGCGGTGGATGCTTCTGCCGTCGAAGCGTTCGCGCAGTTGCGGCGCGAAGCAGGTCTCGACCCGTGCGCGATTCACACGTCGTATCTCGTCAATCTGGCAAGCGCCGACGTTAAGATCGCGCAAGGCTCGCTGCGGCTGCTGCAAAACGACTTGGCCTTTGCGGCGCGAGGCGGAATGCGCTTCGTCAACACGCACCTCGGTTCGTACGGCGACCGCGATCGCGATGAAGCTTTTAACGCCACGTGCCGGGCGTTGGAAGCCGCCCTTTCGTCGATCGCGCCCGGCGTTTTCCTAGTCCTGGAAAACTCAGCCGGCGCCGGAAATCTGATCGGCGGGACGCTCGAAGAGCTTGGCGCATTCGTACGGACCATCGCTCACCCGCAGCTGGGCATCTGCCTCGACACCGCCCACGCCTGGGCGTCGGGCTACGAGATTAACTCGAAAGAGGGCGTGGATCGGTTCGTGGAACAGGCAGAACGTCAGATTGGAGTCGAGCGCATTTTCATGTTTCACTTCAACGACACTCAGGTGCCGCTCGGCGCAAGCCGCGATCGGCACTGGCACATCGGCGAGGGTCAGATCGGCTTCGAAGGCTTTCGATCGATCCTCGCCCATCCGGAGCTGCGCGGCAAGACGGCGATCCTCGAAACGCCGGGTTCGGACGCCGACGATCTTCGAAACATGCAGACGATCCTCGCCATCGCGCGCGGTGCCGGGTTATGAGATGCGCAGGTGTGGCAGACGCAGGTTGGATTCGAGAAACAAGGCGGAATCGGCCCGGTTGATTTTGAGCCGGAGATCGATGTCGCCAATATCGGAGACGAGGGGCGCGGTGCGGATCGGGTCGCGAAACATGTGAAACCTCTTGACGGATGGGTAACCTTCAATCATTATATAGTGGTGATAGTAACTTGTCAACCTGGTTTGCCGGTGCATCGAGCGTAGGCCAAACGTGACTGCCGCCTCCGAAGGCGCCCCGGGGGGTCTCGACCTCGTTCGCCAGTTTGAGAACACGGTTGAGCTGCCGGGCGGCCCGGATCGTCTCGAGGGCCTGCAGGCCGCCACCGACTGGTGCCTGAGCCACGGCCTTCCCGCGGTTTCCGATATCGCCGCGCTGGGGCGGCTGCGCGATTTTCGAGAGGCGTTGCGGAGCGTGCTCTACGCCAACAACGGCGAGGCCGATCGCGGCAAAGCGTGGGAAGGATTGCGTCCGTTCGTTACCTCCGCTCGGATTGACCTGACAATCGATCCCGCGCGCGGCCTCGGACTAAGACCTGCGCGGCAGGGAAGCGAGAGCGCGATCGCGTCGTTACTCGCCGTTGTGTACGACGCACTCGTCGACGGAACGTGGTCTCGTTTGCGGGCGTGTCGCAAGGCATCTTGCCGGTTTGCGTATTACGACCGCACGAAGAATGCGTCGCGAGCCTGGTGCAGCATGGCGACGTGCGGCAATCAGGCAAAAGCGCAGCGCCGGCGTGAGCGTGGGCGGCGCATGTCATCCTGAGCGGAGTCGAAGGATTCGTCGCGCACTTCGACGTCGACGCGTTCTACGCCAGTGTGGCGGTGCGCGACGATCCGGCCTTACGCGGCAAGCCGGTGGCGATTGCTGGTAGCAGCCGGCGCGCCGTCGTCTTGACGGCGTCCTATGAAGCGCGACCCTACGGCGTGCGCTCGGCGATGCCGTTATACAAAGCTCGAGCGGCTTGCCCCGACCTCGTCGTCGTTCCACCCGACATGCACAAATATCAAGCCGTTTCTCGGGAGATATTCGCGGTCTTCGGGAGTCGCGGGCGGCCGGTCGAAGGGCTTTCGCTCGACGAAGCCTTCATCGCAATCGGCGAAGCGACCCTCGAACAGGCTCGTGCTGCGGCGGCGGCGATCCGCAGCGACGTGCTTGACGCGACGGGATTGACGGTGAGCGCAGGCGTCGCAACCGGAAAGATGATCGCGAAGATCGCGTCCGATTCGTGCAAACCCAATGGATTGCTCGCCGTCGCCCCCGGCGAGGAAGCGGCGTTTCTCGCGCTTCTGCCGGTTGGCCGGCTATGGGGAATCGGCCCAAAGATGCAAGCCCGTCTCGGCGTTTTCGGCATTACGAAAATAGGCGAGTTGGCGGCGCTCGATGACGCTCGATTGAACGAGCTCTTCGGATCGTGGTGGAAGGACGTGCGCGATTTGTCCCGTGGCGTGGATCACCGACCGGTGGAAGCCGAGCGTGAAACCAAATCGATTTCGACCGAAGAAACGTTCGAGTACGATGTCCTCGACGAACGTCAGCTCATCAACGTGCTGCGCGTTCAAGCCGTCGAGCTGGCTGAGAAGTTGGAGCGCGAGCGAACCCTCGCGGGAACGGTCGGCATCAAAATCAAGCGCGGGGATTTTACAGTTGTGGGTCGCCAGTCTCACCTGAGCGAGCCGACGCGAGATGCGCGGAGAATCTTCCGCACGGCGGTTCACTGCCTGCGGCGAGCCGCGCTGGACGGTGCGCCGGTTCGCTTGCTCGGGACGCGCGTCGCTTCCTTACGGGAAGGCGACGCGCTTCAGACGAGCCTGTTCTAACTAGCGTCGGGTACCTGTATTCTAAACGTGATCGGTGGCCCAGCAAAAATCCGCATTGAAACGCTCGGAGGCCATGCCGATCAAGCGCTCTCCGTTTATGCTGAGCGGCGCCATCATAAAGACGGCCGACTTGCGGGTTCGCGTGGTTCCCTTCGGCAACGCCTGCCGTGCGCCATCGGGTGGTAGCCAGCCGACAATGCGCCGCAGATCTCCGGCCGCGGCCCGCAGCAGCGCCGGAATCGTCGCCGCCGCTGCATCATCGAGAAAGCCGTACTCGTCCAGGACGTACGCATCCCGCTGCGGCACGCGCGCTCCCAAGACGTACGCGCGAAGGCTGCGGCCACGGCGCACGGCCAGATTCGTCGCGTCCCCGCTTCGAAGTCCCGAGCCGTAGCGCATCCGCATGGTGAGCCATTCCCAGAACGATGGGCTGCGTAAGAATCCCGCACGGCGCGCCAGCTCGCGCTGCTCGAAGCAGCGGCGAACGCCGGCACGATCGTCGGGAGTCAGCGGCGCGATTTGCAGCCGCTGCGCCGATAACGCATCGGCGCGGAGCGTCAGTTCGCGGGACGGCAGCACGCGAAACCCCAGCGACGTATAGAAATGCGGGCGAATGTCGGAGAAGAGATAGGCGAGATCGTAGGCATCGCTTCGAGCGCCATCGAGCGCGCTCGCGAGCATATAGCTCGCATAACCTCTGCCGCGATACTCTGCAGGCGTAAAGACGGCCCCGAAGCCGATGGCATTGAGCCGGCGCGGCCCTTCGTGAAGGTTGCGTTCGTAACGCTTGAACGACGCGACCAGTCGCCGGCCGTCGTAGAGTCCCATCGTCCGGTAGTGACGGCGACCGTAAGCGCTTTGGGCGAGCCCGAGCGTTTGCGCGACGTACTCGTCGAAAGTACGTCGTCCGGCCCATAGCGACGCGGTGAGCGGCAAAACGTTGCTCGCGTAGTTTGCAGGCGAGATCTCGCGCAGGCGCATTCAGCGAAGTTCTTCGAGAAACTCGGGCGCGGTAATGCCTCGAGTCGGCATACCTGACGCGGTCACCAACGCTATCTCCCGGGCGCGGCGCAGCGCGTACTTGAACGCACGCCGCTCCTTTTCGTTGTACCGCTGCACTAACTTCGCGCGAAACGTATAATAGCTGAACTTTGCGGTTCGCGCGGAGCGGGCCTCACCGGCGTTTTCCTTAGGTATCATGCCGAGTCGGGGGCTGAAGAGAAATGATTCCGGCGAGTACCACAGCGGAAATGCGCCGGGCTTTACGTTGGCTACGATAATGCGCTCGAACTGCCGCCCTCGTGCGGCCTCAACGCTCAACAGCGAAACGAAGCCTCCGTTTCCGTCACCGTCGTCACACGTCTCGAGGTCGCTCTCCATGCGTTGCTCGGCGTAGCGAAGCACGTCTGCGATCGATACGTTTTCGTCGCGCGCGATGAACTCGTTCAAGCGTGCGAGCAAGCGTTGTAGCACGACCTGTTGCGCCCGAGCGCGTGCCGATCCCGGCACTCCCTCCCGGGCCAGACCCTCACGCCAAACCGCCCGCGCGAATCGTTCAAATGGGACGGCGAGCATCAGCTCAACCCAGCGCTCGCGCATCGCGCGGAAACGCTGCACGCGTTCCGCCGCATCAGCACTCAAAGCGTCGTCGCGTTCGCCTCGTACGACGTTCCACCCTAACCGCAGGTCTCGTTTGGGATCCCATCGGCTGGCACGGGCTGTCGGTGCGGGTTCGTCGTCCAATGCAAAGAGCTGTCGCTGGGGATCGATCGGTTCGCTGCAGAGGAGTGCCAGGGACGCATCGGAGAGTCCCATCGCGGGGTTGGCCAGCGTCCGTAACAGCCAGTCGTGCCGAAACGGATCGTAGACGTTCCAGAGCAACGCCAAGGCGTCTAGGACTCGCCGGTCCTCAAAGATATTTGCGTCGCCGGCGACAACCGCCGGGATGTCGCGGTCGAGCAGAACGCTTTCGTACAGTGTCACGGCGCGTACCGTGCGAAAGACCACGGCGATTTGCTCCGGCGTGACACCTTCGTGGAGCCACGCGGCGACCCGGTCTGCGACTAGTTCGGCTTCCTCGAGCGGCGTCGTAGTTCGAACTCTCTCAACGCGCGGCGACCGGTATTCCTGGCGCAGTACGAAGCGCGAGGTTGCCGCCGCAAAAGTGGCCTCGGATTGCGTCATGCGCACCGTTGAAATGGCCGATGCCGGATCGCCGCACAACGTCACCCCCTTCAGCTCTTCGCCGAAGATCGCCAGCAATAGCGCAAACTGCGCGTTGGTAAGGTCCTGCGCCTCGTCGATAAAAGCAAAGCGATGACGCCGGCGCAGGAGCGAAGCCGCCTCTGGATTCTGTTGCAGCCGGCGAAGCGACGCGATCACCGCGTCGCGTGGCGTCATTCGGCCGCTGGATTCCACCACCTCAATGTACGCCTCGTAAAGTTTGGTGAGGATCTTCGCAAGGTCGACTTCACGACGGTGCTGACGCACTAGCTCCGCCGAGCTTGCGTCGAGAGAATCGTGGAACGCACTTTTCGTCGCGGCCAGAAGCGACGGATCGGCAAAGTTGGGAGGATTGGCATAGAACTCCGTAGCTCCGGTCAACGCGGCGGAGAGGAAGCTCGGCGGCGTCACATCCGCATCCCGCAAGCGGCGGATCAATCGAAAAGCCGAGGAAACAAAGCGCTCCGGAGAACGCAGTCCCGGTACTTCAGGATCGAGTTGATTTTGCACGAACTCGTCCCACTCCAACGCAAAGAGCGGCGCGCAAGCCTGGGCGAAGAGCAGTTCCGCTGCGACGTCATCGATCAGCGTTACCTCCGCGCCTGCCGCTCGCAGCAAGGACGCGGCGTAGTCATCTAGCGTGCGATCGGCATCAAGAACCAGCGCGTCCGCATCCGGATGCAGCGCGAGCGCCCGCGCCAAACGCTCCGCCAAAGCGGTTGTCTTCCCCGTACCCGCAGCTCCGAGGATAGCCACGCACTCGTCGTAGGATGCATCGACGGCGCTGCGCTGCTCGGCGTTGAGCTCGAGTGCGATCAACTTCCGAAGCGTCGCGCCTCGGAGGGCGGCCGTCTCGGGCACGCGGTGGCGTAACTGCAATAGGTACAGGCAGTTGCGTCCTCCGTTGGCTCGAAATCGCGTATTTCGCCCGACGCGAGCCGATCGCTCAGTTCAATCATGCGCGCCCGCGAGCGTTCCAGCTCGTCGATCCCAATGGCACCGCTCGCAGCTCCCCGATCGCGTGAAGGGGCGCCCCTTCGCGCGGCGACTTCCAACACGATCGGCCGCACGTCGAGCAGCGCGTCTTTGAGCGGAATGAGCACGAGCTTTGTCACGCGATCGCCCACCGAGGTTCGCGCCCAGTAATAGAAAGGCAACTGGAAATCGCGAAAGCGTCGCACTTTCTCCGTATACTCCGCGGCGCTCATCGCGATGCTTCCGGTTTTATAGTCCACGACGCCGATGCCGCCGGAGCGCTGGTCTTGGTCCAGCCGGTCGATAAAGCCGACAAACGTTCTGCCGTCCAAGTCGACGTTGGCCGCGACTTCGCGGCCGAGTACTTCAAAGGGCGCGTCGCGCTCTTGTGCGAGCAGCCAGTCAACGTAGCGCTGCGCCGTGCGCTGGGCTCGCCTGACCTGAAGCTCGAACTCGACGAGCGTTTCGAAACCATAGCGGTTTCGCTCGAATGCCCAGGTTACGCACTCGCGTATTCGCCGGCGCATTGCCGCCTCGTCGCGGCCGGCGGGCCGCGGAAAATCGCCGTGAAAATCTTCGAGCGCAAGGTGCAGCGCGGTGCCATAGGCAGAAGCCGATGAGCCCGGGTCTTCGATCGCTGCACAGGCGTAACGGAAGAACCATTTCCGCGCGCACTCGGCGTACGCATTGAGCGCCGAGGCGCTGAAGTGGCGCTGCCACGCCGCAACGCCTTGCGGTCTTTCGGGCTCAGCCGGCTGAGCCAGTTCGACCACGCCGCGATCGTGCTCTGGGTCTTCATCGTTGGGAGAATTCTCGAGCGCGAAGGACGGAAGCTCGAAGGTTTGGGCGATCAGCTCGCGCAGCGCTGAATCGTGGGTCTCCGGCGGAGTCGCCCGGATCCGCCGCGCTCGTTGCACGAATCGAAGAACGCCGTCGCGCTCCGCCGCGGGCAATGCGAGACGCCCGCGTTCGATCGCGTCGAGAAGAGCGCCGGTTCTGGTCGCCAGCGTCGCATAAGCCGCGGCGACATCGTGTGGAACGCCAGAATGACGGGAACGGATGAGGCGCAGAAGCGGCTCCTCTGCGCCGCTGCGATGCCATTCGAGCGCGTCGCCGACGAAGGAACGCAGTTGCGCTGAATCCGGTACCACGATCTGAAGTTACAGCTTCCACCAGGCGCCCCTGCAGCTAACGTATAACCGCCCACCGATGCGGCGCATCATCATCGGCATCAGTGGAGCGAGCGGAAGCCTTTACGGTTACATGGTGTTGCAAGCGTTGCGTGCGATCGGCGGAATCGAGACGCATCTCGTGCTCACCTCGTCGGCCCGACGCACGATCGAACTCGAAACGGAGATGACCGCCGAAGACTTCGAAGGCCTTGCCGACGTCGCGCACCGCGACGACGACCTTGCCGCCGCGATTTCGAGCGGCTCCTTTCTCACCGACGGCATGTTGGTGATTCCTTGCTCCATGAAGAGCGCGAGCGCGATCGCGTATTCGATCAACTCGAATCTGCTCGTTCGTGCCGCGGACGTGTGCCTTAAGGAAAAGCGCCGCCTGGTGTTGGTGATCCGCGAAACGCCGCTGCACCTCGGCCACCTTCGCACGCTGGCACGGCTGGCCGAAATCGGCGCCGTCATCCTGCCGCCGGTGCCGGCGATGTACGCCAATCCCCAGAGCGTCGACGACATCATCGCACATACCGTCGGAAAGGCACTCGATCAATTCGGGATCGCCAACGAGCTCTTCAAGCGCTGGCGCTCACCCTAGCCGACCAGTCGTCGCGCCAGGTCGACGTCGCCGATCCGATCAACGTTGACCGCGGTTTCGGGATAGGGAGAGACGAGCGCCCGCACCGGCGCTCCGAGAATTTCAGCGGCGCGCGTTTCGGCCTGAGCGATCGCTAGCCGTCCAACCGCAAAGCGTGCCAGCATGTCCCACCCAAAAAACGATGCGAGCTTGAACGGGTGCTTCCGCGCGGCGCCCAAGCGCTCGATGAAGCGCCCCAGCAAGGGGAGCGCACGCGGCTTGATCCCGACGATGCCGCCGCCGCAAAAGGTGCCGTCGCGCATTCGCGCCCACGTGTGTGGGACGTCGGGGAAGCGCCGCATGTGAACCTGTTTTTCGACGCAGCCGTAAGCGATATCGGCACGCAGTTCCTCGAGGCGCGCGATGAAATCGTCGACCGCGACGCCGGTGAGAACCGGAAGATCGGAGGCCACGACTAACACGTCCTCGTTCGGAATGAAACCGGCGAGGCCGTTGCGCAAGCTCTCTGTGATGCGTTTGCCGTCCGGCCGCTGCTCGTCTGCCGATGCTAAATCCGCGTGGCCGCGAACGCTCTCCGGCGCAACCACGACGATGCGCGCGACGCGCGGCGATGCGCGTAACGCGGCCAGCACGCGACCGACCAGCGTCACGCCCCCGATCTCGACGAAGGCTTTGTTGGGAGCCCCGGGCTGCAGCTTGGCGACTTCGTCTTGCGGACCACCTGCCAGCACGACGGCGTCGATCACGCGCGCCACTCCGGCGTCGACGCGAAGCGGCTGGCGATGCGTCCGTAGGATTCTGGCAAAGCGAGGCGCTCGAGGATTGATTCCACTCCGGCGCGGTGCGGCGAAAGCGTAAAAACGCAAGAACCGGAGCCTGCGAGCAAAACGTTGCGTGCGCCGGCCGTACGCAACTCCTCGACCGCCCGTGCGACCTCGGGCGTGCTCGATACCGTGACGTCGTGAAAGTCGTTGTGCAGCAGCGATTCGACGCGCTGGAAATCCGAACGTTGCAGCGCTTCCAAGGCTGCAATTGAAAGCGACTCCTTGCGCGGGCGCAGCGGTCGATCGAGCCGATCGAGTGCCTCGTACGCTGCCGTCGTCGAAATCGCAACCGGCGGCTTGACGATGAGCGCGTGCCACTGCGGCAGCGTGCCGATTGGCGTGACGCGTTCGCCGGTGCCTTCAACCAACGCGCCGCTGCCTGCGAGGAAGAACGGCACGTCGGAACCTAGCATCCGCGCGATCCGCAGCCAATCGTGCTGATCGTGGCGGCCGAACGCTCCGGCCATCGCGGCGCGCAATACGGCCGCCGCGTCACTCGATCCGCCGCCCAAGCCGCCCTGCACGGGTATGCGCTTGCGCAGTTCCATGCGCACGGAAGGCAACTCGCCCAGCGCGTTAAGCGCAGCGACCGCGAGATTGCGTTCACTCTGGAGTTCGCGGTCGCTGCAGGCAAAGCTAAAGGCTTGGTCGCGTTCGATTGCCAGTTCGTCCGCCAGGTCGAGCGGCACCATGAGGCTGCGGATGCCATGATAACCGTCGACGCGCCGCGCGAGAACCTCGAGTGTGAGATTTAGCTTCGCGGGAGCCCGCAGGACGAGCATTGCGGCAGTCGTTTGCCGCTACGCGAGAAGGCCCTTTGCGTTCCGTGCCGCAGTAAGGAAACCGTAGAATGGGGTCGAGTTATGACGCGCAACGCAACGAGTTTTGCGCCTACGTACTGCACGAATCGGAGACGCCCTATGGCCTCTTGCTCGGCAACTTAAAAACGTACGCGCAATCAACCGCAAAGGGCGGCGTTCGCGGCCTTTGGGATGCCGACACCGATCAAATAATCTTCGGAACCCACCACGTCGCCTATCGACTCGCGGATCGCACGTTCTTTCCGCATCAGATCGAGCGCGATCTCACGTTCCTACCCTACGCGCAGATTTCGGAGTTCACGCTGGACCACCGCGTCCACATAACCGAAGCTTTTTACGTTCCACACGGCTCCGGCTTCGATCGCGCCGTCTCGTTCGTTGTCGACGTCACGCTATATAACCCGGGCGCTTCGGAAGTCGAGGTCGCACTTTACCCCTGGGCGATGTTGGTCGGGCAACGCTTCTACGGGGAACCGGAGCATGAAGTCCGGGCCTGGAACGATGGGCGCTTCATTTGCTCGAAAAATCTCGAAACGGGCGGCGAGCGCTGGTGGGGCGGATCGCGCAGGCCGGTTGCCGTCGAACTCTCGTTGCGCGAACAGGTCTTGCTCGAGTCGATGCGCCGCGCGACGCTCGCCAAAGTAGAATCGGCGCAGACGTTCGGCGATGTGACGCCGCAACAGGCCGAGCTCGTGAGCCGGCGCATTTTCGGCGCGTTCGAGTACCGCATCGCCGTGCCGGCGGGCGCGCGCGAATCGTTGCGATTGGGTGTCGTTTACGACAAGGGTGGAACGGAACGCAGCCGCCCGGTCCTAGAGGCACTGCTTCGCGACCAGCGCGCCCTACACGATACGCAAGGCTACTTCACCGATCGTCTGGCAGACGCGCGTTTTCTGACGCCGTCGCCCGAAATCAGTCGCGGCGTGGCGTGGGCTAAGGCCAACATGCTGCGGATCGTCAAGGAATATCCCCACGGTTGGGGCGCCACGAACTCCCCGCCCTCAGATATTTTGGTGTCGCGCGACACCTCGTGGCTCGTGCACGGCTTCGACTACTTTTGGCCGGAGTTCAGCCGCAACGCGCTCGAGGTCTTCAACCAGGCGATGGAGGACAGCGGTCTGATGGTCGAATACATCCGCGGAGTCAGCGGATATAAGACCGATTACGATCTAAACATCAACGACGACACTCCCCTGCACGTTGTCGCGATGCTGCACCATTACAACGCCACGCTGGACGACGATTGGGTGCGCCAACACATCGCGCTGATCGTGAAGCTCACCGATTACATGCTCACCCAACGCGATCAGCACGGCTTGATTTCCTGTCGCGCCAAAGGCGTCGATATGTACGGCATCTCTTCGTGGCGGAATATCATTCCGTACTATACGCTCGACGGTGCCGTAACCGAGATCAATGCCGAGGCGGTCTTCGCGCTCGAAGCGGCGGCGATGCTCTGCGCGGTCGTCGGCGACAACGATCACTGGGAGCGGTACGGGGCCGAAGCTCAGCGGATGCGGGAAGCCATGATGGACTACCTGTTCAACGACGATACCGGAGCCTTTGTCCTTAACTACGACCAAGAGGGAAACTACCAAGACAACTTTACGGCCGACGAAATTTTCCCGGTTCTCTTCAACATAGCGGATCAGCCGCAGCGCCGGGCGATTCTCGAGCGGCTGCTAGAGGCCGACTTCGTGACGCCGGTGGGGCTGCGCACGATCTCTACCGCGGACGCGTGGTATTTTCCATCGTATGGATTCGGATTGCTCGGGGGCATCTGGCCAGATCTGACACTATGGTGCAGCGTCGCCTTAGCTCGGAACGGCTTGACCGATCAGGCCGTGCATTTTCTCAACATCTCCTACGCGGCGATGGAAGGCGGAAGCCCCCGCAATACCGTTCCCGGCGAGTTTGCGGAGTGGTTCGACGGTGGTTCGTTGAGTAACCGTGGAGTATATCTCTCGCCGTGGACCGGCGCAAAGTATCTTTGGGCGGTTGCCGAGACGGTTGGCGGTTTGAATGGATACCGCACCAGCGGACGGCCGCATTTGGCGCCGCTGCGCCCCAAAGATTGGCAATGGGTTGCGGCGGCGCGAATTCACTGGGGAGGACGCCGCTGCACTTACGTCGTGGATTTGCGCAACGACACGATCTACGGCGACATGCCCGAACTCTCGGCGGAAGAACCTTTTACCTGTATCTATGCCGGTCGCGACGTCAGCGACGAGGTTACGACGTCTCCGGTCGAGGTGGGCGCAATCGCGTTCGAAGACGATGGCGGAGCGGTGCGCATCTTCGTCGGCAATCTTGGCGATCGCGCGCGTAACGTGCTGCTCGAGTTTCGGGGGCACACGGCCCGCGTCGATATGGCGGCGGGCGAGCTGCGCGAAGTGCATTTGATCGGCAAGCCCAGCGATCGCCGGGCGCGCGCGGCGAAGCTGGACGTCGTGCGCCCTATGGCGCGCGTCTGACCGCCAACGTTAATGCATCCGTCAACGCGACTTCCAACCATTCTGCTGGCTGCGGGTGCCGCGGTGTTGCTCATTGCGGTGGCGATCGGCGAAAACATGGGCGATCGCGTTATCGGCCAAGCGACCGAACAATCGCTGCAGTCGGTTGGCACGGTTTCCGTCAGCCCCTCGCCAAACGGCGCGGCCCATGCCTATGGTCCGGACTGGAAACGCTCGCAGGCCCTGTCGGCGGCGGCCGATCCCCGTTTCCCCGATCCACGGGTGCCGCCGCAGCCGCTGCCGACCTTGGCACCGACGCCAAAACCGCGACCGACGCCGGTCCCGACGCCCACGCCGAATCCCAACATCCCGATTTGGCGCCAAAAACCACTGCCCACCGTCGCGCCCTCGCTCACCCCGGCCGAACCGTCCGGCCTCCCGTCCGGAGCCGGCGCCCAAGGCTCGCCGCAGCCCAGCGTCGCACCGCCGTAGGGCGTCCCCAATGTTCTCATTGGGAGCGCTTGGTATGATAGTGACATGGAAAACACCGGAACGCTTACTGTCAAGCGCGGCCTCGCGCAGATGCTCAAGGGCGGCGTCATCATGGATGTCGTTACGCCCGAACACGCCGCCATAGCTCAGGAAGCCGGCGCCGTTGCCGTCATGGCACTGGAGCGGATTCCGGCCGATATTCGTGCCGCTGGTGGAGTCGCTCGAATGAGCGCCATCGAGCTAATCCGCGGCGTCATGGACGCGGTGACGATTCCGGTCATGGCCAAGGTTCGCATCGGTCACTTTGCCGAGGCGCAAGTGCTGCAGCAGCTTGGGGTCGACTATATCGACGAATCCGAAGTGCTGACGCCGGCCGACGATAAATATCATGTCGACAAAAACGCGTTCACGACGCCCTTCGTCTGCGGAGCTCGAAATCTCGGCGAGGCCTTGCGCCGAGTCGCCGAAGGCGCGGCGATGATTCGCAGCAAGGGCGAGGCGGGAAGCGGCAACATCGTCGAGGCGGTACGTCACATGCGCGCCATCGGCGATGCGATCAGAGAGTTGAGCGTCGCTCCACACGAAGAACTCGTGTCGCGCGCTCGCGACCTTGGCGCTTCCTACGAACTCGTTGCCGAAGTTGCGAAGACCGGAAAGCTTCCAGTGGTGCTGTTTTGCGCGGGTGGCGTTGCGACGCCCGCGGATGCCGCGCTGATGATGCAGTTAGGTGCAGAAGGTATCTTTGTCGGAAGCGGCATCTTTAAATCGAAGGATCCCAAACGCTTCGCCCGCGCGATAGTCGATGCCACTACGCACTTTAATGAGCCCAGCGTGGTGTTGGACGCGTGCAGATCGCTCGGCGCTTCAGAGGCGATGCCCGGCTTGGACGTGCGCCAGCTCAAAGAAACCGAATTGATGGCGTCCCGTGGCAACTAGCCAGAAGCGAGCATCGATAGGGGTGTTGGCGTTGCAAGGCGACGTTATCGAACACGTCGCCGCGTTGGAACGCGCGGGCGCTCGCGCCGTCGAGATCAAGACGACCCGCGACCTCGCGAGCGTTGATGCATTGGTAATTCCAGGGGGCGAGTCGACAACGGTCATGAAACTCCTCGCCCGATTCGGGCTCGCGAAGCCGATCGTAGAGCGCGTACGTGCCGGCATGCCGCTGTGGGGCACGTGCATGGGCATGATCGTTGCGGCGAATCGGGTTGCGGATTTGGATCAACCGACGCTGAACTTGATCGACATTACCGTGCGCCGCAATGCATTCGGGCGGCAAAACGAATCGGCCGAGATCGACCTTCCCATTGCGGCATTGGGAGACGCGCCGTTTCCGGCCATTTTCGTTCGAGCACCGTGGATCGAGCGTTGCGGTCCAATGGTCGAATTGCTTGCCGAGCGAGATGGCCATGGCGTGATGGTGCGCCAGCAGAACGTGCTGGCGACATCGTTTCACCCGGAGCTTACGGCCGACGAACGCGTGCACCGTTACTTTCTCGCGATGGTCGAAGAGTCCAAGGGGACCCGCGCAGCGTAGATTTCGTCGCTGCGCATGTCAGAGGGAAGGCTTCGACCGCGGCGTAAGTCTGACTCGAGATGTCTACTCGGGCACCCTCCTCTGACATTGGAGCCGGGTTTCAAGGGCAGATTCCGCCCGTCGAACCGTTGCTCAGCGAGGTGATTGCTACGCTCGCGCTGGCTGCGCACGCGTATCTCACCGAGGAAGAGGGACGCCAGCCCGATTGTGCGTCGGCGGAAGTTGCGATTGACGTAGCAACCTCGGCGTTCGAACGCGTCAAAGAGAGATTGCGGCCGGAAGAGCGGCTAGCGATAACTCAGATGCTAACCGAAACTCGACTGACGTTCGTTCGCAAGCGAGGCACCTGAAATGCCTCGTTTTAGTAGCTTTTAAATGAGTGAAGTACTGGTACTGAACTTTACGTACGAGGCGTTGAACGTCACGAGCTTCCAGCGCGCCGTAAAGCTCATCTTTGCGGGCAAAGCGGAGATGCTCCACGGGCGCGAGCGCATTCTGGCCTCTCCGTCGTATGAGATGCACATGCCCTCGATCATTCGGATGCTTTATTACATTCGACGTCCGATGCAGAAGGTCGCACTGACCAAGAAAAACATCTTGATACGCGACGATCACACGTGCCAATACTGCGGGACGCACGGCGAACGGCTGATGACGGTCGATCACGTCATTCCGAAAAGCCGTGGCGGGGAGTCGACGTGGGAGAACCTGGTCTGTGCGTGCATGCGGTGCAACAACCGCAAGAACAACCGGCTGCCTCAAGAAGCTAATATGTCGCTTCAGCGCAAACCGCGCCAGCCGAAATACATCCCGTGGATTCAGATCAAGCGCAACACGCTGCCCGATGAGTGGGGCAAGTTCCTCTTCCTCTACAACGTTTCGATCGAAGAACGCGTCGGCGTCTAAGCCGCCGACCGCATAAAGGTGCCGCTGGAAAACCGGGTCACGCCTTTTGGCGAGATCGTCGCGTTGCCGGGGCGCGGCCTGATGATGGGAAACCGCGGCGTTTTACACGACGACGACCAGCGAATCGTGCGATCCTGGCAAGTTCGCCGCTGGATTGCTTGTCGGCTCAGCTTTCGCGGCAGGCACCGCGGGGTAATGCAACCGCACCGGTACACCGAATTATTTTTCCTCGATGAAGCGACGGCGCTCAGCGCGGGACACCGCCCGTGCGCCGAGTGCCGCCATGCAGATTACCAGCGTTTTCGCTCCTTCTGGCAAGCGATCTATGGGTCCGAAGTCAACGCCGATGCGATCGATGCGAGGCTTCACGCCGATCGCCTGGTTAGCGGCCGCAAACGAACCTTTCGCGCCCATCTCGCGCACTTGCCTCGGGGTTCATACGTCTCGCTTGACGGAAAAGCGTGGCTCATTTCGGAGGATGAACTGCTGCTGTGGTCGGACTCAGGCTACACCAGCCGGCGGCCCCGTCCACTGCGCAGTGAAGTTGAAGTGCTGACGCCGCGCGCCATGGTCGGCGTACTCTCGGCGGGTTATCGCCCCGAGATGCATCCGAGCGCGCAATAGCCGCGTAGTGCTTAAGGCGCCGGATTGAGAGATCGTGGAGGCTACAGAGGCCACTTTCAGAGTTTCTTTACGATTCCTTGCGAGCGTGGTGCCGAAGCGTCCCAAGTCATTTTCCGGAGGCTCTCATCATGGTGCGACTGCTCGCTGCTGCAATAGTTTCATTGGTATGCGCTTGCGGATGTTCGCAGGCAAACGTGCCGACTGCCCAAGGTCCGTCGCAAACCAGCGCATTGGCCCTGCGCCCGCCCGTGGCCGGAGGTCAACCAAAGGTAAACTTCTTTAATACGCCCACCCAGGGCGCGTGGCCCGACTACATCGTTGCGGGCCCACAGGGAGCACTCTGGTTTTCGGAGTTCTACCTCGACAAAATCGGAAAAATCACGACCGGTGGACAGATCACGGAGTTTCGCTTGCCCGACAACAACGACATCGAGGGCATAGCGGCCGGACCGGACGGGAATATTTGGTTCACGGAGCCTGGAGCCAACCAAATCGGTCGTATGACTCCTTCGGGCCAGGTCACCGCGTTTCCAATCAATAGCGGTAATCCGTCGCCGCGCGGCATCACGGCTGGTCCGGACGGCAATCTTTGGTACGTCGAGTACTACGACGGATACATCGGACGCGTAACTCCCTCGGGAAAGATAACGCGCTTCCAGATACCCGACTACCAAAGTTCTCCTTGGGACATCACGACGGGTCCTGGTGGAGATCTCTGGTTCACGGAATCCGGCGCCAATCGTATCGGTCGCTTCGATCCGCGAACGCTGCAGTTCAAGCCGTCGCTAACCATTCCAACCGGATCGAGTACGCCGTGGGGCATCCTGTTTACGCGTGACAAGCATATTTGGTTCACCGAGCGGACCGCCGATCAGCTGGCTGTCGTTGGGAGAGGCAAGATCTCGGAGTTTCCGATCCGTCAGGCGGGCAGCTATCCAGAGAAGATCGCAGCGGGATCGGACGGCGAGCTCTGGTTCACCGAAATGCAAGCGGGAAATATCGGGCGGTTCGATCCGCGCTCCGGGAAGTTTGGATCGGTCATTAGCTTGCCCAGCGGCAGCATTCCGATCGGCATTGCGAGCGGACCCGACAAGAACGTTTGGTTCTTGATCGCGAGTTATACGACGCAAAGCCAAGTCGGCCAGATCGTTCTTCACTAAATAAGATCTGGCCGTAAACGGGACGGGCGCGCCGGCTACCGAAGCCGGTCGGATGCCAGTTCTGCTCGCCGCGTTCTTGTTAGGGTTCATCGCCGGTTTGCGAACCTTTACCGCGCCGGCGGTACTCTGGCTCATGCGTTACCGTGCGCCGATTGCGTACGTCCTCGGCGTGCTCACGCTCGCCGAATACGCCGGCGATCTTTACCCGAAGGCTGCGCCGCGGACGCAAGCCTTGGGCCTGATCTTTCGCGCGCTGAGCGGCGCCGTCTGCGGTTGGTGGCTCTCGCTTTCCGCCGGCTCGACGCCCGCCATAGCCGCCATCGTGGGCGCGGCCGGCGCAATCGTCGGCGCGTACGCAGGCTTGGCCGCGCGCATGCGGGCCATCAGCGCTATCGGCGGTGTGCCGGCGGCGCTCTTGGAAGACTTGGTGGCGATTGTGGGCGCCGTTCTCATCGTTGCCTACGCGTAAATCGCTGGAGTTCTAGTGGCGCATCTGTGGTTGCCGTTTACGCAGATGCAACGCTTCGATGCAGGTCAACGAACCTTCGTGCGCGGCTTTGGAACGGTGCTCGAAGACGTACGAGGCCATCGCGTCTACGACGCGGTGAGCTCGATTTGGACAATCGTTCACGGGCACTGTCACCCTCATATCGTTGAAGCGATTGCTCGTCAAGCGGCGACGCTGGATCACGCGACGACTCTGGGTGCCTCAAATCCCGTCGCCGACGCGCTCGCCGAACGGCTCTGTGCACTCGCGGGCATGGAGCGAGCCTTCTTCGCCAGTGACGGCGCGAGCGCGGTCGAAGCGGCGATCAAAATGGCCGTGCAGTATTGGCAGAATCTGGGTCAATTCGAACGGACGCGCTTCGTGCGGCTGACCGGAGCCTACCATGGAGATACCGTCGGTGCGATGAGCGTGTCGGATATTGCGCTGTTCAAACGGCATTTCGGCACTCTCACCTTCGAGACGCGACGTTTTGGGGAAGAAAGCGTGCGCGCTCCGGATGTCGCGGCCGTCATCGTCGAGCCGGTGATGCAAGCTGCAGCGGGAATGCAGGTCGTCGACCCCGGCCTCTACGCGGAGCTGCGCGCGCTCCGGCCCCTGCTTATCGTCGATGAGATCGCCACGGGCTTTGGACGCACCGGAACGATGTTCGCGTACGAACAGACCGACGTGCGTCCGGACATCCTGTGCTTGGGCAAAGGCATTACCGGTGGTGTGCTGGCGCTCTCCGCAACGCTCGTACGCCGGCACGTTTACGAAGCGTTCCTGGGCGAACCGGACGCGCTCGTCCATTTCTTTCACGGACATTCGTATGCCGGAAATCCGATCGCGTGCGCGGCCGCGTTGGCGTCACTCGAACTCTTCGAGCGTGAAGCAACGCTGGAGCGCGCCGGCGGAATCGCGCGGCACGCGGCGGCGCGTCTCGAACGGTTACGGTCGCATCCTGCCGTGCGGGGCTTGCGTCAAGCGGGTGCGATGATCGGCATTGAAATCGACGCGGAAGCGATCGAGCGTCGCGATGTGGCCACCTCGGCCTGGCGGATCGCCGACGAGCTCTACCACGCGGGGCACTTCACGCGTCCGATCGGCGACGTGCTGCAGCTGGTGCCGCCGCTATCCTCGAGCGATCGAGAGATCGACGCATTCTTTGACGCGCTCGAGAGCACGTTGGCGTCGTGAGCTATCTCGATCGAGTTGCCGCCATGCTGCAAGAAATTCGCGCGGAGCATCGCTATCGCGAGCTGCCGCTGCGGCAGCGCTCCGAAGTCGTAGATTTCTCGTCCAACGATTATCTTGGCCTAGCAAGTGAACCGCAGGTGATCGAAGCGCTCAGACATGCGAGCCGGGTGGGCTCTGGTGGAGCGCGGCTCCTCGGCGGGCGACACCGCGAGCACTCCTTGCTCGAGGAAGAACTCGCGCTTTGGCTTGGCCGCGAACGCGCGCTGCTCTTCTCTTCGGGGTACCACGCTGCGATTGGTGCGATTCCGGTGTTGGCGGAGTGTGTCGACGGCATTCTCTCGGATCGGCTCAACCACGCTTCGCTCATCGATGGGATTCGTTTGGCGCACCGTCCTCATACGATTTACCAACACGGCTGCGTTCCAACCGCTCACCAGGAGCGCGCACTCGTCGTCAGCGAGTCGATCTTCAGCATGGATGGAGACGCGATTTCGCCGGCCGCGCTCTTAGCAGCCTGCGGGCCGGAGGGCGCCGTTCTGCTCGACGAAGCGCACGCGCTGGGCGTCGTGGGCCCCGAAGGCGCGGGCATGGCGCGCGAGCTCGACGATCCACGCATGATCGTGCTCGGCACGCTATCGAAAGCGCTTGGAGCGATGGGCGGCTTCATCGCGGGCCCGGCGACAGTCGTCGAGCTGCTCGTTAACCGCGCGCGCTCGTTCATTTTCGATACCGCGCTGCCGCCGGCGCTTGTACTCGCCGCGCGCATCGCGTTGCTGATCGCTCGTCGCGCCGACGACCGCCGAGTGCGGCTGCATGCGAACGTCGCGCGCCTGCGTGAGGGGTTGCGGGCGATCGGTTTTCCTACTCCGGAATCCGCCGGTGCGATCGTTGCGCTGCCGCTCGGCACGGAGAAACGCGCTCTGGACGTTTCCCAGCAGTTGCTGCAACGGCGCATCTTCGTGCCGGCGATCCGGCCGCCGACGGTTCCGCCCGGCACTTCGCGACTGCGTTTTTCTATCCGAGCCGACCATACCGCGGAGCATATCGATCTGGTCGTTGAAGCGCTGCGCCGGTGCAACGCTACTTTGTGACCGGAACCGACACGGATGTCGGAAAGACTCGTGTAACGGCTGCCGTGGCGCTCGCATTGCGAAACGCGGGCGAGCTGCCGACAATCGTCAAGCTGGTTCAAACCGGGCTCGCGCCGAACGTCGAGGGCGACGCCGCTCGCGCCGGCACGCTCGCCGGCGCAAGCTACGTCGAGTTGGCGCGATTCCGAACCGCGGCGGATCCGTGGTCGGCGGCTCGCGCCGAGGGTTCGGCGCTGCAGGCTCACGCCTTGGCGCGCGCGCTCGACTCGCTGCAGGGCCCGGTAGTCGTCGAGGGGTCGGGCGGCATCATGGTGCCGCTCAACGATCGAGAGCATCTCGGCGACGTCGTCGCTCTGGCGAAGCTCGAAGCGATCGTTGTAGTCGGCTTGCGCCTCGGCTGTCTCAACCACGCGCTGTTGACGCTCGAGCTCTGTAGCAAGCTGGGCGTTCCGGTCGCTGGTGCGGTTCTCGTCGAGCGTTGGGGCCCGACCGGCGATGCCTACCGAAGCGACGTGGAGCGCGTGCTGCAGGGAAAGACGCGCGTCCTTGGCATTCTGCGGTTTGCGCCCGACGAGGCGGAATCCGTTCTAGCCGGCGCAAACCTTTTCGAGCCTTTGGTGATTCGAGATAGCTGAAATGCCTTTATCCACGATCGATCGTGCGCGTGCCGACGTGCTTTCCCGAGAAATTCCCGCGACGGTAGAGCTGCTGACTGAGCTCGCCGCGCTTCCGACGGAAGAAGTGCCCGCTCTATTGGGCTTGGCCGACGATGTTCGTTCGTTTTATTGTGGCGACGGCGTCGCGGTCGAGGTGCTTTACAACGCAAAAAAAGGCGGCTGCTCCGAGGACTGCAACTTTTGCTCGCAGAGTGCGCGGTACGCAACCGACGTGGAGGCCGAGCCGCTCTCGCGGGTCGAGGAGTTCGTGGCGGCGGCACGCGCCGCCCAGGGTCGGGGCGCCGGCGAGTTTTGCATCGTCGTCGCCGTGCGCGGCCCTTCCGAAAAGTTGCTCGAACGCGTCATCACGTCCGTCACCCAGATCAAGGCCGAACTGCCGTTGACCGTCGCCGTTTCGCTCGGCATTTTGACGGATCGCCACGTCGAACGGCTCGCGGGTGCGGGCGTCGATAAGGTCAACCACAATCTCGAGACCTCTCGACGCTATTTTCCGTCGATCTGCACGACGCACACCTACGACGAGCGATGGGAGACGTGTTTGCGCGTGAAGCGGCACGGCTTGGAGCTCTGCTGTGGCGGAATCATCGGCATGGGTGAGAGCGTCGCAGATCGGATTGCGTTCATCGAGGCGCTGCAGGAACTGCAGCCGCAAGAGGTTCCGATCAACTTTCTCAATCCGCGTCCCGGTACGCCGTTCGGGGACCGATCGCTGCTCGATCCGGTTGAAGCGCTGCGCTTTGTCGCAATGGTGCGCCTTGCGTTACCGCGCGCGCTGGTGCGTTTTGCCGGCGGCCGCGAGATCACGCTCCAGGCGCTTCAGGACCTTGGAATGCGCAGCGGCGCGAGCGGCATCGTGCTTGGCGATTACCTGACGACGGCGGGACGCAGCGACGCCGACGATTTCGCTATGCTCGATCGCCTGGGCTTCGAAGTGCTGGCGTGACCGTTGGATCAACGTAAGACCCCTTACTTTCAGGCGCTGCTCGACTATGTCGACGCCGGCGTGCTTCCGTTCCATACACCGGGTCATATTCAGGGCAACGGCATGGACTTGGCGTTTCGTGAATTCGTCGGCGACAATATCTGTGCCATCGACCTCACGCCGATGCCCGGCATCGACGACTTGCTGCAGCCGACCGAATCGATTCGCGAGGCGCAGGCGCTCGCCGCCGAAGCCTGGGGAGCCGACAACACGTTCTTCCTCATCAACGGCTCGACCAGCGGCAACCAATGCATGATGATGACGGCGGTGAACCCCGGCGACAAAATCGCCGTACCGCGGAATTCGCACAAGTCGATGCTGGGCGGCCTCGTGATGAGCGGCGCCGAGCCGATTTACATGCTTCCCGAGGTCGACGAAGAGCTCCGGATGGATCATTGCGTCACGCCGGAAACGGTCGCGCAAACGCTTCGCGAGCATCCCGACCTCGTGGCGATCTACTTGGTTTCACCCACGTATTACGGCGTTGCCGCGGATCTCGTCTCGATCGAACGAATCGTCCACGATGCGGGAAAGCTCTTGCTCGTTGACGAGGCCTGGGGCCCGCATTTTCATTTTCACCCCGCGTTGCCGATCTCGGCGACAGCTGCGGGAGCCGATCTCTGCATTAACTCGACCCACAAGATGCTTTCGTCCTTTTCGCAATGTGCGATGCTCCATCAGAAAGGCAAACGGATACGGTTGGACCGGCTCAAAGCGGTCCTCAAGATGTTCCTCTCAACGTCGCCGAATCTGCCGATGGTCGCATCGCTCGACGTCGCGCGCAAACAAATGGCCACCGAGGGATTCACACTGCTCTCGCGCACGATCGAGCTGGCCCAAGAGACGCGAAACCGTCTCAACGGCATTCCCGGCCTGTACTGTTTTGGCCAGGAGCTGCAGGGACGCAAGGGCATCTTCGCCCTGGATCCGACAAAAATTACGGTCACCGTAAAAGGGCTGGGCTATACGGGGTACGAGGCGTCGGAAATTCTGCGGCGCAGGTACAATATCCAAGTGGAGCTAGCCGATCTCTTCAACGTCGTCGCGCTCTTTACGATCGGTACGACACGCGACGCTGCCGATCGGCTCGTCAATGCGTTTGAGGAGCTCGCGCGCAGCGAACGCGAGCTCGACATGTTTGCGCCGTCCGGGATTCTGGAAGAACGATTGCGGCGTGGTACCTTTCGCCTTCCCGCCGTCCCGCCGATGCGCATGCGTCCGCGCGAAGCGTTTCTCGCGGATGCGGAATCCGTCAGACTGCGCGAATCGAAAGGGCGCATCTGCGCCGAAACGATCACGCCCTATCCGCCCGGTATTCCGATCATCGCTCCGGGTGAGGAACTGACCGCGGAAATCATCGATTATTTACGTCTCGAACTCAAAGCCGGCGTGCGAATTCAAGGGCCGTACGACGACAAACTGCGTACGATCCGTGTCGTAAAGGAGTAGGCGCGGCGGCGGCATAATATCGACAAAGTGCCTTGGGGAAAGGCGCGGAAACGAGGATCAATATTGGCGGTCAGAGTTCATCAAGTTTCCCCAAGTTGGGAACTCTCTCAGCTCCTCGACATCTTCCCACTCGCGATCCGGCAAGCGCTCGTCCGTCTCCATAACATCGAAGACATCATCGAAGTGGTACTCGACCTCGGGCGTCCACCTGAAGCGCGCTTCGAGCACGACTTCAAATATCTCACCGATGCACCCGTAAGTCACGAAGACATCGCGCACGTCTGTTCCCGCATCTCGCCGTTTGGTGCGGACAATCGAGCCGGCATCGAGCAAACGCTCCACCGCATCAGCGCGATTCGCAATCGCACCGGAAAGATCGTCGGATTGACGTGCCGGGTCGGGCGCGCCGTTTACGGCACGATCGACATTCTGCTCGACGTGCTGCGCCACGGCAGGTCGATGTGTCTGCTCGGGCGTCCCGGCGTCGGCAAGACGACGATGTTGCGCGAATGCGCGCGCGTGCTGTCGGAAGAACGCAAGCGCGTGGTCATCGTCGACACGTCGAATGAAATCGCGGGTGACAGCGACATTCCGCATCCGGGTATTGGCTTGGCCCGCCGGATGCAAGTTGCGGACCCGGCGCTCCAGCATGCGGTCATGATCGAGGCCGTCGAAAATCACATGCCGGAGGTCATCGTCATCGACGAGATTGGTACGGAGGCCGAAGCAGCCGCGGCGCGGACCATCGCCGAACGCGGCGTAACGCTGATCGGCACCGCCCACGGACAGACGTTGGAAAATCTCTTGATGAACCCGACGCTCTCGGATCTCGTCGGCGGGGTGAGTGCCGTGACCCTTTCCGACGAAGAAGCGCGCCGGCGCGGGACGCGTAAAACCGTGCTCGAGCGGAAAGCGCCCCCGACCTTCGACGTCGTTATCGAAATCCACGATCGCGATCGGTTGGCGATTCACAAGAACGTCGCCGATGTCATCGACGCGCTGCTGCGCGGGTACCAGCCGCAACCCGAGATCCGGCAACGCGAGCCGAGCGGCGCCGTCACGGTTGTCCAAGAGGCCGATACGGAGTCGATGCCGCGGCTGGCCGACGGTTACGATCGCGAACGCGAACACGACGAGCGCGATCGACCGCTCTCGATCTTTCCCTATGGGGTCTCGCGCAATAAAATCGAGCGCGCCATTACCAACCTGCGCGTGAACGCGGCGATCGCCCGCAACTGGGACGATGCCGACGTCGTCCTCACGCTCAAGACGTTGGAGCGCAAAGAGCAGCCGAAGCTCAAACAGATCGCCTCCGATAACGTACCGATCTATTCCATCAAGACCAACACCACGACGCAGGTCCAAGCGGCGTTGCGCGACGTCTTCAACCTCGGATCGATCGACAACGAAGAAATCGCGTTACGCGAAGCGGAAGAAGCGATCTATCAAGTGCTGCTGACCAGTCAGGCGATCGAGCTCTCACCCCAGACGTCGTACGTCCGGAGAATGCAGCATCAGTTAGCGGAGCGGTATAGGCTGCAATCGCGCAGCACCGGCCTGGAGCCGAATCGGCGCGTGAAGATCTACAAAACGTCCGAAAATTAGTGCCGCGAGTAGCCTCGCGCACCAAACGCAAGACTCGGCCCCCTCAACTGCGGTAAATGTTTGTCGTAGTTGAGGGGATTGAGGGCAGCGGGAAGAGCACGCTCGTTGCCGGGCTTGCTGCGCGATTGCAGTTGGATGGGTACGACGTGGTAGTCACGCGCGAGCCGGGGGGAACCGCGGTTGGTAATGCGGTGCGTGAGATCTTTTTGAGCCGTTCGTTTACGATCGAGCCGTTGACCGAGGCGTTGTTGGTCAATTCAGCCAGGGCGCAGCACGTCGCGGAGGTGATTCGTCCGGCATTGGCCGCCCGGCGCGTCGTGGTTTGCGACCGTTTTACGGATTCGACGCTGGCGTACCAAGGTTACGGCCGGGAATGCGACCTGGAACTGCTCCGTCTTCTTTGCAACGCCGCGACGGGGGCCGTGGAGCCGGATCTCGTGCTGCTCGTCGATTTACCGGTGAAGCTTGCACGAGCGCGTTTGCGTGGGCGCGCGGAGACGCTGGATCGCATCGAAAGCGAGCGCGACGCCTTCCACGAACGCGTGCGGCAAGGCTATTTGGAGCTTGCAAAGAGTCCGCGCCATCGGGTCCTCGACGGCAGGCTAGTGCCCGAGCAGCTGTTAGAAGCGGCGCTGGGCGAGGTGCGCGAGCGGTTGGCGGTTAGAATTCCGTGACGGCGCTGCACTTCGACGTCGTCGGCGCCGAAGGACCGAAGCGCTATTTTAACGCGTTGACGCCGCAGCGGCTCGGGCACGCTTATTCTTTCGTCGGGCCTGCCGGCGTCGGAAAGAAGACGTTTGCTCGACGGTTGGCGCAGTCGCTGCTCTGTCTTGCGTCCAAGGCCGGCGTGCTCGGATACGACGGCACGTGTTCCTCGTGTGCGCTTTTTCGAGCCGAAAATGCTCGCCATCCCGATTTTCTCGAGCACGACGGAGTGCTCAAAATCGGCGATCGCGACGCGCCGGCCGGTTTTTACGAGAGCGATCAGCTGACGGCGCGCGATCTCGTGCGGCAGCTCTCGATGCAGTCTTACAGCGGCGGCATGCGCGTGCTGCTGCTCGGCGACATCGACTTTTCAACGCAGCATGCCGCCAATGCCCTGTTGAAGTTCTTAGAGGAGCCGCCCGCGGGCGTCGTGATGATACTGACGACCACGTCGCCGGGAAGGCTTCTGGCGACGATCCGCTCGCGCGTCATCGACCTGCGATTTCCGTTACTGTCGAGGGCGCAAGTCAGCGAGATTCTGAGCCGGATGCATTATGGGCCAGAGGATGCCGCGCTCGGCGCATCGCTAAGCGGTGGCAGCGTAACCCGTGCGATCGCCGCGCTGGAGAACGAGGAAGAGTCGCTCCGGGCCGCCGTCGTCCGGTGGTTCTTTCAAAGTGTTGACGGAAAGTCTCCGGAAAGCTCGTGGGCCACGCGCGAGACGCTATCCGAAGGTTTGGAAACGATCAAGACGCTGGTGCGCGACTGGATCGTGGCCGGCGGCCACGATGGCGTCGCGCTGCTCTCAATCGATCAGGCTGACCGGCTGAAGATGCTAAAACCTCTGGGCCAGCGCAAGGCAGTGGCATTGCTTGCGCGGCTGGACGAAGCCCAACGCTTGGCGCGAACCAACGTCAGCGCGGCGTTGGTCGGCGAGTACGTGCGTATGGCGCTTACCAGTAACCAGTAAACGCGATGTCGTCGTACTGCTTCGCAAACGGGAAGGCGAGATAGGCGAGCGCCAGCGCCCGCGCCGCGGCGGTCACGAAACTCCAAAGCGTTGCCGACAGATGGACTAGCAAGTACGGTAGCGCGAGCGGTACCGCGACATACCAAATCGCGAAGAAAACGAGTGCCAGAATGACGGAGCCGACGGGCTGCGCGCGTACGCCGCGGATCGAGGCCGAAATGGCAAGCGCGCCGGGCATTCCGCCGATTGCCGCCGACGGAATCGTGTAAATCAGAAAAAATGCGGCGACCGCACCGAGAACCAGACCGAACGATCCCAGGAACGACCCGATGTAACTTGCCACCCAGACGACGAATTGGAAGCCGATCGCGGCCAGCGCGATCCCGCCGAACTTCGCGCGTCCCTCTTCCCAGGCCTCATCAAACGTGCCGCGATTGCGCCGCCAAATATTGTTCGCCTGGATGATCGTGACGCCGAAGGCCCAGAGATAGACCAGTTGCACCAGCATCTGGAATAGGCCCGCACCCGAACCGCCCAGAGGATCCGTAAACAGATACGAGACTTGCGATAACAAGAGGTCGACGACCGCCGCGAGCAACGGCATTGCGAACACGGAGGGGTGGCGCAGCAGCAGCGGAAACGCTTGCGCGTACATCGACAGATCTACGATTGGGCGCCGGCGCCGCATGGAGGTTAGAAGCGCGCTCCTTCTAGCGCATGCCGGCACGAACAGTCTGAGTCCATCGGGATCCCTTCCACGATTTTTCCGATCGCGTTCTTCACGCGCTCGTTGTTCCGATTGAAGACTTCAATGACTTCGTGATGTGAAACCGGCGGCATTCCTTCGAGCCCCACATCGTAATCGGTGATCAGCGAGATGTTGACGTAGCAGATTTCCAGCTCGCGGGCCAGATAGGCCTCAGGATACTGCGTCATGTTGATAACCTCCCAACCCTGGCTTTGAAACCATTTCGATTCGGAGCGCGTGGAGAAGCGCGGGCCTTGAATGACCACGACCGTGCCGCGCTCGTGGGTTTCGACACCCAGAGAGCGCAGCGCATCGATCGCAATCGGCCTCAACGTCGGACAGTACGCGTCGGCAAAGCTCACGTGAGTCGTGATCGGCCCATCGTAAAAGGTGTCCTTGCGGCCGTTGGTGCGGTCAACGAGTTGATCGGCGACCACCATCGACCCGGGGCGGACCTCTTTCTTCAAAGATCCGCTCGCGGTGGGGGCGACGATCCACTTTACACCGAGCTGCTTCATCGCATAGAGGTTCGCGCGATAGTTGATCGATTGCGGGGGAAAGCGATGATCTTTGCCGTGGCGGGGAAGAAACGCCACCCGCCGCCCAGCAATCGCACCCAGCGCAACCTTATCACTCGGTGCCCCGTACGGCGTTTCGACCCAGGCCTCGTGCGGATTGTCCATCAACGAATAGAAGCCCGACCCGCCAAACACGCCAATATCCGCGCGCAACTCATCTGCCATATTTTCTAAACCTCTTCAAAAAGTTCAGAGAATCCTGTCGCGCCCCGTCCTGTTTCCGGACGCTAGCGATTAAAGTCTGAAGGCTTGAGGTCTTCGAGGAACTTTTTGAAACGCGCCATCTCGGTGTCGTTGATCGGCTTCCTTTCGGCGGTCGCTTCTTCAAGCACGATTTTGTCGGAAACGAAGATCGGCGCGGGCACGCGCAGCGCGAGCGCGATGCCGTCGGACGGTCGCGCGTCGATCTCTTGCAATTCGCCATTGGTGCGGACGACGAGTTTGGCAAAGAACGTCGAGTCTTTGATGTCGTGGATGACGACTTGCTCGAGGTTCGCGTTAAGCGTATCGAGGATGTTGCGCATGAGGTCGTGGGAGAGCGGTCGCGGTACCGGTGCGCCTTCCAATGCGAGCGCGATTGCGGTGGCTTCAAAGGGACCAATCAGAATCGGGAGATAGTGCGAGCCGTCCATATCCTTGAGGATGACCACCGGGTCGTGGGTCAGGAGGTCGATGCCGAGTTTGTCGACCTTCATTTGGCGCATATGCGACCTATCCGACACGTGTGCTGCATTTTCTTGCCGCCGCGTCGGTCGTAGAGCGCAGCCGCGCAAGGGCGGCCAGTACGAGCGGCCGAACGGGCCGGGTCGAATATGCCACTCGCATGCGGAATCGCGGGCTTACCGAACGTCGGAAAGTCGACCATTTTCAACGCGCTGACGCGCTCGGCTCAAGCCCTTGCCGCGAACTATCCGTTTGCGACCATCGAGCCAAATGTTGGCGAGGTCGCCGTGCCCGATTCGCGCTTGCGGGTCCTCGCGCGCCTCGTCGAAGCGCAGCGGATCGTCCCGGCGACCGTTCGCTTTGTCGATATAGCGGGCTTGGTTCGCGGTGCGAGCACCGGAGAAGGGCTCGGCAACGCCTTCTTGAGTCACATCCGCGAGACCGATGCGATAGCGATGGTCCTGCGGTGCTTCGAGGACGCAGAGGTCACGCACGTGGAGGGTCACCCGAATCCGCAGCGCGACGCCGAAATCGTCGAAATCGAATTAGCGCTTGCCGATCTCGCAACGATGCGCCGGCGCGTTTCGAAGCTCGAACGAGAGGCTCGAGCCAACCCCAAGCTGCGGGAGCAGCTCGCGGCGGCGCACCGGCTTGCCGCTGCGCTCGAAGAAGCGCGCCCGGCACGCAGCTTCGCAAATGATTCGCTCGAGGCCCAAGCTGCTGCAGAATCGTTTCTGCTCACCGCAAAACCGATGCTATACGTTGCCAATGTGGGAGAGACTCAGATCTCAAGTACCGGCGAGCAGGTCACAATGGTGCGCGACATTGCACGTGAGCGCGGCGGAAGGGCCGTCGTCCTCAGCGGGAAGGTCGAAGCCGAGCTCGCCGGGCTTTCCGAGGCCGACGCAGTCGAATTTCGTCACGAGCTCGGCATCGAGCGCAGCGGCCTTGACGAACTGGCCGCAGCGGCCTACGAGCTCCTCGGGCTAATGACGTTCCTGACTGCGGGCGAAAAGGAAGCCCGGGCTTGGCCGATACGGCGCGGGACCAAGGCGCCCCAGGCCGCCGGAAGCATTCACAGCGATCTCGAGCGCGGTTTCATTCGGGCCGAGATCGTCTCGTACGACGATTACGTGCAATACGGCAGCATGGAGACGATGCGAGCGGCAGGTCGAGTCCGCAGCGAGGGCCGAGAGTACGTCATGCAAGAGGGCGACGTCGTGAATTTTCGATTCAACGTGTAACCTGGAGGCTGTCGAACAAGCTCCAAGGGGCTCAGGCGTAGAACGCGCAAATCCCCTTTATGACCACTGCGCTGCGCGAAACCTCCGTGCGCGACGTCTCGGTGTTCGGCGACGCGATCGCCTATTTCAATGACGCCGCCGATCTGCTGGAGTTGGACGCCGGGATGCGGCGCATTCTCACCCACCCGTCGCGGCAGATCATCTTCTCGATTCCGTTCCAGCGCGATTCCGGTGAGTTCGAGGTCTATACGGGATATCGGGTGCAATACAATTTCGCGCGCGGTCCGGCAAAAGGCGGCATCCGTTACCATCCCGGCGTGACGCTCGACGAAGTCACGGCACTGGCCTTCTGGATGACCTGGAAATGCGCGGTCGTGGATTTGCCTTTTGGCGGCGGCAAAGGTGGAGTCACCTGCGATCCGGCGACGCTCTCCTCCAACGAGCTCGAGCGCATCACGCGCCGCTATGCCGCAGAGCTCGTCGAAGTTGTCGGTCCCGACAAAGACGTTCCGGCACCGGACGTTAACACCACGCCGCAAGTCATGGCTTGGTTCATGGATACCTACTCGATGCACGTTCGGCAGAACACCCCTGGCGTGGTCACCGGAAAACCGGTGGATATCGGCGGCTCGCTCGGCCGCGTCGAAGCGACCGGCCGAGGCGTGACGATCTGCGCACTCGACGAGATGGCCGAGATGGGCTTACGTCCGGATCGGGCGACGATTGCGATTCAAGGTTTCGGCAACGTCGGAAAACATGCCGCAAAGCTCTTTGAGGAGCGCGGCTGCAAAATCGTCGGCATCTCCGACGTTACCGGCGCGTACTACAACGAGGACGGCATCCACGTCGGCGGCGCGATGGAGCATGCCGCCAAGTATGGAACGCTCGAAGGCTTCAAAGGCGGCGAAAAAATCACCAATGGCGAGCTGCTGGCTAGTCGTTGCGACGTGTTGGTCCCAGCGGCGCTCGAAAAAGTCTTCACTCCGGAAAGCGCCGCCAAAGTCCAAGCGAAGCTCATCGTCGAGGGCGCCAACGGGCCGACCACGCCGGAAGCCGATCGCATCTTCCGCGAGCGTGGTATCGTAGTGATTCCCGACATCATGGCTAATGCCGGCGGGGTGACGGTCTCGTACTTTGAATGGGCCCAAGACCGCATGGGCTATTTTTGGAAGGAACCGGAAGTCAACGAGAAACTCGAGGATTTTCTGCTCACGAACCTCCATCAAGTCCGTTCGATCGCGACCTCTCGTCACGCACCGCTGCGAACCGCTGCCTACACGCTAGCCATCGATCGCGTCGTGAAGGCATCAAAGCTGCGCGGCATTTACGCCTGAGCCGACGAGCCGCGCCAATCGCGTCGCGGCTTCGACGTAGGCGTTCGTCCGATCGAGAATGAACCGCGTGGTCGGATCGCGCTGGGTGTCGAGATCGGCATTGAGCGCAGCCTGCGCTGCGATCAACTGGCCGGCGACGTGCGTTCGCCGGGATTCACGCAGTGCGTTGGCAATAGTTTTCATCGCTTCGTTCAGCGCGTCGGCGAAGCGGTTCAGCGCGTTCCGCGAGGCCACCGCAGGCCGTGTTTCCAGCGCGGTCTCCAACGCAAGGCTGGCTAGTCCGAAGCGCTGCGTTGCCGAAAGAATGCGCAGCGCGCGTATAGCTCCCATCGCATGACGGCGCTGCGGTTCGTGCCGCAAACGATCGATCGACGCCTCGACCATCGTGCGAATCTTCCAGGCTGCCGTGCGCGCTCGTTCGATCGCCGCGCGCGCCTCGTTCGTGGGATTTGCGTACGCGCGAAGAATTGCGCCGGCTAAGCGGCGCTGAGCATCGATGAGATCGGCTAACAAACCCCCGGTGCGCTTTCGCTCCCAAGTCGGCAGCGCCAAGTAACCGATCATCGCGAGTGCGCCGCCGGCCAGCGTGTCTAGAACGCGCGCGTCGATCGTCGTCGTGCCGGGAAAGCCTCGCATCCCGAGGGCCATCACCACGAAGGACGTGATCGCGACCGTAAACAGCGCGTAGTTTGGGTTGAACGTCCAGTATGCCGCTCCGGCCGTCAGGATCATGCCGGCGATCTGAAGCCCATCGTGTCCGCGTACGAGCGCGATCGCGAACGTTGCCACGATCGCGCCGACCAGCGTGCCGGCGATGCGGGCAACGCCGCGCACGAAGGTCGTTTGAAAGTCCGGCTTGAGTACGAGCGCGGCAGTGAGCGGAATCCAGTAACCTCGATCGGCGGCAAAATGTCGAGCCAAGATCATCGCCAGCCCCAACACGAGCGCAAAGCGCAACGACTCGCGGCTTAACCATTCCACGTGATTGCGAACGTACGGGCCGGGGCGGGCCTGCGACGTTAAATGGAATGTTGGAAGACGTCCGCTCGAGAGCATTGCGGCTGCCAACGCCGCGTCCCGTACGTGAGCCGCCGTGTCCGCTTCGGCCGCGGATAAACCGGCAGCGTCCTGCAGCGGTGAGTCATCCGGCACCGTCTCATCCGAGCGGCCGTCGAGTACCTCGGCAATCGCGCTGAGTTCTTTCGCGAGCGTCGCGAGAAAGGCGAGTTTCGGCGCAGAGCCGGCGGAGGTTTTAGGCGTCGTTGCAAAGGCCCCAAGGCGTTTGCGAATGACTTCAGAGTCTTCGAGCAGACGCTCGAGGCGAGCCATCTCGCCCGCGCGCGCAAACGGCTGCGGGTCGGCGAGCACTTGGCGAGCAGTCGCAAAAGGCGTGATCGGGGGAAGCGCCGGTGAACCCTGACCGATCTCACGCGCATACGCTGCCAGGTTGCGATACACGTCGGCAAGCGCGATGCGCTCGACTCGCAGCCGTGCGGTGGGCCATACGATCAAGAGCAGTATGCCTTGGATGAGGCCTCCGCCAAAAACCAGCACGGACTGTTGTAACGCCGTACCCGGTGGCAACGCTTGGCTCGAAAAAACCACGAAGGCTACGAGGGAGTTGAGCGCGACCGTGGCAACGGCGGGTCCGATCTGTCCGATCGTGCCGCAAGCATATCCGGCGAGCGCGGCCGCCGCCACGACGGCCGGCGCGGAATGAGCCGTCAGCGCGCCGACGAAGCTCGTGGCCGACATTCCGAGAGCGGCCACGAAAATCGCACTCAAACGCGTTCGATAGATGCCCTGCAGCGACGTGAAGCCGGTGATAAACGCGCCGATCGCAGGCGCAACTCCGAGAGCCGGCCGGCCAAGCGAGGCCGCTATTACCAGCGGAATCGCCACGCCGATCGTGCAGCGCAGCGCATATCCCGTTTCGAGTGCGGAACTATCGAACGAGCCGACCGTTCCGGTAAGGTCGCGCAGCCACGCTCCGAATTGAGAGTACCGGATCACATGAGACCGCCAGAAAACGAACTAGACCCCAAGGAGATCGAAACGCTTTTCGACGATGAGGATCGAGCTCTTCTGGAGAACCCGAATGTCCCCGACGACGTGAAAGCGGAGTTCTTCGCCGACCTACACGCCGTTGTACGGCGGCGCGTACGGATCCGGGAAACAGTAGCGCTTCGTCGAACAGCGCGTGCCGTCGTAAACGGCTTTGATGTCGATCTCGGGGATATGCGTACCGTACGCGGCGTTGATTGTCTTGATGAAGTCGTAGGCAATCAGCGCATAGCCGGTATTGGACGGATGTATTCCGTCGAAGCTCAGGATTCCCCAAAGAAAACCGAGCGTGCAGCACAAGCCCGGGTTGATCGAAGCAGCGGAACGGAAGTACGGGTTTGCGGGGTTGCCGCTCGCAAGACCGTGAAAGATCGCCGTGACGTCCACGAGCGGCACGCGGGATGACTTTGCCGCATCGTCGATTCCCTGATTAATCACGTTGTTGAGAGCTTGGATTCTACCGGCAAACTCGGGCGTGATGTAATACGGGCCCAAGCCGCTTCGCGCCACTGCCTTGCAATTCGGCGCCGGCACCGCGCAATCAAGATCCGGCGCCTGGCCGTACGTATTGAAGTACGTGATGAGTAGAGCCACGGAGGGAAGCGTCAGATAGCCACATGGCTTTGACTCGGAAGCCGGTATGCAGCCTTGGGGGGTGTCCAATCCGAACGTCTTGGCCAAGCTGGTCACGACCTGCGGCGGCACTCCAGGTATGGCAAGAAGGCACGTGGCGTACGTGCGGATTTTGCAGTCGCGCTGGTGCGCCGGGATCGTGACGCGCTGGAAGTATCCCGTCTCGAGAATGTTCGGCAGATTCGCGACGACGACGCGAGCGCCGGCATGCTGTAACGTCGCAATGGTTTGATTGAGGTCGCTTGCGGCTTGTCCGGCAGTGCGATCGCCGCCGACGAAGCGCCCGCCGCTACCCATGAACTTGAGCACGTCATTCGCGCCCAGCCAAACCGTGGCGAGCGTTGGGTGGCGCGACGCGGCTGCGTTAGCCGGGGTGAGATGGGGCCCCAGCTTCGTGAAGTTTCCGAGCACCGGCCAGAAAGTCCCACTCTCCTCGGCAATGACTTGATTGAGCAGTCCGGGAATTCCGGGAAGCGATTTGCAGGTTGACGTTTGCGGTTGATGCATAACGTTTGCTTCGTGCAGCGTGAGGCCCGGAATCCCGATGTCGCGAATCGTCGTCGAGTTCGGATTTAGGCGGACGCGAGAGACGCCTTTCAAGTGGTAACCCGCCTGATCGAAGCCTTGATTATCGGTGCAGACGTCGCCCGTCTTCAACGGCTGAAATGGAAAGCCGGTCGGCACTGAAGGAACGAGCATGCTATCCAGGCCCGGTCCTTTGATCAGCGGCAGCGGACTCACCGATGCGTCATACACGTTCGCGATCGCCGTTTCCAACGATTGCCCCGAGGCTTGCTCGTCGAGATCGGCCCACCAGCCGTTCTCTTGACTGGGCGGCACTTGATGCAGATAGTGATAGTACGGATTGGGGACGCCCGTTTCTCCGAGAAATCCGTTGGATTGATAACCGGCAGTCAAACTATCTCCTACGCCCACGATGGTTTTCAGGATCGAGCTTTGCGCCGGGCGTGCAACGCCGAACGGCGGCACGACCTGGCCTGCGCTGCCGCTTCCGCCGCCGCACGCCGCAAGCGTTGCGAGGGCGATGAGTGTGGCCGTCTTTTTGACGTACGAAACTTGCATTGCTAGCCTCTCGAAGTTACAACGGGAAAACGCTGGGCGAACCGATGCCGAACTGGAGTTGCAGCTGTGTGGCCTTCAGGCCGCCGATCGCAAGACCGCACGCGTTGGTCAAGGCCTGCTGCACTGTCACGCATTTTATTCCGGTGATCCCGTCCGGGCCAAGATTCGTCGGACCACCGCTGTTGAGCAGCGCTTGGACGAACGCGTATTTGCTCAGCCGCTGCGAGACACCGAGGAAGTAGGCGATGAGGTGCTCCGGGTAGGGATCGGTCGGAAGATAGTCACGGGCGCTCTGGGGCTCGAAGAAGAACGTCGTGCCGCGCATCGGCGTGTACTCCAAATAGATTACCTGCGGCAGCTGCATCGAGTTACCGACATTCGCACCGGCCGTATGAACGAGCCACTGTGGCGCAACGGTGAAGGTTCCAAACATCTTCGGCGTTTTTAGGAACGGAAGCGTCACCGCGATGGCGTAGTATTGGGCGGTTCGAACCGGAATGTTGATCACGGGGCCGTCCGGTAAGTTGTACGTGAACGGGACGACGTCGTTGTTGTTGGGTGAGAAGCCGATCTGCCCGCCGCGCGCGACGTATGTCGGAGTGATCACGATTGGCACGGGGCCCGGGAGTTTGTCGGACTTGATCACGAACATCTTGTGAAGCATGAAGACGCCGAACGTATCCTTCGTGCGTACGTTGATGTTGCGTCCGGCACCGGGCCCACACGCGTTGCCGCCGGTAAGATCGGCGCAGCCCACCGGATTCCGAAATCCCGCTAGATACACCGGCGCAAGGCCGCTGTTGAATCCTTCCGGCCAATGCTGCAGTTGGAACATGCTCACGACGAGCCGCGTCGACCAGTTGAACTTATAGCCTAATGAGGCGTCCATGCCGCCCATCAGCCAGCCTTTACCGTACGATCCGATGTTGCCCCACGGATAGGCGGCCGAGATATCGACGCGGTATTCAAATGGATCGCCCGGCAACTCCATTTTAGGTCCGACGCGATGTTGTTGCACTGGAGGCACCTGTGAAACGGCGCCGCCGGCTGCCGATGCTTGACGACGCGATTGCTCGCGCTGTTGCCGAAGCTGGTTAAGGGCGTCTTTGATGGAGTCGTTTGCACCGGGAAGGATGCTGCGCTGATACACGTCAGCCGTTCCGTCGGCGAGTGCCGGCACTCCGCAATGCAAAATCGAAAACGCCGCTAACGCGGTTGCGACGGAGCGAGATACACGTGCGAGCATGCAAGCAACTCCCAAAAAAAGCCAACGATGACAGTGGTTATTAAATGTATCAGTCGTTCGGCAAAAGAGTTGCCCGCGTGCGTTTCACTTCCCTTTACACACCTACCGGCGGAGCTACCGAGTCTTGCTGAAGTTCGCCGCGACTTTGTCCGTCGCGTCCGGCGCGCGAGCCGCGAAGCTCGAACGACTTGATGATGACGTATAGCACCGGCGTTATGCCGAGATTGAGAATCGTGGACATCAGCATTCCGCCAAAAACGACGGTTCCAAGCGAATGGCGCGCCGCCTCGCCGGCACCCGTCGCAAAGACGAGCGGAATGACCGCGATCACGAAAGCGATTGACGTCATCAAAATCGGACGCAACCGGGTCTGCGCGGCGCGCATCGCGGCTTGCACGATGCTCGCGCCATTCCGCAGCTGCTGATTGGCGAACTCAACGATCAAAATGGCGCTCTTGCTCGCCAACCCGATCAGCATGACGTAGCCTACCTGCGCGTAGACGTCCTGGGAGAGCGTCGGATCGAAAAGAAACGGGATCGGAAAGTGACGCAAGTTGATGAAGAGCAGCGCCCCCAGCAGCGCCGTCGGCACCGCGAGCAGCACGATGAGCGGATCGATGTAGCTTTCATATTGCGCGGAGAGCACGAGGAAGACGAAGATCAGCGCCAGGATGAAGATCTCGACGGTCAATGGGCCCGCGGCGATCTGGTCGAGTTGCAACCCGGTCCACTCAAAGCTCACGCCCTTGGGCATCACAGAAGCCGTAATCTGCTGCATCGCTTGAATCGCCGTGCCCGTGCTTGTGCCCGGCGCATTGCTGCCGCTGAGCTCGATGTTGCGGTAGAGGTTGTAGTGGCTGATGATGGGTGGCCCGAGGACTTGGTGGATCTGCATCAAGGCCGACAGCGGCGTCATTACCGTACCCGTCGCCGTCGTCCCGGTGGTGGCCAGCCCCGGCGGGGGCGTCGGGACGACCGAAGGTGCCACGTTGATTGCGGGCGCCGTGCTGGAGTGAACGTAAAGGTTGCCAAGTGAGGCGACGGTGTTGCGGTAGGGCGCATCGGCCTGCACGTCGACCTGCCAGGACCGGTTCAGGTAGGTAAAGTTGTTGACGTAGAGCGAGCCGAGATCGACTTCCATCGTCGTGAAAACGTCTTGCAGAGAAACGCCGATCGACTTGGCTTTATTGCGATCGATATTCGACTCGATTTGCGGTGAGTTGATCCGGAATTGGGTGAAGACGTTCTGCAACCTCGGGTCTTTGGCGGCCGCGCCCATAATGGCGTAAGTCGTGTTCATCAAGTTCGTTAGGCCGATGTTGCCTCGATCCTCGAGCTCGAATTGAAAACCACCGAAGTTACCGACGCCATTGATCGCTGGTGGGTTGAACGCAAAGATCTGCGCCTGGGGAATCTGCGAATAGAACGCGTAGTTGAGCCGTTGCTCGACCGCAAATGCCGAATGGGACGTGCACGCCGCCGGATGCGCGAAAAGAAAGATTAGTTGACACCACGCCGGCGACTTCCGATCGCCCCACGGGGTCAGCAACGCGAACATGATGCCGCGGTTAGGGGCCGATCCCGAAAAGCTGAAGCCGCCAACATCGAAGAGGTGCTGAATCTCGGGCTGGGACCGAATGATGGCTTCGGCCTTATTCGCGATGCGCTGTTCACCCTCGAGCGACGTTCCTTCCGGGGTCTGAACGAGCGTGATGAAATAGCCCAAATCCTCATCGGGCAGGAACCCTTGCGGGGTCCTGGAGGCCAGAAACAGTGTGACGAGCAGCGCTGCGACGAAAACTCCGCCAACCAACCAGCGGCGCCGGAACATGTTGGGTAGAGCTCGCCCGTACCAATCGCGGAAGCGTTGGAAACGGGCGTTAAAAAGCCGGAAAAACGCAGCCTTCGATTCGTACTCGCCCGAAAGCAGCCGGGCCGAGAGCACGGGCGCGAGCGTCAGCGCCATGAACAGTGAGATCGTGATCGAGGCCGCGATGGTCAGCGCGAACTGCTTGTAAATCTGGCCCGTGGTTCCGGGCAAGAAACCAACCGGAACGAACACGGCCAACAGCACGAGCGAGGATGCCACCACCGCGCTCTGAATTTCGCGCATCGCTTCCGCGGCGCTGGCGACGCCGCTCTGCTTACCTTTATTCATTTCCATGTGGCGCGCGATGTTTTCGATGACGACGATCGCGTCGTCAACGACCAATCCGGTAGCGAGCGTCAAGCCGAAGAGGGTGATGGTGTTGATCGTAAAGCCAAATAACTGCATCACGAAAAACGTCCCGATGAGCGAAACGGGAATCGTGGCAGCGGGAATAAGCGTGGACCGCGGGTGCTGTAAGAAGACGTAGATAACGAGAATGACGAGCCCGATCGAGAGGAGCAGCGTCAGCACGACTTCTTTGATCGACTCGTTGACGTAGGTCGTCACGTCGAATGCCACGTCCCAGTGCATCCCCGGCGGGAACTGTGGCGCGAGTTGCTGCATCGCGCCGATGACGCGCCGCGAGACGTCGATCGCGTTTGCGGTCGGGTATTGCAGGACGCCCAGGCCCACGACCTCCGACTGCCCGTCGAAACGCAAATCGGTCGTATAGCTTTGCGCGCCGAGTTCGATACGAGCGACGTCGGCGAGTCGTACGTAGCCGCCGTTAGGATTCGCTCGCAGGATGATATTGGCGAACTGGGCTGGATCGGAGAGCTGCGTCAGCGCATTGACCGTGTAGGTATAAGGCTGGTTCACGGGCGCCGGCGGCGAGCCGATGCTTCCCGCAGCGACCTCGGCGTTCTGTTCCTGTAGCGCGCTGACAACGTCGCTCGCGTCAAGACCCTGCTGCTGCAGCTTGACCGGATTGAGCCAGATCCGCATCGCGTACTGGCGTTGGCCGAAGATGATGACCTGAGAAACGCCTGGAACGCGCGTGAGATCGTTGACGATGTTGAGCTGGGCATAGTTGCTCATGGCGAGCTTGTCGAGGTTCTTGTTGCTCGACGTTAGCGCGATGCCCATTACAAAGGCGCCGGAGTTTTTCGCAACCGTGATGCCGAGTTGTTGTACCGTTGCGGGCAGTTGTCCGAGCGACGACTGGACCGCGTTCTGCACGTCGGCCGCGGCGATGTCGAGATTTACGCCGAGGTTGAAGGTGCAGGTGATGCTCGAAGAGCCCTGAGCGCTCGTCGAGCTGAGATATCGCAACCCTTGGACCGTGTTGACGGCTTGCTCCAGCGGCGTGGTGACCTGGGCTTCCACGGCTTGGGGGCTCGCGCCGGTATAGGTCGCCGTAACGGTGACGACGGGCGGAGCGATCTGCGGGTATTGGGAAACGGCCATCGCCGGCATCACCACCAGGCCCGCGATAAGGATGATTAACGAGCAGACCGCCGCGAGGACGGGCCGGTTCAGAAACGCCTTCGTCACGTTAGCAGTACCAACCTAAAGATCGTATCGGCGGTTTCAGGCTCCTGCACTCGGAAACGCTTGCTCCGCGTGATAGGAGCTGCGCGAGAGCGGGCTTGAGACGACTTGATGGAAGCCCTTCCGTTCGGCGAGCCGCCCGAGCTGCGCGAACTTCGCCGGGGTCACGAATTCGGCAACCGGCAAATGTTTCTTGCTTGGTTGCAAGTATTGACCCATCGTAAAAATGTCGACGCCTACGGCACGCGCATCGTCCATCGTGCGCTCCACCTCATCGTCGGTCTCTCCCAGGCCGAGCATCACCGAGGTCTTGGTGAAGCGGTGCGGGGCGCGACGCTTGACGTGCGCGAGCACCTTGAGCGATTGGTCATAGCCCGCTCGCTTATCCCGGACCGATGGCGTGAGCCGCCGCACGGTTTCAACGTTATGCGCGAAGACGTCGGGTTTGGCGTCCACCACGATATCTACGGCGGTCAGATCGCCCCGGAAATCACCGCTCAGGATCTCAACCCGCGTTCCCGGCACGCGTTCGTGAATTGCCCGCACCGTATTGGCGAAGATCAGCGCGCCTCCGTCGGGGAGGTCGTCGCGGTCGACGGCGGTCAGCACGAGATACTTCCAACCCAGATCGCGAACTGCTTCGGCAACCCGCAGCGGCTCCAGCCAATCCACCTCGCCTCGCGGATTCCCGGTCTTGACGTTGCAAAATCGGCAACCTCGCGTGCAGACGTCGCCCAGGATCATGATCGTCGCGGTTCCCGCACCCCAACACTCTGCGACATTCGGGCAGGCCGCTTCCTTACAGACGGTGTGAAGCTTTAGCGCATTAACCTTGGCCTTAACGCGCTCGTACTCATCGCCCATCGGGAGCGAAACGCGCAACCACGGCGGCTTCCTTCTCACTTTTTCATCGTGAGCCTGTCGAAGGATGACGTCGCGTACCAGGTCGATCTCGATTGCCATGCTACGCTACCAATAAACCCGTCGCGTTGCAGAACGTGACGTCGAACGTGCGCGCCAGCTCTTCGAGAAGAGCACGCTTGGCTTGCTCCGTTTCGATCGAGCGACCCGTCTCCGCGGAGAGCGACGTAATACCGCGATCGCTCAAGCCGCAGGGATTGATGAGGCGATCGTAGTCGAGCTCGGTCGCGACGTTGAGCGCGAGACCGTGCAACGAAACCATGCGCTGCACGGCAAGTCCGATCGCGCAAACCTGGTTGCTGCCGACCCACACACCGGCGTGCTCCGACCAGCGCTCGCCCCGCACGCCGAAACGCGCGCAAAGGGCGATGACCGCGGACTCCAACGCCCGCACCAGCGGCACGACCTCACGAAACCGCCCGAGCTTTCGAATCGGATAGACGACTAACTGCCCGGGGCCGTGATACGTAACGTCGCCGCCACGCTCGATCGTAACAACGTCAATGCCGCGCATTGCAAGCGCGTCATCGCGTAGCAAGACATTCTCGCGTTTGGCTTGTCGCCCTAACGTGATGACCGGCGGATGCTCCACGACGATCCAAGCATCCAGCTCGCGCCCTTCACGCACGCCCTCATGCAGGCGATGCTGGAGCTCCCACACCTCTCGGTAGGGCCTCATCCCGAGATCGAGCAATCGCACCACTTGCTTCATTCTTAAAAATCGACCGTGCGGATCACGCGGTCAAACCTTCGCCGCTGCTTTCGGCTTTGGATTGAGGATGTGAATTGCCTTTCCGTGTGCGGCTTCGGCCGCGTCCATGATGCCTTCGGTGAATGTCGGATGCGGGTGAACGGAGAGTCCGATGTCCTCGAGAGTGGCGCCCATCTCGAGCGCCATGAGGCCTTCGCCGATCAGCGACTCGGCCTGCGGCGCGACGATATGCATGCCGAGGAGCAGATCGCTCTTCGCGTCGGCGACGAGTTTGATGAGCCCATCGGTTTCGTTCATCGTGCGCGCCCGGCCGCTTGCGGTAAGCGGAAACTTTCCAACGCGAACTTCGTAGCCGCCCGATTTAGCCTCTTCCTCGGATAAGCCAACGGTCGCGACTTCGGGATCGGTATAGATGCAGTTCGGCACCGCGGCCGGATCGAACGCCGCGGATTTGTCTCCGTTGATCACTTCGGCGGCCACTACGCCCTGCTTCATCGCGCGATGCGCGAGCAGCGGCGCGCCGGTGACGTCGCCGATTGCGAAAATGTTCGGTACCTTGGTGCGCTGTTGACGATCGGTCGCGATGAAGCCGTGGTCGTCGGCGCTGAGGCCTGCCGCAGCTAAGTTCAGATTGTCGGTGACGGGACGCCGTCCGACTGCAACGAGCACCATGTCGAACTCGCGGGTTTCGTCTTTTCCGCCGGTGCCTTCGCCGTTGATCGTCGCGCGCGCTCCGTTGCCGTCCCTTTCGACCGCGCCGACCTTCGTGTTGAGCATGATCTCGATGCCTTGCTTCTTCAAGATGCGCCCAAGCGTCTTTCCGATTTCGACATCGGTACCGGTGAGGATCTGCGGCATCATCTCAACGACCAAAACCTGCCCGCCCAGTCGTTTGTACACGGTCGCAAACTCCAGACCGATCACGCCGCCGCCGATCACCAAAAGCTTCTGCGGGATGCGTGCCAACTGCACGGCATCGTCTGAGTTGACGATGACTTCGCCGTCGCGCGGCCAGGCCTTCACGTCGACCGGAGCCGAACCGGTCGCAACAACGATGTAATTGGCCGTGATTCGATCGTTGCCGCCGTCCTTTTTCTTTACGCTTAGCTGATTGGCGCTCGTGAACGTCGCTTCACCAGACAAGAACTCGACGCCGTTGGCCTTGAACAGCGTCTTGACGCCGTTGACGTTCGAGTTCACGACGTCGGTTTTAAATTTTGCAACGGTTTCGCGCTCGATCTCGGGCTTCGGAACTTTGAGCCCGAGCGTGCCCGCGCGCTCGATGTGACGGATGACTTCACCGACGTGCAGCAACGCCTTCGTCGGGATGCAGCCCCAGTTGAGGCAGACGCCGCCGACCTCATCGCGGTCGACGCAGATGACTTTCTTGCCCAGTTGCCCAAGCCGAATCGCGACGTGGTAGCCTCCGGGGCCCGCGCCGACGACGGCCGCGTCAACTTGGTGTTCTGCATTGCTCATACGCCCCAGGCTTCGCCCAATCGGGAGCGTTCCCCGGAAGATCGGCGAAATGGAATCATCCATGTCGAGGATTGGATGGGCCGGGCTGCTGCCGGAGCTCGATCGCGACTCGATCGTTCCGCTCTATCGGCAAATTTACGAGCACCTGCGAGAGGCGATTCTCGCCGGAACGCTGCCGGAATCGACGCGTCTGCCGCCGGAGCGCACGATGGCCGAACGTCTTTCGGTCAACCGGAGCACGATCGTGCACGCGTATCGTGAGCTGGTGGGCGAAGGGCTGATCGAACAACGCGTTGGCTCGGGCTCCCGCGTCGTTCCTCAGTTGCGCGGCGGTCAACCCGAGCGCGCGGCCGGCGTACCGTGGTGGGTCACGCTGCCGCCCTGGCGCGTTGGCGAGTTTCCCAACGTGCTTGGCGAGCTTGCCGCCAAGCCTGAGCCCGGCCGCATCTCGTTTGTGCAAGGCGTGGCCCCCGACGAACCCTCGCCGCTCGCCGAGCTGGCGAAGTCGTTCGGGCGGGTGGCTCGCGATCCGCGCTTCGTGCTTTCGTACGGCGATTCCGAGGGCTACGAGCCGCTGCGGTCGGCAATAGCCGCTCGCATGAACGCACGGGGGGCGGCCACGATCGCGCCCTCCAGCATCATCGTCCTTACCGGATCCACGCAAGGAATCGCCATCGTTGCGCAAAGCTTGGCCGAGCCCGGCGACGAGATCATCGTGGAATCCCCCTCGTATCCCGGAGCGCTGCAGGTTTTTCAGATCAACGGCTTGCGCGCGATTCCGGTAACCGTCGACGACGATGGCATGCGCGTGGATCACATCGAAGCGGTGCTGCGGACGCGCCGTCCGCGCTTCATCTATACGATGCCCTCGTTGCACAACCCGACCAACGCGACGATGAATGTGGACCGGCGCGAGCGACTCGCGACGATCGCGCGGCGCGCCGGAGTTCCTATCGTAGAAGACGATCCGTACGGTCCGCTGGGTCCGCCCGGCGTTCCGCTCGTGGCGCTCGCGCCCGACCACGTCGTCTACATCTCGACGTTTTCCAAGACGATCGCTCCGAGCTTACGTGTGGGTTGGCTTGCGGCGCCGCGCACAATTCTCGAACGATTGCTCCTGCGCAAACAGGCCTACGATATGGCGACCAGCCTATACGTTCAGGCCGCGATCGCGGACTATCTGGAACGCGGCTACGACGCGCACGTCGAGCAATTGCGCGGCGAGTTGACGCTGCGACGCCAGCTTGCCGACGAAGCCATTGCCGAACATTGGCCGGCAACCCTGAAAGTCAGCCGGCCTTCGGGCGGATTCTACCTTTGGACGTCCACGCCGCGCGAACTGCGCGCTCGCGCGCTGCTGGATGCCGCGGAGCGCTTGGGCGCATCGTTCTTATTCGGGGAAGCTTTCTTTGCGAACTCCGGAGGCGATCACTATTTTCGGCTGGCGCTCACCGCGGTCACGCGCCGTGAAATTGGCGAAGGCATCCGGCGCATCGGCGAAGCCATCCGGTCGCTGCGGCCATGACCGTGATGCAACGCCGCCTGCTGCGCTGGTATCGTCGCAGCGGTCGCGCCTCGCTTCCCTGGCGCGTCGAGCGAAGTCCGTATCGCACCGTGGTCAGCGAGTTCATGCTCGCGCAGACCCAAGTCGAACGCGTGGTGCCGAAGTTTGAATCGTTCGTTCGACGTTTTCCGGACTTTGGCGCGCTGGCACGCGCCTCACCGGCGGAGGTGCTGCGTGAATGGAAAGGACTGGGTTACAATTCGCGCGCCGTTCGGCTCCAACGGCTGGCAAAGGAAGTCGCAGAGCGTCACGACGGCGTCCTACCGTCGGAGCGCACTATTCTGCGCTCGTTATCCGGCATCGGCACATATACCGCCGCGGCGATTCGCGCGTTCGCTTTCGGCCTCGAGGATGCCCCGCTGGACACCAACATCCGGCGAATCGTTCACCGTCTGTGCTTCGGCATCGAGCATCCGCGGATTGCGAGCGAGGCCGATTTGGGCGAGCGCGCCCGAGCGATGATTCCACGATGGAGCGCACACGACTGGAACTCGGCGTTGATGGACTTGGGTGCAACCGTTTGCACGGCGCGCGCCCCGAAGTGCCTCCTCTGTCCTTTAAAGGCGGACTGCGCGGCCGCGCCAATCGACGTGGCGCAGCTGAATCGCAGCCGCGCGGCGAGCGTGAAGCGCCGACCGCCGCAAACGGCGTTGCCGTTCGCACGCACGACTCGTTACGCCCGCGGTCGAATCATCGATCGCCTGCGCGATCTGCCGCCAGGACAGCGCATTTCGTTAATGGATCTGCACGACGCCGTTGGCGCGTCGCTCCCGGAGCGCACTCTGGAAGACCTGCACGCGTTCGTTGCCGCGCTCGAGCGAGACGGCCTCGTTTCGCACGACGGAAACGGCGTGGCGTTGCAAGAATAAAGCTTCGTGCCGCGCATTCCGTTCCCAAAGAAGAAAGTTCCACGCAGCGTTGCGCTCGAGGAGTTGAGAATTCTCGAGCAAACCTACCCGCACGCGATAACCGCGCTGGAGTATCGCAATGAGTTCGAGCTGCTCGTCGCGGTGATTCTTTCGGCACAATGCACCGATGCTCGCGTCAACATGACAACCCCGGCGCTCTTCGCCAGGTACCCCACGCCCGAGAAGCTTGCGCGCGCCCGTCAGACCGATGTCGAGAAGATCATTAAATCGTGCGGATTCTTTCGGATGAAGTCAAAAAACATCATCAACTGTGCGCGCGATCTCGTGGAACGCTACGGCGGTCGCGTTCCACATGAACGCGAAGAACTCGAATCGCTCGCCGGCGTCGGCCGCAAGACCGCTAGCGTGGTGATGGCGGCCGCGTTTCACGGCGAAGCGCTCGCGGTTGACACGCACGTGTTTCGCGTTTCGCATCGTCTCGGCATCACGCTCGGGAAGACGCCGCGCCAAGTGGAGAATGACCTCACGGCACTACTCCCGCCCACGAAGTGGGGCGACGCCGCGCATTGGCTAATTCTGCACGGACGTCAGATCTGCAAGGCGCCGACGCCGCAGTGCGCGCGCTGTCCCGTCAATGCGCTCTGCCCAACGCCGCGAATCATCGCGCGCCAGGCTAGAACGCGAAGAATCCCGTCATCCTAGAAATCGTCGTCGGGGGATTGGTTTGACGGCGGCTCGTTTAAGAAGTATTCGCTGGAAAGCGGTGCCGGAATCTTTTTGAAAGCTCGCGGCTTTTGTGAGAAGTTGAAGCAATCGCCTAGGTCGTCCGCGCGAACGTCCGTCGTGTTGAGCGATCCCAAGCCAAACGTGTTTTCAACGTACTTCAGAATGCTGCCGAATTCGTGCTGGCGCCGAGAAATGTACTTTGCCCTGGCATACGGTGAGATGACGATCAGCGGAACTCTGAAGCCCAACTCATATGGGTTGTATTGGGGCGGCTTTACGTGATCGTACCAGCCTCCCCAATCGTCCCAGGCGACCAAGATCGTCGTGCTGTTCCAATAGCGGCTCTTGCCGACGGCGTTCACGACGGACGCGACCCACGAAGGCCCGGATCCGTCCGTGACCCCGGCATGGTCGGACGCGGCGAACGTAGGCGTTACCCACACGACGTTTGCCAGCGTTCCGCGGGAAATATCCTTAAGAACCTGGTGTGGCGGTGAGACGACGTCCGTGGAGTAATCGGAGCCGTACCGTATATGTCGAATCGCATCCGGCCCGTTCCAGAGCGCGGCGCCCGGCGTCGCTTGATAGTAATGCCAGCTCAGAGATTTTGCATCAACGAGATCGGTCAGCGCCGGTCGATCGAAACAGGGGAACACCTCTCGATCCTCCGTGCCGGCGGCATCGATTAGCAGCACGAGCGTCCCCTTTGGCGCGTCGCATCCTCCGGTGAAGGCCTGTTTAGACGTCCATGGATTTTCCGATGCGCGCAACGAGGAATCTTTCGAAACCGTGGAGGTACCGCTCAAGATGTATTGGTGCGCGGGGAAGCTCGGCCCCTCATTCGTTTGGAACATGCGGTCCGCGAACGCGTATTCTTCCGCCATCGTAAAGTACGGCTGCACCTCTTTCTGCGGCACGTAAGCGTAGGCGCGTTCGAACTTTTTCGGGCACTTGCTGCGTCCGGAGCGACAAGTCGAGCGTTCCAGGTTGAAGCCGTCCATGCGACCGCCGTCGTAAGCGACTTCGAAGGCCGTATGTTCGTGATCGACATCGTACGGGGAAGTAAGCTTGACCGGTTGCAGCGTCACCTGCTGGCCAGCCGAATCGAGACCGGATCGTACGGTGTCGGCCCCGGGCAATCCGTTGAACAGGTTGTCAGGCGTCCGGTTCTCTTGAAAAATGATCAGGACGTGCTTGATTTTTCCGTTGCCTAAAAGCAGCGGGCTCGAAGCGCCTTGAGCTTCGGAGCCGACCCGAAATTCGGACGCAGCCTGGGAAACCGAAGGCGTCAACCCTTGTGACGAGCCGCCCGGGGCCGGCTCTTGCGCGCACCCGGGGGCAACGGCGAGCGCAACGCCGAGGAGTAGTTGTAGTCGTCTCATCGTCCCACTAAACCGCGAGCGATGACGAGGCGTTGGATTTGCTGCGTGCCCTCGTAGATCTGCGTGATCTTTGCATCGCGCATCATGCGCTCGACCGGATAGTCGACCGAGTAGCCGAAACCGCCTAGCACCTGTACGGCATCGGTGGTCACCGCCATCGCGACGTCGCCACACTTGAGCTTCGCCATCGCCGCCCAGAGCGTGACGTCGGGACCGCCCGTATCGCAGCGCCGCGCCGCCTCGTAGAGGAGCAGCCGCGCCGCTTCGACCTCCGTCTTCATGTCGGCAAGCATGAATCCGACACCCTGATGTTGGCCGATCGGCTTGCCGAAGGCGACGCGCTCCTTCGCGTAACCGGTCGCGTATTCCAATGCGCCGGCAGCAATGCCGAGTGCTTGCGCGGCAATGCCGGGCCGCGATTTATCGAGTACCTTCATCGCAATCTTGAAACCTTCACCTTCGTCGCCGAGGCGATTGGCCGCTGGCACTTCACAGTCTTGGAAGACGAGCTCAACGGTTGGCGAACCCCGAATGCCCATCTTTTTCTCGATATTACCGACGGAAAAGCCCTTCATGCCTTTTTCTACGACGAACGCGGTCACGCCGCGCGAGCCTGCGGCCGGATCGGTAACGGCGAAAACGCAAACGACGTCGGCGACGCTCCCGTTAGTGATCCAAATCTTTTGGCCGTTGAGCACGTAGGTGTCGCCGCGCTTTTCGGCGCGCGTCCGCATCGAGCCCAATGCGTCCGATCCGCTGGACACTTCGGTAAGCGCGTATGCAACGAGATGTTCTCCCGAAGCAATCTTTGGAAGGAAACGTCGTTTCTGTTCTTCGCTGCCGCCGATGACGATCGGCAGCATGCCCAATTCTTGCACTGCAACGATCAATGCGCTCGACGCGCATGCTTTGGCGATTTCCTCCACTACCTTTACGTAGGTCAGAAACGTTCCGCCGAGTCCCCCGTAATCGGCTGGAATCGGGATGCCAAGCAAATCATTTTGCGCGAAGAGTTCCTTAATATCCCAGGGGAACTCGCCGGTAGCGTCGATCTCAGCGGCGCGCGGCGCGACTTTTTCGGCGACCAGCTCGCGGACCACCGCAAGGATCATCGCCTCATCGTCGCTGGTTGATATTCCGGTCGGTGCCGTCGTCATAACCGCGTAACCTTCCACGAAGGCGGTGCTCGTTCCGTCGGCGCATTAGGGCGGCATGGAAAAGGTCTACGTTTCCTGTGCGGAGGCGGTCGCCGACATTCCGAGCGGAGCTTCCATTGCCGTCGGCGGCTTTGGGCTTAACGGAATACCACACAATCTGATCGAGGCGCTACTCGAGCAGGGAGCCTCCGACCTCGTGACGGTCTCGAACAACTGCGGTGTGGACGGTTGGGGATTGGGCGTCCTTCTGGACCACAAGCGCATACGACGGACGACCGGCTCCTACGTCGGTGAGAATCGCGAGTTCGAACGGCAGTATCTGCACGGCGAGCTCGAGGTTGAGTTGGTTCCACAAGGAACGCTCGCCGAGCGGTTGCGCGCCGGCGGTTGCGGTATCCCGGCGTTCTACACGCCGGCCGGCGATGGGACGTTGATTGCCGACGGCGGCTTGCCTTGGCGCTACAATAGCGACGGCAGCGCCGCTATTGCATCGCCGAAGAAGGAGACGCACGTCTTTGACGGACGCGAGTACGTACTCGAACGAGGAATCGTCTGCGACTATGCGCTCGTGCGGGGATCGATCGGCGATCGAGCCGGCAACCTGATCTTTCACAAAGCCACGCGCAACTTCAACCCGCTCTGCGCAATGGCTGGAAAGATCACGATCGCTGAAGTCGAGGAACTCGTCGAACCGGGCGCGATCGATCCCGAGATGGTGCATTTGCCCGGCGTCTTCGTTCAGCGCATCGTTCACGTCGGGCCCCAAGGGAAGCGCATCGAACGAGTGACGACACGCCCGAGAGGAGCAGTCCATCCACCTGCTCGGGAGGGGCTATAGCATGGCGTTGACGCGAACGCAGCTCGCCGCACGAGTCGCACAAGAACTCCGCGACGGTCAGTACGTGAATCTCGGCATCGGCCTGCCTACCCTGGTTCCGAACCACGTTCCATCGGACGTTACCGTGACGCTGCAGAGCGAGAACGGCATTTTGGGCATGGGCCCGTATCCTTACGAGGATGAAGTAGACCCCGATTTGATCAACGCCGGCAAAGAGACGGTCACGGTGCTTCGCGGCGCAGCATTCTTTGATTCGTCGCTCTCGTTTGGCATGATACGAGGTGGGCACATCGATCTCGCGGTGTTGGGCGCGATGCAGGTCTCCGAACACGGCGACCTGGCAAACTGGATGATCCCAGGAAAGATGGTTAAGGGAATGGGCGGCGCGATGGACCTGGTCCACGGGGCGAAGCGGGTGATCGTGATGATGGAGCACGTCGCCAAGGGCAACGCCCACAAGATCGTCCGGCACTGCTCGCTGCCCTTGACGGGAAAGCGGGTCGTGCACCGCATCATTACCGACCTGGGCACGATCGATGTCACTCCTGATGGGCTGGTCCTGCGCGAGCTCGCGCCCGGCGTTACCGTCGACCAGATTCAGGCCGCCTCCGAGCCGAAGCTCAAAGTTCCCGTTGAACCAATGGTAATGGATATCCCGTCACACGCGTCAGGATGACGGAGAGCGCGGCGCTCAGGATAAATTCCGTCGAAGGGCGAACGTGCTTAGGCCAACTCTCTTTGCTACGGAGGAACCTTCTGCATGCAAATCTCGAAGCTACGTATCGGCGTACTTGGTCTCGTCTTCGCAATCTTCTTCGCTCTCGTCGGCGCCGGCGCCGAAGCGGCGTACCAGAACCATATGGTCAACGCCCGCGGCTATCTGAACTCCGCTCTCAGCGAGCTAAATCAAGCGACGGCCAATAAGGGCGGGCATCGTGCCAACGCAATCAACTTCGTCAACGAGGCCATTCACGAAGTCAACCTCGGCATCCAATACGCCCAGTAAGGCGTATCAGGCGGACAAGTCCCGGAACTGGGTTCGATAGAGTCGAGCGTATAGGCCGCCGCGCGCAAGCAGTGTCGCGTGGCGGCCTTGCTCGACGATCCGCCCTTCGTCGACAACGAAGATGACGTCGGCCGCGAGAACCGTGGAGAGCCGATGCGCGATGACAAGGCTCGTCCGGCCACGCATGACGACGTCCAGCGCCTTTTGAATAGCGGCTTCGTTTTCATAGTCGAGCGAGCTGGTCGCTTCGTCCAGAATGAGGATCCGGGGATCTTTGAGTAAAACGCGGGCGATCGCCAAGCGCTGGCGTTCCCCGCCGGACAGCTTGTGACCGCGCTCGCCGACAACCGTGTCGTAACCTTCGGGCAGTGAGGCGATGAATTCGGCGATGTTTGCGGCTCGCGCGGCGGCTTCAATCTCCGAGTCGGTAGCATCAGGCTTAGCGTAGCGAAGATTATTCGCCACCGTGTCGTGGAAGAGGTACGTCTCTTGGGTGACGATGCCGATGTCGCGCCGTAACGAATCGAGCGTAACACCGCGAACGTCGTGTCCGTCAACCAGCACCCGGCCGCTCTGCGGATCGTAAAAGCGTGGCACGAGCGCCGTGATCGTCGTCTTGCCGGCGCCGGAGGGACCGACGAACGCGGCGACCTCACCGGGACGCACGTGGAACGAAATTCCGTTGAGAATGCTCCGCGAGCCGTCGTATGAAAATACGGCGCTTTCGAATCGGATGTCGCCGGTCACGCCGGGCAGCGCCGTGGCGCCAGGCGGATCGTACTCCTCGGGCGTCATGTCGAGATAGTCGAAGATTCGTTCGAACACCGCCAGCGCGCTGACGATTTGCACCTGGATGCCGGCCAGCGCCGCCGCCGGACCGTACAGCCGGCCTTGTATGAATGAGACAAAGGCGACGATCACGCCGACTTTCAAACCCGAGCCGATAGCCAGCCATCCGCCGCCAAACCACACCAGCGCCGGCCCAACCACGACCATCGCCGTAACCGACGCCAAAAACCAGCGCCCGACCATCGCGAGATCGACTTCCAACTGCATGAGCCGCGTTCCGGTGCGGAAGAAACGAGCGCGCTCGTAAGCTTCGCGCGCGAACGACTTGATCAGCGTTATGCCGGAGATCGAGAGCGTCTCTTGCGTGATCGACTCGATCTCATCGCGCTTCTCGCGGGTTTTCTTGCGGATCTGGTACATGCGGCGGCCGACCGGACCGAGCGGAAATACCATCAACGGCACGATCGCAACCGAAATTAGCGCCAGCCGCCAGTTCCACAAGAACATCGCGACGAGCGTCGTCGCGATCAACACGAAGTTCGTCACGATCGTCGTGAGCGTTCCGGTGACGACGTTGTCAACGTTGTCGACGTCGTTGCTAACGCGATTCATAATCTCGCCGGTTTTCGTATTGGTGAAGAAGTTCAGCGGCATGCGGTGGAGGTGCGCAACGAGGCTCGTGCGGATGTCGCGCATGATGCCTTCACCCACGACGGAGTTCAGAAAGCCTTGCAGCACCCCAATTCCGGCCGAAAAGAGTGCCGTCGCTAAGATGATGCCGACGTCGATAGCCAGCTCGCCGAGGTTCCGGTGTGGGATGGCAGCGTCAATGATGTGCGCGGTAACGAATCCCGGCACGAGTCCGAGCGCCGAGACCGCGACTATGCAGGCGAGAACGGTCACCTGCTGACGCCAGTAGGGTGCAAAAAGCGCCCTCATCCGCTTCCAATCGATGCGGCGGTTGACTTTCGGTTTTTCGGGCTGATAGATGTTCGACCACATCAGCCCGTGGCCGGCCATCATGGAGTGCTAGTGGGGAACCGTAATCTGGTGAAGTGAGACCTTGTTACCTTCGAGATCCTCAAACGACGTGATCTTACAAACGGGCGTGGCGTACGGGTCTTCAACCTCGACGCCCTTACCGCGCAGATCGGCGATCGTATCGTCGATGTTGTCGACTTCGAAGACGATGCCCGATGCACTTCCCGGCTCGCGATCGGCCCACTCATCCGTCAGCACGCTAAAATAGCCGCCGTTGACATTAGCCTCGTTGTACTTCTCCACCCCGTTTTCTTCGAACGGTGCGCTAAACCGAAGTCCGAGCTTCTCTTCGTACCACTTGCGCAAGCCGGCAACGTCTTTGGCCGGATACGCCGTAAACGCAATCTCCTTGATCATGTTATTCTCCTAGTGCAGCGAAAGTGCGACCCCTTCGACAACCCCCATTCAAGACCTCAGGTTCCGCCCGGCCGCCCCTACGATGAGAAGAGCTCTCTGTGCGTCACGTCGGGCGCCGCGCGGCTACGTCTTGCCGTTACGCAACGAGGAGAGCTCTTTGAAGAGCTTTTTTTCCTTGTCGGAAAGATTTTGGGGTAGCTGTCCGATTAGGCGAACGTACTCGTCGCCGCGGCCCTTGCCTTTGACGTGCGGCAGCCCGCGGCCGGAGAGCCGCAGCAGTCGGTTGTTTTGCGTCCCGGCGGGAATGGTCATCGCGACTTGCCCGCTGAGGGTTGGCACCTTCACTTCGCCGCCCAAGACGAGATCGTAGATGCTGACCGGGAGGTCAACATAGAGATCGTCACCCTTGCGTTTGTAAGTTTGATCGTCTTGTAGCTTCACGATCAGGTAGAGATCGCCGTTCGGTCCGCCGTTGACGCCGGCGCCGCCTTGACCCGCGAGCCGGATGCGCTGTCCATCGCCGATGCCCTTGGGAATCGTAACCTCAAACCGCTTATTGACCAGCACGCGACCGGTGCCGTGGCATTGCGGGCAGAGACGTCCGTGCTCCGTTCCGGTGCCGCGACAGCGCGGGCACAGATCTTCGATTTGTAGCGAGACCGATTTGGTTCCGCCCTCGTAAATATCGCGCAGCCCAAGCTCGATCGTGGTCTCTAGATCTTGCCCGCGCCGTGCGATTCCTGGACCTCGCGCGGTTTGCCGGCGTCCGATGTCCGAGAAGAACATGTCGAAGAAATCCGAGAACCCACTCGGCGCGCCCGCCTCGCCAAGGTCGAACTCGAACTCTTGGCCATCGCCTTGGGTGCGATAACGTCGCTGCTGTTCCGCCTGCTGTGCCGCTTGCTGCCAGTTCGGTCCGAGGACGTCGTACTTCTTGCGTTTCTCGGGGTCGCCTAATACCTCGTACGCCTCGGCGATTTCTTTGAACTTTTCCTCGGCTTCTTTTGGGTTGCTCGGATTGGCGTCAGGGTGCCATTTGCGAGCGAGCTTGCGGTATGCGGACTTGACATCTTTCTCGGCTGCGTTCTTTGGAACGCCTAAGATGGAATAATAGTCCTTAAAGTTCATTCGTTGGAACGCTTGGCAACGATGACTTTCGCGGGCCTCAACAACTCGTCTCCGAGAGTGTATCCTTTCTCGGCGACGTCCACCACGGTGTCTTCTGCGACGCCGTTGGCGGGTCTCGTCCCGACCGCCTCCGCAGTACGCGGATCGAACGGCTCCCCCTTGACCTCGATCGGCTTCACACCTTCGCTCGAGAGAACGGCTTCGAAACCCCGAAGAGTCTGCTCGATTCCGTCACGCAGTGTATCGCCGCCGGCGTTGGATTGAAGCGCCCGCTCGAGGTTGTCGAGCACCGGCAGAAATCGCTCGATCAACATCCGCCGACGTCCGGACACCGTCGAATCGACGTCGCGCTGTATGCGCTTCTTGAAATTATCGAAGTCCGCCACGGCCAACAAAAACTTGGAATAGTTTTCGTCGGCGCGAGCGTTTGCCGCGGCGAGCTGCTCCTCGAGCGAGGGCTGCGACGCCGCGGCCTCATCAATGACCGCCTCTCCGGCCTCGGTCTTCAGCAATGGATCGTTATACATTGGAACGGCCCAAGAGGCTACTTAGCTTCCTTGAACTCCGCGTCGATGACGTCGTCACCGCCCGTGCCGGCGGCTGCGCCGTTCCCGGTGGTTGAACCGTCACCCGTGCCGGCGTGGTCTCCCTGCGGATTCGCAGCTTTATAGAGCACTTCGGCCATTTTGTAGCTGGCCTGCTGGAGCGCCTCGATTGCCGGCTTGATTTCGGCGACGGTGCCGTTTTCGCTGACGCGTTTCAGCTCCGCCAATGCCCGCTCCACTTCACCCCGTGCGCTCTCGTCGAGCTTATCGCCCACTTCCTTGAGCGACTTCTCGGTTGAGTAGATCAGGCTTGAGGCGTTATTGCGAACTTCCGCCTCCTCGCGCTTGGCCTTGTCGGCCGCGGATTGCACCTCGGCGTCGCGCACCATCCGGTCGACCTCCTCTTTGTTGAGGTTGGTGGAAGCCGTGATCGTAATGGCCTGCTCTTTGCCGGTACCGAGATCTTTGGCGTTGACGTTGACGATGCCGTTCGCGTCGATGTTGAACGCTACGTCGATTTGCGGCACGCCGCGCGGCGCCGGGGGAATGCCTTCAAGACGGAATCGTCCGAGTGTCTTATTGTCGGCTGCCATCTGGCGTTCGCCTTGAAGCACGTGGATGTCAACCGAAGTCTGTCCGTCTTCCGCCGTGGTAAAGATTTGTGACTTCTTTGTCGGAATCGTCGTGTTGCGGTCGATCAACCGGGTCATGACGCCGCCGAGCGTTTCGAGGCCGAGCGAGAGCGGCGTTACGTCGAGCAACACCACGTCGCGCACTTCGCCGGAGAGCACGCCGGCCTGAATCGCCGCGCCAATCGCAACGACTTCATCCGGGTTAACGGTGAGGTTCGGCTCCTTGCCGGTAAGTTTGCGCACCAGCTCCTGAATCACAGGCATGCGCGTCGCGCCGCCGACCATGATCACTTCATCAATCTTGGAGACGTCGA
>DAIMCN010000003.1:0-147041 GCA_036726365.1 Candidatus Cybelea sp.
GACCAGAGGCGATATCGCTGCCCGGAGTCCTGCCAGTCCTAAGCCCGCGAGAACCGTGCGTCGTGTGTACCCCATGCCGTCACTCCTGCCATCCAGAAGATTCCCTACCGCGATGTTCCATCATCTTAAGCCTCAACTTCTTCGATCGACGATGATTGGGAGTCATTGTTTCTCCGCGGCTGTGGGAAGCAGCCCTGCTCCGCGCAGTCGCGCCAGGATCTGTTCCACGGCTTCCTCCGGACTCCCGGTGACGGCGACGGACCATGCATCTGAGGGTACTTCCAGGGTCGCCAGTTGGCTATCGAGCAGGTCGGGGTTCATGTATGGATGATGTCGCGCCTTCATTCGCTCTTTGATCAGAGCGCTGGGGGCATGCAGGTAGACAAAGTGCATTTCGTTCTCCGCAAAGCCGCCGGCAAGCACCTCCCGATATTGCTGCGTCAGTGCCGAGCACGCCAAGATGGCGTTCTCGTCCGTCTGTCGGTGCTCGAGCATGCGCTCATGCAGAACCTTGAGCCACGGCCATCGGTCGGTGTCGGTGAGAGCGATTCCAGCGGCCATTTTCTGCCGGCTTTCCGCCGAATGATAATCGTCGGCGTCTTCGAACCTCCATCCGATGCGAGCGGCCAGCAGGGAACCGATGGTCGTTTTGCCGACGCCGCTCACGCCCATCAAGATCAGGATCATGGGTGGCGCCCCAGCAACATACCGCTATACGCCCACAGCCCTAGCCCGGGATTTGGAATAAAGAAGACGTCTTCGCCGTCTACGCGGTTGTAGCCATGACGAAGCGTCTGCGGGTGGTAGCGCATCAGCATGCTTTTCAAATCGCCAAACGCAAAACCCACCCCTTCAACCTCTTCTTTGCGGAGATGTCCCGGGCACCACCTGATTGTGAAGCGGCCTTCGGAGGATCCGTGTATAAGGTGCGCAGCCGCGCTCAAGTCGCCGGCGAGATCCGCATTGGCGTTCACCGCTTCGAGCGTCGCGGGAGTTCCGCGATAGCCGTACTTGCGGATGAGAGCGTCGATTGCCGGGTCTTCGCCGAATGTTCTTACTCCCGGGGCGAGGATGATCAGTTCGGCGCCGTCGGCCAGCGCCATGCGCGTTCGATAAATCGCCTTGTTGCCGAGCCACGTGCTGTGATACTCATCCGGATCGAGATAGACGACAGCCTGGCGGATGGGCGCGTCGAGCGTCTCGAAGTTCACTTTGACGCTCAGCGCGGCGGCGCGCTCAAAGCACTCGGCGTCGTCGCCAATGAAAAGGCCGCGCACTGCAAGTTGGCCGTTGGCGGCGCGGCCGATTACGGTAAGCACGTAGACAATCGGCAGTTGTCCGAGGAAACGATCGGATGCGTAATTGAGAACGTTGCGCACGGGATTCTCCGCGCGGCCCATGATGCGCTCCATCCCGTAAACCGCGCCCAGGTAATGGCTGCGGTTGATGCTTTCGCGGCCTCCCGTGCCCACCAGAATGTTCTTGTTGTAATTCGCCATGCCGATCACTTCATGGGGCACGACCTGGCCGATGGAGAGAATCAATTCATGGCCGCCCCGCACAACGAGCCGGTTCACCTGCGCCGGCCACGGATAGTTCAGCTTGCCTTCCGATTGCTGGTGGATGAATTCCGCCGGAACCTCGCCGAGAGTCTCAACGTCGGTTCGCCAGTTGTGCACGCGGAAAAGCTCCTGCGGCATAGCCCCAAACATTCGCGAGATCTGTTCGGGTTGCATGGCAGCGTGCGTGCCCAGAGCGGGCAGCACCGCTTGCAGTCGGTCGCCGTAGTACTGCCACGCATGGTGCGTCAGATCGCCGGCGCGGGAATGCACGCGGCTCTGGTCGGGCGGTACAACCAGGACGCGGGTTCGTTTTCCGAGCTTCGCCAGGCTCCCCGCAAGCAGCTCTTCGCGTTGCGCCGACACCAACTGCAGCGGTCCATTGGCGGCAACACGCCGAACGAGCTCGACGACGTCGGACGCCGGAATGCCCAGCCGTTGCCATTTTTCGGTAATCTGGATGGTGATGCGATCGTCCGGGACGGGCTCGCTCTCGAGAACGAGGGGGCGCAGCTTCGCCGCGTCTCGGCTGGGTTTTTCGTCGCCGATCAGGGATGCGGCAAGCCGGAATAGCACTTCGCACTCGTGTGGCGCTGCGGGATCGAGATCCGCGCTGCGATACACGGTTCCGGTAAGCAATCGGCGCGACCACAGCGTTTTGATCGGCTTGCCCCACCCATTCACAAACCCAATTCGCACCGGCGCGGCGACAGCCTGGGCGAGCCGATAGCCACTCGGATCTTCGGTCGCGACCAACGTGTGCGAATAGGCGTTCGCGCGCAGCGACTGCCCCAGCGCCTCGATTTCCGAGCGATTCGAGTGGGAGCTGGAGCGCAGTTGAAAGCGTGCAATAATGGAGCGCCGCAGCGCCTGCGGGGCGAAGATTCCGGCGTTAGATTCGCGCAGAACCACGTCGACCGGAATACCCCGGGACCGCAGCGCCGCAAGCAGCGGTGTCAGAGCAAGCGCGTCCCCGATTGCGTCGAGGCGGATGATCAGCACCGACGGTGAAAGCTCCGGCATGCTCGTTCTTTCCGACCGGCAATTGGAACTCGCCTGCTTGTGATCGCGAACGACGTCGTCACGTTCGAGCGACTCGACGGTTACGACACCGCGCGGTCCTTCGGATACGTCTCGGGCACCGCGTCGCGGCCGCGCAACCGGCTTCGCTCCACGTTTCGCAGCCTGGGCATGCTGATCGGTTTGGCGAGCGCAGAGTTCCTCAGCGATGCCGAGCAATTGCGCAACGAAGCGCTGGAGGAGCTGCGCAAACGCGCCGACGGCATCGGCGCCAACGCCGTGATCGGCCTGCAGTTCTTCGTTTCGGAGGGCAGCGACGGCGCTTGCGAAGTGATCGCGTTCGGCCAGGCCGTGCTGGTAAGTAAGACCGAGACGAATTGATGAACGAGGCCGCGCCGCGCGAGGCACGGCTCGCGCGAGCGGCGATTGCCGCTGACGCTTGCCGAAAATGCGCGATCGGATACGAACGCCGCAACAACGTTTACGGTGAGGGCGATCCTTACGCGCGATTAATGGTGGTTGGTGAAGGCCCTGGTGAGACCGAAGACGAGCTCGGGCGGCCGTTCGTCGGTCGCGCCGGTCAGTTACTCGATCGCATGTTGACGGCGATCGGATTGGCGCGCGAGGAAGTCTACATTTGTAATACCGTCAAGTGCCGGCCAACGGTTCCGGGCCCAAACGGCCCACGCAATCGAGCACCGGATCTCCAAGAGATGGAGAACTGCCGTGGGTTCTTGGAAGAACAGGTTGAAATCGTGGCGCCAGAGGTGATCCTCGCGCTCGGCTCTCCGGCGGCGAAATGGTTTCTAGGCCAGGATTTTCAAATCACGCGCATGCGCGGTCGATGGTATATCGGGCCGCGCGACACGCCGCTGATGGCCACCTTTCACCCCGCCTATATCCTGCGGCAAACCGGCGGACAGATCGATGGCGTCAAGCGGATGGTCTGGGACGATCTCAGAGCGGTTCGCGCCAAGTTGGACGACAGGACGCCGCGCGAAGCAGTGCTCGAAACGGTCGAGATCCGCCAGGCGGGTCTGTTTGAGTGAATCGCGACCCCGCATCGATCTGGCTACGCGACGTCGTCGAGCGCGCCGGATACTCCGGCGCAGAGGAGTTCGCAGCAACCTACGAGCTGAAGCCGTTCCGCCTTCGGCAGCTCTATCGCGCCGCGACGAAAGAACTGCTTGAGGGTCCTAACGAGATGACGACCTTGCCGAAAGAGCTGCGAACGGCGCTGATCGAGCGCGGCGTCACCTTTGCGGCGTTGAATCCTACGACGCTCCAGCACTCCTCGGACCGTCAAACCACGAAGGGACTCTTTCGGCTTCGCGACGGAAGCGAGGTGGAAGCGGTTCTGATGGAGCATCGCGGCGGTCGCACAACCGCGTGCATTTCTTCCCAGGCCGGCTGCGCATTTGCGTGTGCGTTCTGCTCGACCGGGCAAGCCGGATTCACTCGAAACCTTACCGCCGGTGAGATATTCGATCAGGCGCGCTTCTTCGCGAGGCAGCTTGCGGCGAAGGGGAAGAGAATCAGCAACGTCGTGTTCATGGGAATGGGCGAACCATTTCACAACTACGCGGCCGTGATGGAAGCCGTTGCGTTACTCAACGATCCGCACGGTTTTGGCTTAGGCCATCGCCACATCACGATCTCGACGGTCGGCCTGGCCGACAAGATCGATGCCTTCACCGGCGAGCAGGTGCAAGTCAATCTTGCGATCTCGCTGCATGCGCCCAGCGACGAAGTGCGGTCGAAGATCATGCCGATCAATCGACGCTTTCCGCTCTCGACGTTGATGGCCGCTTGCGAACGATACGTCGACAAAACGCATCGCAAAGTCTTCTTTGAATACGTCATGCTCGCGGGCGTCAACGACGACGCTGCCTGCGCGAACGCGCTTGCCAAGCTCATGCGGGGTCACCTCTACCACGTGAACCTGATTCCCTATAATTCGACTCCGGACGCGCCCTTCGTTGCGGCGACGGATCGGCGTATTTGGGAGTTTGCGGCGGTGCTCGACGCGGCCGGAGTGCCGGTTACCGTGCGCCAGAACATGGGCCGAGACATCGCAGCTGCCTGCGGTCAGCTGCGGGCGGAGACGCAGCCGAAGGCACACCGCGTCGCCGCGGCGCCCTTGTAGGTTTCTATGCTTCAGATCGTGCTCGCCATCGTAACCGTCCAGCACGCATACGCAAATACACCGCAGGCTGCCGCGATCGGCGCGCTTTATTCCGACCCGAAGAACCCTATCGTGGTACGGCGCACCAACGCGGTGGGATCGTATGCGGCGGTTCTTACCAGCGGCGGACGGCTGGAGGGCGAGTTAATGCCCGATCCGATCCTCGTCGAACGCTTCTCATTCGGATGGCAACCGCTGGATGCGCTGAATTTCCGATGCCGGTTGGAATCGCACCAGTTGGGCGAGCGCGTCGAGGTCGCACTGATGGCCGGTATGCCGCGCTCGGAAGACGACCGGCCCTGCCGGGGCTATTTCAAGGACGCAGGGTTGAGGCAAGACGTTGAAGCCGTACGCCACTTGATGCGTGGACCGCTCGTGCCCTACGTCCTCGTCTCAGGCAGCTGGGCGATGGGTGAATGGTATGGCGGCGGTGGGGGCGAGTCTCTCTACCGCAAGCGCGAGGGTAGTTGGCAACTCGTAATCAGCGATGGCGGAGCACTAGGCGTCGATTATATGCGAAAATATGGCGTGCCGCAGTCGGCTTGGTGCAAGCTGGGAATCTTTGATGCGAACTGTCGTTAAACGTCCCCGGTATTCGGCTTAAGCTGGACGCCAGTCGTCGGCTCGGATGTGCGCCGGCGTTTGCTGTAAACGCTCCCGCTTTTCGAATTGCTCGGCGAGCCACTGAAACCACTCAAAGTAGGCCGGCCACTCTAAAGTTACACGCGTTTCAAGCGTCGTATCCGTTAGCCGATTCCACGCGCCAAGAACCAGTCCGCCGACGAGATCTTCGGCGATCTCAAATGGGATCACTCGCCGGTAAACGAGCACGCCCAGCATCTCAAAGCGAAATCCCAATACCACCGCCGCCTCTCGTTCTTTGCTACCTCCGCCATGACCGTCCGTCGCGCCGGCTTGGGCAGGAGCAGAAAAGACCTTGAGATACGCTTGTAAGAACGCATCCTTGAATCGACCTCACGAGTTCCACTGCTGCGGCGTCTTGGCGTTGAGCGCGAAACTGACGCAACTGGCCGATGCCGACGAGGGCGCTGACGACGATGACCAGGCCGGTAAAGACTGTTCCGACCGCGGTGACGGCTTCCCAGCTCACGCGCCGTCCCTCGGCGCAGTGACACGAATCCCGTCCCACAAGGGGCGCGGTTCGGCATCGGAACTTCAGGGTTGACGATGAACGGAGCCTCGGGCCTCGCGTTGAAGTATTCTTCAATGGCTACGTGGCGTGACGTGCGCCGTATCGCGCTTGCGTTGCCCGGCGCGACCGAAGAACAGTCGTCGAGCGGCAACGCGGCATGGATCGTCAACAAGAAACTCTTCACGTGGGAGCGGCCACTCCGCCGCTCCGATCTCGAGGCACTCGGCAAAAACGCGCCAACGGGAGCAATCTTAGGAGTCCGCACCGCCGACCTCGAGATGAAGGAAGTCGTGCTTGCGAGCAATCCGTCCGTATTCTTTACGACGCCGCATTTTGATGGTTACCCCGCAGTGCTGATACGACTGGCGAAAATCTCGACGAAGGAGCTCAAGGACGTCATTCTCGAGGCATGGCTCGCGCGCGCTCCCAAGCGTGTGGTAACGGCCTTTCTGCAAAAGACCGACGGGAAACGATGAATCTCGACGGGCGAGTCGTCATCGTTACCGGCGCATCGGGCGATATCGGGTCGGCGACCGTGCGCGCGTTCGCCGCGGCGCGAGCGCACGTCGTCCTTGCCGCCCCCCTTAGTGAGATCCACGTGCTCGATCAACTTGCGAGTGAGGCCGAGCGCTGTGGTGCCCGGGCGCTAATCGTGCCGACCGACGTCACCGTACGCGGCGACATCGACAAACTCGTAAGTTCAACGCTCGATGCGTTCGAAGCCATCGACGTCCTTGCGAACGTGGCCGGAATCGGCTCGAGTCCCGCGGTGTGCGACGATACCGACGATGACTTGCGGCGTGTCGTCGAGGTCAACTTACTCGGTTGCGCGCGCATGCTTCACGCGGTTCTCCCGGTGATGAAGATGCAGCGACGTGGCTCGATCGTCAACGTCGGATCGATTGCTGGAGAGGCGGGCGTGATGGGGATGTATTCGGCGACGAAATTCGGGTTGCGAGGTCTCAGCGATACGGTTCGTCGGGAAGTGCGCAGTTGGAACATTGGGGTAACGCTGATCGAACCGGGATTCGTTCGTAGCCGGATGAACGTCGCGATGGGCGACCGATTGCCGAGCCCTGACATCGTGGCTCGCGCCGTGGTTCGGGCGGTATCCCGCCCACGGCGTTGCGTCATCGTACCGGGGTACTACGCCGTTCCGATCTTTATAACGAAGCTCTTTCCGGGGCTCGTCGACCGCGTCTTCGGTGATGCTCGCATTCAGCGGCGTCTCAATCGGGACGCGCGCGCCGCTCGGGCCGAACGCGTTTCGCCGTGAGCACGCCCTCGGGCGTAGTCGTTAGTGGAGCATCTTCGGGAATCGGTGAAGCCACGGTCAAGGCTCTTGCACGCAGCGGATACGTTGCATTCGCCGGCGTCCGCGGCAACGCCGACGCCGAGCGACTCCGCCGCGCGCATGGAAACATCCGACCGGTCTTTCTCGAGGTTACCGACGAAGCGTCGATCGCGCGGGCACTCGATGAAGTTGCCGCCAGCGGTGTGCCTTTGCTCGGCGTGGTCAGCAATGCCGGAATCGCAACGGGCGGCCCGCTCGAGCACGTTCCGATTGCAGAGCTACGGCAACAGTTCGAGGTCAACGTCATCGGCGCGCTGGCGTTGGTGCAGGCGGCATTGAATCATCTTCCTGCGCTGGGAGGGCGCATCGTTTTCGTCGGTTCGATCGCCGGGCGCTTAGCGATGCCCTACAACGCGCCGTACAGCGCATCGAAGTTCGCCCTACGAGCCTTAGCCGACGCGCTGAGAATCGAGCTTGCACCCGCGGGGATTACGGTTTCGTTGATCGAGGCAGGCTCCGTGAGCACGCCGATGTGGCGTAAGGGACGCGAGTCGCGCGAGCGCTTATTCGCGATGCTGGGTCCCAACGCGCGACCGCATTACCGTCGCGCCACGGAAACGATCCTGACGCAAGCCGAGACGCAAGAAAAAGCCGGGATCCCGGCCGAGCGCGTCGCCGAGGCTGCGGTACACGCACTGACCGCAAACCGCCCGCGCGCGCGCTACGTTCTTGGCTCCGCCAGAGGCGGAAACATCCTTGCGCTGCTGCCGTTGCGCCTGCGAGAGCGGATCATACGCGCCATTGCGCATTTCCCGTAATTGTTGCAGGGCGGGGGTTTCGAGCGCCGAGGATAAATCTAGCGCATCGATGGAAACGGCGGCTTCGGCCCAACGCGTCACTATGGAAGAGATCACCGCGCTTGCCAAGCGGCGCGGCTTTATCTTTCAATCCAGCGAAATCTACGGCGGAATAAACGGATTTTGGGACTATGGCCCGCTCGGTGCGGTGCTGAAGAACAACGTCAAGCGGGCATGGTGGCGCGACACGGTCGAGCTGCGCGACGACGTCGTCGCGTTCGATTCGGCAATCATTATGCATCCGTTGGTGTGGAAAGCCTCGGGCCACATCGATGCCTTTCACGACGTGATGATCGATTGCAGGGTCTGCAAGCACCGCTTCCGGCTCGATCACGTCGCCGACCGGTCGCAATGCCCGGACTGCGGAAGCAAAGACTCTTTCACGGAGCCGCGCAATTTTAACTTAATGATGCGCACGTCGGTGGGGCCGATGGAGGACACTTCGGCGCTGGCCTACCTGCGCCCCGAAACCGCTCAAGGCATCTTCGTCAATTTTAAAAACATCTACCAAAGCGCGCGCAAACGTCCACCATTTGGCGTGGCGCAGATCGGCAAGTCGTTCCGGAACGAGATTACCCCGGGAAATTTTACGTTTCGCCTTCGCGAGTTCGAACAGGCCGAGCTCGAGTATTTCGTGCCCGACGACGGGAAAGACATGGATGCCTTTGAAGCGTGGGTCGAGCGCCGCAAAGCCTGGTACGCGAGTTACGGCATCAATGCGGAGCGGCTTCGATTCTACGAGCTCGGTGAATCGGAGCGCCCGCACTACGCCAAAGCGGGCATCGACGTGGAGTATCTCTTTCCATGGGGCTGGGGAGAACTCGAGTCGATTGCCCATCGCGGCACCTACGATTTGGATGCGCACATGCGGCTCTCGGGGAAAGATCTGCGGTTCTTCGACGAAGCGTCGAAGAACCATTACACGCCGCTGTTGATCGAAAGCTCGGCCGGCATCGATCGAACGCTGCTGACGTTTATGATCGATGCTTACGACCGGGAACGCAGCATCGACCCTAACGGTAAAGAAACCGAACGCACCGTGCTGCGATTTCATCCGCAGCTCGCCCCCGTACAGGCTGCGGTGTTTTCGCTCGCACGCAACAAACCCGAGCTCGTCGAGCACGCCGTGACGATAGAAGCGTCGCTGCGCCCATCGTTTCGAACGCAATACGATGAAGGCAACATCGGCCAGTTGTACCGCCGGCAAGACGAAATCGGCACGCCCTTCTGCATTACCATCGACTATGAAACCTTGGGCGATGGCAGCGTGACCGTACGGGCGCGGGATTCCATGCGGCAAGAACGGATCGGCTCGGATGCGCTGGAGAACTATCTCCGGGAACGACTCTAGGAGCGGGGCGATAATCGTGCAGGTAGGAACGAAATACGTTTATTTTTTCGAGGAAGGCAGCGCCATCGCGCCTCCTTCCGGCACGACGATTCGCGATATCTTAGGCGGCAAAGGCGCGGGTCTGGCGGAGATGAGCGCGGCCGGCTTGCCGGTTCCGTCGGGATTTACGATCACGACCGATGCATGTCTGCGCTTTTACGAAGCCGGGCGCGTCTTTCCGGAAGGTCTGCAAGAGCAAATCGACGTCGCGATGACGGAATTGGAAGAGCGCACCGGTAAGGGCTTCGGTTCGGTCGAGAATCCCTTGCTCGTTTCGGTGCGCAGCGGTGCGCGCGTTTCCATGCCGGGGATGATGGACACGATTCTGAACCTGGGGCTCAACGACCAGTCAGTGGTCGCGCTCGCCACGCTTACCGTAAACGAGCGTTTTGCCTGGGACGCGTATCGCCGATTCATCATGATGTTCTCCAACGTCGTGTTAGGCATCAGCAAGGAGCATTTCGAAGAGCTGATCGAGGCCACGCGCACGTCGCGTGGCGCAAAGAACGATGCGGAGATCGACGCCGCGTCCTGGAAGGCACTGATAAAGCGCTTCAAGGCGATCGTGCGCGAGCGCACCGGTCGCGAGTTCCCCCAAGACGTGCGCGAACAGTTGCGCTTTGCGATCGAGGCGGTTTTCGATTCATGGAATTCAAAGCGCGCCGTCGACTACCGTCGCTTCAACAAGATCCCTGACGACTGGGGAACCGCCGTAACGGTGATGGAGATGGTTTTCGGGAACATGGGGGATGATTCGGGAACCGGCGTCGCGTTCACGCGCAATCCGAACACGGGCGAGCACGCCCTTTTCGGCGAGTATCTGAATAACGCTCAGGGCGAGGACGTCGTGGCCGGAATTCGTACGCCCGAGAAAATCTCCGACTTGGCGCGGCGGCAGCCTGGCGTGTATGCGCAGTTTGAAGAGATCGCGCGCCGGCTGGAGCGCCACTATCGCGACGTTCAAGACCTCGAGTTTACGGTCGAGCGAGGCAAGCTCTTCATGCTGCAAACGCGCAGTGCCAAACGCACGGCCGAGGCAGCGGTCAAGATTGCCTTGGATCTCGTTGCCGAAGGCTTGATCGATCGCCGGCGTGCCGTCGGAATGGTCAACGCGCAGTCGCTCGATCAGCTTTTTCACGCCCGCATCGATCCCAACGCAAAGGTCGGCGTCGTTTGCAAGGGGCTTAACGCTTCGCCCGGCGCGGCCACCGGTCAGATCGTCTTTTCGGCGGAAGACGCGGTGGCTTGGAAGGAACGGGGACGCAAAACGATTCTCGTGCGTACCGAGACCATTCCCGACGACGTGCACGGCATGATCGCGGCGGAGGGGATCCTTACCGCAAAGGGCGGTGCCACATCGCACGCGGCCGTCGTCGCGCGAGGGATGGGTAAGCCATGCGTAGCGGGGTGCGACGCGTTGCGCATCGATTACCGAAACAAACGCGCGAGCCTCGACGGCGAGGAAGTGCATGAAGGCGATTGGATCACGATCGACGGCACGACCGGCAACGTCGCGCTCGGCGCGCTCGATTTGATTAGCCCCCCGAGCCGGCTCCCCGAGTGGCTTGGGACGTTCCTTTCGTGGGCCGACGAATTGCGCCGCATGGAAGTGTGGGCGAACGCCGACACGCCCGAAGATGCCACCCGCGCGCGCGACCTGGGCGCGCAAGGCATCGGCCTCTGTCGCACGGAGCATATGTTCATGCAACCCGAAAGGCTGCCGATCGTCCATCAAATGATCCTCGCGACGACGCCGGCGCAGCGCGCACAGGCGCTCGAAAAGCTTTTGCCGTTCCAACGCGACGATTTCCGCGGAATTTTGAAGGCGATGGAAGGTCTGCCCGTCACGATTCGCTTGCTCGATCCGCCTCTGCACGAGTTTTTGCCGTCGTTAGAGCAGCTGCTGGTCGAGACGACGGAGCTGCGGCTGACGAAGGGCACGGACTCGCCAGAGTATCGTTCGCGTGACGCGATGCTGCGCCGCGTGCAGCAGCTGCACGAGCAAAACCCGATGCTCGGCCTGCGCGTCTGTCGCCTCGGCATCGTCTTTCCCGAGATTTACGAGATGCAGGTGCGCGCGATCTTCGAAGCCGCGTGCGAGCTGAAAGAGCAAGGCGTAGATGCCCGGCCGGAGGTGATGATTCCCGGTGTCGGGACGAAAGAAGAGATGCAAACGACGCGCGATATGGTCAAGCACGCTGCGGATGAGGTCCTGGCGCGCCTCGGCACGACCCTCACGTATCGCATCGGCACGATGGTCGAGCTTCCTCGCGCGTGCGTTGTCGCCGACGAACTCGCGGAGTACGCAGAGTTCTTTTCGTTCGGAACCAACGACCTAACCCAGACGACCTACGGTTACAGCCGCGACGACGCTGAAGCCTCGTTCATTCCGGTTTATCTGGCAAAGCGGATTCTAAAGGAAGACCCGTTTCAAGTGCTGGATCGCCGCGGCGTCGGTGGGTTGATGCAACAGGCGGTCAAGCTGGGTCGCGGGGCGCGCACCGGGCTGAAGATTGGCATCTGCGGCGAGCACGGCGGCGAACCGAGCAGCATCGTATTCTGTGACGGGTTGGGCCTCGACTACGTTTCGTGTTCGCCGTATCGCGTGCCGATCGCGCGGCTTGCCGCGGCGCAATCGGCGCTCGGCATCCTAAAGTGAAGCGCGATGCCCGCGGGCGATAATTTCGGCGCAGATGCGGCGGGATTCTCGCGCGACGTTCTCTTTGGCTGACCGTCGAACGAACAGCTTTCGCCAATACGCCTTACCGCTGAGTTTCGCGATGAGGTCGGACACTTCACGAGCGTCCACGGCGCCGCCAGGGCGATTCACCCAAACGGTTTGCTCGTCACCGATTCCAAACGGCAGGCGGTGCAGCAGTTGCGATTGCGAGTCGGCCCAAACGTTTGATTCCCCAAAGCGCTCGCGCAAGGCCGTCTCGCAGGCCTCGAAGGCGCCTAGATCGCGCTCGGCGTTGAACTCTGCCGCCAGTGCGTAAACTCGAATACGGTTGCGCAACGCATCCGCCGCCGGGCTAGGTCCCTTGTCGAGCGAATTGAGCACCCTAAAATCGTCCCAGCCCAGGAACTCCTCGATGGAATCGAGTGCCCGCGGATCCGGCCACAGCTCTCGCAATGCATCGTGCAGCACGTGCTCGAACATGCGCGTCGTGTGATGGAAGTACACCGCTGCAAACATCATGTACCGCGCCATCAGGAACGATTCCAGTGCGACGATGCCGCGACGATCGATCCCGATGGCAAAGGTTCCGTCGTGGTTCAGAATTCGCAGCGATGCGATCAACTGCTCTGCGTCGTAACGTCCGGTCGCGACACCGGTAAAATACGCATCGCGCTGCAAGTAATCCATTCGGTCGGCGTCGAGGTTGGGGCCGCTCACCAGTTCGCGCAGCACGGGATACCGGCTATGGGGGTCTCCCAAAATCAAGGCGAGCACGTCGGCGGGATTCACCTCGAGGGCGGCAACGGCGTTGGCAAGCTCGGGCAGCGCGAGGAGATCCGTCGTGCGCGCTTCGTGACGAATGCCCAGTACCGCTTCGCAGGAGTGGCTAAAGGGTCCATGGCCGATATCGTGCAGCAACAATGCTGCGCGGACGAGCCGGCGCTGGTACGCAGCGTCCTCCGACCTTTCGAAGGAGCCCGGATCGTGGCGCACCAGCTCGTCAAACGCGCGCGTGCCCATGGCGAGCGCGCCGAGCGCGTGCGTGAAACGCGAATGCTCCGCCGAAGGAAAGGCGAGGTACGCCAATCCCAGTTGGCGCAGACGGCGCAGTCGTTGCATCAGCGGGAGATCGAGCAGCCTCGCCTCCGCTGTGGATAACTCGATAAAATGATGCACCGGATCAAAAATGCGCTTCACGTGATGACGGCTTCGCGCGGGGCCTTCGATCTCTTGCGCGGAAAACGATAAGGAGTGAGATACGATCAAGGCGCGCTTCGCGAAATCCGCGCACGCGTCGATATCGCGAGCTTCATCGGGCAATACGTGCCGCTGAAAAAACGCGGAAACGATATGGTGGGGCTTTGCCCGTTTCACGCGGAGAAGACCCCGTCGTTTCACGTGCATCCCGATCGCGGATTCTTTAAATGCTTCGGCTGTGGCGTAGGCGGCGACGTCATCACCTTCGTTCAGAAGCTCGAGCGCGCGGGGTTCGGCGACGCCGTCCGGATGCTCGCGACGAAAGCCGGCGTCGAGCTGGAGCCGGAGAACCCGCAGCAATCTCGCGCGCGCAGCGAACGGGAGGCAATCTACGAAGCGAACCGAGTCGCGGCGGCCTACTTCGTGCGAATGCTTGCCGCCGAAGCTGGTGCCGCCGCGCGCGCATACTGCCGGCGACGCGGCTTCTCCGCGACGACGATCGAGCGATTCGCGCTTGGCTATGCGCCCGACGCGTGGAGCGGACTGACCACCGAGCTGGAGCGCAACGGCTTCGATCTCGCGCTGGCTGCCCGCGCGGGCCTCTTGAAGAGCGGCCAGCGCGGTTACTACGACTTCTATCGCGATCGGCTGATGGTGCCGACCTACTCGACGACCGGCGAAGTGATCGCCTTCGGCGGCCGTGCGATCGGGGACGGCGAGCCGAAGTACCTCAACACGTCGACAACGCCGGTCTACACCAAAGGGCGGCATCTCTTCGCGCTCAACCTGGCTCGCCGCGCGGCGCAGAGCGACCGGACGCTTATCGTCGTCGAGGGTTATTTCGACTGCATTGCGCTGCATCAAGGCGGGTTTGAGAACGCGGTGGCGGCGCTCGGCACCTCGTTTACGGCAGAGCAGGCGGCCGAACTTCGAAAGTATGCCGACTATGTGTTCCTCTGCTTCGACGGCGACGCGGCCGGCAGTGCCGCTGCAACCAAAGCGGTCGACGTAGCGTCTAGTGTGATCGAGCATACCGGGTCGGCACTACGCATCGTGTTGCTGCCTCCGGGAGAAGACCCGGACAGCTTCGTCCGGTCGCACGGGCCGGCGGCGTTTCGCGACTTGCTCGACGACGCCAAGCCCGCGATTCAGTTTAAGATCGATCGCCAAATCGAACAACTTCGCGTCGGATTCGATTCTCCGTCAAAGATCGCACCGAGGGCCGAAGCCCTGATTCGTGGATTAGCGCCCCGAGAGGAATGGGATCGTTGGCGCGTCTACGTAGCGGCTAGGTTGCAGGTGAACGTGGACGACCTTAGGAATAGCCGGTTCCTCGCGGACAGCTCAAACTTCGCGCCTCGCGCGCGGGCGTCGCTGTCCGAAAGCCGCTACGCCAAGACGTCGGTTGAACCGCTCTCATTCGAACGTGAAGTGGTGAGCATTTTGCTCGAAGAGCCGGTTCTGGGCGCGGAGTATGGCGACCGCATCGGCGCAGCTCGCTTTCGCAATGAGGTCTACCGCAGGATTTACGAAAAGCTCGTTGCCGTCGCGGATACGTCGCCGACGACGGCGGACATCTTCGGGCTCTTTGCGGAAGATCCGGGGATTCTCGACGTCCTTGCCGAGTTGAGCCGGCGCGACCGCAGTTCCGCGGTGCGATACGGCGATTCGGAGGAACGTCGCGCGCATCTCGAGCGGGTGGTCGAGCGACTGCAACTCGAAGAGGAACGAAAGCGTTATCGCGAGCTCTCGGACCTCATCGACCACCGCCTTGCCGGCGGTCATACGGTCCCTAGCGACCTACGTGGAGAGTTTGACGCGCTTGTCGCAAAACTGAAACGTTAAGGCCGAAAAGGGGGAACAAGCAATTTTTGGTGAGGGGAGGTGAAAACGAAAACAATGGCGCGTAAGAAGGGCACAGCTACGGTGGCCGAACCGGCCGTCGCGGTGACGCTTGAGGAACTGAAGAAGAAGCTCGTCGTTCGCGGCAAAGCGCAAGGCTCGCTAACGTACGAAGAGATCAACAGCACGTTCGACGTCCTCGACGAGGTCAGTCCCGAACAGCTCGATGAATTCTTCGAAGAAATCACCGCAGCCGGCATCGAGCTGGTGGACGAGCAAAAAGACGAGAAACCCGAGGCCGAGCGCGAGGAAGAAGTCGAGGAAACAATTCCCGACGGTCTTTCCCTAGACGACCCGGTTCGCATGTACCTCAAGGAGATCGGTCGCGTTCCGCTGCTCTCGATGGAGCAGGAGAAGTCGTTGGCGATGCGCATCGAGGCCGGCGAGCTGGAAGGGCGCCGCGACGGTACTTCCGATTGGAAGATCGTCGACGGCGGTGAAGAGGCAAAACGCCAGCTCACCGAGGCGAACCTGCGGCTGGTCGTGTCGATTGCGAAGAAGTACGTCGGGCGCGGCATGCTGTTTCTCGATCTAATTCAAGAAGGCAATCTTGGATTGATCCGCGCCGTCGAAAAGTTCGACTATCGCAAGGGCTATAAATTTTCCACGTACGCAACGTGGTGGATCCGTCAAGCCATTACGCGCGCGCTGGCGGATCAGGCTCGCACTATCCGCATTCCGGTTCATATGGTCGAGACGATCAACCGGTTGATCAAAGTCTCCCGCCAGCTCTTGCAAGAGCTCGGCCGCGAGCCTTCGGTCGAGGAGATCGCTGAAGCGATGGTGCTCACGCCCGAAAAGGTTCGTGAGGTCATGAAAATTTCGCAGGAGCCGATCTCGCTCGAGACGCCCATCGGCGAAGAAGAAGATTCGCACTTGGGCGACTTCATCGAAGATCAGGAAGCCGTGGCGCCGGCGGAAGCGGCGTCGGTCATGCTGCTCAAAGAGAAGATGCAAGACGTGCTTCAGAACCTCACCGAGCGCGAACGCAAGGTACTGGTCTTACGCTTTGGTCTGGAAGACGGGCATCAGCGCACGCTCGAAGAGGTCGGTCAGGAGTTCGGCGTAACGCGCGAGCGCATTCGTCAGATCGAGGCAAAGGCGTTACGCAAGCTTCGTCACCCGTCGCGCGGCAAGGCGCTGAAAGACTATTGGACGAACGAATAGTCTCGAACACCACTCGCCATGTTAATTTTCAATCTGGTAACGGCGCTTCTCGCCGTCGTGATTCCCACTCCGTCGCCGACCGCCCGCCCGCTCAAGACGATCATCACGGTCGTCTCGTCGCCGTATTGTAACTCGCTAGCCGATCACTTCAACGGCGCTCTCGTGCCGATGCTGGGCAACGATCGTACGCTCGATGGGGTCAGCGTGCAGCTCGACGATCTCAATACGCTCTTTAGTCAGCCGGATTACGAAGAGCGCTTCCTGCACGTGCGCGACACGCTCCGCCGCCAAGAAACGGCACTTAACGAGTCGCTCGCGGCGATTCAGCAACAGATCAATCAACTCCGCGACGGCACGCATCTGACGACCGACCCGCAAGCGTCAGCCCAAGTGCATCAGGCTGCGCAAGAGCTGCAGACGGCCTACGATAAGCAGCGCCAGCTCGCGATCGATCTGCAGGGCATGTATCAAGCGATGCTGACCTATCCGATCTCGCGCGTCCATCCCGCACTCGGCGGATTCGATCCGCAAGAGATGGCCGAGCCAGCCGACATGCGCGACGTGAAAAGCTATCTAAAGTTCAACGCCCAGCGCGGCACGATCGCCGATTCAGAAGACAAAGCCGTCGACATCGCCTATTCCGCCGCCGAAAGCAACTGCACCGCAAAGAAGTAGCGCTTCATCACATGTCGCCTTTTTCCGCGTTGGCGCTCGGGACGACGAGCGGGTTCTTACCCGCGAATGCGCCGAGCGGATTTGGCTTGATCCAGACGATGAGGTCCCAGATCGAGGGGAAGAGGAAGATCCGTTTCACGTCGGCGACGCTCTTAACCTCACCCATTTTGACCAACGTGGCGGCCTGGGGATTGTCGACGTTGCCGCCGCCGGCTGCGAACTTTTTCACGCTCGTTGCACCGTAAGTTTCGGTGCCGTTCGGGCCGACGAGAATGTAGTGGATGTGTTCGCGAAACGAGACCCAGCGCTGAAAGTCGACGCCCCAAATCTCCGGTGGTTCGGGCGAGCTGCTTTGCAGCACGGAAAAGTCGGCGCCCAATAGGTTACCGTGGACGTCGTACCACAGCTGGCTGGGCTGTTTGGGGTTCCCGCTCTGCCAATGCAGGTTCGCGTAGCTGATCGCGCCGTCTTCATCCTCGTTTCCGTAGCGGAAGTATCCGGCTTTCTCCGCGTCCGCCGGCGTCGGGAAGCGGGCCATCAGGTCCTTCTGAATGGTTTGGACGAAAACGACCTCGGTTCCACGCGGTTGCGGCGACAGTGTCGCTTTCGGCGCAGGAGTAGCGGCGTAGCCGGCGCTAGTGGTCAGCGCCAAGATTGCTAACGTGCAGGTTATGCGAACGAACAACGGCATTTTCCTCACTCTCTGGCGCGCTTCTTCGTGAGCGGCGGCCTGAAAGCATCGCGCCTAGGGCGTCGGTGAAGACGTGGCTGCCGGTGTCGCCGACGGTGTCGGATGGAGACGGCCCGGCGTCGGCGTTCCCCCCAGCGGCGTTGCCATCGGAACGACGGGAAACGTTGCGTTCGGCGTTCCGGTGCCTTGGGGCAACGGCCGCGGCGTCACGATGGCGATCGTACCGTTCGGTTGGGCGGTCAGTGTAGCTTCGGTACGCGCGGGAAGCTCCGACCCGGCCCCCAGCACAAAGTTTTTTCCTTTGCGCAAAATTTGCCAGAGGACGTAATAGGGTACGACGATGTCGCCGGCGGTATCTTCGGCCGCGACGGTCGATTCGTGGCCGGCGGTGACGTTGGGAGCGAGACGCGCAACCGGGGCGCGTAACGGTAACCTCCGGCCGTCCGGTAACGCCAACGGCTCGAAGAAGATGTCAACGAAGCCGTAAACGTCCGTAATGCCGGACGGCGACGAGTCGACGATGCGAATTTGTCCCGGCGCTCCTGCCGGCACGAGCACGCGGCCACCGACCGCGATCGCGCTCTTAAGATGCGCGCGTATCAGCTGGCCGGCCTGCGCGGTCTTCGACGAGATGGGATCGTCCAGCACGAAAAGCACCGTCGAGTCGAATGGCAAGACGGCGCCGGATGGTGCGGGTGAGGGGCTTGAAGATGCCGTCGGCATGGGTGTCGGGGGCATTGGATACGCCCCTGCCGTCCCCACGCCGATGGTAACGAGTCCGCCGAGGAAGAGGCTCAGGCTCGGCCAAAGCCGAGGCGAATTAGCTCGCTCGCTGCTTTTGAGCGGCGCGCTTGCCCTCTTCGATGAGCTGCTTGACTTTTTGGCCACCTTTTTGTCCGATGCGTTCGTAGAAGTTGGGCCCGTAGCGATCCCGCGTGGCTTCGCCGCCCTTCTTTCCACCCTTCTTGCCAATCTGTTCGTAAAACTCATGGCCGTGGGCGTTCTTAGTGGCCAAGCCGCCTTTGCGACCGATTTCTTCATAGAACTGCGCGCCGTACTTGTTCTTAACGGTCTCGCCGCCTTTTTGGCCGGCTTCCCGGACGGACATGCCGCCACCGCGCCGGTTCTGTTCCGTACTCCCTGGCATTGTTTTGTTCACCTATTTTCTCGTGCCGCCCGCAAACGGCGGCTCTGCTTTCCATCCTCTACAACGCAGCTTTGGGCCGGAAAGTTTGGCTGGAAGGTTGGGCCCTGATGAGAGTCAAGCGATACGGCAAGTGGTTGCTCGCTAATTTCGAACCCTTGACGCCCTCAAAACGCCCGCTTCGTATCGAGCAGTATCGTCACGGGGCCGGTATTCACCAACTCGACGTCCATTTGAGCCCCGAACTCCCCGTAGGCGACATTGAGGCCGCCCGCCGCGAGCGATGCGCCCACGCGCTCGTAAAGGTCGCGTGCCTGCGGTTCCCTCGCTGCGGTCACGAACGACGGGCGGCGGCCACGGCGCGCGTCGCCATGCAACGTGAACTGCGAAACCAGCAACACCGCTCCGTGAGCGTCCACGACCGAGCAATTCATCAAACCGCGATCGTCCGGGAAGATCCGCAAGCCGGCGATTTTATCGGCCATCGCTCGAGCATCGCCGGCGTCGTCGTCAACGCCTACGCTGACGAGCACGAGCAGGCCGTGCCCGATTTCGCCGACCGTCTTACCGCTTACCCGAACGCGCGCATTCGATGCGCGCTGCACGACCGCTCGCACTATCGACAACCGCTCAGGACGAGAAAATCGAAGACAGCGCGAAGAGCGCATTCTCGCGGCGCTCGAGGACGCGACGATAAAAATATCCGGCCCAGTGCGTTCCGAAGGGAACGTACACGCGCAGGCGATGCCCCTCAGCAACGATCTCTCGCTGGACGCCCGGACGGCAGCCGTAGAGCATCTGAAACTCAAAGCGGTCGTTGGAAATTCCCTGCGTCGAGACGAAGTGCTTGATGGCGGCGATCAGCCGACGGTCGTGGGTTGCGATTCCGGGATACGTTCCGCGCTGCAGCAGCTCGTAGGCCAGCTCGAGATAGCGCGAGCGAATCTCCGGCATGCGCTGATAGGCGATCTCCGGCGGCTCGCTGTACGCGCCCTTGCATAGACGAACCCTGGCGCCGAGTTCGATCGCCCGTTCGACGTCGGCGGCCGTGCGCTTCAAGTAGGCTTGAAGCACCGGTCCGACATTGCGATGTATGGCGAAGGCCCCCTCAAATACCCGCAGCGTCGGCGGCAGAACCGACGAACCTTCCATGTCGATGCGCACGAACGGATCGGCATTGCGCTGTGCGTGCTCGATAATCGCGAGCAGGTTTTCCAACGCAAAACTCTCGTCGACGAGCAAACCGACGGCGGTAAGTTTCACGGATACGTTTGAATCGACGCCGCTTTTGCGGATTGCGTCCAACATCTCAAAGTAGACGTCGCGCGTTCGCAGCGCCGCGGTTCGCTCCAGGACGTCCTCACCTAGGAAATCCAGCGTTGCGGACATGCCCCGGTCATTGAGTTCGCGCGCGGCTTGGATGGCGGAGGCGACCGTTTCTCCCGCCACAAAGCGCCGAGCGAGAAAATAAAAATTCTTCTGCAACACTGGGCGCTACTCTACGACGCCGCGCCGCAGAACCCAGGCGGCCGCGAGCACGACGGCGGCAAGCACAATGAAGCCATAACAGAACGTCAGCGCTTCGCGCACCCCCGATGCGGAGAGCGCCACGTACAGCGCGACCGGCAACGAGGTTGGATGAAACGCCACGATGCTCGTCGCGCCATACTCGCCGATTGCGCGTAGCCACGCAAATGCGATACCCGCTCCGATGCTTGCAGCGGCGCCCGGCAACGCGATGTGCGTGAAGATGCGCCACTCGCTCGCGCCCAACGTGCGCGCTGCGTCGGCATAGAGCGGATCGATCGTTCCGAAGGCTGCGGTGGCTGCGATTGCCACGAACGATCCCGAAACGAAAAACTCCGCCACGCCGACACCGAGCAATGAGTCCGGTACCGTCACCCCATGCGCGGAAAGCCACGCGCCCAATGGCGCGTTGCTGCCAAGCGTGTAAATCAACATCAGCCCCGATGCGACGGGTGGAAAAGCAAGCGGAAGCGCGAGCAAAAACATGGCGGCCCCGCGAATTCTGGCCGACTTGCGCGCGAGGTAGTATCCGGCCGGTACGCCCAGCAGCGTGGCGGCAAACGTCGCGCCGGCCGATGCCACTAGCGATACGCGCAGCGCGTCGCTCCCGGCCGTGGCGAATCGCCCAATCGCTTCGCCCGGGGGCATCGTGACAAGCACAGCGACGACCGGAGCGGCGAGCGCCACGAGCAACAAGAGCGCCGCGAAAAAAAAGATCGGCCCCGGAGACGGTCGCCTCATGCAGGAAGCTTCACCAAGGTATCGCGCAAAGCGTCCCTATGGGCGCCGCCATCTTCAAAATTTTCATCGTGGCACTGGCGCTCGCACTCGACGTCTTCGCGGTGGGCGTCGGCGTCGGCGTCAGAGGCGTTCGCAGGCACCACAAGCTGCGCATCGGCATTGCGTTCGCTTGCGCGGAAGTCAGCATGAATATCATCGGTGCCGGGCTGGGCCTGCTGGCAGGAAGACTGATCGGCGACTTCGCCGGCTACATCGGCTTTGCGGCATTGTTCGGCCTTGGTCTGTATATGGTACGGGAGAGCCGTACGGAGCTAAGCGAGGCATCGCGACTCGATCTCTCGCGCGGAAGGGGCCTCGCCCTCGCGTCCTTAGCAATCAGCCTCGATTCGTTAGGAATCGGATTCTCTATCCTTTACATCGGCGTACCGATGCCGATCTCATTGATAATCATCGCGGCTACGAACATTGCTTCCACGTCGCTCGGCCTCACCTTGGGACGGTGGCTTGGACGGCACGCCGAACGAAACGCCGCTCTTTTTGGCGGCGTATTGCTCGCACTTACCGGGATCCTTTTTGCCCTGCTCAAGGCCCTTCGCATCGGCTAGCTGAAAAGAATTGACGTGCGAGTCGGGATGGAGATTCTGAAGCTCGCGCAGTCCATCGACGCGCGCACGATCTTCGTTGTGGGCACCGGACGAGACGTCGGCAAAACGACGGCGCTGCGCGCGATCTACGAGGCTGCCTGGAACGCGGGAATTCGTGTCGCGCTGGCATCGGTGGGGCGCGACGGCGAGGCACCCGCTCAGAATCCAACGCGCGCGAAGCCCCGACTTTGGCTACAGCCCGAAACGGTCTTTGCTACCGCGCGTGCGTTGCTGCCGTCGTCACCCGCGGCAGAAGTCGTAAGACTCTCGTCGTTACGCAGCGCGGCGGGCGGCGTGCTGTACGCGCGCGTCGTGCAAGCCGGTTTCTACGAGCTCGCGGGGCCTCCGACCGCGTCGGGTGTCCGAGAAGTTGTCGAGGAGCTTCTATCGCGCAGCGATATAACGATCGTTGATGGGGCGGTCGATCGGGTCGCCGCGCTGGCGGGCTCCGATGGCGCGATCGTCGTTGCCGGCGGCGCGGCCACGGCGACGACGCCGCGCGAAGCCGCTGCCGAACTCGCGGCGTTGACATCGCGTCTTCGCGTCCCTCGCTTCGATTCTGATGCTGCGTCGGTTGACGTTGAAGGCGCGCTCACGGCTGTCGACGCGGCGCGTTTTGTTGCGGAGGGCGAAACGCGCCAAATCGTCGTCGGCGATCCGACGCAAATCGCGTTGAGCGGAAGATCCGCGACTGAGGCATTTGAGCGACTGAAGATCCGCTGCCGGCGTCCGCTCCATGTCATTGCGGTGACGGTTTCATCGATCGGACCGGAACGGAATTTCGAGCCCGTGCAGTTTGCGGATGCGGTGGCTGCCGCGACGGAACTTCCAACCTTCGACGTCTATCGAAGCGCACGAGCGGCATGAAAGCGCTGCAGCTGCTCGACGAGCCGAGCGCCGACGTGCTCGCCTTCGATTGGCTCGTCAAGGCGGTCGAGCCGGTTTCTCCCTACGGCGAGCGCTGCTTCTCGGAGCTGCGTCCATTCCGGCCCGGCGAGGAAAGCGCGGCGCAGTACCGCGCCGAGCGGATCGCCGAGATCGCTGCGGGTTCCGACGCCGACCAATGCGACGCAATTCGGCGGGCGCTCTCCGAGCTTCCCGACGTTGTGAGCCCGATTGCGCGCGCTTCGATCGGCGACGTGCTCGCCGACCCGGCGTTTCTCGAGCTGCGAGCATTTTGTGGCGCGATCCACCACATCGACGATCGATGCGCGGGTATGCCGAGGATCGAGCGGCTCTCCAACGATGCGGTGCGCGCGGTTCGTGACGTGCTGGCGACCGGGCAACGCGGCGAAACGCAGTTCCATCTTGCCGATAGTTTCGATGCCCAGCTGACGGCCGAACGTACCGAGTTGGGGCGCGCACAGGCCGAGCTCGACGCATTGCGCGGCCGGGAACGCGAACGGGTGGCGCGCGCGCTGGGGCGCGATGAACTCGGCGGCGACGAGTTTATCGTGATGCGCGCCGAACTGCGCGGTGCGTTACCACCGGACGTCCGGGTGGTCCGCGAAGCGCCGACGTATTTTCTTTGCGCGCTCGAATACGGGGAAGTGCTCGTAGCGGCACTCCAGCGCCGCGATGCGGCTGCCGATGCGGTCGCGGCAACCGAGGAGCGCGTGCGCACGGAACTCTCTGCGGTCGTGCAACGCAACGCCGAAGGGCTGCTCGCCGCGGCAACCGCGTTGGGCGAACTCGACGTCACGATCGCTGCGGCGGCCTTTACGCAGCGCTTTGGGTGCGTCGCGGCCGCCGTGATCGTTCGGCCGGCAATGGCGTTCAGTCAGGGGCGGTTTCTTCCGCTGGAATCGGAGCTCGCTGGCATTGGCCGCCGATTCACTCCGCTCGATCTCGACCTTGAGGGTGCCGCAGTGCTGACCGGACCGAACATGGGCGGTAAGAGCGTCTGTTTGCTGACGTGCGGATTCCTTACGCTCTGCGCCGCGTTCGGCTTACCGGTGCCGGCCACGCAGGCGTCCATCGGTCTCTTCGATCAAATCGCGTGGCTCGGCATGGGGCGTGAAACGCACGTCGGTGGGTTGCTCTCTTCCTTTGCCCAAGAAGTCTTAGAACTGAAGGAAATTCTGTTGCGCGAGGCTCCGCGGCTGCTCATCTTGATCGATGAGTTTGCGCGAACGACCACCCCGCACGAAGGGAAGGCGCTCTTGGTGGCGCTGCTGGAACGACTGCGTGAGAGGCATGCTTGCGGCATGCTGGCGACTCATTTGGCAGGGTTAGCGGCGGCGGCCGGGGTTCGTCACTTTGCGGTCCGAGGCTTGCGCGGGATTCCCACGCCTCCGTCCACGGATAACATCGCCGAGGCACTCTCGATCTTAGGTGCCTCGATGGACTATCGCGTCGCCGAGGTCGGGGATGATGACGTGACGCGGGCCGACGCCATCGCGCTGACCGCCCTCTTGGGCATCGACCGCCAGTTCGTCGACGCCGCCTATCGCGCGCTTTCGCAATGAGCGGTCGAACCGGGCTGCGAATGTAGCTCGATTCAGATGGACCCGCTTATTATCACTTGCGCGCCCGTTGGGGCGGAAGTGCGGCTCGAGCAGACGCCGCATCTTCCTCACACGCCGCGCCTTCTCGGGGAAACCGCGCGCGCAGTCCAGGACGCCGGCGGATCGATTCTACACGTGCACTGCCGCAATGACGACGGCACGAACACGCACAGCGTGGAACGCTTTTGCGAAGCCTACGACGCGATTCGGGCGGAGAGCGATCTCATCGTCCAGTTTTCAACCGGCGGCGCAATCGGAATGACGTTGGAGGAACGGTCGAGCGTGCTCCAGCTTCGACCCGAGATGGCGACGCTCACGTGCGGAAGCGTGAACTTCGGCGACGACATTTTCGAGAACAGCTTTCCGATAATGCGCGGCATCCTGAAGAAGATGCACGAGTTCGGCGTACGCCCGGAGCTAGAGATATTCGATAAGGGGCACATTTCCAACGCGCGCCGGCTCGCAAGGGAAAGACTCCTCTCGTTTCCGCAGCACGTTGACTTGGTGCTTGGTGTTCCCGGCGGCCTGGATGCAACGGTGCAGAACCTGTGCGATCTGGTCGACGATCTCCCCGAGGGGTGCACGTGGTCGGTCGCCGGGATCGGACGCCAGCAGCTGTCGATGGCCATGGCCGCCATCGCAATGGGCGGCCACGTCCGAGTGGGTTTGGAAGACAACCTGTACTATAGCCGCGGGCGGCTGGCACGCAATGAGGAGCTCGTGGCGCGCGTCGCGCGGATTGCGATGGAGGCAGGACGGACGGTCGCTACTCCCGATCAGGCCAGGAAGATCCTCGGGCTACCCTTGCCCGCTGCGAGGGGCGAGGGCCTTTCCGTCCAATAACGGCGCGCACAGTTGTTCACATATGTCGTGCGCCGGACGCTTCAATCGATTCCGCTGCTGCTTGCGATCTCGGTCATCCTCTACGGCATTCTCTACAACATGCCGGGCGGACCGCTCGCGCCCTATCTGCAGAATCCGCACATAACCCCAGCCGACATCGCGCGCCTGAGGCACAACCTGGGAATGGACCAACCCGTCCCGATCCAATATTTGAAGTGGCTCGGGCACGTTTTGGTTGGTGACTTTGGCTATTCAACCAGCAACTCCGAGCCCGTCTTCCAAGCATTGATCGAGCGTTTTCCGGCGACGCTCGAACTGATGGGAGCCTCGCTCCTCTTAGCCATCGGAGTAGGTGTAGCAGCCGGCATCGTATCGGCCGTCTATCGCTATACGGTTCTCGACTACGTCATTACGACATTCGCGTTTTTCGGTCAATCGATGCCGGTCTTCTGGTTTGCGCTGATGATGCAGTTGGCATTCGCCGTCCACGGAATCCCGCTGCCTGGCGGCTATCTTATCCAGTTACCGTCGGCCGGCATATCGAGCAGTGACACGTTTGATCTCGGCGACCGTCTGGCGCATCTCATTTTGCCGACGGTCGTGCTCTCACTGTTGTCCATCGCGCTTTTCAGCCGCTTCATGCGTTCGTCGTTACTCGAGGTTTTGGGAACGGACTACATGCGCACCGCGGCTGCAAAAGGCCTCGCATTTAGAACGATCTTGTTGAAGCACGGCTTGAAGAACGCGCTCATCCCGGTCGTCACGGTGATTGCGCTCTCGCTTCCCGCGTTGATTGCCGGAGCGATCATTACGGAGACGATCTTTGCGTGGCCCGGAATGGGCCGGCTTTTCTACAACGCCCTTACGCAAAGCGATCTGGCGCTGCTGATGGGCTATCTGCTCCTGGTGGCATTCCTGGTGGTCTTTTCGAATCTGCTCGCCGACGTCGTCTACGCGTGGCTCGATCCGCGCGTGAAGTACGACTGAGAGCATAGAAGATGGCCGCGCCAACGCTGCCGCTTCCCAGCGGCGCAATCGTCGAAGACGAGCTGCAGTTTTCCAAGGTTACATTCTGGACGCGGCTGCGTCGCCACAAGCTCGCCATCGCCGGGCTAGCGGTGTTGCTGCTCATGGTTTTGGCGGCGGTGTTCGCCGGGCAACTCTCGCCGTTTGATCCCAATTTCATCGATAATGGGACCACCGCGGTGCCGCACTGGAACGGTACGCCGTTGCCGCCCTGTTTTCAAGATAAGTCGCAATGCTGGGGCCACGCGTTGGGAACCGATGAAGTGGGGCGCGACCTGCTTTCGCGGCTGCTCTTCGGCGCGCGCATCTCGCTGACGGTGGGCCTCTTCGCAGTCATAATGGAGGTGCTGATCGGCGCGACGCTGGGCGCGATCGCCGGCTACTATGGAGGATGGATCGACTACGCGCTGATGCGCGTCACCGATGTCTTTCTCTCGATTCCCCTGCTTCCGCTGTTGCTCGTGCTCACCGCAATCGTGGCCGCGAGCTCGACCAAAGCGGCGTTGAGTTTCGGGGTCATTGTGATAATCATCGGCGCGCTCTCCTGGCCTCCCGTTGCCCGACTGGTGCGCGCTTCGTTTTTGAGCCTGCGCGAACGCGAGTTCGCCGAAGCGGCACGCGCGCTGGGCAACAACGACGCCCGCATCATCTTTCGCCACTTGCTTCCCAACGCCGTAGCGCCGATCGTCGTACAGGCGACGCTCGACGTGGCCAACGTCATCGTGCTCGAGTCGACCCTCTCGTTCTTAGGACTCGGCATCCAGCCGCCGACCGCGTCTTGGGGGAACATGCTCGCGAACGCACAGAGCAATCTTCAAACCGCGTGGTGGGCCGCGGTCTTTCCGGGACTCTGCATCCTCGTAACCGTGCTCGCGATCAACTACATCGGCGACGGGTTGCGCGACGCCCTCGATCCCAACATGCGGTAGGAAGGCCTTTCGCCTACCTCATTTGAGAACGATGATCGTCGGCGAGCCGATCGGGTTGGCGCTGGCCAACGGGTCCCACAACACCCAAATCTTCCCGTAGGTATCGCTGATCGCCGCTACGGTCTTTGCGGCCTCTTCCGGCGTCATGTCGGGGAGCGTCGCGTGCCGTGGTAAACACCTCCGAGAGGTTTCGACCTTAGGCAGGGACGCTTGCTATCCCCGCAGATGCGTGCTTGGGAGGGCGGGGTGACGAGCCGCCCCGAACCGCCCTCTCGGGTCCCCATGCGCAAGTGGCGGAATTGGTAGACGCACTAGCTTGAGGGGCTAGCGGGAGCAATCTCGTGCTGGTTCGAGTCCAGTCTTGCGCATACGGCTTCGTGAACACGAGATTGCTCCCGCAGCGGAGCGCGTAAGCGCGGAGCGGCTCCTAAAGCTATGGGGCCCCCGGCGCGCATTTTGGCTTCGTGAACACGAGGACGCTCGGTCCGGCCGATCCGCTGGAGGGTGGCTGAAGGTCAGGCTGACTCGGGGGAGCCGCGGCCCGAAATGGGTCACAGACTTTTCAGAATCGGGCATTATACTTGAAACAGACGGCTGCTTCGCACCGTAAAGCTAGACGAAGGAGCCGAAGGAACTGATAACGTGTGGTTGACGCGCTTCACAATTAGCCGCCCGGTGATCACCGCGATGGTGTTCATCGCACTGGCCATTTTCGGTGCAATCTCTTTTTCGAAACTCGGACGCAGTTCGGATCCGCCGGGAACCGACTTTCCGATCGTCGTTGTCTTCTCGTCCTATCCCGGTGCGTCGCCGCAAGAGATGGAACGGCTGATCGTCAAGCCGATCGAAGATCAGCTCGATGGGATCGACAACCTCGACCAGCTCAACGCGACGGCGCAGGAAGGCGTCGCCACGGTCATCGTGCAGTTCAAGCTCGGAACGAACCTGGACATCGCCGCGATCAACGTACAGAGTGCGGTCGATGCCGCTCGCGTCTATCTTCCGGCAGACCTCGATCCGCCCACAGTCGAGAAGAACGGCGCATCCCAGCCGCTGATGGACCTCGCCATCAGCTCGAGGACGCTCTCCCAGACGCAGCTCGCCGATTTTGCGAATAACCGGCTCGAGCCGATTCTGAAAGCGATTCCCAACGTGCAGACCGTGGACATTCGAGGTGCGAGCGATCGAGAGTTCCACGTCGAGCCGATTCCGGAACGGCTGCTCGGAGCGAATGCCACGCTGGGCGACGTTTTTGCCGCGGTCGCCGCCAATAACGCGAATCTTCCCGGCGGCATTCTGCGCCAGAAGACCCAGGAGACCAGCGTTTCCGTCCACGCCGAGATCAACAGCGCGGCTGATCTGCTCGGCATTCCGCTGCCGATTCCCGGCAGCTCCAACAAGAACATGAAGGTCGGCGACGTCGCCTACGCCTTCGATAGCCACATCGAGCCGACGTCCATCTCGCACTACAACGGGCAACCCCGCGTGTACATTGAGATCGGCCGCAGCATAAACGCCGACGAAATAACGACCACCCAAATCGCGCGCCAGCATCTCAAGACTATCGCGGCGCAGTTTCCGGACCTGACTTTCAGCGAAATCGACGCGCCGGCGGATTATACGCTAAAGTCCCTCAACGGCGTCTGGCAGTCGCTGCTCGAGGGCATCGTGCTCACCATGATCGTCATGCTGCTCTTCCTGCACGCATGGCGCAACGCAATCGTCATCATGATCGCGATTCCGTCGTCGATTCTGGCGACGTTCGTGCTGATGAACCTGTTCGGTTTCCACCTCGACACAATGTCCCTGATGGGGCTCTCGCTCATCATCGGAATTCTAGTCGACGACTCGATCGTCGTGCTGGAAAACATCACGCGCCATCGAGACCTTGGCGAAGAGCCGATCGACGCCGCAATTAACGGCCGCAGCGAAATCGGCGGAGCTGCGGTCGCCATTACGATGGTCGACGTCGTTGTCTTTTTGCCGATCGCGTTCTTACCGGGAATCGTCGGCGCTTATCTTCGCGAGTTCGGCGCGGTGATCGTCATCGCGACGCTGTTCTCGCTGCTGGTCTCGTTCACGCTTACGCCGCTGCTGGCCGCCCGTTGGAGCGTTCGATCGCGTTCGGGAGCGCGCCCGCAATGGATGGTCGCGTTGGGCTCGTGGAAGGTCGAGCTCGCGCTCGTTGCCGCGGCGGCGCTCGCCTTCGTGATCCCTTGGCCCATCGCGGACCTGCGCGCCATCATCCCGATCATGCTGGTTGCGGTGCTGTTGCTCAACGCGTTTGTGCAGCGTTACGACCGGATCTTGAACTGGTACAAGGGCGTGGCGCTACCGTACGCGTTGCGGCACGGCCTGTTCGTCGTTTTCGTCTGCGGCGTGCTGCTGATCAACGCGCTGACGCTCGCGACGGGAGCGGGCGCGGCGACGATTACGGTCGACGTTTTGATCCTGGCGCTGACGGCGATTTGGCACGTCGTCGGGTTCGTGCTGCGCCGTAGAATTCCAGAGACGAGTCTCGACTACCGCTGGACGCCGTCGGCCAACGGACATTCCAGAAGCGCGCTGCTGCTGCGACACGGCATCGATATGCTTCGGAACATCCCGCGCGTCATGCTACGCTGGTTCTATGCGACCGGCCGTTCGACTCGCCTCACCCTAGCGACGTTCGCGCTGCCGGCCCTGCTCGCGATCATCTTCCCGCTTTTAGGACCGATCAACTTCGACTTCGTGCCTCAAGTGCAGACCGGCGAGATCGGCATGACCGTCACGTATCCGCCCGGCACGCCGATCCTCGTCACGGAAAAATACGTGTCGCAGCTGGAAGGCGCGATCATGAAGATCGATGGAATCAAGTCGGTGAGCTCCACCGTCGGTCGCAAGCCGCAGGGATGGGGTAATGCGATAGGCGACAACTACGCGCGGCTCGACGCGCAGACGCTGCCGGAACGCCGGCACGATACCTATAAGATGATCGATCAGATCCGTAAGCTGAGATACCTTGCACCCGGCGGCGACTTCCAGGTTTCGGGCGATAGCGGCGGGGGCTCGGGTGCGACGATCTTCTATTCGCTCTCCGGGCCGGAAGCCGAGATCGCGCCGGCGGCCGAGAAGGTCGCGCAGTTCTTGCGCAGCACCCCGGGCAGCGTCAACGTTCAAACCAGCAACGAGGCGGCCGCGCCGCGGCTCAACGTCAACGTCGACGCGCAAAAGGCCGAGGTCTTGGGCATCGCGCCTGCCGACGCCGCCAACGCCGCCCGCTTCGCAATTGACGGCGCCGTTGCCACGCGCGTACGCTCCGAGAACGGCTTAGTCAACGTGCGCGTTCAGTTCCCGCTCTCAGATCGCAAGACCGTCGATCAGCTTCAAGACGTCCGGGTTCGCGCGCAGGATGGAATGATGGTGCCACTCGCAGACATTGCAAACTTCCAGTGGACGAAGGCTCCGCTGCAAATCAAGCGGCTCAATCGTCAGCGCGTCGTTGACGTGTACGGCGATACGCTGCCGGGGTACTCGCTCGGCGCCGTGACCGGACCGCTGGAGAAGAAGCTCCGTGAACCGGGCTTCCTGCCCGAAGGCGTGCAACTCACGGCTCAGGGCGACACGCAATACATGAACGAGACCATGGGTAACATGGGCATCGCGCTCCTGCTATCGTTCATGCTCGTCTACATGCTGATGGTCATTCTGTACGGCTCGTTTCTCGAACCGCTGATCGTCATGTTCTCGGTTCCGCTGGCCATCATCGGCGCGCTCGTCTCACTCTCGTTCATGCACCTCGTCGAGCCGAATGCCGGCCAATCGCTCAACATCATCTCGATGATCGGCATCATCATGCTCTTCGGGCTCGTCTCGAAAAACGGAATTTTGCTCGTCGATTACTCCAACACGCTATGCCATCGCGGCATGCGCGTACGCGACGCGGTCGTGCAGGCGGCGGCCACGCGCTTCCGGCCGATTCTGATGACGACCTGCGCGATGATCTTCGGCATGCTGCCGCTCTCGCTCGGTTTTGCCGAGGGGGGTGAATGGCGCCAAGCGATGGGTACGGTCATCATCGGCGGCCTATTCAGCTCCTTGATTCTGACCCTATTCTTAGTGCCGTTGATTTACAATACGTGGATTGGCTGGCTCGAGCGTCGCGCCGACTTGCGTGCGGTCATGACTGAAGGAGAACCATTTGGTGGCGAGGCAGCGCGGGTAGGGATGCGCGCATGAAGAGAGCGGCCTGACTCGGCGCGCGCTCGTGACGGGAGCGGCCGGCGGTCTCGCCGCCGGCATCGCTCCCGCGTTGGCGCGCGATGGTTTTGCTCACGTTGCAATCACCTATCGCGAAACTCCCCCGCATACGACCGTAGCGGCGATCGAGGCCGCAGGCGTCCACTCGAGCGCCACGCGGATCGATTTTTCAGCCGAAGCGAGCAGCGTGGAAGCGGCGCTCGATAAAATGGTGCAGACTTTCGGTCCATTCGACACCCTCGTCCACGCCGTTGGGCCGCTCGTCGTCAAGCGATTCGCAAACGCCTCGCTGGAGGATTATCGAAACGCGTTTGACGGCAACGTCCTTAGCGCCGTTTTGGCAGCACGAGCTACGTTACCGGCGATGCGGGCTGCGCGCTTCGGGCGCATCGTGCTTTTTGGAATGCTCGGATCGAGCCAGACGCGCCCCTTTCGCGGTTTTTCGCTGTATCAGGGTGCGAAGAGCGGGCTCGTTGCCTTCGCCCGCTGCCTCGCGCTGGAGGAGGCGGGTCATGGCATCACCGTCAACCTGGTCTCGCCCGGTGACATTCGCGAGAAGGCGATCGACCGCGCGAGTGCGCTCAACCGTGCCGCGCGCAATCCACGCGGGCGCGTCGGAAGCTACGAAGACGTCGCGGACGTAGTGCGGTTTCTGATCGCGCCGCAGCGCGATTTTGTGACCGGCGCAGTTATCGAAGTAACCGGCGGTCTGCAAACCGCCGCGGAATAGGCGGTACAGGACTAAGAAACGTTCGGCTCGTAAGGAGCGCGTCACACACGATGCGTGACGGCACGAACGAACATCAGGATTTTGCGCTGCCCGGCGCGCGTCCTCAATACGGACCCGACAAGGTCGTGGCGGTCGAGCACATCGATCTCCACCTGACGCCCGATCTCGCCGCTGAGACGCTCGACGGCGTCTGTACGATGACCGTGCGCGCACTCGACGAGTCGGTACCACTGCTGACGCTCGATGCCGTCGACCTCGAGATTTCCAGCGTCGACCAGCTTTCACCGGAGCTAAAAAAGCTGCGCGATCTGCGGTTTACGTTACGCCAAGGAAAGCTCGAGATCGAATTTGAGCCGGCGCTTGCGGCCGGCGAGCGGACGACGTTCGCGGTCCGGTATCGCGTTTCGAAACCACGCCACGGATTGTTTTTTGTCAAACCCAGCGAGTCGTGGCCGGAGAAACTCCCGCATGCGTGGACGCAGAGTCAGGATCAAAACGCGCGATATTGGTTCCCGTGTCTCGACTATCCTCACGAAAAGCAGCGTACGTCGACGACGATCGTCGTTCCCAAAGGGACGTTCGCGCTCGGTAACGGCGAGCTGGTCGAGCGAAAAGATGTAAACGGCAAGACGGTCTTCCGGTATCGGCAGGACGTGCCCCACAGCACGTATCTAATGACGATGGTCGTCGGCCCGTTCGTCGAGGTTGCGAGCGGCGAAGCAGGACGGAAGAGGATTCCGATCTTCTACTACGTGCTTCCGGGGCGAGAGAGCGACGGCGAACGCGCCTTCGGCAAGACGCCCAGAATGCTGGAGCTCTTTGAAGAGCGCACCGGGACACCATATCCATATGCTCGGTATTCGCAAATAGCCGTATCGGACTTTATCTTCGGGGGGATGGAGAATACCACGGCGACGACGCAGACGGACCGAACGCTGCACGATGAGACCGCGCACCTCGACTTTTCGAGCGATCCGCTGGTCTCGCACGAGCTTGCGCACCAGTGGTTCGGGGATCTGCTGACGTGCCGCGATTGGTCGCAGGCCTGGCTCAATGAGGGTTTCGCGACGTTCATGGAAGCGGTCTGGCGTGAGGCCGATCTTGGTTACGACGAATACGCCTACGATATGTTCGAAAGTCGAACCGCGTACGTCAAAGAAGATTCGGATCGCTACAGCCGCCCGATCGTTTGTAATACGTTTCGCGATCCAATAGAGATTTTCGACCGGCACTTGTACCAAAAGGGCGCGGCCGTGCTGCATATGTTGCGCGGCGAGCTCGGTGAGGCGCGCTTTTGGCGCGCAATCGCGCGGTACGTCGAGCAGAACGCCCAACGCAGCGTCGAAACGATTGACTTCATACGGTCGATCGAAGAATCTACCGGCCGCAACATGCGGGGCTTCTTCAATCAATGGGTCTTCCGCGAGGGTCACCCGAACTTGGAGGTACGCGTCGGCTGGGATGTGCGTCGAAACGTCGCGACGCTCTCGATCGATCAAAAGCAGACCATCGACGAGGGGCATCCCCCCTACGAGTTCGATGTCGAAATCGGGTTCGCGCCGGCGGCATCGTCGCTGCCCTCGGTGCACGGTAACGCGTTGGTCCCAAACGAACGGAGAATTCGCGCCCGCGTGGAGCGGCATCACGAAACCATCGCCGTGCCGCTCGACTTCGAGCCCCAGCTCGTGCGATTCGACCCGGGATCGTTCCTTTTGGGCGACGTAACGTCGGCTATGGGAGCAGACTTCGCGGCGGCATCGCTGCGCGCCGACCCAGACGTCGCGGCGCGGATTAGAGCCGCCAGAGAGCTTGCGAAAGACGGCGGCCGCGCCGCTCACGACGCGATCGAACGGGCGTTTCTTGAAGAGCCGTTTTGGGGCGTGCTCGTCGAAACGGCGGCCGAAATCGGCGAAAGTCGAGCGCCGTGGGCCCGCTCGACGTTGATCGGTGCGCTTTCGCACCCGCATCCCAAGGTGGTACGCGCCGCGGCGACGGCGCTCGGCAACTTTCGCGATCCCGAGGTCGCGACCGCTCTGATTGCCGCGGCACAGCATCACCCGTCCTATTTTGTGCGCGCTGCTGCACTTACGGCGCTTGGCAAGACGAGAGACCCGCGAGCACTCGAAGTGCTTGCCTCGGCGGCTCAGCAACGCACCTGGAACGGCACGGTAGAAGCCGGAGCCGTGAAAGGACTCGGCGAGTTGGCCGACCCTCGCGCGCTTCCCATCGTGCTCGACGCCTGCAGGCCGGAGCGCAGCGAAGGGCTTCGCCGCGCCGCGGTGAGCGCGCTCGGCCGGATCGGCGCGCTGTTGGAAGACGAGCGCACGCGCGTCGTCGAGGAACTGCAACAACGGCTTGACGACGAAAGCTTTCTCGTCGCACTGGATGCGATCGCGGCTGCCGAAACACTCGGCGACGCCCGCGCGTTACCGGCGCTCGACCGGCTGTCCCAGCAGGCCTCCGACGGTCGCATGCGGCGCGACGCAATGGAGGCCGCCATTCGCATCCGAAAGGGCGCAAAGGTTCCGACGCAAGTCACCGCGCTGCGGGACGACGTCAATGAGTTACGTGAAGAGTACCGTAGGCTTCAGGAGCAGATCGCGCCGCTTACGCGCCCGTAAGAGGCGGCGCGTGGCGTTTGCGATCTCTCTGCTGTTTGCTGTCGGTACGGTATGGCTGGTTGCACACGCACATTCGGCTTCGAGGCCACCGGTTTCGGTTGCCGAGAGATTGAGCAACCCCTTAGCAGAGCGCACTTTCGAAGCAGCGCAGTTGCCGGTTTGGACGGCAGACGATCGCAAACGACTATGGGAAAATTTGCATGGTGCGTTTGCACGAGCAATCGCCAATTCGAAGGGGTGGAGTTTTGCGGTTGTCGGGGCGGACGGCGGCACGATTTTCGACGATCGTGGCGAGCGCGCAGTTGTACCTGCCTCGGTGCAGAAGCTCATCGTTGCCGCCAGCGCGCTCGATGCGCTTGGTCCGATGTATCGCTTTCATACGATGTTCGCCGCGCGCGAGGGCGTCGGCGACGACGGCATCCTGGACAGCAACCTTTGGCTGATTGGATCGGGCGATCCATCGCTGCAGTCGGTCGACCTTCGCAACGGAATCGGTATGCTCGCGCGTTCAGGACTGCGCCGCATCAGCGGCGGAGTCGTCGTTGACGCGACTGCCCTAACGGGACCAGAGCTCAATCCGCATTGGGATCCGAACGATAACGGCCAGGATTACGCCGCACCGGTGAGCGCGATCTCGCTCGACGGCAATACGATCGAATCGCATCAGAACGTTGGCGGAGGGGAACAGAGTGTCTGGACTCCGATGCAGGACGTTTCGAGTTACGTAGCCGAGCGGACGAGAACCCTGCTGGTCTCACGTCGAATCGTGGCGGCGATGCCGCCCAGCGTAGGGGCCGCGCCGCTCGATACCGTCGTCTTGTGGGATCATCGCTCGCCGCCGCTGCGAGCGCTCGAAGCCCACATGCTGTTCGTCTCCGATAATCACTACGCCGAACAGCTGCTGCGAACCGTCGGCGAAGAAGCTGCCGGGTCGTCGAACGACACAGGCGGAATCGAGGCAGAACGGCGATTTCTAGACCGCCTTGGAATTCCGACGCCCGGGCTGCGCCTCTTTGACGGCAGCGGCCTCTCGCCCGGCAACCGGATCGCGGCGATCACGCTTGCGCGGCTGCTTTCGACCCGCGAACCGTCGCTCTATCTGCTGTTGCCGTTGGGCGGTCGAGAAGGTACGCTCGAGGACTACGATTTCACGACTGCTTTGGGACGAGTTCGCGCGAAGAGCGGGCACCTCTCCAACGTTTCGTCGCTGGCAGGGTACGTCAACACGCTGCGCCACGGGCGGGTCGCGTTCGCCTTCATGGTTAATGGATCGCCGGGCGACCCCGACGCGGCGATCGTTCGCGCCGTCGACCGTCTGGTTGAATTTTAGCAAAGGGAATGATGTTCGACGAGGCGTTGCTTTCGGAACTGATTGCGCGCGCGCTGCAGCGCGGCGGTGAATTCGCCGATCTGTTTTGCGAACGGCGGCGTACGCTGTCGTATCGACTGCAGGACGGCCGCATTCACGACGCGTCGTACGGTGTGACGCTCGGCGTAGGCATCCGCGTCGTGGTCGGCGAGTCCGCCGGATACGCGCATTCGGATGATTTGAGCCACGACGCGCTGATGCAGGCCGCGGATTCGGCATCGCTGATTGCGCGCACGGCGCCGGCGGGACACGCTGGCACGGCTGAACTGCGTGCCGCGCACGCTGCTAAGTTCTACGACGGCGACAGCCTCGAGGCCATCGATCCCGAACGCTACGTCGCGCTGCTCGAGCGCGCCGACGCGACCGCTCGACGCTACGACCCCAAGGTCGTTGCGGTGAACGCTCAGCTGAGCGACGAAATGCAAGAGGTCTGGATTGCAACGAGTGAAGGTCGTTTGGTCTACGATCGGCGCCCCCTCGTAACGTTGGGCATCCAGGTCGTCGCAAGCGACAAGAAAGAACGCGGCTCCGGCTTTGTGGGCGACGGCGGACGCACGTCGATCACCTTCTTCGATCGCGAAACGCCGGAGGATCTCGCCACCGAAGCCGCTCGCATCGCAACGGTCAACCTCTCGGCCTCGCCGGCGCCCGCTGGTGAGATGGAGATGATCGTCGGCTCGGGTGGTGGCGGCGTTTTGCTGCACGAAGCGGTCGGCCACGGGTTGGAAAGCGATTTCAATAGACGCGGCACTTCGCTATATAGCGGTCGAATCGGCGAGCGCGTTGCGAGCGAGCTCGTAACGATTTATGACGACGGTAATCTGGAAGAAGAACGCGGCAGCCTCAACGTGGACGATGAAGGCGTGCCCGGTCAGCACAAGGTGCTAGTGGAAAACGGCGTTCTTCGTGGCTACATGCAGGATCGGCTCAACGCGCGATTGATGGGCGTGGAGTCGACTGGAAGCGGCCGGCGCCAATCCTTTCGTTTTTCGCCGCAGCCGCGGATGTGCAACACGTACATGCCCAGCGGAAGCGCGACCGTCGAGGAAATCGTGCAATCCACGCAGCGAGGAATTTACGCGAAATCGTTTGCGGGTGGACAAGTCGAGATCAGCAAGGGCGACTTCGTCTTCATGGTGGGCGAAGGCTATTTAGTAGAAAACGGCAAGATCACGACGCCGGTGCGAAACGCGACGATTGTCGGTAATGGGCCGGATGCGATGATGAAGGTCGTTGCAGTCGGCAACGACAGCCGCCTCGCACGGCGTCATTATACCTGCGGTAAAGGCGGCCAATACGTTCCGGTTGGCGTCGGGATGCCGACCGTCAAAATTTCGTCGATTACGGTCGGTGGCACGCAACATGACTGAATCGACCGCCATTGACTTGGCGCGCGAGGTCGTGCGGGTAGCGCGGGACTGCGGGGCGCACAGCGCGGAAGCCTCGGTCTCCATCGCACGACGCCTTCACGTCGAAGCGCGCGAAAACGCGGTGGCGCGATTGGAAGGATCGACCGGTAAGGGCCTGTTGCTGCGCATCTTCCGCGACGGTCGCAAGGCGACGCTTTCTACCTCCGACTTTTCATCGGACGGCGTCCGCGACGCGGTGCGGCGCGCCGTTGCGCAGGCCGATCTCGTCACCGTCGACCAGTACGCGGGTTTGCCGGAGCGAGTCGCCGACGACGGGGTGGACCTGTCGCTTCGTGACGACGCAATCGAGCGGCGCGATAGCCTGGAAAAAGTTGAAGAGGCGTTAAAGCTCGAGCGTCTGATTCGAGAGGCCGACGCTCGAGTCGTCAACTCGAGCGGTTCCCACTATACCGATGCCGTCGGCGTTACCGCGCTTGCAAATTCGAACGGCTTTGCGGCCGGCTATTCCTGGACGCGGGCCGGACGGTCGACTGGTCCGATAGCGCTCGATGGCGGCGTCAAGCGGATCGCGCAATACGGGACCGCGGCGCGGCATCTGCGCGATCTCGAAGCTTCGGGTGCCGTCGCCACCACCGCCGTGCGCCGTGCGGTCGAACTCTTTGGCGCTCGCAAGCCGCCGACGATGCGCGTGCCGGTGATCTTCGAGCGCGACGTTGCTGCATCGATCCTCGACGACGTTTTCGCGGCGGTTTCCGGCGCAAACGTGGCCGCCGGGAACTCCTGGTTGAGCGCTCGAGTCGGGAGCCAGATCGGCAGCGAACGAGTAACGGTGATCGACGCCGGACGGTTAAGTGCGGGCCTGGGCAGCGCTCCATTCGATGGCGAAGGGGTCGCGACGCAGCGTACGGCCGTGTTCGAGCACGGCGTGCTGCGGACGTTTCTCTACGATACCTACTACGCTCGTAAGTTGGGCGCCGCGAGCACCGGAAACTCCACCGGAGGCGGGGTCGGTCCGAGCAACTTTTACTTGGAACCGGGGTCGATGTCGCTGGACGAGATGATCGCCGCGACCCCCCGCGGCGTGCTCGTCATGGACACGATCGGCTTTGCGACCGAGCACGCGTCGGGCACGTACAGCCGCGGTGCGCGCGGTTTTTTGATCGAAGGCGGCGAACTCGCTTATCCAATCGATGAGTTTACCGTTGCAGGACATTACGGCGAGATGCTAGCGGCACTGGACGCGGTCGCAAATGATTTGCGTTTCGACTCAACCGTCGTTTCGCCGTCATTTCGCGTCGCAGAGATGACCGTGAGCGGGAATTGAGGGGAACGATATGGTAGCGCCGCCCGCGATCAGTATCACGTTGATCTTGCGGATCGACATGCCCAACGAGCCCGGTGCGTTCGGGCTCCTCGCCAATGCGATCGGCGATTCCGGCGGAGCGATCGGCGCCGTGGACATGCATTCGGTCGCTAAAGGACGTGTAATTCGCGACGTCACGATCGGCGTCGCATCGGAACTCGTCGCAAACGACGTGCGACGAGCGGTCGAAGCAATAGATGGGGCGCGCGTCATCTTTGCCAACGATTCGACCTTTCTCGCGCACGTCGGCGGAAAGATCCGCATCGATCCTAAGATCGCGGTCAAGAATCGCCAAGATCTTTCCACGGTTTACACCCCCGGCGTGGCGAGGGTTTCTATGGCCATTGCGGCGGATCCGAGCAAAGCGTTTCAGCTGACCATCAAGCGCAACACGGTTGCGGTCGTCACCGACGGCACAGCGGTGCTCGGATTGGGCGATATCGGGCCGCTCGGTGCGCTGCCGGTGATGGAAGGCAAGGCGATGCTCTTCAAGCAGTTCGCCGACATCGACGCATTTCCGATTTGCCTGGATACCAAAAACGTCGACGAGATCGTCGAAACCGTCGTACGCATCGCTCCCGTCTTCGGCGGAATAAACTTGGAAGACATCAGCGCGCCGCGATGTTTCGAAGTCGAAGACCGACTCATCGAGGCGCTCGAGATTCCGGTGATGCACGACGATCAGCATGGCACCGCCGCCGTGATACTCGCCGCATTGATCAATGCGGCGCGCGTCGTCGGCAAGCAATTATCGGATCTGCAGGTCGTGGTGTCGGGCAGCGGCGCCGCCGGGACGGCGACGATCAAAATGCTGCTTGCCGCCGGCGTGAAGGACGTGATCCCCGTGGATCGCGGCGGCGCATTAAACCGGACCGACCGCTACGAAAACCCTCACTGGCGTTGGTTGGCAGAGCACTGCAATCGCGAAAACCGGCGCGGATCCCTTCACGACGTGCTCGAAGGAGTCGACGTCTTCATCGGCGTTTCTGCGCCGGGAATTCTGCAAGCAGAGCACATCGCACGGATGGCACGCGATCCGATCGTCTTTGCGATGGCCAATCCGACGCCCGAAATCATGCCCGACGTTGCTGCACCCGTCGCGGCCGTCATCGCGACCGGGCGCTCGGATTTTCCCAACCAGGTCAACAATCTGCTGGCTTTTCCGGGCATTTTCCGGGGCGCGCTCGACGTCCGCGCGCGGCGCATCACCGACCACATGAAACTGGCGGCGGCTTTCGCGATCGCGGATATCGTCGGGGAAAGCGAACTCAGCGCAGAGTACGTCATACCTAGCGTCTTCGATACGCGCGTCGTCGATGCGGTCGCCAAGGCGGTCGCCGCCGCGGCCGCCGAGGACGGCGTAGCTCGCCGCACTCCGACGAAGAACGAAGGAGAGGATCTCAGCGCAAGGTTCTGAGCGACCCGGCATGCTGCTTGAAACGCTGAAGCTCGACCCGAGCGACCCGCGCCCGCTTTACGTGCAGCTCGCAGATCGCGTCGTTGAAGCGATCGAACGCGAAACCGTGTCCCCCGGCGAGCGGCTTCCGGCGATCCGAAACCTAGCGCGCGCACTCGATTGTGCGCTGGTGACCGTTTCGCAGGCGTACGAGCTGCTCGCGGCGCGCGGACGCGCGATCGCGCGTCCCGGTAAAGGCACTTACGTCGCCTCGCCACCCGATCGCAACGAGCCCTTCGCTCGGCGCTGGGAACCGGACGTCGGGCGCATCGCGCGCGCTGCGCGGTTCGAAGGCGTTATGGAGCGGCTGACGCAGGCGACGGAACCGGGGGCGATCACGCTGGCCTCCGGTCATCCTGCGCCCGAGACGTTTCCGCTGCACGATTTTGCGCGTGCCTTTCACCGCACGCTGCTCGACGATTCACCCGAGATCATGCAGTACCGCTCCTCCACCGGAGACGCGGAGCTGTGCGGAAGGCTCGCGTCGTTTCTGCGACAACGCGGTTGCACCGCCGATTCAAACGACATCATCGTTTGTTCCGGCGCGCAACAGGCTGCCGATATCGTCGCAGCCGTGCTGCTGGACGAGCGCAGCATGGTTGCGAGCGAAAGCCCAACATATTGGGGAAGCCTCGGCGTTTTTGACGCTCGCGGCGTCACCTACGTCGAAGTCCGCAGCGACGACGACGGAGTGCGCGCCGACGATGTGGAGCGCGTTTTCTCCGAGTACCGCCCGCGCTTGTTCTACGTTAACCCCATCGCACAGAATCCGACCGGCGCCGTGCTGCCTGCGCGGCGCGCAAAGCAGATCGTGGCCTTGGCCCGGCGCTACGACGTCGTGATTCTCGAAGACCAAACGGGCTGGCAACTAACGTACGATGCGCCTGCGCCGGCTCCGCTCGCGGCCCACGACACCGACGGCCGCATCATCATGATGGAGAGCCTCTCCAAATCGATCTTTCCGGCGCTGCGAATCGGCTATCTCTTTGCAAAGGGCGGAATCGCTGAAGCACTGGAAGCGGCGAAAGTTCGCGCCGACGTCTTCACGTCAACGCTCACGCAGCGAGCCCTCTGGCGATTCATGGATAGCCCCGCATATCCTCGCCATTTGCGATCGGCCCGCGGACTCTATCGCAAGCGCCGCGACGCTTTCGTCGACTCGTTATCGCGAGTTGTGACCTGGACCGAAGTGCGGTCGCCCGGCGCGGGTGTAAACGTCTGGCTGGCGCTGCCGCCGAGGATTTCGACGCAGGCCGCGTTCGACGCGTGCGCGCGGGAGGGCGTGCTGGTCATGCCGGCGGAGCCCTTTTATCCGACGCGCAGCGGCCCACCGGCCCTACGCCTCTCGTTCGGCGATTTGACGGTCGACGAAGCGAGCGAAGGTATCGCTCGCCTCGGCCGAGCCCTAACCAAAGTGCTCGCCCCATCCCTGTCACCCTGAGCGAAGCGTAAGCGCACGCTCTTCGACGCGAATGCGCCATGAGAGCAGCGACGCATTGAGAATCGAAAAGACGATTGCTATTTCGATCGCGCCGAACGCAAGCGGCAGGATCGCGATCTCGGCACAAACGACTGCGTAGTTCGGATGGCGCAAGATTCGGTATGGGCCGCTTCGCACGATCGGCGCGCCGGGCACGCTGATGATGCGCGTGGTCCAATACGGTCCGAGCGTTGCGATCGTCCACAGGCGGAGCGGCTGGAGGGCGGCGTACGCCCCCAGCAGCCACCAATTCGGTGCGGTTGAGGCTGGGATATAGACGGCCATGCTCGCGATCCATGCCGCGTGTAGCAAAACGAAAAAGGGGTACTGCGCCGCCCCAGTTTCGATGCCGCCGCGTGCCATCAGCCGGCGCGTATTTCGCGCTGAGTAGATAAGTTCAGTGCCGCGCTGGAGTGCTACCAGCGCAAGGACTACCCAAAGAACGCTCACGCCCTATCGTTTTCGAGCAACGTAAAACCGGCCGTGAAGCCGGGCCCCAGCGCGGTCGCGAGCGCGTGGCGCCATCGCTGCGAATCGCCGATCGTTCGATCCAACACGAACATGACCGTCGCGGCCGACATGTTACCGTAGTCACGCAAGACGTCCCGCGACGTGACGAGCCGTCCCGGCTGCAGCTCGAATGCGGTTTCGAGCGCGTCGAGCACCTTCGCGCCGCCCGGATGGCACACGAAGCAATCGATGTCGCTTAGCTTCAATCCGTGTCCCGCGAGAAAATCGACGGCAACGTCGTGGAGTTTCGTAGAGACCAGATCGGGGATATCGCGCGAAAAAATAGCTTTGAATCCGTCGGGCATGACGTCCCAACCCATGACGTCGAGCGAATCGGGCCACGTATACTCGCCTCCACCGACGATTCTGGCGCCTTCGCCGTTCGATGAAATCAGTGCCGCCGCTGCGCCGTCGCCGAAGAGTGCCGTCGCAACGATGTTGCTTTTCGAGAAATCGTCGCGCCGGAAGCAGAGCGCACAGAGCTCGACGACTAAGAAGAGCACGAGCGAGCCGGGCGTCATGCGTGCCATCGTGCCGGCGCGTGAGAGACCGATGACGCCGCCCGCGCATCCAAGACCGAAGATCGGCAGACGTTGCACGTCGCGCCGCATCTGCATGCGCTCCATCAAGAGCGCATCGAGGCTAGGCGTTGCGATCCCGGTGGTTGAAACCGCTACGACGGCATCGATCTCGTCGACGCGGCGGCCGGCTCGCTCCAAGACGCGCCGAGCTGCCGATTCCAACAAATCAAGTGAGGAGTCCAGATAGACGCGATTGCGTTCGGGCCACTCGTGCAGATCTTCGTACCATTCGATTGGAACCGAAGAATAGCGGCAGTCGATGCCCGTGTTGCCGAACATCGGAAGCAGCCGCACGATTTCACGGGATCGCGGCCCAAGCGCAAGCTCGATGCGCCGAATCACTTCGCTCTGACCGAGCGCGAACGGTGGAACGGCGGTCGCTACCGCGAGCACGCGAGCGTCCGGAGTCATCGAGCAGCGGCCCGCCCTTTCGGCAGGGTACGCGCGGCCTGCATGGTAATGGCAACCTCCCGTGTCGTTTAGACTATTCGCAGCGGCGCTCTTGGGCGCCGTCTTATTGGGTTCCGGGCCTCGCACGACCCCACTAGTCATCTATTCGGCGCCGGCTGGCACACGCCCAACCGGTGCCGACCGGATTCACCCTACGACTGCGATTCTTCCGAATGGCCGGATTGCCGCACCCGTCGGCACGAGCCTCTTTGTCGGTACAAATCCGTTGGGATTAGCGCTTTCTCCGAACGGCCGCTACGCTATCGTTTCCAACGACGGCAACGGTGTAACGACCCCGAACGGCTCCTACGCAGCCTTAGTATCCGGTTCCTCGCTGAGCATCGTCGATACGCGCAGCATGAAAATTGCAAGCGTTTATCACGATCCCGCGACGTCATTTTTCATCGGCGTCGCGGCGGCGAGTGACCCCAACGATGCCTCGAGGACCATCGTTCTTGCCTCTGACGGTAACGCAGGTGTCGTGCGGGTGTACGACCTCGACAGCGGCGGCCAACTCACGCCCGAAGCCAAGCCGATCCAGTTGCCCCCCGGCGGCGATCGCCATCCGCTTCCGGCGGGCATTGCGATCTCGCCGAATGGGCGAACGGCATTCGTCGCGGATAATCTCGGCGATACGGTAATTCCGGTCGATCTAGCGTCGCGCACGGTGCTCGCGCCGGTCGCGGTCGGTGACTTCCCCTTGTATGTGGCGGCGGCAAATCGGAACGTTCTTGCAACCGGCAGCGGTCTCTCGAACTATACTGCGATCAATCCACCGGCGCGTCAACCGCAATTTACGGCACCGGCTTTCGACCCGTCGAGATCGTCTGCGCTCACCGTCTTCGAGCTTTCGGACGCAAACGCGATCGGTGATCCAGCCACCGTGCGACTGGACCAGCAGCCGGATGGAACGCAAATTGTCGGCGGAGCCGCGCCCGGTGCGACGGTGATCAGCCGCGACGGGAAGCGGGCCTACGTCGCGCTTGCGAATGTCGATCGCGTCGCGGTGGTAGCGCTCGGCGCCGTGCCTCGCGTGGCGCGCGGACTCGACCTGCGCCTTTATCCCGGCGCACCTTATGGAGCCCAACCCTGCGCCGAAGCGCTCAGCCCCGATGGAAAACGTCTTTACGTTGCTTTAGCGGGACTCAATTCGGTCGCGGTTTTGGATGCCCAAAGGCCGACTCGCTATCGCTACGGCCTTATTCCGACCGCGTGGTATCCAACGGCGTTGAGCGTATCTCGTGACGGCCGCTACCTGTACGTCGTCGCGAGCAAGGGAGTCGATGGATGGGGCATTCTGCAACGCGTCGACCTCAAACATACTTCGCTCGTGAAGGCAACGCTCGCTGCCCTACGGTACAATCGCACCCCGCACCTCGCCGAGTTCAATCCGGTAATCCCGCCGCTGCGTTCAAACAAACGCAGCGAAGCGATCGATCACGTCGTTTACATCGCAGTGGGCACGCAAAGCTACGACGCGATGTTGGGAGACTTGAAAGACGATTCCGGACAGTCGCACGGAAGCGGCGCTCCGTCCTTGAGCCGTTACACCGAAAGTGTTACTCCGAACCTGCACTCGTTGGCACGCGCTTACGCATTAGCCGACAATTTTTACGCGTCCGACGCAGACCGGGATGTCGCAAAGCAGTTCGCAACCGCAGCGGATGCAACGCTCTACCAACAGCTGGTTGCTGCCGCCGGTCCGGCCCGCGCGCCGCTGAACGATTACGGTGACGATCCGGAGGACTACGGGCGCCTGGGATTTCTCTTCAACGCTCTTATTAGGGCCGGACTCTCGTTCCGCGACTACGGCGGCCTACTGCGCGTTTCGGGTTACGACGGCGTGCAATACCACCTTGACGTACCAGCCTTGGCGGCGCTCAACGGCAACGTCGATTTGGACTACGCGAGTTGGAATCCAAAAGTGGGCGATGCGGCCCGCGCCGCCGAGTTCATCCGCGACATGCAGCGCTACGTGCGCGACGATCGGGTGCCAAGCTTCACCTACGTTTGGCTGCCGACCGGGGCCGACCAGGCCAGCGTGAGCGATGGAGACCGCGCGCTGGGCAAAATCGTCGAGTTCCTTTCGCACACGCCCCACTGGAGTTCGACGGCGATCTTCGTAGTGCCCGAAGGGTTACTACCCTCCGCGGTCGATCACGTGAATGCGATGCGCAGTTACGCACTGATCGTTTCGCCGCTGGCGCGGCGGGGCTACGTCGGCGACGAACATCTGAGCTCCGCAAGCGTCGTAAAAACTGAAGAAGAGATCTTGGGTTTGCCTGCGCTGGCGTTAAACGATCTGCTCGCCTCCGACATGAGCACGTTCTTTACCACCGCGCCGGTGCCCGAGCCGTATACGGCGCGATGACCACGCATCAGCGTGCGTTGAATTTCGGACCGCGGTTGGTCCCGGCGCCGACCAGCCGGCTGCGAAGCGTCGTGTTGGTGAAGCCGGCGCGCGCGATCGAGAGCATTATGCCGCTCGTCGGGGAGCCCGGCCCCATCTACGAGCGCGCGCTCGAACAGCATATCGTTTTTCGCAAGATGCTCGAGTATTTCGGCGTCGAAACGATCGTGTTGGAGTCGCACGAACTCGACCCGTACGAGACGGCCGCCGGTGACACAGCCGTGGCGTTCGGAGACGGCGCCGTGCTGATGCGTCTTACCGCGATGTCTCGGCGAGGCGAAGTCGATCGCATGGAATCGAAGTTTGCGCGCCTGGACATCCCGGTTGCGGGCCACATTGCCGCGCCCGGCTTACTCGACGGCAACGACGTGGTCTTGGCGGGGAATACCGCGTTCATCGGAGTCGGCGCGCGTGGGAACCAGTTGGGCCGCCACGGGTTCGCCCGCCTCGCACAAAGTCATGGATATCGCGTCGCCGAAGTCAAGGTCGCGCCAGGCGTCCCGGCGCTGCGCTCGGTGGCGACCGCCGTCGCGAAGGATACGATCGTGATCGGTTCCGACAAGGCCGACATCACAGCGTTCGCGGGTTTTAAAACGATAGTGTTGGAGCGAGGCGAAGAGTACGCCGCCGGTGTGTTGTGCCTGGACGAGCGTCACGTCCTTGCTGATATCCGATACCGCACGGCCTTGTCGACGATGCGGCGCGCCGGAATTGCGGTCGAATCGATCGATCTTTACGATTTCACAAAACTAGGTTTGACTCCGTCGATGCTTGCACTCGTTCTCCGGCGCGAATGACCGCGACGGTGACGAGGATCGCCGTCCTCTCCGATATACACGGCAATCTCCTGGCGCTGGACGCCTGTTTGGCGGACCTCACTTCGCAGGGCGGCGCTGAAGCGATCGTCATCGCCGGTGATCTCTGCCTCGATGGACCGAAGCCCAAAAAGGTTTTGCAGCGCCTCGAGGAAATCGGCGCCGCGTGCGTCCGTGGCAACACCGATCGGTACATCGCTGACGATGAGTTGCCCGAAAAATTCACGCCGGCCGAGACCGCGCAGATTGCCTGGACGCGCCGCGAGCTCGGCGAGCGGTGGCGCTCTTGGCTAAAGGTGCTGCCGTTTGCTTTACGGATCGGTGAGGACGACAACCAGCTGCTCATCGTTCACGCCAATCCAAAAACCGACGACGAGCACCTCTGGCCGGATGCAGACGAATCGGTCTTGCGGCGGCTCGTTGGCGATGAAGGTGCGACCGCGATTGCTTTCGGTCACCTGCATCTGCCGTACGTCCGGGTGTGGCATGGAAAGTTGCTGGTCAACGTTGCATCCGTCGGACTGCCGAAGGACGGAGACCCACGCGCATGTTATGCGATTTTCACCGAGCGCACGGGCGGCTGGCAAGTGAAGCACCGGCGAGTCCCATTTGACACCAAGAGAGTTGCAACCCAATTGACCGATTGCGGGATTCCGGAGAGTGGCGAGCTGATCGCCACGCTGCGCCGCCACCGGTATAAAGGATTAAAGAGTTTCATTCCATAGCTCGACAAACTACCTAGCGCCGGCAATCGACGTCGAAGGTCTCGTGAAACGCTTCGGTGCGTTCACGGCGGTCGACGGAATCTCGCTGCGCGTACACGCGGGCCAGTTCTTTGGCTTTCTGGGGCCCAACGGGGCCGGCAAGACAACGACGATTAACGCCATCGTCGGTCTTGCCCGCAGGAGCGCCGGCAGCATTCGCGTTTTTGGTTACGACAACGAAAAACAATGGCGGCAGGCGCGCCGGCTCATTGGGCTCTCGCCCCAGGAGTATAATTTCGACCGTTATCTATCGCTGCGCGACGTGTTGATTTTCGCCGCCGGATATTATGGGCTTGGCGGCAAGGCCGTTGCCGAGCGAGCCGACATGCTGCTCGAGCGCTTCGGGCTGACCTCGCACGCTCATCTCGAGTACACCAAAATCTCGGGCGGCCAGAAACGCAGGCTGTCGCTCGCGCGTGCCCTGATGCACCAGCCAAAGCTGCTGATTCTCGACGAGCCGACTGCCGGCGTCGACGTCGAACTGCGGCTGGAGCTGTGGCAGTGGCTGCGTTCGCTAAACGAAGAAGGCCTCACGATCTTCTTGACGACGCACTACCTGGAGGAAGCTGAAGAGCTGTGTAAACGGATCGCGATCATTCGTGGCGGCCGTATCGTTACCGAAAAACCGACCGAAGAGTTGGTTGCCGACGGCGCCTCGCTGCAAGACGTCTTCCTGGAGCTGATGCGCAATTAATACCTTTGGGCTTTGGACGCTAGTCAAGCGCGAGATTATTCGAAGTCTCAAGATCATCAATCAGGTGATCTGGCCCCCGATCATCACGACGGTACTCTACGTTTTCGTCTTTGGCCTTGCGTTGGGCAGCCGGATCCCTAGCGTCCAAGGAGTCAGCTACGCTCAGTTCCTCATACCGGGGCTCATCATGCTCCAAGTCATCGACTCCTCGTACGGAGAATGCTCCAGTTCGCTCTTCCAGGGCCGGTTTATGAACTCGATTCAAGAGTTGTTGATCGCTCCGCTGTCGGCCACTGAAATGGTCGCCGGCTATGTCTTCGGAAGTTTGGCGCGTGCGTTGTTGATCGCTGGGCTGATTACTCTGCTCGGCGTGGCGCTCGTGCACAGTGCCCCGCACGATTGGGCCCTCTACTTCGGCGTGATCACGCTAGTTTCGATCCTGTTCTCGGCGCTCGGATTGATCTTCGGGTTGATCGCGGAAAAGTTCGACCACATCGCCATCCTTACCACTTTCGTGATCACGCCGCTCACCTTCGTCGGCGGCGTCTTCACCTCCGCAACGATGCTGCCGCCGGTCTTGCGCAACTTAGAGCTGTTCAATCCGATTTTCTACACAATCGACGCGTTTCGCCGCAGCTACACCGGGCAAAGCTACCTTTCGCCGGCATTCTCGATTGCAATGATTACCCTGCTTGCGGCGGTCGCGCTTGGGACGGTGTTGCGCATGATGGCGATCGGGTATAAACTCCGTACGTAAAATGTTCCAAGGAGAGTCATGCTAACCGGCCTCGCGATGCTGCTTGCTCTTGCGCAGCCTGCCACGCACTTGTCCATCCAACCGTGGACCGGCGCGGATTTTCAAATCACTGGAGCGGATACAGCAAAGTATCGCTTGGAAGTTAGCGGTAGACCGAATGCCACGGTTCGATTGCAAGCATCGAGAGTCGCCTCAGGCTGGATTGCCGCATTCTGCACGCCGAAGTTGTGCTCACCGCAGCGGGTCGAGATCCAGCTACCTCGTTCGGGTGAGGCGGTATTTCAGTTTGAGCTGATTCGCGAGTTGGACAGCGCGCCCCAACAAAGCGGCGCGACGATCACCGGAAACGACGGCGCTTCGGTCACCGTTCCGGCTGCGTATCGCCAATAGCGCTGCAGCAGATGACACTCACGTGGAAAGCCGTAACCGTTACGCGCCACCGCAGTCGTGTTCACTGTTCATTCCTGAGTACTGAGCATGCTGGCGATAGTCGTAGACCCGAAAAACCAGCCCTCTTCCATCTTGATCTGGATTGCAATACATCGTGGGGGCCGGCCTTGATAAAAAGCAGACCTGCACTTTATCGCCCGGTCGCTCGCGCATCATGATGGTATTGCCCTGCGTCCCTTGGTAGTGCGTAACTGCTGCCCGCATGTGCGGGTGCGCGGCGTCGGACCCTAAGAACGTCGCGAACTCTACGGTTACTCCGCTCTCTTCGAAGTCGCGAGTCGTGAACGTCTTTTGACCGTCCGACGTTAGTCGCGGCTGGACATCTTTGACCGTGGTGTCAACGCACGCAACGGAGCGATAATGCCAGACTCCGGGCGAATACTGCTCGTCTTGCGCCATCGCGGCCGACGTATTAAGCGAGATTCCCCAAATTAAAGCGAGGGCAAACCTTAGTGAAGACATCGTCCATCTCCCGATCCCATAGGGGCCTCAAGTATCAGTTATAGAGTTCCATCGTTAGAAAAACGGGTTGTGCTGTTTCTCGAGCTCGATGGTCGTGGGCGGACCGTGGCCGGGCATGACTACCGTATCGTCCGGCAGCGTGAAGAGTTTGGTGCGTACGTTCTTGAGGATATCGTCGTACGTGCTGACGTCGCCGTACGCGCCGCCGACGCTAGCCGCGAAGAGCGTGTCACCCGAAAAAACCGTGCTCTGAAAGAGGTAGCACGACGATCCGTCGGTATGGCCGGGCGTATGCACCATGCGGATCGACGATCCTTCACCGAAGGGCAACGTCTCACCGTCGCGTACCAGCGTCGCAGAACTGACGAGTGAACCAATCGCGGCCACGTCAAGTTTGTGCATCACGATGCGCGCCTGCGGGAAAGCAGCCGCGACATCGGCCGTCGCGTCGCAATGATCCGCATGCTTGTGCGTTATCAGGATGTACTGAAGATGATAATCGCCATCGCGCAGCACGCGTAAGAGATTTTGCGGAACGCCCGCCGGGTCGACAAGCGCCGCCTGGCGGCCGCCCTGGAGAAAAAAAACGTAGCCATTGCTGGGATGGGGATGCTGCGGATGGCGGCGCACGTTGGGCAGTTCGACGTGCGGTGGCGTCCATCGTTGAGCCGCGCTGTCGGCGAGCTTCCCGCCGTCGAGTCGTAGGATGGTCGCGACCGCGCGCGCCTGCGCGTCGTCGGCTGCTCCGTCGTCCTTTAACCACTCGGCGACGGCTTTGACCGGAATTCCGGTCGCCTCCGCGAGCTGCTTTTGATTGACACCGACGCCTCGCATCGCTTTGCGAAGGATGTCGCCAAAAGTGTCTTCTAATGGGATCGGTGGGCTGGCCATTCGGGCGGCTTCGACGGCCCGCGACTAAGTGTCTGCAACCGGGATGAAGCCGACGGAGTCGAAGAATCCCGAAATGGAACGAGTCATCATCATCGGGTCTGGGCCGGCAGGCCTGACGGCCGCCATTTACGCCGCAAGATCGAACTTGAACCCCCTCGTGTTGGCGGGCGGATTGTACGGCGGCCAGCTCATGCTGACCACCGACGTCGAGAATTACCCCGGCTTCGCCGACGGAATCATGGGGCCTGATTTGATGATTCGCTTTCGCGAGCAAGCCGAGCGCTTCGGCGCCAGGATCGAAAGCGTTGACGTCACGTCGGTCGACTTTACGCAGCGCCCCCTGGCCGTTCGGACGCTGGATGCAGCCTACGAAGCCGAAACCGTTATCGTTGCGACCGGCGCTAGCGCGCGCTGGTTGGGAATCCCAGGCGAAGAGCGGTTGCGCGGACGCGGGGTCTCGAGCTGTGCAACTTGCGATGGAGCCTTTTTCCGGGACAAGCACATCTTCGTGGTCGGCGGCGGCGATTCGGCGGCCGAAGAGGCGCTCTTTCTCACGCGTTTCGGCCGGCGCGTTACGCTCGTGCATCGCCGCGATCGTTTGCGCGCGAGCAAAATCATGGCCGATCGGCTGCTCTCACACGATAAAATCGCCGTGATTTGGAATAGCGCGGTCGAGGAGGTCCACGGCGATACGCACGTGACGGGACTGCGGATTCGAAATCTCGTCGACGACGCGGCCTACGACGTCGAATCCGACGCGTTGTTCGTCGCGATCGGTCACACGCCGAATACCGCCGTCTTCGCAGGGCAGCTCGATCTCGACGAGCGAGGCTATCTCGTTTCGCCCGACGGCACGTCGACCGGCGTTGAGGGCGTCTTCGTCGCCGGGGACGTCAACGACTTTCGGTATCGCCAGGCTGTTACGGCAGCGGGCGCAGGCTGTCGCGCCGCGATGGACACCGAAAAGTATCTCGAGGCGCTCGAGTTTAAAGTAGATTCGTTAGCGCAGCTTTGAGCTCCGGGAACTTGAAGCGGTAGCCGAGTTCCTGCGTGCGGCGCGGCAGCACGCGCTGTCCGTTGAGCAGCATGTCGGCGCCTTCACCGAGCAACGCGCGCAGAGCCAACGTCGGAACCGGGAGCGCGGTCGGACGATGCAGTGCCGTGCCAAGCTCCTCGGTGAAGGTTGCATTGGTCACGGGATTGGGCGCGGATCCATTGAGCGCTCCGTCGGCGCCGTCCAGCGCCATTAAGTAAATCCCGATCAGATCGTCCAGGTGTATCCACGAATACCATTGGCGGCCGCTGCCAATGCGGCCGCCAAGGCCGGCACGAAATGGCGGAAGCATTTTTTCCAGCGCACCACCTCCCTTACCGAGCGCGATCCCGGTTCGAATAAGTGCGACGCGCATGCCCTGATCAGCGGCTCGGCGCGCTTCGCGTTCCCATGCGGTGCAAACGCGCGCAAGGAAGTCGTTTCCGGGCGGGCTCTCCTCGACGAACGTCTCCGTTTCGCTCGTACCGTAGTACCCGACCGCGGATGCGCTTATATAGATGCTGCCGCGGCGCGACCGGTGCGAAAGCGACTCGAGAAAGCCTTGCGGCAGGGCGACGCGACTTTCTTCAACGCGCCGTTTAAGTGCGGCGCTCCAGCGTTGGGCCAGCGGTTCACCCGCTAGGTTGACGATTGCGTCGCATGACTCGGCGGCCGTAGCTGCAGCCGAAGGATCGCGCAGCGATGCCACGACAACCTCGTCGCCACGCGCTCGAAGGGGCGCCGTGAGATGTCGTCCGACAAAGCCCGAACCGCCCAGCAACAAAACTTTCACGGCATTAAATTCCCCCCACGAAACGTCCGGGATTCAAGGTGCGATTCGGGTCGAAGCGGGCTTTGAGCGCACGCATCTGCTCGATGGCGGCCGGCGCTTCGCCCCAAACGCGCAGATAATCGCGCTGCGGGTTTTTGCCGGCGACAACCTGCGCGCGCGGCTCGAATTCGTGCACGGCATCGTCAAAGGTTTCGATTCTTGCGGCCAGCGCGCGCGCGTCGCGGTCGCTCACGCGCAGCACGACGTCGCCGTTCATCACGTCCGCAATCGTTTCCGCATGCAGTTTGAATCGCTGGGCGACCTCGTGTAATCGCAGCGTGCACTCCTCTGACGCGTCGGCGAACGGATAGACGCGATACGTGATCGAGCGCTCGCCCAGACACGCGACGTACGCATCGACGACGCGCTCAAACGATTCCCGTGCCCCGGCGTCCGTTACCGTGGTTTCCGGCACGCCGGCCCGTCCCAGCGCCGAACGCAGATCGCGCGTGGCACGCTCGAGTAACGCATTGCTGCCCTCGAGCAGGACGACGATACGCCCCTCGTCGCCTGCTGCGCCGTCGATTGCCTTGTGAAATCCATCCACCCAAAAGGCGCCGGCCGGCGGAATCGCGAGCGCCCTCAGCTGGGCCATTGCGCGGCTGCGCGTGTTCTCGGGAAGCGGTGCCAAGAAAAGTCGCGCGTGGGGCGGTCTCGGCACGGTTTTAAAATTGGCTTGCACCAGGATGCCCAACGTGCCGAAGGAGCCGACGTAAAGCCGGCTCATGTCGTAACCTGCGACGTTTTTTGGTACCATGCCGCCGGCACGCGCAATCGTGCCGTCGGCAAGCACGATTGCCGAGCCGATCAGATAATCCCGAATGCGTCCGTAGAGATGGCGACGCGGACCGAGCCATCCCGCTGCAAGCGTGCCGCCGATCGTGGCGCTGTGCGGTTGCGGCGCATCGAAGGGAAGGAACTGTCCTTGGGCGGCGAGCACCGTCGAGAGGCTTTGCAGCGGCGTGCCGGCGCGTACCGCGATGGCGAGATCGGCCGGTTCGTTTGCAACGACTCCCGTCAGTCCAGTCGTCTCCAACGTCGTATCCGGGCCTTCCGCCGGAAAGCCCATTCCGGCCAGCGTGTTGCCGCCCACGATCGAAACCTTGCGTCCGGAGCGATCGCTGTCTGCGAGGATCTCACTCACCGAATCAGTGCTCGTCGGCCTTATGCGTTCTTGCACGATGCTCACGGCGGCGCGACCTCGGGGCATCGCGAGCCGGTGGGAAAGATTTTTTCCGGATTGAGGACGCGTGCCGGGTCGAAAACGTCGCGCACGCGTCCCATTGCCGCCAGGTCGGCGGTCGAGTAGACGCGCGTCATCGCGTCGCGCTTCTCCCAGCCGATCCCGTGCTCGCCGCTGATAGTTCCCCCCAGATCGATGGCGCAGTTGAGGATCGCATTGCCCGTCTCGACGACGGCCGCCACTTGCTTGCGATCGCGTTTATCGTACATCAGCAGAGGATGGAGGTTGCCGTCGCCGGCGTGGAAGACGTTGCCGACCGTCACGCCATTCTCCGCAGCCGCGCTTTCGACGAGGCGCAACGCCTGCGGCAGCTTACTGCGTGGAACGCAGACGTCTTGCGTGTAGTAGTTCGGCGCGATACGCCCCGTCGCTCCGGCCGCGCCTTTGCGGCCGGCCCAGAGCGTTTCGCGCTCCAGTTTACTGCGCGCGCTGCGCCACGACCGGGCGCCATGCTCCAGCGCGATTGCGTGAATCGCCGCTTCAGCCGCATCGGCGTCCTCCTCCAGGCCGGCATATTCGACGAGCAAAATGGCGCCCGCGTCGGTTGGATAGCCCGCGTGAAACGCCGCTTCGACGGCTTGCGTTATAACCGCATCCATCATCTCGAGCGCGGTCGGCACGATGCCGGCCGCGATGATTGCGGATACGGCTTCGGAAGCCGAGTCCACGTCGCCGAAGGCAGCGATCCAGACGCGCACGGCTTGGGGAAGCGTGACCAGACGCAACCATGCGGACGTTACGAGCCCCAGCGTTCCTTCGCTGCCGACCAGCGCCGCGGTGAGGTCGTACCCCACGTCATCAATGTTGGTTGTGAAAACCTCGCCGCGATGGTCGACGACCTCGAGCGCCAACACGTGATTGACGGTAGTTCCATACGATAGGCAATGCGGGCCACCGGCATTTGTTGCGATGTTGCCGCCGATCGTGGAGATTTGTTGCGAAGAAGGGTCAGGAGCATAGAAGAGCCCGCTCGACGCAACGTGGCGCGAGAGGTCGAGATTGATGAGCCCCGGCTGCACTCGCGCGCGCCGGTTTGCCTCGTCCAGCTGGAGCACTCGATTCATGCGGGTAAAGGAGAGTATGACGCCGCCAACGGTCGGAACGGCGCCGCCGCAAAGGCCGGTGCCGGCGCCGCGCGCGACGATGGGTTCGCCGCAATCGCGAGCGATTTTTACGATTGCGCTGACTTCTCTCGTGGACGCGGGCAAAACCACCGCCGAGGGAGTGCCGCCGTCGGTGTACGCGTCGAACGCATAGACGGCGAGGTCTTCGGCAGCGGTCTTCACCGCGTCGGTTCCAAGCGCTTCAATCAATCGTTCGCGGAGCACGATTGATAGTTCGCCGTGGCAAGCAGACCCTGCTGCATGCCCGCCCTTGACATTAAAGACGAGGTGTGGTTGCATAGTCGAATATCATGTGGACGTTAGGCTCGTATGAGTATTCGGTGTATTACTGCCGCCTTCGAGGTCGGTGAGGGAAGCGTTTTGCACGGAACTACCAGTAAACAGCAAGCGACAACGCAGACCCCCGCCGACTCGGCGGGGGTTCGCGTTTTTCGAGGAGTCCGGGGAGCGATCACGGCCGATGCCGACGACGTAGCCTCAATGGCGTGCGCCACGAAGCGTCTTCTTAGCGAGATGACGCGGCGTAACGAGATCGATCTCGACGATATCGCTTCGGTGCTCTTTAGCCTTACGCCCGACCTTCGTGCCTGCTTTCCCGCGCTGGCGGCACGCGAGATGGGCTGGGTGCACGTTCCCATGCTGCACTTTGCCGAAGTCGACGTTCCGGGAGCGCTTGGCCGCTGCATTCGCGTGCTGATGCACGTAAACACGGTGCGAAAGGCACACGAAATCGAGCACGTCTATCTGGATGGTGCTGCGGGGTTACGTCCCGATTTGGTGCGCGCCGCGAGTTGATCGGCAAGGTCGTCGGCATCCTCGGCGTCGGGACGATCGGCGGCTCGATCGGAATGCGGGCGCGCCGCAATGGCGCATACGTCTTGGGTTCCGACTGCAGCTCCGCCGCATTGGATGCGGCGCGGGACTCCGGCGCAATTGACGCGATCGCGGCGCCCGACTCGTTACGACACGCCGGCGACGTTGTCGTGATTGCGACGCATCTCGAAGCTACGCTGAGCGAGCTTGCACGACTGGCGAGCCAACCGAAAGCATCACCCGCCCTCCTGCTCGACGTATCTTCCGTCAAGGCGCCGGTTGCGCGCGCAGCCCGCGGTCTGTGGAATTTCGTTGGCACGCATCCGATGGCCGGAAGCGAGCGCAGCGGCGTAAGCGGTGCGCGGGCGGATCTTTTCGATGGTTGTTCGTGGGCCTACGTACCGAGCGGCAACGACGAACTCGATGGACGCGCCGTCGAGTTTATTCGCTGGTGCGGCGGCGTTCCGGTTGCGATGGAGGCCGAAGAGCACGACCGCTCCGTAGCGCTGACGTCACATCTTCCGCAGATCGTCGCATCCTGTTATGCAGCGTTGTTGCGCCAGAACGGGCCGGACTCGCAGCCGCTCTGCGGTCCGGTAGCTCGGGAGCTGCTGCGCATCGCCAATATGAACCCCGCGATGTGGGTCGACATTTTACGCGCGAACGCGGACAACATCGAGCCTCAGCTTCGCCGCCTGACTGCCGAGCTGCAGGACGCGCTCTCTCGCTACTGCAGCGTAGCGGCGAAGCGCTGATCGTAGATCGGTTTTATCTACCGCGGCCTAAATTAGCGTGATTAATACAGCAAATATCTTCGGCGCAGCAATTCGAATGCGGTGACGCTGGGCGTCCATTGAGCGAGGATCGCTTCCGCGGTCTTGCCGGCGAGAAACGCTTGACGGAATGAATCGGTGCCCCAATCGCGATCGAGGCCCGCAATGCTTTTGATCTCGATCACGCGAGGAAAAAGATCGCGTACCGCGACCAAGATTTCAACGGCGGTGCGAACCGCGACGTAACGTCGCGGATCGAAGACCATCAGCTCCACGCCGGTGAGGTCGTGGTTCTCCCAAAAGCCGGTTAGCGGCGACCACGCCGCCGGGCGAAACCAAACCCCCGGCAAATTACGCCCGTTCATGTAGCTCGCAAGCTTGGGTCCGTCGATGCCGACCATGCCGGCCAGAAAGAACGGTTTGGTAAAACCGCTGCCGTTGTTGACGCCGACGGTGTCGACCAGTCCCATACCGACATAAACGATCGTCGTCTGCCAGTGCGGGATGTTGGGAGAAGTTTGGACCCACTGCAGTCCCGTGTCGGGCCAGATCATCGAGCGCTGCCATCCGTTCATCTTGACGACGCGAAGGGAAACGCCAATGCCAAAATGCTCGTTGAAAAGTTTCGCCAGCTCCCCGACGGTCATTCCGTGGCGCATCGGAATCGGATAGAGTCCGATGAACGATTCGTACGCCGGCTCGAGAACGGGTCCCTCGACCCTCGCGCCGCCGATGGGATTGGGCCGGTCGAGCACCCAGAACTCCTTGTCGTAGGCTCGAGCGCTTTGCATAGCATAAGCCATCGTCGAGATGTAGGTGTAGGCCCGCGAGCCGACATCTTGGATGTCGAAGAGCAACACGTCGACGCCTTCCAACATCGCTGCGCTCGGGTGGCGGGAAGCGCCGTACAAACTGTAGACCGGGAGGTTCGTCCGCGGATCGACGTACGATTCGATCGACGCGCCGGCACCGCGATCCCCGCGAAAACCGTGCTCGGGCGCGTAGATCGCCTTGATTCTAACACGTCCATCTCGAAGGATCACGTCAACGATGGAATCGAGCGAAGACGTCACGCCGCTCTGATTCGTAATTATTCCGACGGTGCGGCGACCCAGATCGCGCCACGTTCGCCGAAGAAAAACGTCATCGCCCAACTCGATTCGCGGCTGGGGCGGAGGCTCGGCAGCAAGCGGCGCGGTCAACGCAAGACTGCACGCGGCACTGCCCGCCAGAAAATGGCGACGTCGCATATGCGTCCCTTCGCTTAGTTGAAACGCGGCTCCGTTTCCGCCTTTAAGATTCCAGCGGTGTGTGCGCGAGCGAAAAGCGCGCGCACGGCATCGCGCCCAGTCTCGCCGAGGTCCTCGGTGAACTCGTTGACGTAGAGGGCGATGTGCGCGCGAATGACGTCATCGCTCATCTCAACAGAATGCTCGCGCACGTACGGCATGACGGCGTCTTCGTTGGCACGCGCGAAAGCGAGACTGCGCCGAATCGCCTCATCGATACGCTGAACCTCGGCCGTTTCGACGTCGTTTCGCACCACGATCGCTCCCAGCGGAATGGGAAGGAGCGTCATCGTCTCCCACCATTCGCCGAGGTCTGCGATCGCGATGAGGCCTGCCTCGCGGTAGGTGAAACGGGACTCGTGAATGATCAGTCCCGCGTCGACCTCACTGCTTGCGACTGCAGCGACGATCCGATCGAAACGCATTTGTACGCTCTTTGGCCGCGTTCCGAGTGCCAGCTGCAATAACATGAAGGCGGTCGTGCGCTCGCCGGGAATTGCGATGCGCTTGCGCCCGAAATCGGCAAAGAGCGGTGGAGAGGCCGCCGGCCGTGCGACCAATAACGGGCCGCAACCGCGTCCGATCGCGCCGCCCGAAGGCAGAATCCGATAGCGGTCCATCAGAAACGGAATCGCGCCGTAGCTGACCTTGGTGAGCTCGTATTGCGAGCGGGCTGCGCCCGCGTTGAGTTCTTCGATGTCCGCGAGATGAGCGTAGACCTCGGGTGCGTTGTCGAGCAGGCCATTGGTCAGCGCGGCAAAGATGTAGGTATCGTTGGGGCAGGGCGAATACGCTAAGTTGTACGCCATTTACAGCATCTCAAAAAGCGCGGTGGTAATGCGCTGCAGGCCCGCCAATCCGGCCGCGAAGTTCCAGCCGCTGGCTTCGCGCGCACCGCAACGGTTCGAAATCCCGCGCACTTCGATTGCCCGGACGCCGGCGCGTTCGGCGGCGCGCAGCACGGCAAAGCCTTCCATCGATTCGACTTGCGCGCCGAGCTCGGCGGAGAGGCGGAGAGCCGTTTCCTCACTCGACGTCACGCGGGAGACCGTGAGGCCACGTACCGCCGGAAAACCCTTGGCGCGCAGGCTCTTGACGAACTCGGGGTCGGAGCGCGCTTTGTCGACGGTCGTCTCGCCGCGCGGCAGGCTCAGTGCCATGCCGTTTTCCAGCCGCAGCTCCATCGCATCTTCGGCGACGATCACCCCGTCACCGATCTGCGCCGCGCCGCCGAATGCCCCGGCGAGACCGGCGTTGACCACCAGGCGATAGGGTCGTTGGCAGAGCGCGGCGGTCAGCGCGCACGATGCTTCAACCGGGCCGACGCCCATCACCAGCGTTTCCACGCCATCGCACGGCTCCCAAAACGACAGTTCGGCTCCAACGGCGCATGCCAGCAGGATCACGGCGCGCCGATGAACTTGTGCGTTTGCAGCGAGAGCCGAAAGCGCTGCGGGTGCGCCTTCGCGTAGTCCAGCGCAAGCGCGACGTTGAATGGTTTGTTGCCTTCTGGCTGCAGCAGAATCGTCGGCTTATCGGCAAAGAGCGCGAAGTGCTCCTCGGGGATGCGCTGGTCGACGATGAGCTTTGCTTCGTTTGCGCGCGCGGCCATCCGTCGATCTACCCGCTCCTTTGGCGAGACGCAAAGCCAGACGTCGTCCGGCAGTTCGGTGAAGATCGTACCGTTCGACTCGATATGAACGCGGCGGCCGTCGTGACGCAAGGCCTCGATTAGCGCCGGCGTGGCGCTCTGCGCGAGCGGTTCACCGCCGGTCAGCACGACCATAGGACAATCGGCACCCGCCGCCCGTACCATTGCGACGATCTGTGCGACGTTCGCGAAGAACTTCGTTGAGTAGTCGGTGTCGCAAAAATCACACGCTAAGTTGCAGCCGGCGAGGCGCACGAAAACGGCGGGCGTTCCGGCCCAAAGGCCCTCGCCTTGGACGCTGTAAAAAATCTCAGAAAGCTGAAGCATGTATGTCGCTCTTACGAAGGACGGCGCAGGCGGTTGGCGTTTCCCATAGCACCACCTCGTCGAGTCCGCGCAGATCGCTTTGGAGCCGCTGCCAAATCCACAGCACGATGTTTTCCACCGTCGGGTTTTCAATCGTGTCGTTCAGGTGGTGATGATCGAGCACGTCGAGGACGCGCTCGGCGACGATGCGTTCGATCTTATCGAAATCCTCGATCATGCCGCGCGCGGGTCCGCGCGAGCGAATCGGGCCGCGAACCGCGACCTCGAGGTGGTACGAATGCCCGTGCATGCGCGCGCACTTTCCCGGATGGTACGGGAGAGCGTGGGCCGCTTCAAAGCGGAAATGCTTGCGAATCTGCGAGCTACAACTCTCCTTGCGGCCGCATCGCTTCGAGGCGCCGCTTCAGATCGGCCAAGAAGCCGCTGGCCACGTAGCCATCGACGACCCGATGATCGAGCGAAAGACACGAATTCATCATGCGCCGAATGACCAATGAATCGTCGTCGCGCACGACGAGTTTCTTGACGACTGCCTCCATCGTCACGATGCCGGCCTGGCCCGCATTGATGATCGGTGCGGATGCCCACGAACCGTTAGCGCCGTTGTTGTTGACCGTGAACGTACCGCCGCTGAGCTCGTCCACTCCGAGCTTCCCCTTGCGGGCTTTTTCGATTAGCTCGCCGGCGGCGATGGCGATTCCCTTGATCGACAGCTGATCGGCGTTCTTAATCACGGGGACGACGAGATTGGTGGGTAATCCGATCGCGATGCCGATGTGGACGTGCTCGTTGACGTAGATGGCGGCCTGCCCGGACCCGCTAGCGGGCACGAACTTCGAGTTCATTAACGGAAACGCGCCAAGCGATTCCACCACCGCGCGAATGAAAAACGGCAGCAGCGTCAGCTTGTGGCCGGCTTCGCGTTCGAATCGGTCTTTCTCACGGAGACGCCAGCTCCAGACATCGGTAACGTCGATTTCGACCATCGACCATGCGTGTGGTGCGGTGTGCCGGCTCTCGACCATCCGCTCGGCAATGATGCGGCGCGCCTGCGTTAGCGGGACCAACGTTCCCGGAACCGGTTGTGCGTATGTCGACGTTTGCCCGGGCCTGGGAATCGGCGCTGGGCCGGCGGGCGCTCGCGCGGCACTCAGCACGTCGTCAGCCGTGATGCGCCCGTTGGCACCGCTGCCTTTGATCGTGCGAATATCGATGTGATGCTCGCGCGCGAGCCGTCGAACCGCAGGTGAAGCGCCGCGCATCGCGCTCTCTTCGAGACTTTCCGCCCCGCTCGACGCGGTGGGACCATTTGGCGACGGTCCGCGTGAAGTCTGAGCTGGTGCGGCCTGCGCCGGCATTTCGGTAGCGGGCGGCAGGTCCGCGGCGGTCGCCGATCCGACTTCCTCGATGACCGCGATCGGCGTACCGGTAGCGACCGTTTCCCCTTCCTTGACGAGCAGCTCGCGAATCGTTCCCGTTACCGGGGAAGGAACTCCGGCGTTGACTTTGTCGGTAGAGACTTCGACGAAGTCTTCGTATTTGTCGACGGTGTCACCGATGTTTTTCAGCCATTGTGCGACGGTGCCTTCGGTCACCGTTTCACCGAGCTGCGGCATAGTAATCGTTGTAGCCATCAGAACGTCACCATTTCTCGCATCGCCTCGGCCATTTCGGACGGCGACGACATAAACGCTTCCTCGAGGGGCAGCGCGTACCCCATGGCGGGCACGTCGGGTCCGCAAAGTCGGCGGATTGGCGCGTCGAGATGGAAGAGAGCCTCTTCGGCGACCATCGCGCTGATCTCCGCGCCGATGCCGCCGAACTTGTTATCTTCATGAATGATCATCAGCTTGCGAGTTTTTTCGACGCTGTTTAAGATCGTCGTTTTATCCATCGGCCGGATCGAACGTAGGTCGATGACCTCGACCGAGATGCCGTCTCGCTCCACAGTTCGCGCAGCCTCCAACGCCCAATGAACGTAGAGTCCGTAGGAAACGACGGTAAGCTGGTCGCCCTCTTTCAAAACGTTGGCCTTGCCGAGCGGAATGGTGTAGTGGCCGTTCGGCACTTCACCTTTGATCAGACGATAGGTCTTCTTGTGCTCCAAAAAGAGGACCGGATCGGGATCGTCGATTGAGGCGTTAAGCAACCCCTTGACGTCGGCCGGAAACGCGGGGGCGACGATTTTCAACCCCGGGACGTGGTAAAAGAGCGCTTCGATCGAAACCGAATGTGAGAGAGCGCCGCGTACGCCGCCGCCGTAAGGAGTGCGGATGACGAGCGGACAGGTGTATTCGCCGTTCGAACGATAGCGCGTCTTCGCCGCTTCGCCCACGATTTGGTTGAACGAAGGATAAATGAAATCGGCGAACTGGATCTCGGCAATCGGGCGCAAGCCTTCCATGGCCATGCCGATCGCAATGCCGACGATCGACGCTTCGGCGATCGGTGTGTCGATCACGCGTTCCGGACCAAACTCGTTGATGAAGTCCTTGGTAATCAGAAAGACATTACCGCGCGCCCCCACGTCTTCGCCCAGCACGAGCGTGCGATCGTCGCTCTTCATCGCCTCGTACAGCGTCGCGCGGACCGCCTCGACGTTGTTCATCACGGTCGAGTTGCTGCTCACGACTGCCACGGTTGCCAAGCTCCTTCGTAGATGTGGATGTAGAGATCGGCCGGCTCGGGATAGGGCAACGCCTCCGCCGCATCGGTCGCCTCATTGGTCTCGCGCAGCACGTCCTTGCGCATAGCCGCTACGCCCTCCGCGTTCATGATCCCATGTTCCAGCAGCTTCGTTTCGAAAACCGGAACCGGGTCTTGCCGGCGCCGCTCGTCCACGGCTTCGCGAGTGCGGTACGTCATGTCGTTGTCATCGGTCGAGTGCGCGAGATAGCGGTAGCAAGTCCCTTCGACCAGTGTCGGTCCGCCACCGCCGCGCGCCCGATCCATTGCTTCTTTGACGGCGGCGTAGGTTGCGATAGGATCGAAACCGTTGAAACGGCGCCCGGGCATGCCATAGCCCTCGGCGCGTTTCCAAATCTCCGGTTGGGCCATCTGCTTGTCGAGCGGCGTTGAAATCGCCCATTCGTTATTCTCGACGAGCATGACGAACGGCAGCTTATGGACTGCCGCGAAATTCATAGACTCGTGCCATTCGCCTTCGCTCGTGGTGCCGTCGCCGCACGTGGCCAGAACGGCGCGCCCCGCTTCGCTCCGATACTTGATCGCGTAAGCGGCTCCGACCGCGTGCGGAAGATGCGCCGCCAAGATCGACGAGAACGACATCAAGCCGGCGCTTTTTGAAGAGTAGTGATTTGGAAACTGGCGTCCGCCGTTGTGATCGGCCGCTCGCGCGAAGATCGACAGCATGATCTCGTAGGGCGTGAGGCCGATGCCCAGACAGAGCCCCAAATCGCGATAGTACGGCGCCAGAATGTCGCGGCCGCGGTTGAAAGCCATCGCGGCGCCGGATTGCAGCGCTTCGTGCCCCTCGCTACCAAGCGCGAACGGAACCTTGCCCTGGCGGTTGAGTTGAAAGCCGCGGTTGTCGAGCTGCCGCTGCAACAGCATGTTGCGGAAGATCGCGCGCAGTTGTTCGTCGCTCAAGCCATGACGTTCGAGCGTTCCGGTTGCCGTGTTGGTGCTAGCCATCGTTCTTCCCGCCTTGCTTCCTCAGGTGAGCCATGGTTGCCATCCTTCGACGTAGACCTTTTCGTAGAGGTCGGCCGCCGGGGGATACGCCATCGCCTCCGCACGGTCGGTGGCGTCGTTGGTTTCTTCGAGGACGGAACGCTTCAATGCTGCCGCGCCCTCCGGCGTCAAAATCGAATGTTCGACCAAGAGGCGCTCGAAGCACGGGACTGGGTCGTCTTTGCGGCGCGCCTCAACTTCGTCGCGCGACCGATAGGTGCGATCGTCGTCGTCGGTGGTATGCGAAAGAAACCGATAGCACTTGGCCTCGACCAGCGTGGGTCCGCCGCCGGACCGCGCGCGATCCATCGCCGCTTTTACCGCGGCATAGCAAGCGATTGCGTCCATTCCATCCACGACGACGCCGGGAAGGCCGTAGCCGATCGCGCGCCTATAAATATCGGGCTGGCCCATCTGCAGGGAGAGCGGGGTCGAGATCGCCCATTCGTTGTTTTCGCAGAGGAAGACGATCGGCAACCTGTGCACGGCGGCAAAGTTTATCGACTCGTGCCATTCGCCTTCGCTCGTAGCCCCGTCGCCGAAAGTCGTCAGCACGGCGCGGCCGGCTTCGAGGCGGTACTGCAGAGCGTAGGCCGCGCCAACCGCATGCGGAAGCTGCGCCGCGATGACCGAGCTAATCGTGTGGAGGCCGAGTTTCCGGCAGGCATAGTGATGCGGGAACTGTCGTCCCGCCGAGTGGTCGGCCGCTCGCGCAAAAAGCGAGAGCAGCACCTCGTAGGGCGTGAGTCCGATACCCAAAGCGAGACCGAGGTCGCGGTAATACGGAACCAAGATATCCCTGCCGCGCTCGAACGCCATTGCCGCGCCGGCCTGCACGCCTTCGTGCCCTTCGCTCGCCGACGCAAAGGGGATCTTTCCTTGCCGATTGAGCTGGAAGCCGCGGTTCTCCAACATGCGTTGCATCAGCATCGTGCGAAACATCGCAACGAGCTGTTCGTCGCTCAATCCGTGCCGGTCGAAGGACGATTTGCCCTTTGAATCCGCCGTTTGCTTGATCGCCACCACGTTTCCTAGTCGCTCGCTACGCTTCCAAATCCTGCGCCTGGAGGTAGCTGGCGCGCGCCGGCCCGAACAGAGCGACATGGTAAAGGCGGGCGCCGCTTACGCTCGTTCAGGTGGTCGTGCGTTCGGCGGCATCTAGAGACATCGTTCCGGACTTGGTCCGCTATCGGCGGCATTTCCACGCGCATCCGGAGCTTTCTCTCGAAGAGCACGAGACGGCGGCCTTCATCGAGCGCGAACTGCGGAGCTTCGGGGTTGATGCGATTCGGACGGGCGTCGGGAAGACCGGAATTCTCGCAACGTTGCCCGGAGCGCGGCCGGGCCCGGTTACGCTGTTGCGCGCCGACATGGACGCGTTGCCGGTGGAAGAACTCAACGACACGCCGTACCGCTCGTGCAATCGCGGTGTTATGCACGCGTGCGGTCACGACGGCCACATGGCGATTCTGTTGACTGCGGCGCACACGCTGTGCGCGCGAAGGTCCGAAGTCGCCGGGACGCTCGTCTTATGCTTTCAGCCGGGCGAAGAAGGCTTCTCGGGAAACAAACTCATGATCGAAGACGGAGCACTCGAAGATCCGCACGTCGATCGCACGTTCGCGCTCCATCTCTATAGCGGACTCGACGCGGGCAAAATCGGCGTGCGCGACGGCGCCTTCTTCGCATCGTCGGACCGCTTCGACATCGAGCTGATCGGCAAAGGCGGCCACGGCGCGATGCCGCAAACGGCGGTCGATCCGGTCGTGGGAGCGGCGCAGCTCGTCGTGCTCCTGCAAACGATCGCGAGCCGCGAGATTACGCCGCCGCAGCCGGTCGTCGTTACCGTCGGTTCCTTGCATGCCGGCACGACCTTCAACGTCATTCCGGAGCGCGCGCACTTGCAAGGGACGGTCCGCGCGTTTGATGAGAGCGTCCGCAAAGCGCTGCCCGAACGCATCGAACGCGTCATACACGGCCTCTGCGAAGCGATGCGCCTCGAGTACCGATTCGAATATCACTGGGTCTATCCGCCGACGATCAACGATCGGCCGACCAACGACATCGTGAGGGAGGTGGGCCGCAACGTGCTTGGCTCTGACGAGATCGTCGACCCGCACGAGATCGTAATGTGGTCGGAAGATATGGCGTTCATGCAGCAACAGCGGCCGGGCGCGTATTTTCTGGTCGGCGCACGAGGCCCGGAGAAGGGTTCTGAACCCCAGCACAGCGCGCGCTTCGATATTGATGAGCGCGCTCTCGAAGTCGGATACGAGATGATGGTCGGCCTGGGCCTGCAGCAAACGTGAGCAGCGCGGGCGTTAGCAGATACGTCATCGTCGGGAACGGTTTCGCGGGAACGACGGCCGCGGAACAGCTTCGTAAGCACGACCCGTCCTGTGAGATTACGCTGTTCGGTGACGAGCCGTATACGTTGTACAACCGCATCTCGCTCCCGCCCATGCTTCGCAGGCAAATTCCAGAAGAGAAAGTCATGATTCGCAACCTCGCCTGGCATGAGGAACATCGCATCGACCTACATCTGCGAACGTACGTCGAACGCGTGATTCCGCAGGAGTGTGTCGTGCAGGTTGACGGCAAATCGTATCCCTACGACGCACTCTTGCTGGCGACCGGCGGCCGCCCCAATCCCACCGGCAAGCCGGGTTCGGAAAATGCCGGGAATCTGTTTCCGTTTCAGTACCTCGACGATACGCGAGCCATCTCAGAGCAAATCGATCGCAGCCGTACCGCCGTTGCGATCGGCGGGTCCTTTATCGCCTACGAGCTCGCCGAAGCCTTTGCTTCGCGGGGACTCGAAACACATTGGTTGATGCGTGGCCCACGGGGGCTGCACCGCATCATCGACGAAGAGGCGGGAGCGCTGCTTCACGAAGCGGCCGCCGCCGACGGCGTGCATATGCACTACGGCGAAGAGGTGGCGGAGTTCGCGCGTTCCAACGGCGCGATCACCAAGGTCCGAACAAATAAAGGCAGCGAGATAGCGGCCGAGTGCTACGCGTATGGTTTCGGATTGCGGATGAACACCGAGGTATGTGACGGCACCGAGATCCAAACGAGCAGCAACGGCATTATGTGCGACGACCATCTGGAGACCAGCGTCAAGGGGATCTACGCCGCCGGCGACGTCGCCGACTTTTACGATCCGATTCTCGAGATTCGCTACCGAATGGGCACCTGGAACAACGCCGGCGCGCACGGGAAGGTCGTTGCGCTCAACATGATGGGCGGAAGCGAGAAATACCACGATGTGCCGGAGTATTCGTCCCTGCTTTTCAAAGGGCAAACGATCACCCAGTTCGGTCTGGGAACGGACTTGCGGCAAGATCTCGAGATCGCGCGCAAAATCGATCGCGAGAAGAAGTGGTACCGCGCGTTGTTTTTCTGGGAAGACCGCCTCGTCGGCGGCCTAATGCTCGGTAAGGGGAACCGCGCCGGCAAACGCAAGTACGTCGAAGCGATCAAATCGAAACAGCGCTTTTCCAAGCCCGAGTGGAAAGCGATGCTCGACTGGACGGCCTGAGGCTCATGTTACAGCAGCTCTGCATTCCGAACGCGCATTCTTGCGCGCAGCCGTTCGAGGATCGGCCCTTCATAGCTAACAGCCATCTGTTCGTTACGGAGGCCGGCAACGTCGTGATCGATCCCCTGCCGTTCGACGATGCGACACATCGACAGATCGAGACGCTTGGAGGCGTCGCGCGAGTTATGGTCCTCACCCAAGACCGGCGCGCCGTCGCGGAAGGACTAGCGGCGCGATATGGGGCCACGCTCATTCTTGCCGCGCGGGATCGGGAGGAGTTATTTCCTGGCGCGACGGCGATTCGATTGCCCGATCAACGGCGTGCAGACGCGTTTGCGGTAAGCATTCCGGGCTCGCGTACGGTCGTCGTTGGAGACGATCTGATAGGATCGCCGGGGGGAGCGCTCTCAATGCCGGCGGATAACGAATATGCAGACGCTTGCAAAGCCGCACTCGGCCTGCGGCGAATTCTTCGCGAGAATTCCGAGAGATTGCTTCTGGCCTACGGTCAATCGATCTATGCCGGCGCATACGCCGCGGTTTACGGAGCGCTTTTTGCACGGGCCGGCGCTGAGGTACATCGCATCAATGTTGATGAGCTGGATTACCGAGATGAACGCGACGAACGTTCCGACCAACCCGAGCAATTTCACGTTGTGGATGCAGAAGTTGGCTTTGTCATCGGTGCGCGAGGACTGGGATACCGCGTCAGCACGCTCGCGCCGGGACAGCGCTTCTGTCCGCTCCACAGCCACGCGCGCGAAGAAGAACTATTCTTCGTTCTCGATGGGACGCCGAGCGTTCGTACCTTGGCAGGCACGATCCGATGCCGGAAAGGTGATTTCATCGCTCTACCAGTTGGCGAGACGGGTACGCACCAGCTTCTCAACGAGAGCGACGCGCCGGTCACCGTGCTTCTTTTGGCGCGCACCGAAGAGGTCGAAGTGTGCTACTACCCGGATTCGGACAAGCTGCTAGTCGATACCGATACCCCCCTCGTCGATCACCAACGTTCCATTATCGTCAAGGCAAGTCCGCAGGTAGACTATTTCCACGGCGAAGCTTAGCTGCTCGAGTCACGGAATGCCGGCGCGGCGAGTGGCCTGGGCGACGCAGCCAGCAAACTCGTCCACGTCTTGCCGCGTCGTGGCCCAGTGTGTCATCCAGCGTACCTCGGGCAGCGTTTGATCGAAGACGTAGAAGAAGAACTCCTTCTGAATGCGCTCCAGCGCGTCGCGATCGAGTGTCGCCAAGATCGCGTTGCAGCGCACCGGTCGCGTGACGCGCACGCCCGGGATATCGAGCACGCGTTCGTGCAGAAGTTTAGCCATCGCATTGGCATTCGCAGCATAGCGCGACCAGAGATTGTCGCTCAGCAACGCTTCGAACTGCGCGGCGATATAGCGCATCTTCGAGGCCAGTTGCATCGCTTGTTTCTGCACGAAGGGAGCCGAGCGTCGATGCAGCCCGCCGTCGAAGAAGCAGATCGCTTCCCCTAGCATCAGTCCATTCTTGGTGCCGCCGAAGCTCAGGACGTCGACTCCGGCATCGACGGTGAGGTTGCGTAACGTCGCGCCGAGTGCGACCGCGGCGTTAGCGAGGCGCGCTCCGTCAACGTGAACGATCAATCCACGATCGTGAGAGAAGGCGCATAGCTCCCGCAGCTCGTCAATCTCGTAGACGCCGCCGAATTCGGTGGCCTGTGAAATCGAAATCGCGCGAGGTTGCGGAAAATGCACGTCATTCCCAGCATGCAGATAGGGCTCGACGTCGGCGATCCGCAGCTTGCCGTCGCCGGTCGCGATCGGAATTACCTTGGATCCGCTGAATCGCTCGAGCGCGCCGCATTCGTCGGTTTGCAGATGCGCGCTGGCGGGTGCCAGCACGGCTTCCCACGGATGCAGAAACGAACTCAGTGCCGTGACGTTTGCCCCCGTACCGTTGAAGGTTAGGTAGACGTCCGTGGAGTTGCCGAAATGCTCCTTGAATCGCTCCACCGCGCGGGTCGTCCACGCGTCGTCGCCATAACCAGCCGCGTCGCCGTTATTTGCCGCGACGATCGCTTGCAAGATTTCGGGCGCGACCGGCGCGTTGTTGTCGCTCGCGAAACTGCGTCGAGATGAAGCACTCATGGGTTGAGGATTCTGCTTCCGCTCCGTTTAACTAGCAACACCCTATGCCTGAACGCGACCGACTCGAAGTGGACGTCGTTTTTGTGGGTGCCGGTCCGGCCAGTCTTGCCGGGGCAATTCGGCTCGGTCAGCTCGCGCGGGAGGCAGGTCGCGCGCTCGAGATCCTCGTGATTGAAAAAGGCGGCGAGATTGGACACCACGGGCTTTCGGGTGCGGTGATGGACCCGCGCGCGCTTGACGAGCTGCTTCCAACGTGGCGCGACAGCGCACCCGTGGAGTCGCCGGTTACCAGCGACAAACTGTGGTTCCTCACCAGGCGCGGCAAGATCGCCGCGCCGTTTACGCCTCCACCGCTGAACAATCACGGCAAGTACGTCGCGTCCTTGCAAAAGTTGTGCGTTTGGCTCGGCGATCAAGCCGAGGCGGGCGGCGCGCAAGTCTTTCCAGCTTTTCCCGGGCAGGAGCTGCTCTGGTACGAAAATCGCGTGATCGGCGTGCGCACCGGAGATAAGGGGCTCGATCACAACGGCGACCCAAAATCGAACTACGAACCCGGAGCCGATATTCTCGCGAAGGTCGTCGTGCTCGGCGAAGGGCCACGAGGCACGCTTGCCAAGCAGGCACAATCGCGGCTCAGCCTCGATATCGGACGCGAGCCGCAAGTCTATGCAGCCGGAGTCAAAGAGTTGTGGCAGTTGCCGGACGATCGATTCAAAGCCGGTGCCGTCATCCATACGCTAGGCTATCCGCTGCCGGTCGAAACGTTCGGCGGTGGATTCATCTACGGGATGGCCGGCAACATCCTTGACATTGGGTTCGTCACGGGTCTGGATTACAAAAACCCGACAACCGATCCGCACAATGAGTTTCAGCGAATGAAAGAACATCCGATCATTCGTAAGATGCTCGAGGGTGGGAAGATGATTCGGTACGGCGCCAAGGCCATTCCAGAAGGCGGTCTGTTTGCAATGCCGCGTGCCTACGCCGACGGATTGCTCATCATCGGCGACTCGGCCGGCTTCCTGAACGGCATGCGTCTGAAGGGCATTCATCTCGGCATGAAATCCGGAATGCTCGCGGCCGAGACCATTTGGGAGGCGCTCGCCTCGGGCGCATGTGATGCCGGCACGCTCTCTTCGTTCGAGCGCCGCTTCAAGGAATCGTGGGCGTACGCCGAGCTGCGCACGGCGCGCAATTTTCATCAAGGGTTCCGCAACGGAATGTTGCCCGGCCTGATCAACGCCGGCCTCTCCACGATCACGGGCGGCGCGGGTTTCGGCTTCATCGACAAACTTCCGGGTGAACCCGGATATGCGCGAATGGAAAGGATGGGCTGGCCTCCAAAAGAAACGCCGCGCGCGACGATCGACAACGTCCTGACCTTTGACAAGCTGACCGACGTCTACAGCAGCGGCACGATGCACGAAGAGAACCAGCCGTGCCACCTTATCGTTTCGGACACAGACATTTGCCGCGAGCGCTGCACGGTCGAATACGGCAATCCTTGCAAGTATTTTTGTCCGGCCGACGTTTACGAGCCGATGTTCGAACCGCTCGACGGCAAATTTCAGGGCAGGCTGCAGATCAACTTTACGAACTGCGTGCATTGCAAAACATGCGATATCGCGGATCCCTATCAGATCATCACTTGGGTGCCGCCGCAAGGCGGTGAAGGCCCAGTCTACATCGGTATGTAGCCGGTCGAATCGCTTCCGATGCGCGATGAGAGGGGTGACGTCGTTGTCGTCGGCGCCGGATTAATTGGCCTGGCGATCGCGTTCGAACTTGCCGAACGCGGCGCGGCGGTGCGTATTTTCGATCTTGCGGAACCCGCAGGCGCGGCATCGTGGGCGGGCGCCGGCATGTTGGCACCTTACACTGAGCGCGTCGGCGACGGCGCATTCTTGAAGCTTTGTGCATCGTCGTTATCCGAATACCCGGCGTTTCTTGCTCGCGTCCGCGCCGCCGGCGGCATCGACGCTCACTTGAAGCTGACTGGAGTGATGCACGCGGCGTTCAGTGCTGCGCAGCTCGAGGCGTTGCATCGGCGTGCGCAGGCACTTGAGTCCCAACACGCTCACTGCAGCGTGCTCGAGCGCGGTGCGTTGCTCGAGGCGGAACCATGGCTAGGCGCGTCCGTGGTCGGCGGCCTCGCTATTTGGGGTGAAGGGTGCGTCGACAATCGTCGCATGGGCCGTGCGCTGGTTGCCGCGTGCGCTGCCGCCGGCGTTCACGTCGAACGAAGTTCGTTCATTCGGGTCGAATGTGACGCGCGACGCGTCCTCGGGATCCATGCCGACGTGGGCTTCGTTGGCGCCGGCACGGTCGTAAATGCGTGCGGCGCATGGGCCGCCCAGCTGGCTGGGGTTCCGCAAGATTGCGTGCCGCCGATCGAGCCGATAAAAGGGCAGATGGTCGCGCTGGCCGCTCCGAGCGGTTTTGTTCGGCGGCCGACGTGGTTCCCAGGCGGCTACCTGGTGCCTCGAGAGGATGGGCGTCTCCTCGTCGGAGCCACCGTGGAATCGGTCGGGTTCGATGAGCGTGTTACCGCCGATGGGGTACGCCAGATACTGCACGCGGCGCTGGTTGCGGCGCCGTCCCTTTCGGACTTTGCGCTGACCGAAAGCTGGGCCGGATTGCGGCCCGGAACGCCCGATGGGTTGCCCTTCCTGGGACCGACGCCAATTCGTGGATTTTTCTTGGCGACCGGCCATTACCGAAACGGCATCCTGCTCGCGCCGGCGACCGCGCGCCTGACTGCCGACGTCATCGAAGGGAGTGATCTCAGCGAACTGAAGCCCTTTTTGCTCGACCGCCTTGGCACGGAAGAGTGGCGCGTGGGACGAATCACCCACGCGTGAAGGCCACGATCAACGGACGCATCCGCGAGCTGCCCGGCGAACTGACCGTCGATGCGCTGCTGAAGCTACTCGGCACGCCGTCGACCGGCGTTGCGGTGGCGCGGAACGACCGCGTCGTCCGGCGCGGCGAGTACCAGACCGACCGGGTGCGCGACGGCGACCGCGTCGAGATCATTGCGGCCGTGGCCGGTGGGTAATCCCGACGTGAATAGGAGCGCCGATACGCTGCGCTTCGGCCGGTACGAGATGACCTCACGCTTGATCGTCGGCACCGGCAAGTACCCGTCGTTGGACGTGATGCAAGCCGCACACGAGGCCAGCGGCGCCGAGATGGTAACCGTCGCGATCCGGCGGATCAACTTGGACAACGCTGACGGCCGCACGCTGCTCGACTACATCGACCGCACCAGCCATACGATTCTTCCAAATACGGCCGGCTGTTATTCGGCGAAGGATGCCGTGCTGACCGCACAGCTTGCGCGCGAACTGCTGCAAACGGATCTTATCAAGCTGGAAGTCATTGGCGACGCGCAGACCTTGCATCCGGACACGCGTGAAACGCTCGTTGCCGCCGAACAGCTCGTCAACGACGGCTTCACGGTGTTGCCATACATCGGCGACGATCCCGTCGCGTGCAAAGAACTCGAAGCACTGGGGTGCGCGGCGGTCATGCCGCTGGCCGCTCCCATCGGCAGCGGTTTGGGCGTCTGTAATCCCTACTCGATCGCCATCATCAAAGAACGCGCAGGCGTTCCGGTGATCGTCGATGCGGGCGTGGGAACGGCATCGGACGCGGCCATTGCAATGGAGCTTGGCGTTGACGCGTTGCTGATGAATACGGGAATCGCGCGGGCGCGCGATCCGGTTTTGATGGCCGCGGCAATGAAGCACGCGGTCATCGCCGGCCGCCAGGCGTTTCTCGCCGGCCGCATGCAAAAGCGGCTCTACGCCGACGCGTCAAGCCCGATGCGCGACCTCATCTCGACGCAAGCGCCTTAACGAACTCGTGCATCACTGGCTCCGCTACGTCGTTCCACCGCTGATCGTGGTGCTCGCCGTCGTGCTCGCGCTCCGCGCGCGACCGCACAAAATCCATCGCAAGCCGGTCCATCACGTGAGGGCCGCCGCGGTAATTGCCGTCGCGCTGATCGTTGCGTTCGTCGCCGCATTCATCTTGCCGTAACCACCGCGGTCTCTGCGCAATAGCGCTTTCGCGCTACGATAAACCAGTGCACAGCACCGCGCAGCGCACGTTTGCGATGCGCCCACGATCCAACGACTTCGTCAACGCCGCGCTCCTGGAGCGATTCGACCTCGAATTCGACAGCCAGGAGCGAGCGCACCTGTCGCTCATCGAAATAAGTGTGCGGCACGCCGCGCTCGTCGCCGTCAATAGGAGCAAATGTCGAAGCATCGATGCGAGTGCCCTTTCCAAAGCGCGCATCTCGCGACGATCCAAAAGTTGCGTAGAGCAGCCCGTCCATTTTAAGGTGGTCCGCGATCCAATGCAGGTTCGTCGCGACGGCAGGCACATTGCCGTGAAGCAACCCGTGCGTTGAGAGCACCGCATCAAACGCCTCGTCGACATCCGCGAGTGTTGTCGGACAAGCTGCGCGCTGGTCGTCGATCGCCACTACCGTGACCCCGGCGTCGCGCAAGGCGGCGGTGTTGCGTCCGCTGCCACTCGCATAATCCAAGACTCGATCCCCGGAGCCTGCGCCCAGGCGATCGATGAGCTGTTCCGTCAGAGGATGCGGCGTCGCAATGGTGTCTCGGGCTTGTGGCGAAGCAGGCGGTTTGCGCACAGCGATGTGATTCGAGAAAGGGCGAAAACATGCTTCGCGAAGGCGATCAACTTCCGGCCGTGACGCTGCTCGACGACGAAGGCGCGACGGTAGCCACGACCGACCTCCTCGGCGGCCCGCTGATTCTGTACTTTTATCCCAAGGACGACACGCCGGGCTGTACGAGCGAAGCCTCACAGTTCCGCGACAGCTACGCCCAGTTCCGGGCGAAGAAGGCGAAAATCGTGGGCGTGAGCCGGGATTCGGTCGCGTCGCATCAGCGCTTCAAGAAGAAGTATGCGATTCCGTTTACGCTCCTTGCAGACACGGAGTCGAAACTCTATCAGGCACTCGGCGTGAACGCGCGGTCGACGTTTCTCATCGACGAGGATGGACGAATTTCGAAGGTCTGGCCGAGGGTCGACGTCAACAAGCATGCCGAGGAAGTGCTCGCGTCATTGCCTTGAACGGCACCCTGCGGCTTCGCGTGGTCGGTTCGAGTCCTGCGATGCCGCGTCCCGGCGGCGCCTGCAGCTCGTATCTGATTCAAACCGGCAGTGCCGCGGTGTTGGTGGACATCGGCAGCGGTGCCGTTGGAAAGCTACAGCTCGCGATCGATTACGCGAGGCTCGATGCGATCGTAGTTTCACACATGCATCCGGACCATTTTTTCGATCTGGTTCCGCTGCGCTACGGGTTGAAGTATGGCCGCCCAGTGCCGCCGGAGAAGATACCGCTCTGGCTCCCGCCCGGAGGCATCGAGGTGCTATACTCCCTCCGCAAAGTCGTTCCGCTTGCGCCCGAGCCCCACTTTTTCGATCAAGTCTTCTCGGTTCGCGAATACGACCCCGAACAAGCCGTGAGCGTCGCTGATTGCCGCTTGAGCTTTCGCCGCACGCGCCACTACATCGAAGCATTCGCAATTCGGGCGGATTGCAATGGACGGAGCATCACCTATTCCGCGGATACGGCGCCATGCGAAGCGGTCGTCGAACACGCTCGCTTGAGCTCGCTCTTTCTTTGCGAAGCGGCGTTGGGACTCGATACGGAAGAGGGTGAGCGCGGCCACTGCGCCGCGTTTGAGGCAGGCGAGATGGCGAGCCGCGCCAAGGTCGAGCGCCTCGTACTCACCCACTACAGCGCCGCTTATGCGCCTGAAGCGCTCGTCGAGGCGGCAAAGGAGCGGTTTGCGGGACCGGTTGACGTGGCCACCGACGGGCTCGAGCTAACGGTATAAGAGCGCGGTTTGGGTGCTAGTTTTCCGTTCTGGGATTGCCGCGGGGAAGCGAGAACTGAATGAGCGCGCGTACCGGCGAGAGGCCACGGCTGACGACGGCAAAGGGCGTGACCTTTAGGCCAAGCTCTTGCAAGTGAGCGACGGCCGCCATGAGATCGCCAGCGTTTGACACGACGTCCTCGAGCAGCAGAGCGTGCTGACCGCTTTCGTAGGGCCCTTCGACGAATTCGTTGGCGAAAGCCCCGTAGCCTTTGGGTTTCTTGCGAACCGCGAGCATTGGAATGCCCGACATCTGCGAGACCGCCGTCGCGATCACGACGCCGCCGAGTTCGGTGCCTGCCACGAGATCCGGATTGACTTCGGCGATCACCGGCGTAAAAAGTCGAGCGATACGACGCAGCACCTGTGGATCGGAGAAGAGACTAAACTTATCGATGTAGTAGTCGCTGCGCGCACCACCCGCGAGCATGTAATCGCCCCGGGTCAGCGCTCGCTCGACAATGATCTTGCGCAGCCAGGCGAGCTCCGGAAGCGCTAAATGGTCCACTGCCAGGCGTTCCACGACTCGACGACGGGATTGGGCTCAAAGCCTTTGAAATCGACGCTGATCGGCTCCATCTGCCGCAGCCAATAGATAAACAGCATGGGATTGTCTTTGGAGAGCAGATCCTGGATCGCGAAATACGCCGCTCGGCGGGACGGCCGATCGTAATGCGTTAGCGCGATCTGCTGCAATCGCTGCATATGCTGACTGCAGTAGCGGGAATAGTTATAGCCGCCGGGCGGGAAGTTCTCGCAGGTGAGCTGAGTGCTATCGTCGGGATCGATTCCCGCATACCAGCCCGCGACCGACAGATCGAACTTGCCCAGCTGCAGGATACCGCCCATTCCTGCGGGCGCGAACAGCACGTCGCCCGGATAGTACTTGATTTCCGAGTCGATGCCGACTTCGCGCAGCATTGCCTGGACCTCCAGGCTCTGTCGGCGCCGGGTCACGTTGGAGTTGTTCGTGACCATCACGAGGGTCAGGGGCTGGCCATCTTTGCGCATGACGCCGTCGGGGCCAGGTCTCCATCCCGCTTCACGCAGCAGACGGCGCGCCATTGCCGGGTCGTGAGGGTAGGAGCGTACGGAAGGATTGAACGCCCACATCCAATCCGGAATGTCTTCGGTTGACGGAGTCTGCGTGGCGAAGGTCAGCGTGCGAACGAGTTCGTTTTTGTCGATGGCGTATGCGAGCGCGAGGCGAACTTGTGGATCGCTTAGGATGGGACGCCCGAGATTGAGCTGCAAATTCGAATAGCCGTTGACGTTCACCCATACGATCTTGACGTCGGCCAGACCCCGGATGACCTGATACGTTTCCTGCGATGCCTGGAACATATAGTCGAGCTCGTGCGTTCGCAACAAGTTCACCGAGGTGTCTTCGTCCGGAACGATCTTGACTTCAATGCGGTCCAGGCCGGGCCGGCCTAAGAAGAAGCCATCGTTGCGTGCGACGGAAATATGGTCGCCGCGCGCCCATTGGACGAACTTAAAGGGTCCATCGCTCACGGAGGGCCGGCTGTTGAACGGGATTTCATTGATATTGGGATAGCGCGCCAGCACGTGCGCTGGTGCAAGCATGTACGGCTGATCGCTTTCGGCGAAGAACGTGTTCACGAAGGGCGCAAACCTGCGCCTGAGATGGACGACCGCCGTAGCGGCGTTTGGAGTGTCGATTGCCGCGATAATGTCGTAGCCGTGACGCGAAACGACGTTGTTGTTCGGATTCATCAGCGCCTGCCACGACCACTTCACGTCGGTCGACGTGACCGCAACACCGTCGGTCCAGCGCGCGTTCTTCTGCAGGTGATAGGTGACCGTCAATCCATCCCGGCTAATGCCGCCGTTTTCGAGCGTGGGTACCTCGGCGGCCAGCATCGGCAGCGGATTGCCCTTCGGATCGGCGGTGATGAGCGGCTCAAACATCAAACGATCGATGAAGACATCCGTTGTATTTGAGTTGAGCAGTGGGTTGAGGTTCTTCAAGTCGCTCTGCACCGAAACTCGCAAAACGCCGGGATGCGTCCACGCGTGGCGCACACCGACCGCCCCATTCGAAACTCGCGAACACCCGCCGAGCACGAGTGCGGCGAGCGCAATGGAGGCTGCGGTGGCTTTCACACCGCCGCCCTATACAGCCGCTTTGGGTCCAACGCGATTTCCAGGAACCGGATCGTAGCGTTCGTGCCGCCAGCTATAGGTGCCCAATCCTTGCGTAGCGGTGCGCAGTTCGGTGATATAGCGCGAGAGCTCCACGGCTGGAACGTAGGCCTCGAGGATGTCGAAACCCGACCGGTCGGCCGGATTCATGCCGAGAATTTGGCCACGCTTTCCCGTGAGCTGCTGAATCACCGTCGAGGTATACGTCGTCGGCACGATGACCTGCACGTGCGCGATCGGCTCGAGCACGGCAGGATTGCACTTCGGAAGCGCCTCGCGCACGCCCATGCCCGCGGCCGTCTTGAACGATTGTTCGCTTGAGTCGACGTCGTGGTATTGCCCGTCGAAGAGCGTAACGTGCAAGTCGGTGACGGGGTAACCGCTCGGGCCGTGAGCGAGCGCTTCGCGGACGCCCTTCTCGACGGCCGGAATGAACTGCCGGGGAACCACGCCGCCCACGATCTTCTCTTCGAAAGTAACGCCGGCACCGCGCTCGCGCGGCTCAAAGCGCAGCCAAACGTCGCCAAACTGTCCGTGGCCACCAGTTTGATGCTTGTAGCGCGAATGAATTTCCGTTCCGCCGGTGATCGTCTCCAAATAAGGAATCGTGGGCGCGGCGGTCGCCACTTCCACTTTGTACTTTCTCGCGAGCCGCTCGACCGCGATGGAAACGTGCTGCTCGCCGCTGCCAAGCAATAGCATCTCGTGCGTGACCTCGGCTCGGTCCAGCCGAAGCGCGGGATCTTCGTCCACGATGCGCGCGAGCATCTGCGAAATTTTCGCCTCGTCGATGCGCTCTTTCGGTTTGATGGCGACGGCAAAGACGGGGTTGGCTACCGGAACGCGCGGCAAGAGCACCTTATGACCGTTTGACGTCAGCGTATCGCCGGTCGCAACGGTGTCGAGTCGCGCCAGCGCCACAATTGCGCCGGGACCGGCCTCGGTGATCGGCTCTTGCTTCTTGCCCTGCAAACGGTATAGTCCACCGAGGCGAACTCTTTCGTCGCGCCTAGTGATGTTCGTCAGCGTGGCATCGGCCTTGATCGTCCCAGAGAGAATTCGCGCGATCGAAAGCTTGCCGCTTTGCGGATGAATCGACGTTTTGATGATGCGTGCGATGACCGGGGCCGCCGGATCTGGTTCGATTGGCCGGCCTTCGGCATCGGGATGCGGCGCATCGGCCGGTGAGGGAAACCATTGCTCGATCGCGCGCACGAGTGCGGTGACGCCCGAGCCCGAGATTGCGGCCGCGACCAAGACGGGAACGACTTGATCGTGCGAACACTCGCTGCACAGGTCTCGGTCGATCTCCTCCAATGGCGGCTCAACGCCCTCGAGCAGTTCCTCCATCAAGTGATCGTCGAAGTCGGCCATTGCTTCGAGCAGCTCCAAGTGCTTGCGCCCAACGAGGTCTTGCAGATCCGCAGGGATCTCCGTCTCGGTTTCGGATGGCTGCCCCGCAGCTGATGACGGATCGAACCGGTAGGCCTTCATGTGCGCGAGATCCACGTACCCGGCAAAGTGCTCGGCGCTTCCTAGCGGCCACTGTTCCGCCACTACGTGCCTACCATAGGCCGCTTGCAGCGCCGACAGCGTGGCTGTAAAATCGGCGCCGGGCCGGTCCATCTTGTTGACGACGAAAATGTGCGGCATTTTCTTTGACTCGAGATGATCGACGATGCCCTGCGTCTGGACGACGCGTGCGGGATCGGCTTCGACCACGACGACCGCGGCATCGACGCCCGCCAGCGCCTGTTTCGTTTCCTCGAAGAAGTCGATGAAGCCGGGCGTATCGATGATTGTGACGTCGATCTCGTCGGCGGTCGTGTGCGCCAAGCCCACGGTCGTAGATTGCAGATGAGCCGCGTCTTCGGGCTCGTGATCGGTCACCGTCGTCCCGTCGGCAATCAAGCCGCGCCTTCCGATCGCTCCCGTGTGAGCGAGAATCGCTTCGACCAACGTGGTTTTACCGGCGTGATGCGGTCCAACGAATGAGATATTCCTGAGGCGCACAGTATCCGCCAATGCCTTTGTCTCCCCTTACGGTGGTTGCTAGCGGCGCTTTGCCGCGGGCTTTTTCTTTTTGATCCGCTTCGGCTGAGGCTTCGCCAGGCGTCGCGAAGGCGTCTTCTTGGCCGGCGCTTTCTTGCGAATCTGTTTTTTAGCGGCGGATCGTTTCACCGGCGCTTTTCTCCCAGCGGATCGGCTGGTTGGCGTCTTCTTCGGGCGGGTACGAGTGGGCGACGCTTTCTTACTCCGCCCGGCCGCGGGTTTCGCAGCCGGCTTCTTCCTTTTCTGCGCGCTCTCGGACGGCGGTCGCTTCTTCCGGGCCGGCGCCGTATTTTTGGCGGCCTTTTGTTTCACGGGCGTAGGGGGCTTGGGGGCGCGCGCGGACTTCGCTTTGGAAGCAGATGAGGATGATTCCGCGCTTCGCCGCGACGTGCTCGGCGTGGACGACGCGGCCGCGCGCCGTTTTGGTCCGCCGTCGCGCCCGGAGCGGCCCGAGACCCCTTCTGCCTCTTCGGGCAGGCCGAGCTCGGCGCGACTGTACCCGGTGATGCTGCTGCCGGGCGTGGCGGGTTGCCGGCGAGATTGCGCCTCCGCCTCGAGATGCTCGCGGGTCGCGCGCAGCGCGACCCGCGCCAACCGGCCGGCGACGGGGAAGACGATCTCGTTGATCTTTGCGTCATCGAGCAGTTTGAGCACGAGATCGAACGCGTTGCCTTGATCTTTGGGGCTATGCGCGTCGGAGCCGATCGCGATTCCTACGCCGCGCGCCTTTGCTTTGCGGATCAGCCGGGCGTTGGCGTCCAGATATTTTTTCTTGCGATCCTCGGGGTGGTCGCGATAGAGAAAGCGTGTATTGATCTCGATGGCCAAGCCGCGGCGATGTGCGACGTCGAGCAGCCGATCTTCGTACTCCTCGAGCTTCTTTTGAGTCGGCCACCGCCCCAGCGTGGCAGGGACGAAAAAGTGACCCACGATGTGCGTCGGCAGCTTCTCGACATCTTCGAGAAGTTTCGCCATGTAGAGCTCCCATAGCTGATCGACGCCGACGACGTCGTAGAGATGGGCGAACTCCTCGTTATCGAACGGCCATTGCCAATCCGCCCCTTTTTCGGGATGGTGAATCGAAACGAAATGCACCGAACGGATGATTCCGTCGGGGCGCATCGCATCGATAATGTTTTGCGCGTCGGGACGCGCACGCGGGTCGTTGTCCATCTCGGCGCCGATCGAGAAGCGCATTCCCCGGCGCAATCCCTCGGAAACGATGGCCGCATGCGCGACGTCAACTCCCGCCGTTTCCGCGGCGCCTAGCAAGTCGCCGGCTTGAGCCAGCTTTAGAGCGCGACGTAGCGTATTGACCGCGCCGGGATCCTCGAACGTCAAATAATTCGCATGATCCGCGACCATCAAAAAGCGCGGGGAAAGGCGGCGGCACGCGTGATAAAACCAAAGAAAAAGCATCCGCGCTGAATACGCGAGCGGACGCTCCTCAGAGTAGGGCCGGTGTTCGCCCTTGGCATGGCCATGCACGTCGGGTATGGCCGCAATCCGAGGGTCGGTCATTTAGCCAAACAAAGTTGGCGTCTAACGCCGGTAGCCCTCCATTTCAAGAAGCCGAGCTTTCATCTCGAGCCCGTAATAGTAATTGTGCAGATCACCCGAGGAGTCGACGACGCGATGACAGGGGAAGAGCAGCGGCATCGGATTTCGCGCCATCACGCGACCGACGGCGCGGGCCGCTCGCGGTCGGCCGATCTGGGTGGCGACCCACGCATACGAACGTACCTCACCCGGCGGAATGCGCGCCGCAGCACGAAGCGCGGCCTGTTCGAATGGCGTGAGATCGCTAATGTCGACAACGGTGTCGTCAACGGTCCAAGTGCTAAAGAAATTGTCGAGCGCGCGCACGAGCCATGGGGGCGCTTCGCCGCGAATCACGTGGCGGCGCAGCCGGCGCTGGGCTCGCACCATCACGTCATCCGGCGGCTCGCCGGTATCGAGGCTCACGTACGCGATGCGATTCTGTTTGAAACCGACATACAGGCGGCCGAGCGGCGTGGTTACCGCCGAGAGAACGATCGGGGCGTGCGTTTTGCCTTTGAGCGCCGCGATGTGCTGAATGACCTTCTTGGTCAAGTCGCACGACGGTTCGGGCCGCGGCAGGCACGAGAGGCAATACGCCACACCTTCGTACTGCTCGTACATCACTTGGCAGGAAGGGCAGGCACGCAGATGCGTGTGGACGGTCTCCTTCAGCGGGGCTTGGCACTCGCCTCGGAGCTCGTCCCACAATGCCTCGACTTCACGACAACGCATGTATGGGTACTCCTTCGGTGGCAAATCGTCCAATCTGCGGTCCGAGGATGCGCCGCAAAATGCGCACCGCCCGATGGACGTGAGACTTAACCGTGCCGATCGGTTGATGAAGTATCTCGGCAATCTCAGGGTGACTGCGCCCTTCGATAAATCGCAGCGTCGCCGCGGCACGGAGGTGCATCGGCAACTGCAGTAGCGCCCGTTCGACCAGTGCGATCTCGGTGTTCTGTTCCACGATCGTCTCGGGCTGGGGTGGTCCCTCGTTGGACTCGCGCAAGATTGCGTCAGGATCGGCCAGTGCATCAAGCGCCACATTTGTGGGGCGCTTGCCGCGCAGGCGGTTTCGCGTAACGTTCAGCGTAATCGTATAGAGCCAGGGCTGAAGCCGGAGATCGGCGCGCTGTTCGGGAGACATTTTGCCGAGCGCGCGATAGGCGCGCACGAAGGCGTCCTGCACGATCTCCTCGGCATCTTCACGGTTTCCGGTCATTCGCAGGGCGAAGCCGTATAGGCGGCGCTGATAGTCGTCGACGATCACCTCGAACTTCTCCACCGTTGGGGCGGAGTCGCTCGAAGCTCGCGGCGTCGCCGGACGTCCCCGCGTAATCGCTGATGGCACGTATGCTCCCGTAAGGAGTGGTGCGAGCGCGCTCATACAGTGCCCCCGACCACCACTGCTAGGGCCGTGGTTTCACGCTTGCTCCAAAAAACTCCTCAGCATCGGACCGGCGGCTTGCGACGTCGGGCGGCGCAGGGGTTTTGAGCCGCGTTTCTAAGAGCATCGCCATGCCGCTTTTCCTGGGCCGCCACGCCCGGAGCTGACACGAAGCCGCTTCGCTCGCAGGAGCAAGCGGCTTTTGTTTTTTCCTCTGCCGTCGACGAAAGTTGAGGATCTATGCAGCAGGCCATCGAGCCAACGGAGATTTCGCTGGATGCATACACGCTCTGCAGTTTTTTGCCGAAGATTGACTCGGCACGAGCAGTGCCCCTAGTACTCATCGGCTACCGCCAAAGCGAGGATCCGTGGTTCGTATGGCTCGTTCCAAAGGAAGGCGTCGATCCGCAAGGGCTAACCGACGATCCGTATTACGCGAAGGTTCTGCACGATCCGCAAACCTATTTCAAAAAGAAACTCGCAAAATACGTGGAGGAGACTGGGTCGGTCAAGCGCGGAATCGAGATCCTGATCGACTGCCACCAAAACCATCTCGCCTTCACGCCGCTCACCGAGCTGCGCGAGCAGCCGTTCCGTCACCCCTTGCAAGTCGAACTGGTGGAAGCGTTCTAAGCGGAAGGTTCCCTGCTTCCCCGGCGCTCTGCGCCGCGCGAATCGAGCGGCGATAAACGATTCGCACCGGGACCGAAACAGAACGACGCGGCTCGCGCAAACGCGCATCGACCGTCAGCGTGACGGTGAGCGCGAGTAACAGCGCGTCGTCGAGCGCATAGTACGCGGTCCCGTCCATCCGCATCGTGCCGGAAACGGTCGCGTCGGCGTGGCCTGGCAGTGCGCCGCTCATTGGACCGCCGGCTTCGAACCGGACGGCGACGCTCGGCCGCCCGTCGATCGGCCCGTTCACGCCCGGCCGAAGAAAGCCGCGCAACACCGTACTTGCGCCGAGGGGAGAAGTCGCGGCGAACGGCACGCGCCCGCGCAGTTCGCGCACGTCGCGCAGGGTGGCCCGGTCGAGCTGCACTGCGAACGGCTGGTTCAGAATCGTAAGGAAATCCGGATCTTCGTCGACCCGGTCTTCAAAGGCCCCGTTTGGCTTCAGCATCTGAACAAACAGCGCCTGAGCGCTCCTCGTCCCGTCGGATTGGCTCCTGGTGTAGCGAGCCTGCGCCTCAAAGCGCAGCGACTTGCCGTCGCGCCGAATGGATAATCGTTCGGTGCCGGCGTACGATACGCGCGAAACCGTGGCCGTGGATTCGATCCTATACACGTCCTCGCCCGCGGTTTGGTATTGCAGGTCGGCATACGCCGGCGCTGCCAGCGATAGAATTGCGGCAAGCAGGGCAACGCCAAGTTTGATTGTGAGCTCCGTTTCTTCCGAGAAGACTTTCTCCTACAGTATCACCCGGTGCAAGGACAAGCCAGCGGATCTTACGTGCGGTTGAGCGACGTGCGGCGCTGGCTTAGGAAGAAACGGACATCCGCGGTATGCTCGCAGACAACGATTGCGTCGGCATCGGTAAAGTTTCGCCCGTTGATGCTGATCGTAAAGTCCCCGGCGGCGAGGCCCGCTAGCGTGCGGTGCAAGCTTCGCGAGAATTTGTCGGGCGGTGCACGATAACCGATCGCCTCACGGACGGCAAAGCGCAGTAGATCGCGAATGCGCAATGGTGTCGCAAGCGCAAAGGCACTCGAGCCGCCGACGGCGACGGCGTGTAGATCGAGCGGAACCCTCACGCGGATCATCAGCCGTCATTTTCTGCCGCATCGAGGAGCTGCCTCCTGCCAGGGATAAATGATTCCGCCAATGTCCTTCGGGAATGTGCCCGCCGACATGCTGGCCGGCGCAGTCGAGAAGCTGCTCTCGAAGATGGACGAGACCGATCTCGTCGCCTTCTACGAGCGTGAGCTATCGACGATGCCGGCAGATGTGTTTCATGCGTTCGTCGAGGCGCTGTTCACGGCGTTTCGCGAACGCGGCGAGTCGTCGGAAGATGCCGCCGAAGGCGCCGGCACGACGCTGGAAAGGATCACGCGCCGCGAGAGCGGCGCGCCCGAAGCGCTGCTCGCCTACGCGCGCAGTAACCCCGACCTAATCAAAGAATCGACAACTTTGTTCGTGCAGCAGCGCCCGGACTTCATAACCACGCTTCCGGCGGTGCTGCGCGACGCGCTAGCCGCTCGGTTAGCGCGCATGCCGTCTTGATCGCATGAACGATCCTCCGCGTCGCCGCAGGTCGGACGACGAGCCACGCGGCGGTGGATTGCCGCTTTTTCCGCTCGTCTTGGTGGTGGTCTTAGCCGGGCTACTGCTGGGCGGCGTGCTGGCACACTTCTTCGGTGGGTCGAGCGGCGCTCCGAGCGCGCCGCCCACGACCGTCGCGGCTGCGCCGTCGCCATTGTCAACGCCGTTCTCTAGGCTCGTCACTCCGTCGCCAACTTTGGCGCCGACGCAGCTGCACAGCCCGACGCCGCTCCCGTCGATAACGCCAACGCTTGCCGCGACGCCGAAAAGCGGCGCGACGCCGAAGCGAGTGGTCGGATTGACGGCGCACGCGACGGCGACGGCCAGTTCAATCCCGACGCCGGTACGCGCAACCGCCACGCCGGTACGTGCCGTTGCCACGCCCGTCATCGCCACAGCATCGCCGGCGCACGTTGCGGCGACGCGCGAGCCGAGCGTCGTAGCGGGGGCATCGGGGCCGCACTCATCAGCCGCGAGCGCGCCGGGCGACGACCGCGCCGCCTCCGTCGTGCGTTCGTACCTCACAGCCTTGACGCGCGGCGATCGAACGAGCGCCGCGACGTATCTGGCGCACGGGATGCCGAGTGAATCCTTTATCGGCGCGAGCTCGCGCATCGAGTCGATTCGCTCCGCCAGCCTCGGCGGCGACCAATATAAAGTGACCGCCGACGTTCATACCGGCAGCGGCGAGTATTTCGTTACGTTTACTTTAGAACAGGGCCCCGGGGGGTTACAAATTACCGACCACTACGCGATCAAACCACAGTAGCTTCTAGATTTCTGCGCCTAAGCCGGTGTTAGCGCGGACCTGGAGCTGGTCGAACATCGCCTCGGATTCTCGATCGCGCAGCAGCAATGTTCCCAGAATCGCGCCGGCCAGGCCAATTGGAATCGAAATGATGCCCGGATTCTCGAGTGGAAAGATGGCGCGGCTTCCCATGAACACCGGGCTTGCGGCGATGAGCGCTATGGAAGAACCCAAGCCAGAGAGCATTCCCATCATCGCGCCGGTGCGAGAGAAACGCCGCCACGAGAGGGCCAGCAAAATTACCGGAACATTTGCGCTGGCCGCTATTGCGAACGCGAGTCCGACGAGAAACGCTACGTTGAAGCCGCGCAGCGCAATCGAGAGCACGATCGCAAGCGCGCCCACGCCAAACGCCATCGCGCGCGCGACGAAGAGATGCTCGGACTCGTCGCCGCGACCGTTGCGGATTAAACTGAACCAAATGTCGTGGGCGAAGGCCGAGGATGCGGTGAGCGTAAGGCCCGAGACGACCGCGAGAATCGTGGCAAATGCGACGGCGGCCACGAACGCCGTCGCCAAGGTTCCACCCAAAGCGCCGGCCAGGAGCGGAGCGGCGAGATTGCTATCGGGCTTCGGAACGATGTAGTTGTTGCGGGTGAGCTGTTGGTCGAGGCGGTTTTCCTCTTCGGGGTGGCGGGCAATGTACGAAATCGCCTGACCGGCGTACATTCGCGGTCCGATGCGCTCCTTGCCGACGATCGTGGCGGCGCCCAGACCCATGAACGACGTTGTCAGATAAAAGGCGCCGATCAAAACCATCGCCCAAGCCACTGAGGTGCGCGCGGCCTGCGCGGACGGCACCGTAAAGAAACGCATCAGGATGTGCGGCAGACCTGCGGTTCCGAGGACGAGCGCGAGCCCCAACGATACCAGATTCCAGGCGCCCAGAGCGCCGTGAAAGAGCAATCCGGGCTGTAACAGGTTCGTAGCGTGGCCGTTCATTGGAACGGCGGCCGCGGAGCCGAGAAAACTACCGAGTGAGAAATGGAAGTGCGCGACGACGAGAAGCGAAAGCCCGACGGACGCTGAGAGCAACAGCGCGGCAGTAATGATTTGCACCCACGTCGTTGCCAGCATGCCGCCGAAGAGAACGTAAGTCAGCATCAGCAAGCCGACGACGACGATCGCGGAGATGTCGCCAAGCCGCGGCAGCAGCAAATTGACGAGCGCGCTGACTCCGACCATTTGCGCGATCAAGAAAAAGAGCGTGATCGCCAGGGTGGAGAGCGCCGCAATGGCGCGGACGCCCCGACCGCGCAGGCGAAACGAGACTAAGTCGGCGACGGTATATTTACCGGTGTTGCGTAGCGGCTCCGCGACCAAAAAAAGCACGGTGAGGTACGCGACCAGCCATCCCACGGAGTACATGAAGCCGTCGAAACCGTAGAACGCGACCAACCCGGTGATTCCCAGGAACGATGCTGCCGAGAAGTATTCGCCCGCTATCGCCCAGCCGTTTTGGATGCCTCCGATGCGCCGGTCGGCGGCATAGAATCCACGCCGCGTCGTGCTTTGCCCCGATGCCCAGTAGGTGACGATCAGCGTGATGCCCACGAAAATCGCGAACATCACGAGGGTCTGCTGCGTTCTCATCCTTCCAACAGTTCGCGCGTTTCGCGCTTACGGATTCGAGCCGCTTGCAAGTCGATTCGGCGCGCTCGCCACAAGTAGACCGCCAGCAAAGCCCAGGTCATTGCAAACTGCGACAGCGCAAAGCAGTATGCAAGCGTCAGCGGACCCAGGACGGGCCGGCTCATCAACTGCGGAAGAAAGCCGACCGAGAACGGCAACGCTAGGTAGTAGGCGATAAAGAAAATCGTCGCCGGCGTAACGAAGCGGCGCCGCGCCCGAACGAGGGCGCGAAACTCGGGTTCCGCTGCGAGGGCCTCCCAACGGCTAGTTTTGACGTGACGCATTACTCCTCGTCCGGCCAGCCGGCGAGCTCGCCGATCGCAGCGCTCTTGAGCACGCGCAAACCAAGCATCGCGCATTTCATGCGCGTCGGGCTGATGCCGATACCTACGTTCTCCAAAACCACGTCTTTGGAGAGCCTTGCGACGTCGGAGAGTTTCTTACCCTTGACCATCTCTGTGAGCATCGATGCCGAGGCTTGGCTGATGGCGCAGCCTTGGCCAGAGAACCGCACGTCTTTGACTACGCCGTCGTCGAGCTGGAGCTGCATGCGGATTTGATCGCCGCAGAGGGGATTGAGATCCTCCGCTTCGACGTCGGATTTCTCGAGCGTACCAAAATTACGCGGGTTTCTGTAGTGATCGAGGATGTAATCGCGATAGAAGTCGTCCAATCAGACGTACCTCATACGCCGAAAACGCGACCGGCTTTTTCGATCCCATCGCAAAGCACGTCGATGTCCGCCTCGGTATTGTAAATATAGAACGACGCGCGGGCCGTTGCGGGCCACCCCATCTTGTCCATCAGCGGCATCGTGCAGTGGTGCCCGGCGCGAACGCACACGCCCTCGGTATCGAGAATCGAAGCCAAATCGTGCGCGTGAATGTCGGCGAAATTGAACGAGATCACGCCCGAGATCCGAGCCGGGTCGCGCGGGCCGTAAATCGCTAAACCGCGTGACTCGAACTGTGCGAGCCTTTCGAGCGCGTAGCCGGTCAGCTGCCGTTCGTGGCCGCGGACCCATTCCATTCCGGCTGCTTGGAGATATTCGGTCGCGACGCCGAACGCGATGGCGTCGGCGATGTTGCTGGTTCCGGCCTCAAACTTGCGCGGCGGCTCGTTGAAGGTGGTGTGCGCGTACTCGACCTTGCGTATCATGTCGCCGCCGGAGAAGAAGGGCGGCATCGCTTCGAGAAGCGCGCGCTTACCGTACAACACGCCGATGCCGGTCGGCCCGAGCATTTTGTGACCGCTGAAGGTGTAAAAATCGGCGTCGAGCGCCTTGACGTCGAGGGGCAAATGCGGGGCCCCTTGCGCTCCGTCGATCAGAACGACGGCGCCGGCGGCGTGAGCCCGCGGAATGATGGTTTCAAGCGGCGCAATCGTTCCCAACGTGTTGCTGACGTGCCCGATCGCGACGAGCTTGCAGCCGTCGAGCAGGCGGTCGAGGTCGTCGAGAACGTGAATGCCGCGATCGTCGACCGGAATGAAGCGCAGTTCCGCGCCGGTTCGCTCGGCGAGCAGCTGCCACGGGACCAGATCGGAATGATGTTCGAGCTCCGTGAGGAGAATCGCATCGCCGCGTTTCAGATTCCCAGAGCCCCACGAATAGGCGACCAGGTTGATCGCTTCGGTCGTATTGCGCACCCAAATGACTTCGGGCGTGTCGGCGCCGATGAAGCGCGCCAGCTTCACCCGCGCTTGCTCGAACTCCTCGGTGGCCCGGGCGGCGATTTCGTAGACGCCGCGGTGGATGTTGGCGTTGTACTGCTCGTAATAATCAACCAAAGCTTGGATGACGGCGCGGGGTTTCTGCGACGTCGCAGCCGAGTCGAGATAGACTAGCCGCTTTCCACGCGACGTGGGGCGCGCGAGAATCGGAAAGTCCGCGATGATCCGCTGAGTCTTGGCGCGATCCTCGTCACCCTGAGTCCTTCGACTCCGTTCAGGACGGGCTCTGTCGAAGGCTGAAGCGGCGATCTGCGTCACGATAGCTTCGCCGCCAGCGCGGCGCGGATTTCATCGCGCAGATTTGTCGAGGGGAAGCGCTCGATAGCGGGCTCGAAGAAGCCCAACGCGATCATCCGTTCCGCCGCCGCTCGCTCGATGCCGCGCGTTTCCATGTAGAAAACTTGCTCCACGTCGATCGCGCCCACAGTGGCCCCGTGATAGGCTTTGACGTCGTTGGCGCCGATCTCGAGCGCAGGCACCGAGTCAACGTGTGCCGTGGTCGAGAGTAAGAGCGCGTCGTCTCGTAAGCGCGCGTCGCTGCCTTGCGCGTGGGGGGCGATGCGAATGTTGCCGAGGAATCGCGCCTGCCCTTTTTCCGTGGCCGCCGACTTTATCACCGTTTCCGAGGTTGCCTCACCGGCGCGATGGTCCACCGTGCTGACGAGATCGACGTGCTGCGTGGAGCGTGGGAAAAACAGTCCCGTGATGCTCGTTTGCGATCCCGGATGGTCGATCGATACGGTGAGATCTCCGGCCGCCAGTTGACCGCCGAGCTCAGCCAATGCCCACGAGATCGCGGCATCGCGGCCAGGGCGTGCCGCGTGGGTGAAGATGGCTCGCGCGCCGTCCCCGATTTGCTGTACGGACGCGAAGGTAACGTCGGCGTGTTCTTCGGTTACGAGTTCAGCCGCGCCGCAGATGAACGCGCCGGCACCGCCGGCAAGCCGCTCGACGACCGTAAGCCGGGCGCCTCGTTCGGCGAGCACGACGCTCCATGGAAAAATCGCGGCGCCGGCGGGCGCATCGTACCTTACGACGATCGGCTCGTCGGCCGCGTAGTCGGCCCGCGCGTAGATGAAAACTCCGAGGCCGCAAAACGCGCTTGCCAGCGCTCCGAACTTGGTGGCAGCGACACCGGTCGTTCCGAACGCGCGCGCAAAGAGTTCCGGCTGCATGCGCGCCGCCGTAGCGAGATCGCAAACCAGGAGTCCCGAATTGGGATTCTCGACCGTGATATTCGTTTCGGTGAGATCGATCGAATCGGCATCGGGTGCGATGCTTTCGAAATCCACTTTCCAGAAATGACCGGGCTTTTCACGGCCGCTGCGCAGCCTGAAGAAACGCTCGAGCGCGCGCCGGCGTTCTTCGGGACTTAGGAGCGTGCCGTCGAGCGACGACAGCTTTTCGAACAGCCCGTGAGGTTCGGCTTCGCTGGGAACCGGTTGCGTCGGGCTGATAGCACTAGACAACGGCCGCGGTCTCCTCCCGAATCTTGTCGTAACCTTCGCGCTCGATGCGATGCGCGAGATCGTGCCCGCCCGTCTTGACGATGCGGCCGTCGATCATCACGTGCACGACGTCGGGAGTCACATACTGCAGAATGCGCGGATAGTGCGTGATGATCAGAAAGCCGGTGTTGCGTCCCTCGTCGCTCGCGCGCAGCGCCCCAATGGAACCGCCGACGGCTTTCAACGCGTCGATGTCGAGACCCGAATCGGTTTCGTCGAGAATTGCATACTTCGGCGCAAGTACGGCGAGCTGAAGCATCTCGAGCCGCTTCTTCTCGCCGCCCGAGAAGCCGTCATTGAGATAGCGTCCCATAAAGGACGGATCGATGCCGAGCTGCTCCATTTTTTCTAGCAGCAGCGCGCGGAACTTTGCCGGCGGAAGATCGCCCGGGCGTTCCGCCTGCCGCGCGGCGTGAAGAAAATTGGCGACCTTGACACCCGGAATCGCCGCGGGATATTGAAAGGATAGAAAAAGACCCGCGCGGGCGCGCTTGTCGGGTGGCAGCGCGAGCAAGTCCTCGCCGTCCATCTCGACGCTGCCGGTTACCTCGTATTGAGGATGGCCGGTCAGCGAGAATGCAAGCGTCGATTTGCCGCTGCCGTTCGGACCCATCAGGGCGTGAACCCGTCCGGAGTCGACCGTTAAGTCGATTCCTTTCAATATATCGTTACCGGCGATGCGACAGCGCAGGTCGTGGATGTGGAGGCCTTGCTGAGACATGCGATTCATGGTAGCCGAGGCTCTCTTAGAAAGTCAAGGAAAAACTTTACTATCTGGCGCTATTCGTGCTAGGATAGCGCTCAACGATGCACGTCGACCGCTTCTTTCAAACGACTCGCGGAAAGATCGTCAGCGAGCTCCGACGGCGCGGCTCCGCCTCGGCCGCGGATTTAGCGCGTTCCTTTGGGCTCTCCCCGAACGCCGTGCGGCAGCAGCTGACCGTTTTGGAACGCGATGGCCTGGTCGCCGAAACGTCGGTTCGGCGGGGCCCGACGAAGCCGACCTACGAGTTTTTCCTAACTCGGGAGGCGGACAAGCTCTTTCCTCAGGGATACGACAAGATGCTCTCGGCCGTGCTACGGGAGCTGCGTGACCAGTTCGGCTCGGCCGGGGTCGAGCGGATCTTCGAAGGGCTTTCGAGACGCGCCGTCGACCGCGCCCGCCTGGAAGTGACCGCCAGCGACCCCGAACAGAAAGTGGCTCAGCTCACCGAGATGCTGCGCAAGGGCGGCGTGATGGCCGAATACAGCTTGATTGATGGCGGATTTGCGCTGCACGAGCACACGTGTCCGTATTCGAGCACCGCGAAAGAACATCCCGAGGTGTGTCAAGTCATCCATCACGTGATCGACGAGACGATCGGCGGCGAGCACGCGCAAACGGAGTCTTTGGCGCACGGTGGGAAAGAGTGTCGCTTCGAGATGCGCCCAAAGGAGACGGTTGCTTAATGGATTTTCCGAAGTTTCAGCGGCTCGTGGAGGAGCGGACTGGCTTTCGCACGATGGAGAACGCCACCGCGAGCGGCGAGTATTTTAGCGACTCCTGCGGCGACATGTACAACTTCTTTTTGAAGGTCGGGCCGGGCGCCGTGATCGAGGACATCACCTACTTCACGACCGGCTGCGGCTTCGGCACCGCGACGTGCAGTTTAGTCGTCGAGCTTGCAAAGGGCAAGACGATCGATGAAGCGGCTGGTATCACCCCGAACGACATCGAGGCGCGGCTCGATGGTTATCCGGAGAAGAAGAAAGATTACCCCGAGCGCGCGCTGGAGGCGCTGCACGTCGCGCTCGACGATTACCGCACCAAAGTCTCCGGCGGAAAAGTTCCAGACTACGCCGCCATGCCGCGCCCGCAAAGCGCTACCGCGCAACCCGAGCCGGTCGCCGCCGAGCCTTCAGGCAATGGCAACAGCGACAAACTGCTGATCAAGCTGCATTAGTCGCCCCGATACCACGCCCACCTCCCTCACCCCCGAAGGGTCAGGATGACAGGCGAGCGATTTCCATCGATTCGTAGCGTGACGTGTTGTTCGCTTTGTCGGGCCGCGATTCGAAGAGCGTGAGGCGTTCGATCCGAAACGGAATCGGGGCGAACTCGATGAGCGGAAGGGGACGATTCGGCGCTTTAACGCGCGCGATCGTTACGTGGGCGACCGAATCGTTTTTGAACTCAAAACCCAGCTCCGTGTAAGCGTTTCGCACGAGTTCCGACAAATTATGGAAGAATGAACCCTGGTCGCGCGCGCCGATGTAGACGATACGCGGCCTTCGCTCGTGCGGAAAAGCGCCCAGCTTATCCAGCTCCAGGCTAAACGGCGCAACGCGCTCCGCGGCGGCGAAGAGCGCGCCGGCAACGGCTTCGTAGCGCAAGGCTTCGACATATCCGAGGAAGGCGATAGTCACATGCAGTTTCTCGGGTGCTTCGTACTTGGCGGCAAAACCGATCTTGCGCAGCTCTTCGGATGCGGCCGCGCACGCATTGCGAGCGCGATCGGCAAGCTCCACTCCGACGAAAAGCCGGCGTTTGCGCGTTGCGCCTTCAACCACTGAGATAAGGATTCGTGCGGCGCTCGACTCCGATGGTCGTAAATGGGCCGTGTCCCGGCACGACCGGCGTCGCGTCCGCATAATTCAGGAGTTTCGTCTGAATCGAATGGACGATATCTTCCATGGACGTGCCACCCAAATCCCAGCGGCCGATTGACCCGGCGAAGAGCGTGTCGCCCGTGAGCAGCGTCGTATCGTTTCGGTGGTTCACCGCGAAACAGACGCTGCCCGGCGTATGCCCCGGCGTGTGCAGTACGTCGAAACGAATCGTTCCGATGGTGAAGCGATCGCCGTCGTGTAGCTCGCCGTCGAGCGCGACGATCGGCGGCGCGCGGTCCAGGCCCAGCCAGCGAGCTTGCCACTCGAGCATTTCATAGAGCGGAAGGTCCGCCGGGTGGAGCAAACCCTTGGCCGCGGTAAGCCGGCGCAACCGTCCGAGATCGCCGATGTGGTCGATGTGGGCGTGCGTGTGGAGGAGAAACTTCGGGCGCCAGCCGTTACCCTTTAAGCACGCAACGACCTCGTCGACTCCGTCACCGCCGTCCACGACGATCGCCTCACCCGAGGCATCGTCGGCGACGATCGTGCAGTTGCACGCAATCGGGCCCACCGGAAACGCTCGAACGATCACGGCGATTGCTAATCCACGTGGATGCCGAAATCGTGGAAGCCGCCGTTGAAATATCCAAGCGGCGACCCTGGACGGGCGCTGCACGACAAGACGTGTCCGATGAGAATGGAATGCGAGGCGAAGAGAAATTCTCGCGCCACTTCACAATCGAAATGTGCGATCGCACCGTCCAAGACTGGGGCACCGGTAACGTCGATCGAGTAGACGATTTCTGCAAACTGCCGGTCGCGCACTTTTCCGGAGAAGTGCTCGGCGAGTTCGCGTTGTTCGCCCGCGAGGACGTTCACGCAGAAAACGCGTGACGTCGAAATGAACAGGTAGCTGCGCGCCTCGCGATTGATACAGATCAGCAGCGAAGGCGGCTCGAGTGAAACGCTGGCAAAAGCGTTGACCGTAATACCGCGCGGCTCGCCGTCTTTCAGGCTCGTGACGACGGTAACGCCGGTCGGAACGTGGCGCATCGCATGACGAAAAGCTTGCGCGCTCGTCATTGCCGGCGAGCGCCGATTCCGGTGCCTTCACCCAGCGGCAGAATCGTTGCATCCAGGGCCGGATGAGTCAAAAAGCGTTCGATGAAATCAGGTGCGGACCGGCAGTCGTTGAAAATCGCGAGCCCCGAAAGCTTCAGCATCGGGACCACCAACTCCAAATAGCGGCGATACTCTCGCGGGTTTGCCGCGATGAAGACGATATCGAGATTGCGGTGGGGAAAGTTCTCCAGCAGGTCGACGGCCGGGGTATCAAAGAGTTCGATGTAGTCGTCTTCGCCGGCCCGTCGGAAATACGAAAGCGCGACGTCCGTGTGCGCGCCGTCGCGCTCTATCGTCCAGATCTTGCCGGCGCGAGGCCGTGCCAGCGCCATCCACAGCGTCGAGTAACCATACGAAGTACCGACTTCAAGGATTCGATTCGCTTGCATCGCCGTGACCATCGTCGAAAGAAAGCGGCCGGTCTCACGTGAGATGATAGAAACGCCGTCTTTCCGCGCGTGCTGTTCTAGCTCGATCAGAATCGGATGGGGTTCCACTCACATCGCTTTGGGCGAGGCGTAACCAGCGCCCTGCGCGTGTTCCGCCGCCTTCACGACGTTGCGGAGCAGCGCGACATTCGTGACCGGTCCAACACCGCCCGGAACTGGCGTGATCGCTCCAGCTACTGTAATCGCGCTTTCGAAATCGACGTCGCCTTTCAATACGCCGTCGACCAGCGTCGTGCCGACATCGATGACGGTTGCGCCCGGCATCAAATCCTCGCCGCGTATCAAGCCGGGAGCGCCCGTCGCGACGACGACGATCTCGGACTTCTTCAGATGGGGCCGCAACGCTCCCGACGCTCTGTGCAGAATAGTTACCGTAGCATCCTGCGCAAGCATGAGCATCGCGACGGGAGCTCCCACGACGATCGATCGTCCGATCATTGCGGCACGCCGCCCGCGCAGCGGCCAATGCGGGCTGCGCTCGAGCAATAGCATGACCGCCGCCGGAGTAGCGGGCACGTACTCCGTGCCGCTGCCGAACGCCAAGTGTCCTTGGTTGGTCGGATGCGCGCCGTCGACATCTTTGTGCACCGGAATCGCATCGGCAATTTCTCGGATCGGGAGATGAGCGGGCAGCGGTTGCTGCAGCATGACGCCGTGCGTCAGCGGATCGGCGCGCAGGTTGTCGAGCCGGGAACGAACCTCCCCGAGCGTCGCGCGCTCGGGGAGGCGCTCAGCGACGACCTCGATGCCGACCCGTTGCCCGGTTCGCACCAGATTGCGGACGTAGGCGAGACTCGATTCGTTCTCGCCCACAAAGACGATTGCCAGTTTGGGATGAATCCCTTGCCCGCGCAGCGCACTCGTACGTGCGACGAGTTCCGTACGCAAATCGGCGGCAAGGCTTCTTCCGTCGAGAATCAAGGCGGGCACGCCGTCGCCGTTTCGTCCGTCGAAGGAGGGGCACCTACGCTAAAGAGCTCGCCTGTGTACCGTTACGTCGTGTGGCTGATCGCGCTGGTGGGATTGGCGCTGGCGTTTGCGGTGTTGGAACCGTTCTTTGCCTCGCACTCGACGAAGACGGCGGGTCCTGCGGGACTCACGGGTCAATCCGCGCCGGTCTTTTCGTTGTCGGATGACCGAGGTTCGCCCGTGTCCCTCGATCGGTATCGCGGGCGTGTCGTGGTCATGAACTTGTGGGCGTCGTGGTGTCCCCCGTGTCGAGCCGAAATGCCCGACTTACAGCACCTGGCAAATCTCTACGCGGATCGTGGGATCGCCATCGTTGGCGTGAACGAAGGCGAATCGGCCGTGCGCGCTCGAGCGTTTGCGCAGTCGCTGCGGATTCGCTTCCCGATTTGGATCGACGGCAACGAGCGATACGGGCGCACGTATGGCGCGCTTGGTCTGCCGACGACCGTCATTCTCGATCGTCGCGGCACGGTAGTGCGCGGCTTTGACGGCGCATTAACGTTCGACCAAATGCGCGCCGCGGTAGCCTCGCTTTCGACGACCAAGTGATCGGGTTTGTGACGGCCGCGCTCCTTGTCGTTGTTGCGGTTGTCGTTGAGATTGCGTTGCCCGGCCGCGACGTGTACCACGCGGGATGGTATAACGTTGGGCTGATCGCCGTCGTCGGAGTTATCTTGGTCACGGGACGCAAGCGCTTTCGCAAAGCGCGGACGGTTCGCGCGCGGCTGGCAATGATCGTGGTGATATTGGGAGCTGCGGCGAGCGGGGTCGCGGGCGCGGCCAGCGGATTGCTCGGCGCCGATAATCAAACCGTCGTCGGAGCACCAGGGCAGCGAGTTCCGATAGAGACTCTTGGTGTGCTGGCGTTTCCGTTGGCTGGAGTGGAGAGCTCCGTCCCTGCCGGCGTGTCACTAGAACGCCCGTTCCACACGCCGATGCAAATCGGGGTGCATTCGCTCGACGCCGGGAATTTTATTCTGAACGCGTTGCCGCGAGACGTGGCGTACGTGGAAGCGCGCGACGCCCACGGAAACCGGCTCACCGTCACCCAGCCGATGGGAGCGGTCTTTCTTTCACCGGTTTTGCTGATGCAGCACCGCCAAACCATCGCCGGCTTAGACCTGCCCTACGATTCATTCAACGTTCCTGCCGCGCGACGCGTCGTTAAGGCGGTTCTGTTCACGCCCGCGCAGGCCGCGATGGTGTTGCGGGGACAAGCGCGCTTCAGGGAGGCGGCGGTATTGTTTGCGGTTGACGATGAGAACGATCGACTGCTGCCGCACGCCATTGCGTTGAGCGCGGGGGGGCGGAGCGTTTTCGTCGGCGGCCTCATGTTGCGCGGCACCGTTGAAAGTTATCCGGCCGTAGAAATCTTTTCGGCCCCAAACTTGGCGGTGACCGCGATCGGAGCGTTGCTCGTTCTCGCCGGTACCATCGCGCTGCTGTCGCAGCTACTCTCCCGCGACGATCGCCCGGACGTTGCGTAGGACGATCGCCCCATCGGAGAGTTCGATGCCTTTCGGCGGAAGGACGTAAATCGCGACGAGACGCGTGGCATCGGTGTCGGGCGGAAAGCGTACGCTGACGGTTCGCCATCCCGGCTCGCCGAGTTGCGTCGCGGGCACGAGCGTATCCTCGTTGATCGCGTTGCGCACCGAGACGCGCAGGCGTGCGGCGCTTCCGTCGTCGCGAAGATCGAAGGTCAGTCCGATCGTATCAGCCGGAAGCGGAAGGTCGGCCATGGCATACGCCGCGCGTTCGTATCCGGAAAAGGAAAACGCCAGCTGGACGCAGCTCCCGCATCCGGCATCGCGGACGAGCGAACCTTGGCCACCGTGCGGCTGCGTTGAAAAGTGCGCGTGGTCGGCGAAGGCGAGCGCGACGTCATGGGTTCCGACGGTCACCCGCGTGCTTGCGGTACTGTTGCCGATCCGCACTGAGACGTGCGCATCGCGCGAAGCCGCACGATATCGGCCGTGCGTGTCGATCGATCCGGTGCTGGCGCTCCAACGCAGCGCAGGGGGAAGTGAGAGCGGATAGCCGTCGCGATCGTAGGCGCGGGCCGCCAGCGTAATCGTCGCATTGGGATCGACGTTGGCTTGCGACGGAGCGATTCTCGTACGGTCAGCCGCCGCAACGATTTCGAGCGGCACCTCGCCGTGGAGTCGATCGCGGCGCAGCACCAGGTGACCGAGGCCGGGATGAAGCGCGACGAAATCGCCCTTTCGAAAAACGCCCAGCGCCGGCGGCACGACGCTGGCCCGTACCTCGCCCCCGCTCCGCGCGACGTGGTTGGCGGCATCGACGGCGGCAACGCGTAGCCGGACCTCGGCGCCGGGAATCGCGCGAACGATTCCCGGCCGCGCGACCAAGCGAACCGGCGGTCCCGCCGGCGCGGTACTGTAGACGAAAATGCCGTCGGCGACGGGGCGCTCCTTGCCGTCCGACGGCGAGTTCATGACGTCCGCTGCGTCGTCTCCTAAGCGCCGCGCGACGATCGTCGAGGAGCCGCCTCCATCGAACAAGAGTCCTTCGGTGGCGCCGAGCGAGCGCATCAGCGCGGCAAACTCGGTGCGCGTAACCCCAACGCTGAGCTCGGCCTGACGTCCGTCCACTTCGACGAGAAAGAGCCGGCCGTTGGGAGCGATTGCGGCGCCGGAGCACGGCATGCGCTTCCGATTCTCTGCGCGATACGGCGCGTCGGCGTCGTCGAACCATTCACCGTCGTGAAGAATGAGCGCGCCGCCGCCAACCGCGGAAGTAATCGCATCGAGCCCGAACGGCGTCAGGTCTCCGGTGACCGAGACGACGGCGCCTACATCTGGAACGCTGATGAAGCTATAGTCGTTGGGTCCGATCGCTGCATAATGCCCCGGCGGCTGCGGGCTGAGATTGTCGGCAACGCCGGTGACCCGGTAGCGTGTCAGCGGCGGCGTCCCGCTCAGCGGCTCGAGCTTCACCAACGTCACGTTGTCTTGCGGCCGTACTCGGCCGTACAGCGGTGTCAGCAGCGAGATCCCGCCATTCTGAGGCATCTCATCGAGACCGTCGAGCGGCATCGTTCGCTGATCGATCTCGATCTCTCCGGTAAACGTGAACTCGGCGACGTGCGCCGCACCGTCTCGGGTGATTGCAAGCGCGTAACGCTTATATGGAAGCTGCAGCAGCGCGCCGGCGCGCACCACGAGGTTGATTGGCCGGTTCGTATTCCCGATGTCGAAAAAATCGCCGTTGACGCCGGCGACGGCGCGTGTGCGCTGCGCCATCGAGCCGACCGTTTCTCCGCGTGATTCCAATGAGTCGTTGGCTAAGACCGCGCCGAGTCGAATGTCGCTGCGGTGCGGTTCGACGGCGATGACGTGCACGGAGAGCGGCCCGACCGCGGTCCTTAGCTGATAATCCGCATACATGACGCCGGGGGCGACGCTTTCAATCGTGGGCGCTTGCTGCAGAATACGGGGGAACGGAACGTCAGGCGCGAGGCGCGCCGGCAGCGCCTCTTCGCGCGCGGTCGCGGCGCCGCCCACGCCAAGGGCCAGGATCAGGGCGAGGAACGCGAATTTCATTTTGCGACGGGATGCCATATTGCGATAGCTAGCGGATATCCCCCGGTTACGAATGGCGCGTGTGCGATGCGATGCAGCGTGCGCGTGTCGAAAACGTCGACGACGTTGGCGCCGGCACACGGAACGTAGAGTCGGCGGTTCGCTGCATCGTAGGAAGGTTCCCAAGGCGTTGCGCAGGTGAGAAGCGGCGGGCGCTTGGCGCGCAGCGTCGATGCATCGAGCACGTCGATCTGGCCGAGCTGCTCGTCGGTGACGAAGAGCGAGCGTGTATCGGGGTCGAGTGCGGCTCCGAGCGGAAATGTCAAGTCCGCGCTCCGGGCAACGGTACGCGGCGCGCGGGCGCTTACATCGATGGCCACCGCCGCGCCCGGCGCTGCAAAGAGCGAACCGGCGCTTTGATTCGCGATTGCGTAGAGCCGCCTTCCATTGGGTGAGAGCGCAAGCGAAAAGACCCTCGGGACGGTTTTGAACCTGCGAAGGACACGCATCGAACGGGCGTCGATCGCCGCGACCGTTCCGTCGTTCGTATTCGCGACGTAGACGATGTGGCGCATCGGGTCGATCGCGAGTCCTTCCGCGGTCGCGCCGGTCGCGACGCGTGTCACCGTTCCGTTGAAGCTTAGGCGGGTGAGCGCTCCACTTCCATTGAGATCGCGGTCGGTAATGAAGATCGCGTGCGTCGCCGGGTCGATTCGTATCGCATCGCCGAGCACGACGCCGGCGACGCAACGCACGTTCCAGGGCGCAAGCGTGGCGAGCGTCAAGCTCGTGCCTTGTGTGTCGGCTGAGGCTATACGGCCGAGCGTATCGATCGCTACATCGCTTGGCGTGCCGCCCGTCGCGAGTACGCCGATCACCGCGAAATCATCTGCGGCATGGAAGATCAATCCATCCTCGTAGGACGCAACCACCAAGAACGAACGTCGCTCGTTCGGCGGCGGTCCGATGCGCAGGCTGGTGGCCGCCAGACCTACGGTGTTGCCGGCGACGAGCAGAGCGCTGCCCGCGAGCGCTTGTTGGGGAACTTGATAGACCCCGCCAGCCAGGAGCCGGCCGGGGCCGAGCAGTGCAGCGTGATAGGGAGCGGAAAACCCTTCGACGCGAAGCGGGATGCTGCTTCCCGGAAGATAGGGCCACGCGGTCGTCGCGAATTTCCCCGTCGCGACCTGAACTCTTAGAGGTCGCGGAATGCTTCCAGCGAGCGCGAGGACTGCAAGCAGCAGCGCCGCGATGGGCCGGATTGCTTTGGGCTCGGGCATGACGCTTATCGGCTTTGGATCAGACCAGTCACGAACAAGATAAGGCCGAATCCGCTCAAGGCACAGCCAACCGGAAGAAAGATGCGCGATCCCGCCAGCGCAGAGATCGATACAAGCACGATCGAAATTTCAAAGGCCGTGGTCGCAAACTGCAAGGTCTCGTACGATTTGAGGATCAGTTCGGAGCGGTCGTCTTCGTCCGCAGCTTGCTTCTCGAGAGCTTTAGCCTTATCCAAGACGGCCGGAGCCGAAGCGCTTTCGCCGTCCGCAACGGATTCCAACCGCGCGCGGGTCGCGGTATTCTTGACAAGATCACTCGCAAGCAGCGCGCGATAGATGTTAGAGCGGGTCTGTTTGGCTTCGTAAGCATTATAGGTGTCGGTCGCACGAGCTTGGCTGAGGATCGCCGCGTTCTTTGACGACAGCGCGGAAATGGAGCGATGGTGGGCAAAGAGAGTCCCCAACGCCGCCAGGACGGCAATGATCGCCGTGGCAAGCGAAACCAGACGGTTGCCACTCTTCGATTCGAGCCCTCGTCTCACGTTGCGGCCGCGCGTTCTTCAATTGTGGCGACACGTTCGAGGCCCTCGCGAACGTCCGTTCCTGGCGCGACGGCCGTTTGCCGCGTCTTGTGCGGGTCGAGCGAAAAACTCGCCAGACGATAATCGCCGAACGTCCCAGCCAGGATCGTCCCATCCGGATCGACGGCAAATGCACGGCCCGCGGCGCGATCGAATACGACGAGATGGAGGCGCAGCTCCAGCGCGCGCGCTCGCGCGATGCGCTCGGTCCATGGGCTGCCAAGATCGGTCGTCCAGCAGATCAGCGAATAGCCCGCCAGGCGATACGCAACCAAACCGGCGGGATCGAGGGCGACCGAATCCTCAACCGATGCAATGGGAATTTCGCGATCCAGCATCCCAAGGCGTTCGTCATCGTGCAACGCTATGGCGTATTCGTCGTCCAGCATTTCTAGCCGCTCGTCGATATCGCTCGGCAGCGGATCGAACGAGATCGCGATTCGCAAGCTTCGCTCCAGGCGGTTGACTCGCGGCGCGGGACGAGCGAGCGGCGCACGCGCGGGACGCTCCTCGCTCAACTCCACGGCAGCTTGCAGCGTTTCGGCGCGATGCTCGCCGGCGATCGCTACGACCTCTCCGCAAGCATCGACGATCTGGCTCTTGCCGCAGTAGGCAACCATCCCCAGCTCGGCGCCGCATTTATTCGCCGCGACGAAGGGCGCGCGATTTTCGTAGGCTCGCACCCGTGCGAGCAGGTCGGCTTGCACGTTCTCCAGCGCGGAAGGATCCCGGCCGCTCGTGACCCAGGCGGTCGGCATGATCAACACCTCCGCACCGTGATCGACCAGCGAACGCGCGATCGTTGGGAGCCGGCCGTCGGCACAGATTAGCACGCCGAGTGTCCCGACGCTCGTCCGCACCGGCGCTAAGCGCTTACCCTGCGCAAACCAATGACGGTCGAAATGCCAGAGAAAGAGTTTGTCCGCACGGCCGGCAAGCGAGCCATCTGCGTCTATCACGATTGCGCTGTTGTAAACCACGCCGCCGCGCGGCAGCGCGATGCCGGCGACGATAACGGTATTGGTGGAACGTGCAAGGTCGCTGAGGCGCTCTACCGTGTCAGCCGTGGCCGCTTCGTCGAGCGGTTGCTTTCCCAAAACGTACGCAGGGAACGTGCCTTCGGGGAGGACGACGAGATCGGCACTCCTACAAACGCCATGCAGGCTAACGAGCGTGCTTTCAAGCGAGCGTGAAAACTCGATTCGATCTCGAGCCCGAAGCTGCATCGCCGCGACGCGTACGGAGCGAGTCATTGCTTGCCGCTGTTCGCGCTTGGGAGGCTGGCAGCCCGCACTCGCGGAAAGGGTTATTCCCCAATGGGCCTTACCGCGCCACGCGGTACCCGAAGGGAGATTTTTTCATAGTGAGACGCACCCTACCGACGTTATCGCTAACGCTTGCTATCGCGAGCACCGGCCTATTGTATATGACGCCCGGGCCTTCCACGCCGGCACTTGCAGCAACGCTGAAGCCGACTGCCACCGCATCGCCAAACGCCAAGAATGACGTTTGCGAAACGACGAAGAGCAAGTGGGCGCACCTTCAATGCGAACAGTTTAACAGCTCTGCTCCCGGCGACGAGTATTTCGGGCGCATGAAGATGAGCTATCTCGGGATCGACAATACGTATAAGGACGGCGCGATTAGTGCCGGCGCTTACAGTACCGATCCGCGCTTGATTTCCAAGCTCGATTTCGCAACCGAAGCACTCGAGCGTTGGGCCGCCAAGTACCCCAACGATCCGCAGCTTCCGCGCTCGTATTTCTTGGGGGTTCAGGTGTTGCGCAAGGTCTATACGCAGGCGGAACAACAAAAGGCCTGGGAGTTCATACAGTTGCTCGTCAACAAATATCCGAACTCTTATTTTGGAAAAACAATGAAGGCCAGCCTGAAAATCGGTTTCACCGAGCATTGGTTTGCGTTGGCGCAGATCTGCCCGACGCCGCTGCCGCTGGGCGCTGGCATCATGCCCGAATCAGTTCCCGACGTAACGCCGACGCCGTCACCGGCCCCCGGACATCCGGCGGTGGTAGTGATCACTCCCCCCTGCGTTCAGTCCTCGCCGGCGGCCGACTAAAAATACGAAAGCCCCTGCATCGGCAGGGGCTTTCGACTTGGTAGTTAGGCGAGAAGCTTAGATCTTCAGGCCAATACCGGCGTATGGGCCGCTTTCGGAGAATCCGATCGGCGCTGCATTGAGGTTGTATCCACGATCCCCAAGGAAGCCGGCTTCTAGGAAGAGCGGGAACCCTTGGAACGAGTACGTGACGCCAATGTCATACTTGAGGATGTTGTAGCTGACGTTGAACGAACAGCCGCCCGTCGCTGTGGGGGTTCCACAAGCTTGCGGCGTGCTCTGGTAGTTGCCGTTGACGCCGAAGAAGTACAGTGCGTGACCGTACCACGAGAAGGCGCGATCGAGATCAGGCAGTTTCTCGAGTCCGACGCCGGCGCCGGTCTCCTTCGGATAGCCGTAGTTGTTTCCGCGCCACATGTACGCGCCGACGAGATAGATACGCGGCCGTAAGATGCGAAGTCCGAGCCGAGCATCGAAATCGTAGTCGCGGCCGATGAACGTGGGAACCGACGATTGTCCGAGTCCACCGATGGTGGTGACGAAGCAATCAGGTCCGCCGCAAGGATGTTGCCAATTCCACTGGCGGTAATCGACTTCGACCATGAAGGGCAGAGCAGTGATCGGAAATTCCAGCGCACCGTGCAACCGGTACGAGAAACCGCCGGTGTTGTTGCTACTCGTCACGCCATTAACGAACTCGTTATACACCTTAGGCGAGATGATGTAGTCGCCCGCGACATAGAAGTCGTAGTACGGTGCTACCACTGGTACCGGCGTCGGAGTCGGCGGCGGTGGTGGTGGCGGCGGCGGTGCCGGACTGGGTGGCGGAGTTGCCGGGATGTAACGCACGACAACGAGACGGCGATCGGGTACCCACTGGACGTAGGCGCCCATGCCTTCCGAAATCACGCGAACCGGAACGAGGATGATACCTTGGTAAATCAGCGGCGGTACGTCCAGCGGACGCGATTCGCCGTTGATAATGACTTCCGGCTTGCCAACGGTCACTTTGACCTCGGCGCCGGCTTTACTGACCGTCACGGTCTTGCTGCCCGCATCGTACGACACGGTCGCGCCCATTTGCTCGAACATCGAGCGAAGCGGAATTAAAAGTGTTCCGCCCCGCACGAGTGCGGCGAGCACGCGACCCTGCTTTAGGATATCGGGCTTGGCATAGACGTGGTGGTCATTGTAGAGAATCGGGTACTGACCCGACGGCGGCGAACCAAAATTCGCCGGCGGAGCAGCCGTCGCGCCCTGATCCTGCGCAATCGCGTTGGGTCCAATGTTGCCATGCGATCCGCCGGGATGGGCCGCGACTGCGTTGAATCCAAAACCGGCTGCAATCAGCACGGTCAGGACTCCTGTGCTCAGTCGCTTCAATGTGTCCTCCTAAGCTGGTAATGGAGACTGAGGCCTGCCTGCGCCGGTCCGTTGGGACCCGGTCAGGCAATGCCTTTGGCATCCTCTTCGGGAGGGGGCGATTGCCTCCCCTGCAGTGGGAGCCTGGTCAGGTCAGCTTTTCTTGGAGCTTTGCTAGGAACTTGGCTTTTTCAATGATGTACCGTTCGTGGGTTCCTTCGGCGACGGCTTCCTGCTCGTCGAAGACCTGTACGGCAAAACTCACGCGCGGTCCGTCGAGCATGACGACTTCAACTTCGGTGCGCACGATAAAGCCCACCGGTACCGGCTTCTTGTGTTCGATGTCGATATGCGTCCCGAGCGTAATTTGACCCGTCTTCAAGATCGGCTCGACGCAATGGATCGCGGCGCTCTCGACCAACTGAACGAGCATCGAAGTGGAGAGGACGTCGACTCCCTTGTTCCCAGCCTTCTCGGCCGTCATCCACTCCTCGACGCGGCTCTGAAGGCTATACGAGCGCCCGATGTCGAGTTTCACGCTCATGCCCCGGTGAGATACGCCCTGCAGCCGATTTCCTCATGCCGCGGTTGAGGAACCTAGGACAGGCGCCTCGCCCGGGTCCTTTGAATCAAAAGCGGTTGGGCGCCGTATATCACACTATGAAGGACGGCATTTAAGAACGAGATGCTCAGGATGACATTACCTTCGACTCCCATGAAGGCGACGCTGTTGGCCCTTGCCACTATGGCGGCGTTGGCCGGGTGCGGCAAGAAGCCGCAGGCTGGACCGATGCCGCTGACGGTTGACGCCGCTCCCGCCGCACGACAGAATCTTGCGACGTACCTGACGCTCGACGGACAAATCGCGCCGCTCGAGCAGTCGACGCTCGCCTTCCAACAGAGCGGTACGATCACGAGCATCACCGTCAACATCGGCGACATGGTGCATAAGGGCGCGCTGCTTGCGCGGATCGACCCATCCACGCTGCAGGCACAGCTCCAACAGGCGCAGGCGCAGGCGGCTCAGTTCTCGGCCTCGGCGCAAGGGGCCGTCGTCGGCTACCCAGTGCAGGTGCAAGGCAACGAGGCCACCGTTCAAACGGCAAAGGCTTCGCTCGCCAACGCCAAGCTCGTCTACGACCAAAACAAGCAGCTGTACAAACAAGGCTACGTCTCCGAGACGCAGCTGCAGCAGTCGCAAGCGAACTACGTTCAGGCGCAACAGACGTACAATAATGCCGTCGTCGGGTTGCGCAACAACGTGGTGAGCGCGCAGAACGTGAAAGCGCAGCAGGCACAAGCGGCATCGTCGGCAGCACAGGCGCAAGTGCTCAGCACGCAGCTATCTCAAACCTATCTATACGCTCCGTATGACGCCGTCATCGGAAACCGCTTGGTCGATCCGGGAGCTTTCGCCTCCCCCTCGCAGCCGGTGCTTCAAGTCGCACGCATCGATCAAGTCTGGATTAACGTCAACGTTCCGGACGAAGATCTAATGTACGTACATCCCGGAATGTTCGTCACTTTTCAATCAACCTCGTTGCCTGGGCGAACCTTTCGTGGGGCGGTGCAAACGGTCAATGCGGTGCCGACGTCCGGCACGCTGTCGTACTTAGCCAGGCTCGAGTTACCGAATCCGGGCTACGTGTTGCGCGGCGGCATGCTCGTATCCGTCACCGTCACGAAGGCGCGTGCGGTCGGCGCGATCGTGGTTCCGCGCAGCGCGGTGGCGCAAACGCCAAACGGCGACGTCGTTTACGTCGTTGCCGACAACAAAGCACAAGCAGTTCCCGTACGAGTCGGCGTTCAGACCGACACGATGGCGCAGGTCATCAGTCCGCGAATTCAACCCGGCACGGTGGTCGTTACGACACGGCCGGATGCGCTGAAAGACGGCAGCCTCGTCGCCGTCAACGGCGCAAACTCGCCATCTTCGACCAACGGCTCGGTGCACTGAGAATGAATCGTTTCGGGAATCCCGCGCGAGCGCTATTTACGGCACTCGCGCTGGGCTCGTTCGTGACCGGGGCGGCATTGGCGCAGAACGCCCCCGAACAAATAAAGGAACCGGGTCTTCCGCCGATCGTGATGCCGTCGCCGCAGCCCCAGCCGACGATCAGCGGAACGCCGCTTCCATATCCTGCGTACGGAACGCCCGCGCCCGACGTTGCTCAGCTTGCACCCAAGAAAGGGGTTCCGCACTCGATCTCGCTTTCCGACGCAATTCGAATCGGCGTAGCGCTCTCGCCGACGTTTGCGTTACAGAACGCGCAGTGGGCCGCGATTCACGCGAAATACACGTCATCCGTGCAGGCCTATTATCCCGGGCTTAGTGCGGCCGCGCAGATCGGAAACCAATACAGCAACGGGACGACCAGTTCGGGCTCCGGAGGGGGCCCGACGAGCAGCCCGAGTCCGGCGGCTATTAGCCCGGCGGCCCTCGGCGGACTCGCGACTCCCGCGCCGCCATCGCGGGCGACGATCACGAACGAATCCGTAAGCATCACGATCACGCAACTGATTTACGACGGCGGCCGCACGATAGCCAATATTAGATCGGCAAAGGAAGCCGACTTAGCGGGTCGCGCAACGCTGCTGCGGCAGCTGCAGACGCTGGCGCTCAACATCGCTAACTCCTACTTCACCGTCCTTGAAGATAACGCAACGGTGACGGCCGATGCGCAGCTCGTCCGGGAGTTTGAAGTGAACGAAGCCTCGGTTGCGGCGCAGATTCGCAACGGCGCCGCCGCCCGCTCCGATATCGCTGCGGCGCAGTTTCAAACGGCTCAAGCGCGAGGGAACTTGGTCACCGCCCAGGGCGCCGCGATTGGGGCGCAGTCAACCTTTGCGACGACGCTTGGCCTCGACGCCGACGCGCTGGTGGTGCCTCAACAGGTCACCGCGCAGCCGGCTCCGCCGAATCCGAACTATTCCGCTTCATTGCGTCGAGCGCTGATCATGCGCCCGGACTTCATTTCGGCAGCCTATAACGTGGAGTCCGCGCAAGAGAACCTGCGCTACGCCAAGCTGGCCCGTTTTCCGATTCTTGCAGCCGGCGCGAGCGACAGCGTCAGCCGGCAGTTCATCGATTGCTTCGGCAGCGGCGCGATAAAGTCGCCGGCCATCGCGGCCTCGCTCTGTCCGGGTCCCGGGAGTTATTCCAATGACAAGAGCCTCGGACTGAGTCTGACCGTACCGATCTACGATCGAGGAGTGACCAACTACAACGTCGCGGTGGCGGCGTCGCAGCTGGACCAGACCATCGCAACCCTCAACAGCACCAAGCTGAGCGTGGAATCCGACGTGCGCTCGGCATTGGCGACGCTGATCTCGTCGCGCGCGTCGCTGGTGCAAGCCCGCTCCGAGCTCACGTCCGCGCAAGTGACGCTCGACGCGACGCGCGAACAGTACCGCGTCGGCGCGACGACGATTCTGAACGTCGTCACCGCGGAGGCGAACCTTTCGACGGCGCAATCCGCCTACATCACCGCGCTGTACGGCGTGCAAACGGCCCAGCAGAACTATTTGTACGCGATGGGTATCAGCGACGTTCAGATTTAACAACGGTTCCCTAGCAGCATGAGCCGGGGAATTTCCGAAGCGCCTGCAACGGTTTCGGATCCCATCAACGCGGCAATCCTCTCGGTTTCGGAAGACCGGCTCTCGGGTTTTCAAATCGACCCATTTGGCGAAATCGCGGCCCGAACCGGCATCGCGGTCGAGGTCGTCATCGAGCGCATCGCGGCTATGCTGCGAGCGGGAACGATTCGGCGCGTGCGCCAGACGCTGCTCTCGACGAGTTTAGCGGGCGGGGCGTTGTGCGCGTGGGAGATTAAGCCGGCGTTGCTGGACGCGGCCTTCGACTATATGTCGCGCGACGACCCCTTCTCCGGACACGTTGTGATTCGGACGACCGACGCGGTCTCAGCGGGCAGCGGCTATCGCCTGTGGACGACACTCAAAGTGCCGCAAGGTTTTTCGCTGCGCAAGCACGCGGAATGGCTCCGTCGCGAAGTCGGCGCCCAGCGCTTCCGCCTGATGCCGGCGAAGATGCTCTTCGCCTTAGGCGTGGGGCACGTTCGGCGTCGCGGCCTGCCGCCGGGTGCGCGTGCAGACGAGCCGGCGCGACCCCTGGATACCTCGATTGTCAAACTATCGGCACTGCAGTGGCGCGTTCTGGTTACGCTGAAACGTGAGTTTTCGCCCGAGGAACTCATACGCGACCTTTGGACGGCGCGCGCGCGGGAAGCCGCCGTCGAATTGGAAACGTTTTTCGACGTCGCGCGGTCGCTCGAAACCGAGCGCGTCATCGGACGATTCTCAACCTTTCTCGAGCACGTCAAGCCTACGGCGGGAAACGAGCGCGTGACGCGCTACAACGCGCTCTTTCACTGGGCCGTCCCACCCGGTCGCGAAATCCAGGCTGGCTGCGAAATCGGCCGGCATTACGTGATCACCCATGCGTATTGGCGGGAAGGCGGCCCGGAGTTTCACGACGTGAACGTTATGGCGGTCGCGCACGGGATGGAAAAGGCAGCCTTATTGGCCCATAAAGACGCAATAGACGAACATCTGCGGGAGGCCGGCATCGATTTTTCGTATACCAATGTCTTCTGGGGCGGCCGCAGCGAAATCAAACCGTCGGAGATCGCACCGAGTGCGTACCGTACGTTTTGGGAGGCTCGCGGCATCGATCCCGAAACGATGCGTGCCGACGGCGGGGAAGGAGCGTCTGTGTGAGCATCAAGTCCTGCTATGTGATCGCCGCACTGACCGCGACGATCGCGGGTGCGGCTTGCACAAAAGTTTCCAATCAGAGCGGTTCCAACGGAATTGGATCTAACGCGTGGACCGTTCCGGGGGTCCTGCGCTTCTCCGAGTTCTCCGATCCAAAGAATCTTAATCCGATGCTCAATTCGGCCAGCCCGACGCTTGACCTAGCGATGTTCGTTTTTTCATGGACGGTGCGCTACGACGACAAGGCCCGTCCCGTCCCCGACGCACTAAGTGAGATCCCCACGGTTGCAAACGGTGACGTTAGCCGCGATGGCTTGATGTTGAGGTATAAGCTCCGCCCGAATATGAAGTGGCAAGACGGTCCCGCGGTGACGTGCAACGACTTGAGGTTTACGTGGCAAGCGGTCATGAACCCGCACAACAACGCCATCACGACCGACGGTTATAAGGATATCAAAAGCATCAACTGCACCAACCCGCTGGTCGCCGTCATCCACATGAAGAAAAGTTACGCGCCTTTTCTCCAGCAGTTGTGGAGCGAGAATGGTAACGCGCCGATTCTTCCCGAGCACTTGCTGGCGAAGTATAACGACGACAAAGGCTCGCTCAACACGGCCCCGTACAACTCGCTGCCCGTGGGCAGCGGCCCCTTCAAGGTGGTTGCCTGGAATCGAGCACAGGACGTGGAGCTGGTCGCCAATCCTAACTTTTACCTCGGGAAACCGCGATTAAAGGAGGTCATCTACAAGATTCTTCCCGACGAAAACACCGTCGTGACCCAGTTGCAGACGCACGAGCTCGACATGCTTGCCCTCGGGTCGAGTTCGAAATGGCCGGAGTATGCGGCGTTGGCGGCGGATCCGCGGAACGGCCTCAAGGCAGAGCGCGTTGATGCGTTCGCCTGGTCGCACGTCGATTTCAACCTCAAGCACCCCGTCATGTCCGATATTGCGGTGAGGCGGGCGCTTGCGTACGCGACAGATCGTCAGGAAATCATCCAAAAGGTGGCGCACGGCTCGGCGATTGCGGCGAACACAGACCAGCAGCCCCATTACTCGTGGGCGTACACGGACGACGTGGCGCACTATCCCTTCGATGCGGAAAAAGCCAAGACAATTTTGGACGCCGACGGCTGGAAAGTCGGCCCCGACGGCGTCCGTGTCAAGAGCGGTCAGCGCTTAGAGTTTACGCTCAGCACGCAGACGGAGTCCACGAACGGGAAGGCTAACGAAACCGTTCTCGAGCGGCAATGGCGGGATGTCGGCGCGCAGGCCGACATCAAGAACTATCCAACCAGCCAGTTTTTTGACAACTCTGCCAACGGAATCTTGCAAGGCGGCCACTACGACGTTGCGCTCTTCAGCTGGCTCGGCGCTGCAGACCCCGACGACAGTGCGATCTACTCCGGCGACAATCTCGCGCCGCGCGGGCAGAACGCCATGTTTTGGAACAATCGCACGGCGACTGATGCGATGAACGATGCCCTCAAAACGGTCGACCAAGCGCGCCGCAAGCGCGACTACGTCGTGGTCCAGCAACAGCTTGCGCTTGACGTTCCGACGATCATCTTGTATTTCAATCGCTTTCCATACGTTTACAACTCCGATCTAAAGGGGTTCGACCCGTCGCCGGTCATTTCAGGTTTTTGGGATCCGTGGAACTATTCGATTTAGGAGCGTAAAGACATGAGCGTTCGGTTTTTATATGGCGTCGCTGGCCTCGTCGTACTGGGTGGTCTGGTTGCCTGCACTAAGAGCTCGTCGGTCGCCGGTAGTGGCGGGCGAATCAACGCATGGACGCAGCCGCACGTGCTCCGATTTGCGGATGCCGGCGACGTGAACACGCTCAACCCGCACTTGGGACAGTTCGCGGACATCGGATATCTCTCGTCGATGACGATGGCCTACCTCATAAAGTGGGACGAGCACAACAATCCATATCCCGAACTCGCAACGCAGGTCCCGACTCAAGCCAACGGCGGCGTCAGCAAAGACGGCCTGACGATCACGTATCATTTGCGCAAGGGCGTGCGCTGGTCGGACGGCGCACCGTTCGATGCCGACGACGTCGTCTTTTCAACCGACGTCGTGAACAACCCGGCCAACAACGAAGTCGGGCGTCTCGGTTGGGATCAGATTACGAAAGTCGACGAGCCCGACAAGTACACCGTCGTCTACCGCTTGAAGAAGCCGTACTCGCCGTTCATCGAGACGTTCTTTTCCACTGCTGGCGCCAATCCGTGTATCCTGCCGAAGCATCTGCTCGCGCAGTACCCGAACATCAACCACGTTGCCTACAACTCGCTGCCGATCGGCATCGGGCCGTTCAAGTATCTGCGCTGGAATCGCGCACAGGACATCGTGCTCGTACCGAATCCGCTCTATTGGCGAGGCCAACCACGACTAAGGGAAGTAATCTATAAGATCATTCCCGATCGCGATACGGTGCTCTCTCAATTGCAGGCACACGAGATCGATATGTGGGACCTCGTGCCGGGAGGATATCTGGCGCGCGCACAGGGCGTTTCCGGCCTTTCGATCGTGCGCCAGCCGAGTTATTTCTACAATCACCTCGACTTTAACATCCAGCGGCCGACGGTTAGCGATCCCGTCGTGCGGGAAGCGGTGCGCCTCGCGATCGACCGGCGAACGCTGATCGAAAAAATCGGGCACGGGGTCGGAATTCTACAAGACGTAACGACACCGAAGAACGCGCCCTACGCCGTAACCTCGATACCGCCTGTACCGTTCGACATTGCGCGCGCCAACGAGCTCTTGGATCGAGACGGCTGGACCCGCGGTGCAGACGGTATTCGAGTGAAGAACGGCACGAAACTCTCGCTCGATTATGCCACGACGGCGGGGTCACAGGATACCGACGAGGCAATCGAGTTGGAGCGTTCTTGGTTCAAGCAGATCGGCATCGACATCAGCGTCCGGCACTACCCGCCTGCCCTAATGTTTGCGCCACTGCAACAAGGCGGAGTCGTCTATGGAAACAAGTGGGACATCATCGGTTTTGCCTGGCTCAACGATGCGATCGGCGATCAATCGGCAATATATTCGTGCCGTTCGTTCCCACCCAATGGACAAAACAATCTGCGTTGGTGTAACTCCAGGGCGCAAGCCGCAATGGACGCGCTCTTCGCGCACTACGATCAGGTGCAACGAAACGGCGACCAGCTCCTGATCCAGCGAGAACTCGTCAAGGATGTCCCGACGATCGTCACGGCGCTGCGCGAGGATATTTTCGCGTACAACAGCGATCTGAAGAACTTCCACCCAAATGCCATCACGCCGTTCGACAATATGCTGAATGTCGATATATAGCGTAGGCCAGGAGTCCGCAGCCTAGCAGCGAGAGCGAACGCAGCATCGCCCAGGCCGGTACGGCTGCGAGCAGTCCGCTGGCGCGCTGTTCCGCGAGCCAGACGGCTGCCGCGGTTGCCTTTTGCGGCGCGTGAAACGCTCCGAGCGTGTCAGGCCAGACCGGCACCGGATGGTGCGTCGCGAGCAACGCCGCGCCGACAAAGAGTGCGGCTACCGCAAGCGCGATCGGCATTGCGGCACGAACGTTCGCGCTTTCGTCGAGCGCCACAAAGGCCGTAAACGCGGCAATCGTCAGGAAAAGAGACTGTGCCACACCGGTCGGCCGTTGCGCGAGACCCAGCCAATCGCAGCCGACCAACAACGTTCCGGTCAATGCGATGGTTCGCACCATGCCACGCGTCCGAAGCGCACACCAGAGCGCAGCGGCGTATGCCACAACCAGATCGTGTTCGTGGAAGAAACCGGCGACGAAAGGCGCTAAGGCCGAGAATCCGGCGAACCGCGCGAAGGGTTCGCGCACCGCGAACGCGAGCGCGAGCGCGGCGGCAACGGCCAGCATCGCAAGCACGAGCGCAACGATTGCGGCTTCTCGCGGAGTTGCGCCGAAGCCGAAGGCAATCGCTGCCGGACTGAGTTGGATGGCAATGAATCGTTCGGCATCGCCGTGAGCCAACACAACTCGGGAGTAGTTCAGCGGCCAACCCCAACCGGCGTCGAGCACGCCAAGGGCGTACGCGATCGATCCTCCGATTACGATCGCCATCGTCGCGCGATTGCGGCCGATTTGCGACACGAGCCCGATCGCTGCGTTTGGCTGCGTGAAGGCAAGACATGCGCCGGCGGACGCGAGCGGCATCGAACGCTCCGCGAGAACGGTCAGCAGCACGGCCCCAACAAATGCGGGCAGCGCGAGCTGTCCGAGGGCCCAATCGCTGGTGATCGGGGCGAATGCTATGGCTAGAACCACGGCGGCCGCAAAAGAAAAAGGCCCGATCGGCTTGCCGCTTCCGCGCATCGCCGCGGCAGCCAGCGCGAGCGTTGAAAGCCCAAGAACCGCCCACCACAGGCGCGTTGCGACAGCGTAGGGCATTCGCGCCGCAACGCTCCATAGTAACAACGTTGCGGGCGGGCCGACGAACGGTAACAGCTCGTCACGCTTCGCGTCGACACCGGCGATGGTTCGCTCCGCATTCCAGACGGCGCGGCCGTATGGATCCGCGTGCAGGTTCCACGCGTCGCCGGCTGCCCAATAGGCTTCAAAGTCTCGCGCGAGCGGACCAGGCGTTTGCAGCGGCCGGGCCCCGAGCACCGCGATCGCGATTGCGACGCAACCGAACGCTAGGAGCCACGTTCGCGTCACCACGCGGTGCTTACGGAACCTGCGGCGACGTGCGATTGCGCCATGACGAAAAAGAGGCCCAGAATCGTCGCCAGGTACCAAACGCTGACGCGCAGCCGCGCCGCAAACGTCATCCGCTCGGCCCGCGGATCGACGTGGCCTCGCCACGCGGCGGTCATTGCCGGCAATCCCAGTAGCCCGATAATCACGACGAAAAGGATCGGGATGTGGAAATAGACTGCAAACAGCGCAAAGAGTGCGAAGCCGATGATCCAGAGCGGCGGCCACAGCGCGCCGATGATCCGGCCGCCGTCAAATGGGGGCATCGGGATCATATTGAAGAGATTCAGAAAAGCAGAAAGGTCGGCGCACGCATACCAGAACCGGTCGTGCTGCACCTGACCGACAGCATAGCAGACCGCCGCGAGACCGAGCCCCGTGAGCGGTCCCGCAAGCGCGATATAGGCATCCTGTTCGAGGTCGTCGGGAAGGGCACCGGCGGTGAATGCACCGAGCATCGGGACGAACGCGGGCAGGCGCACCGGCAGGCCATAGGCCCGAAACGCAAAGTAGTGGCCGAGCTCGTGCGCCAGCAACAGGAGCATAACGACGACGGCAAGCTTCCAGCCGAAGATCACGACGTAGATCCAAAGCGAGAGCAGAAACGTCCAGCTGACGCCGAACAGCTTGACTCCGATCAAAAGAAGAAACTTGAACTTGACCAGAAAGGCGACGATGGCAGCCAGGATCGCTCCGATGCCGCCGGTTGCGCGACGTCGAACCGGTTTTGGAGTCTCTGGCTCTTGATCCGATGGCGGCGGGAGGTATTCCACCCGGCCCTCTTCAACCGCGTCGCGTGCCGGTCATCGTTATCGTCGGCGGAGGGTTCGCGGGGATCGCTGTCGCTCGGCGGCTGGAGCGGCGCCTACGCCGCGACGAAGCCGAAATCGTCCTGCTGAGCCGCGACAACTACACGCTCTTTACGCCGATGCTCCCCGAAGTGACGTCAGGCGAGCTGGAAGTGCGCCACGTCGTCACGCCGATTCGCGAGCAGCTGCGGCGCACGCGCTTCGTTCTGGCCGATGTCGACGAGATCGATGTCGAGCGGCGCACCGTCACGTACCACCACGTGCTCACCGGGACACGCACGCTGCAACCTTACGATCACCTCGTGCTCGCGCTGGGCTCGTCTACCTCGACCTTCGGCCTTCCCGGCATCGCCGAGAACACGTGGCCGCTCAAGACGCTCGAAGATGCCGATGCGCTGCGCAATCATTTGGTGTGGCTGTTGGAGCTGGCCGACACGATTGCGGATGACGCGCGGCGGCGCCGCCTCCTGACCCTGGCCGTCGTGGGCGGCGGCTTTACGGGCGTGGAAACGGCCGGAGAGATTGTCGAGATGTTTCGCAGCGTGTTGCGGTTCTATCGGCGCTTGCGTCTCGACGAGGTACGAATGATTTTGGTGGAAGCGGGATCGTCGCTGCTCGCCGGTCTCCCCGCGAAGATGGGAGAGTATTCACGCCGCGTTCTCGAACGGCGCGGAATTGAAGTGCTGCTCGGCGACGGCGTCGCGGCGGCGGACGCGAACGGTTTGACACTGCAAAGCGGTCGCCGCATCGAAACCGAGACGATCGTCTGGAGCGCGGGCGTGAAGCCGTCGCCAACGATCGCAACTATTGCGCTGCCGACCACGAAACGCGGCGCCGTGCAGACGCAGCGCGACATGCGCGTTGCAGGCGTCAATGGCGTCTGGGCACTCGGCGATTGCGCGTCAATTCCTAATGGCGCCGGCGGCGTCTATCCGATGACGGCGCAGCACGCAATTCGCGAGGGGCCGCAGCTCGCCGACAACATCATCGCGGCGCTACGCGGGAAGCCCACCAAACCATTTCGTTATAACGCGCTCGGCATGATGGCGGCACTGGGCGGACGCAAGGCCGTTGCGGAGCTTCCCGGCAGCGTCGTGATCACCGGCTTCGTTGCATGGTTCTTCTGGCGAACGTACTATCTGTTGCGCCTGCCGGGACTCGATCGAAAGCTGCGCGTGGCGTTCGACTGGACGCTCGAGTTGCTCTTTCCGCGCGATACCGCGGAGCTTCGTTTTGGCGATCGCGAAGGCCAGGCGGCAGAAACCAAGAGATAGTTCCAGGCCCGTAGAACGCTTCGCACATGCTGCGCGAGCCGATCGAGCACCTGATCCGCGACCCGAAGGAGTTCACCGGGGCCGTCACGTTTCCGGATCCTTCCGAGATTCGCATCTACGACGAGACGCTACGCGACGGCGAACAGATGCCCGGCGTGTGCTACACGCCGGCCCAAAAGCTGGAAATCGCCCAAGCGCTGGCCGGCATCGGGGTCCACATCATGAGCGTTGGTTTTCCGGCCGCATCGGCGGGCGATCGGCGCACGCTGCAGCTGGTGATGGATGCCAAGCGGCGCGGCGAGCTCGGCGACGTCGAGATCGTCGTCATGTGCCGCAGCAATCGCAACGACATCGACGTTACCGTCGACACGCTGCGCCAGGTGGGAATCGAACCGCGCGAAGTAACGTTTTTCATTTTTACCAGCGGCAGTGATTTGCACCTTAAATATAAGATCGGTAAGACGTTGTTGCGGTACGAAGGTCGCGACGAACGGGAATGGCTCGACCTTCCGTTGTCGTTCTACCGCAAGGCAAACATCCGGTTGCAATGTGACGCGATCCGGCACGCGCGCGAATGCCAGATCGAGCGGATCGAATTCGGCGCCGAAGACGGAAGCCGCGGCGATGTCGAATACTTCATCGAGTATTTCAAGGCCGGGCTCGAGGCGGGCGGAACGCGACCGGCGTGGCCCGATACCGTCGGCACGCTGACCCCCGAGGCGGCGCGCTGGTATTGCTCGCGCATCGTCGAGGGATTACCCAAGGGGCTGCCGATCGTCGCGCATCTCCACAACGACTACGGCCTCGGGACCATCAACGCTATCGTCGCATCGTCGTGCGGCTTCAAAGTGATCTCGGTGACGGCGAACGGATATGGCGAGCGTGCCGGCAACGTAAAGCTGCACGAATTCGTCGTTGCGCTGCGCGTTCTCTACGGCATCGAGCTCCCCGGGTTCAAATACGGTAAACTGCGCGATCTGGCGCGTTTTATGGAGCGCATGAGCGGAATTCCACTACAGCAGCACGAGCCGATCGTGGGATCCAAAGTATTCGCGCACGAGTCCGGCATTCACACTCAAGCCATGCTGATCGATCATCGCATGTACGAAGCGGTTCCCGCCGATTTGGTGGGAGGCGCGACGACCTGGGTCTTCGGTAAGCACACCGGCGCAGCATTGGTCGAAGACACGCTGCGTCGCGGGCGCGATCGCCTGCTGCGCGCCGGCGTCGAGCCGAGCCCCGAGCTAGCCCACCGCGTGACCGATGAAGTCAAACGCTTGCGCGAGGAGCGCGCGGCTTCCAGCAAGAGCGAGGAGACGATCGAGGTGTACGAGTCCGTAATGCGCCGGCTCTCACTGAATGAGGACGACGTGGTCGAGATTGCGATCGCCCTGGGCACCCCGGCCAAAGCCTCGTAGCTCACCCCCCCTTTGTCATCGCTCAGGATGGCACCGTGGCGCCGAGGCGCCAGGTAGCGATGAAGGCTTTGAACACGGTCGCATAGTCAGCATGCGTAAATTGAACGCTGCGGGATCCGGTTCGCTCAAAACCCGGGATGGTTGCAACGAGCTGGGCTTGGGCCGCCGTGACCAGTTGCACGTCGAGCACGATTGGCGGGTCGAAGCGAAAGAGTTTTGCCTCACCGGCGCCTCGGACGGCCGCTTCGGCTTCGCGTCGAGTTGCGCGGCAGGAGGCTGCGGGCGTCATTGATGCGGACGCGAAAGTGCCGATGGAATCTTTGACGATGACGCCGCGCACCCACGGCATCTGAGCTTGAACGCCGGCTACGGTCGTGCGGTCGCCGGTAACCAAGAGTAGCGGAACACGGTAGTGGCCCAGCAGGGCCGCGTTGAGCGTGGCCTCGCTGCAACGAACGTCGTTGATGCAAACCTCGTAGATGACCGAGGGGGTGTACGTGTGGCAGAGCACTGCGTCAGCATCGCCTGCGGCACCGTGGTAACCAACGAAAAACGCACCGTCGAATCCCGCGTCGGCATCCTGCACCATCGAGGACGGCTTGCGGTTGCCAAAAATGATCCGGACGTCGTGCGGCATCTCTTCGAGTTCGAGGTTACGCATCGGGCCGTGTGAATCGTTGACCAGCACGTCGCTTGCGCCGCCCGCGCGGGCTCCCGCGATCGCGCTGTTGACTTCTTGCGTGTAGTAGCGGCGATAGATCGCGTATTCGGGATGCGGTGTTCGCGCATCGACTTGCTCCCACGCGCACACGCCGGCGATTCCCTCCATGTCGCTCGAAATATATAATCTCACCTTGTCAACCTGAGCGGAACGCCGAAGGCGCGGAGTCGAAGGGCGAAAGGCGAAGCGCGAGGGGTCATGCGATTGGAGCGGCGGCGGCGGCGATCCGGGTCGCCGCGATGAACGCCGCGTGCAGCGGCCGATATTCGTCCGCGTTGAAGCGAACGGCGCGCGAACCGACTCGGACAAAGCCGGGCATCAGTTCGATAAAGTCGGCCTGTTCGACGCCGGCCGTTTCGATGGTCAACTCAAACGGGGGAGCGAACGTGAAGGGTCGCGCTCGCGGGATTCGCGCCATTGCTTCACGAGCTCCCGCGTGGATTGCCTCACGCGCTGAATGCGGCGTCATTGAATTCACCGCGGAAAAGCCGATGGCGTCCTTCACGGCGACACCGACGGCCCACGGCAACGCGCGCGCCGTTTCTTCGACGATTGCTCGATCGCCGGTAATCAAAACGACTGGAACGCCGTGACTGCCCGCCAACGCGGCGTTCAGCAACGCTTCGCTGCAGGCCGTTTCGTTCACCGTGACTCGATAGATGGCTTCGCTGTAGGTGTGCGCGAGCGTGGCGGCATCCCCGGCTTTCGCATGGTAACCGGTGAAAAATGCCGCCGCGCATTCCGAGTCCAGGCCCTCCATCATGCTCCAGGGCTTGGGCGCACCGGAGATCACGCGCAGCTCGTCGTCGTCCGGCAGTTCGTCGAAGAGAAGGTTGTGCATCGACCAATGGGAGTCGTTAACCAGCACGTGACGAGCGCCGCCCTCGCGCGCTCCTGCGATCGCCGCTCGTACCTCTCGCGTCATCAGACGCCGGTAGTGCGGGTACTCCTGTGTGTCGCTCGGATCGCATTGCTTCCACGAGCAGACGCCCGCCGTGCCTTCCATATCGCAAGAAATATATACGTTCACTGGCCCAGCGCGGCGCGCGCCTGTGCGAGCCCTGTTTGTGCGGCGACGTTGTTGGGATTGGCGCGCAGGGCGCGCCGGTAGAGCGGAATGGCTTGCTCGAAGCGGTTTGCGGCCAGATACATATCGGCGAGCTGCGTCAGTGCGACGTCATCGTTGGGGTGTGCGGCGATGCGCTGACGCAGCGTCTGCAGCTGCGCCAGCACCGGTGCGGGCGGTCCTCCCTCAACCGCGTTCTGCGAGCCCTGTCGTTCGACCGATGCGCCGGCTTGTGGTTTCGCGGCTTGGCCAAAGACCGAACCCGTGACCCCGAATCCGACCGAAACCAGATACGCCATCGCGCACAGAAAAATCCCCGCGATCAGGATTACGATCGGAACGTAGATTCGCGGCGGCAGACCGTTCGAGGCGTTGGTTGACACGAAGAATCGGTTGGACGCGCGCCGAAGAATCGCCTGTGCTTTCCGAAGCGGATCTGCAGTTGCTCTTTGCGCGGTTGAACTACGAGTTCTTTAACGGCGACGTACCCGACTGCCGAATCCGATACAACGAGCGGTTTTCGAATTCCGCCGGTCGCATCACCTACGGCGAACGTCCGATGGTCATCGAGCTCTCGCCCAAGCATTTTCGCCAGCATCCCCAAGCGTTGGAGGAAACCCTGCTGCACGAAATGGTTCACGCGTGGTGCTACGCGCATTTCCGCGATAGGGGCCACGGCGCTCGCTTCAAGCGGAAACTCCGCGAATGCGGCCTAGGCTCGATCTACCACGACCTGGGCAACGCCGCCCCACTGAAGGAGTCGACGAAGCGGTATATCTTGCGCTGCGAGGCGTGCGCCTTTGAAGCGCTTCGGCGAAGTCGCCCGCGTCAGCCGGCAAGTTGCCCGCGCTGCAACAAACGTCGGTTTGACGCACGCTTCCCCTTGACGATCTACGAAATCGTGGAGATGCGTGCCACCGGCAGCACGCTCGACCTGCTGCGTGCCGCGCGGAAAGGCAGCGCGGGATGACGAAAAACCGCAAACATGACTACGAACGCGACTGAGAAACCTGCGGCGACGCGCATCGAGAGCGACTCGATGGGAAAAATCGAGGTTCCAGCCGACAAATACTACGGCGCGCAAGCAGCACGCTCGCTCGTTCATTTCGACATCGGCGACGGTTTTTGGCCGCGCGACGTCATGCCGAGGCAGGTCATCACGGCAATGGCCGTACTCAAGAAAGCGGCGGCGCTCGTCAATCACGACCTCGGAAAACTCGATGCGGAGCGCACGAGGCTGATCGTCGCCGCGTGCGACGATATCATCGCCGGAAAACTCGACGCGCATTTTCCGCTGCGCGTTTGGCAAACAGGCTCGGGCACGCAGACGAACATGAACGTCAACGAGGTCATCTCGAACCGGGCGATCGAGTTGGCTGGTGGCGAGATGGGCTCGAAGTCGCCGGTTCATCCCAACGATCACGTAAACATGTCGCAGTCCTCGAACGACACGTTCCCGACGGCGATGCACATCGCCGGTGCTCAAGCAATGGTCAACATGCTTCCCGCGGTACAGGCGCTGCGCGATGCGCTCCACGTAAAGGCGCAGGCCTGGTCCCACATCGTCAAGGTTGGACGCACGCACCTGCAGGACGCGACGCCGCTGACGCTGGGCCAAGAGTTCTCCGGGTACGTCACGCAGCTCGATCGCGCGATCGCGGCCTGCAAAGCGGCTTTGATGCCGCTCTACGATTTGGCGATCGGCGGCACGGCGGTCGGGACCGGGCTGAACGCACATCCCGAATTCGGCGAACGCGTGGCGGCGAAAATCGCGGAGCTGACGGGTCTTCCGTTCCGCTCGCACCCGAATAAGTTTACCGCGCTGGCCTCGCACGACGACTTCGTGTTTGCGTCGGGAGCACTCAAGACGCTGGCAGCGGCCCTGATGAAAATCGCCAACGACATCCGCTGGCTGGCGTCGGGTCCGCGCGCAGGAATCGGCGAGTTGGTGCTGCCCGAAAACGAACCGGGGAGCTCGATCATGCCGGGGAAGGTGAATCCGACACAATCCGAAGCGATGACGATGGTTTGCGTACAGGTCTATGGCAACGATTTGGCGATCAGTTTCGCCGCATCGCAGGGAAATTTCGAGCTCAACGTTTTCAACCCAGTCATGATTTATAATTTTTTGCATTCGACGACGTTGTTGCGAGACGCGTCCACGATGTTTCGCGAGCATGCGGTCGAGGGATTGCAAGCCAACGAGGAGCAGATCAAGAAATATCTCGACGAGTCGCTGATGGTCGTAACCGCGTTATCGCCGCACATCGGTTACGACAAAGCTGCGGAGATCGCCAAAAAAGCGCATCATGAGAAAACCACGCTCAAGAAGGCTGCGCTCTCCTTGGGCCACGTGACGGAAGAGCAATACGATCGCATCGTCGTCCCCACCGAGATGACGTCACCCAAGTAGAGGTTACAATTGGCGCCAGACGAGCGTCACGGCGGCGGTCACGAGCGCGATCGCGACGACGATCAACAGTTGCGGCGACCTCAACCGCAGCGAAAGGCGTGCTCCGATGGGGCCGCCGAGCAGTCCGCCGAGCACCAGGGGCGCGACGTCTTTGACGACGACGTCGCGCTGAAGGATGTGCGCGATCAAACCGGGCGGGGAAGTGAGGAGAATCGCAAAGTGCGACGTCGCGCTGATCGCGTGCGCCGGGAGCTCGGAAAAATACAAAAATGCCGGAACGAGCACGATGCCGCCACCCAAGCCGAAGAGACTCAGGAAAATTCCCACAATGAAGCCGAGCGCCAGTGCGCCACGATACGACATTCCCTTGATAGCGTGGACGCGAGCCTCTTCCGCACGCCCGGCCATCCGCCGTTCGGCATTCCATGCCAGGTCCACCGCGACGGCGATCAGCAATACCGCCAGAATTATGTCGAATATTCGTGCGGGAATGTGCACCGAGAGGATCGCGCCGAGGATGCTGCTCGGTAAGCCTCCGAGCGCAATCAGCAGCCCGATTCGTAAGTGCACGCGCCGATGAAGAAGATATGTAAACGCGCCGCTCGCGCTATTGGCGACGATCAGGACGAGTGACGTGCCTGCGGCGTCCGCAGGCGAGAAGCCGAGCGCGAGTCGCAGCATCGGAACAAGGATGAAACCGCCGCCTAAACCGACCATCGAGCCGAAGATGCTGGCGAAAAATGCGGCGCCGAAGAGCTCCAGAGCAAAGCGCACGCGAACGCGGCGCTAGCTCGAGCGTCCGATATAGCGGCGGTCGCGCGTATCGATGCGGATGACGTCGCCGCTTTCGACGAAAAGCGGGACGTTGACGGTCGCGCCGGTTTCAAGCTTTGCCGGCTTCGTCGTGTTGGTAGCCGTATCGCCACGAAAACCGGGGTCCGTCTCGACGATCCGGAGCTCGACGTGCGCCGGAAGATCCACGCCGATCGCGGCGCCGTCGTGGAATTGCACGTCGACGACCATCCCGTCTTTCAGGAAATCGGCCGGACCTCCGATAAGGTCTCGCTGAAGCGTGACGTTCTCGAATGACTCTTGGTCCATGAAATGGTAGCCATCCGAGTCGTTGTAAAGCATTTGCATTTGACGATTGTCCACGGTGGCGCGCTCGAGTTTCTCGCCGGCGCGAAAGGTGCGTTCCAACGTCGTACCGGTCTTGACGTTCTTTAAGCGCGTTCGTACAAAGGCCGACCCCTTTCCCGGCTTGACGTGCAAAAACTCGATGACGGTCCAGAGCTGGCCGTCGACGACGATGGTCACGCCGTTACGGAGATCGTTTGACGAAATCATGGCTGCAGAAAGTACGGTCTACGCCTACGCGAGCCCTGGCAACGGCCGGCTTTCACGCGTGCGGCTTTAACAGGCGAATCGGGCCCTCGGTGCCGGAGCGTAAGCGCGCGATGTTTTCTCGATGTGTGAAGATCACGAGGAGAGCTGCAAAAACGCCGTACAGCGTTTCCGGGACGGAGCGGGTGAAACCGTAGATCGCAAAGGGTGCCAGTACGCTGCCCAGGAGCGAGCCGACCGACGAATATCGGGTCAAGACGGCGCCTGCGATCCAGCCGCCGAGAGCGACCAGACCGGCCGGCCAACAGAGCGCGAAAATAGCTCCGAATGAGGTCGCGACGCCCTTACCGCCTTTGAACCGCAGCCAGGGTGAGAAGCAGTGACCGAGAACCGCGGCGCCGGCTACGAGCGCTCCCATGATCTGATCCGTTGGAGGAAAACCTTCTGTGTCCAAAACGCCTCGGAAGAAAAGCATCGCCGATAGCGTCGGCACGAATCCTTTGAGCGCATCGAGCAGCAGGACGACGATCGCTCCCCCCCTGCCGAGCGTTCGCAGCGCGTTCATCGCGCCAATGTTCCCGGAGCCCTGCCTGCGGATGTCGGTGTGATAGAAGATCCTGCCAACGATATACCCGAACGGAATCGATCCGATCAAGAACGCGCCGAAAACCGTCGCGAGGAGTATCGCAATGACGATCACCAGCAAGCCGATCGCCGTCGATTCGGGGATTCCGACGTCCATTACTCGGGCTGCTCTCGGTCGCGGTGCGCTCGAAAGCGCAACGTCAGCGGAACGCCTTCAAAGTTGAAGTGCTGTCGAATGACGTTCTCCAAGAATCGTCTATAGTGGGCTTGTACGAGGTCGGGATCGTTGCAGTGCAGCACGACGAGTGGCGGATGCGTTGCGGGTTGCGAGGCGTAGTAGATCCGCAATACGCGGCCGCCTACCGTCGAAGGTGGATGCGCGACGACCGCATCTCGAATGACGTTGTTGAGAACGGGTGTGGGAACGCGCCGGTCCAGGTTCTCGGCCACTCCGGCTATCATTGGCATCAGGCTTCCTAATCGGCGATGCGTTTTTGCGGAGAGGAACGCGATCGGCGCAAAAGCGGCAAACGGTATTGCCTCCCGAACGGCTTGCGCCAAATTAGCCTGGCTGAAGTCGTCAGTCTGCTCGCGGACGAGGTCCCACTTGTTACCGACGACGACGAGCGCTTTGCGCTCCTCGATGGCGATCCCCGCCAGCCGGCGATCCTGCGCCATGATCCCGGTCATCGCATCGAAGACCAGCACCGCGATGTCGCAGCGCGCGATGGCGCGTAGAGAACGCAGCGCTGCATAGTATTCGATCGCCCCGTGCGCTTCGGGTTTTTTGCGCATCCCTGCGGTATCGACGAGCCGCAATGAACGGCCGCCCCATCGAAACGGCGTGTCGATCGCATCGCGCGTCGTCCCCGGCGTTTGCGAAACAAGGGTGCGTTCTTCGCCGAGCAACGCGTTGACGAGCGAGCTCTTCCCCACATTCGGCCGCCCGATGACGGCCAGTGCGAGCTCCACATCCGGCGACGCGTCGGGGGCGTTGGGCGGCAGCAGCTCCACAATTCGATCGAGCAAATCGCCGGTTCCCTCGCCGTGAATCGCCGACACGGCGACGGGTTCGCCAAAGCCGAGGCGTCCGAACTCGGCGTAAACGCTCGCCGCTGCGTTCTCCGATTCGGCCTTATTGGCGACGAGCACGATCGGCCGGCGATTACGGCGCAAAATGTGCGCGACGTCGTCGTCGAGCGCGTGAAGCCCGCTTTGCGCATCTACGACCATGACGACGACATCGGATTCTTGGGCCGCCGCTTCAGCTTGACGGCGCGTGGCGTCCGCCAGTTCGGCGCCGTGCGCCACCGCCGCGGTCGGATCGATGCCCGCCGTATCGACAACACTGAAGACCCGGCCGCGCCAATCGCAAACCGCGTAGAGGCGATCGCGGGTAACGCCCGGCGTATCTTCGACAATTGCTAACCGCCGGCCGATCAATCGGTTGAAAAGCGCGCTTTTCCCAACGTTGGGCCGTCCGACGATGGCTACCGTCGGCGGCCGGAGCATTCCGTCGTCGGGGGTCGCTTCCACTGCTTGCACGTGGCTCACTTCTGACTTAGCCAAGGGAGTTCCCCAGAGCATCTCCGGGACGGAAGCCTGGACGTGCTGGGCGAACTGCACCCCAATGGTCTGGCCGAACGGGTCGATGCCCGGAATCTACATCGAAACCTTCGGCTGTCAAATGAACGAGGCCGACTCGCGTTATATCGCCGAGCGCGCGCGATCTTCAGGATATAGCGTCGTCGAGGCGCCGGAAGATGCCGCCGTCGTCATTCTCAACACGTGCACCGTTCGCGACAGTGCCGAGCGCCGCGCGTACGGGCGGATGAATCACTTCAACGCTCTTAAGCGACGCGACCCCCAATTGCGCTTGGTGGTCACCGGTTGCTTGGCAGAGCAGGATCGTGACCGGATGCACAAGCTGGCTCCGCACGTGGACGCGATTTTTGGTACGCGAGAGTTGGCGCAGCTGGGCGACCAGCTCGCGGCATGGCAACCGGGATTTCAGAACGCCTCTCACGACGAGAGCGCTCCGGATGGTCGTGACAGCATGCTGCGTTTTGCGATCGGCGGAACAGCCGATGGAGTCACTGGTCCCTTCTCGCACCTGCGCGCCTTCGTCACGGTGCAACGCGGCTGTTCGTACTATTGCACGTTCTGCATCGTTCCACACGTGCGCGGCCGCTTCGACCATCGCACGCAAGAGGCTATTCTCAGCGAGGCAGGTCACCGTATTGCTGAGGGAGCGCGAGAGATTTGCTTGGTTGGGCAAACGGTGAACGCTTGGAAGGACGCCGCGGGCGCGGACTTCGGCGATCTCTGCGCCGAGATTGCCGAACGACAACGGTTTGAGCGGCTGACCTTTATCTCGCCCCACCCGAAGGACTTTACCGAGAAGATCGTTGATGATTTGTCGGGCATCCGGCAGCTCAACCCGCGCATCCATCTCCCGCTTCAATCGGCGAGCGATTCACTCTTGCGGCGCATGAATCGAAAATATACGCTGGCGCAGTTTCACGAAAAGGTCGAGATGTTTCGGAGCCGGATTCCGGGGTGTGCGATCACGACCGATATCATCGTCGGTTTTCCGGGGGAAACGGAGGACGACTTCGAAGCGACGCTGTCGTACGTTCGAAGCGGCGTTTTTGCCAACGCTTATACCTTCATCTACTCGATCCGCCGGGGCACGCCCGCAGCACGCTGGGAACAAGTTCCACGAGAGGTCGCGCTGGCGCGTTTCGAACGCCTCGTCGACGAACAGAATCGGGTTACGCGCGCATATCACGACCGGAAGGTTGGAAGCGTCGTGCGTGCGTTGATCGCCGGCGATTCGAAGAAAGACTCGAGCAGATTGACCGCCCGGACGACGGACAACGTTACCGTGGTCGCGCCGAAACCCTATGATTATCCCGCCACGAACGAAGCTCAACCACATCCGTACGCGCAAACGCCGTGGCTCGACGTCACGGTCGAAAGCGGTCACGTTTGGGGCTGTTCGGGAAGGATCGTGCGCCGCGCGGCGCGTTTCGCCGACGCGGGAGCCCACGTGATGCCGCCGACGGTCGATTTGACGACGCTCGATCTGCAGCCGCTGCGGCGGTGACCGGTTCGCGCAGCGCGCTGACGATTTGGCTCGCGGCCGTGCTGGCGGCCTGCAGCACCGGGCCGAATTGGCTGGCGCCCGACGACCGTACGACTGCACCGCGAGCCTCAACGAATGCATCGACCCTTGAATTCGTCGGATTTTGGGAGTCGTGGTCGGACACGAACGCTCAAGATGGGTTTCATCGGCTGACTGGCGTTCCTGCCGGCGTAACGACCACCGATGTGGCGTTCAGCATCGCCGACAGCAACGCGATATCGCCGCCACAAAACACCTACCCGCTGGGTCCCGGCGCACGCCACATTCATGCAGAAGGTGGAAAGCTGTTGCTTTCGTTCGGGGGAGCGACCTCATCGTTCAATATTACCGATCCAAACCTCTTCGCAAAGAACTTGAAGGGTTACGTACGAGCGCATCACGCGCTGTACGATGGATTCGATTTGGACGACGAGGTGATCCCAATGAACGGTCAGCAGCAGCTGATCGACGTACTGCTCGCCGTGCGCAAGGCGTTTCCAACCGCGATGGTTAGCTTCGACGGGTTCATCGATGGCGCGGACCCAGGTCCACCCAGCGGCCATCAAGGTGAGGATACTGCAATCATTGCGCAGGCGGGATCGGCGATCGACTACGTCAACGTAATGGCCTATGACGAATACGGCTGGAAGCCGACGAACTACCCCAACTGCAGCTATCAACAAGGCTCGCAGGATGACTGCCGGGTGGACGTTTTGCGTCAATTTGCGGCGATCAAAATGCCGAACGGGCAATATTTTCCCAAGAGCAAGATCGTTTTGAGGCTGATGATCGGTCAAGCCGATGACGGCGTCGTCGTGACCCCTCAGGATGCGGCGGGCTACGGCCGTGACGTCGTAAGATCGGGCTATCACGGGATTATGATTTGGGATCTCGATCGCGACAATCCCCAAGCGCCGCCGAACGGAACCGGTCATCCGAAAGGCACCTACGTGCGAGCGATCTCGAAATCGTTGGGGACGGGACCGTAACGCGTGACTACGTACTCGCCTATGCTGGAGCAGTACTTCGGGATGAAAGCAAAGCACCCCGACGCGATCTTGCTGTCGCGCGTTGGCGACTTCTACGAGGCCTACGGAGAAGACGCCGAGGTCGTCTCCCGAGCGTTGCAGATTGCGCTGACAAGCAAAGAGGCCGGCGGTGGCAAACGCGTCGCGATGGCGGGCGTTCCGCATCATGCGCTCACACAATACCTCGCGCGCCTGGTGCAGCAGCGCTTTATTGTTGCTTTGGCCGAGCAGCTCGAAGCGCCGCAGCCGAATCGGCTGGTTCGCCGCGACGTCGTTCGGGTCGTTACGCCCGGCACGCTGATCGAGGAGCAGTTTCTCGACGGTAAGCAAAACAACTATCTTGCCGCAATCACAATCGCCGGGGAGACGTTTGCGTTCGCCTATGCCGACGTCTCGACAAGTTATTCAGCGGCGACGGCAATCAGCGGAGAAAATGCCTACGACGAGCTGCTTGCGGAGCTGTCGCGTATCTCGCCGGCCGAGATCGTTGCAGACATTCCTCCCGACTTGCGCGCCATGGTGGCGAGCGCCGTCGAGAGCATCGGCGCGCACCTAGCGACGCCAAGTTTGGGGCTCGTAGACGCCAGAAATCGTGGAACGATCTCCGGCTTCTCGCTCGACGAGTCGATGGCGATTCATCGTGCGATCGAAGCGCTCGGCAACTTCGTCAAACGCACCGGCGTAACCAACGGTGAGCGTGGCTTGGGCGGCCCGCAGCTCTATCGCCGCCAGCAATTCCTCGCAATCGATCCGGCGACGCGTAAGCATCTCGAGCTGACGACGGCGCAAGGACAAAATGCGCGCGCCACGCTGCTCGCGACGCTCGATCTTTGCGCGACTGCCATGGGATCGCGCATGCTGGCGCGGTGGATCCTTGCGCCGTTAGTCGATCGACAGGCCATCGTGGCTCGACAAGACGTTGTCGCCGCGCTGCTAGGTGAGCACAGCCGGCGCGACGCCCTGCGAGAAATTCTCCGCGGCGCGTTCGATCTCGAGCGAATCGCGCAGAAAGTGCGATTTCGGCGAGCCACACCGCGCGACTTGGGCTCGCTGCGCCGAACGCTCGAGATCCTACGGCCGCTGCGCCAACTCTCGGTTCCTGCGATTGCGCCAATCTTCGAGTGCATCGGCGATTTTAGCGAGATGCTTTCGGAGTTGCAACGGACGCTGGTCGACGAGCCTCCGGCGCAGCTCTCCGACGGAGGAGTGATACGCCCCGAGGCAAGCGCCGAGCTAGCGGAATGCCTGGCGCTTCGCAGCGAGGCGCGTTCGAAACTATCAGAGTTGGAACAACGGGAACGCGAGCGAACCGGCATCAAGTCGCTGAAGGTCAAGTATGCCAGCGCGTTCGGTTATGCAATCGAAGTGAGTAAGAGCTACGCCGAGAGCATACCGCCCGACTACGTGCGAAAGCAGACGCTGACCAACGGCGAACGGTACGTCACTCAGGAGTTGAAGGAGCTCGAGGTCGCGATTTCGACGGCACAAGCGCGCCAAGAACGACTCGAGTGGCAGCTGTTCGAATCGCTCGTCGAACGCCTTGCGAGCGAAGTCGAACGGTTATTGACGGCTGCCGATGCCACCGCGCAAATCGACGTTCTCGCGAGCCTCGCGCAATGCGCCGCAGAACGCGGCTACGTGCGTCCAAGCTTTGTCGATGAGAGTAGCGTTACGATCAAAGACGGGCGCCATCCCGTCATGGAAGCCGTCTTGCACGCCAACTTTGTCCCAAACGACTTACAGCTGCGCCTTGCGGAACATCGCTTCATCCTTTTGACCGGGCCGAATATGGGTGGTAAGTCGACCTATTTGCGCCAGGCCGGATTACTGACGATCATGGCGCAAATTGGTTCCTTCGTTCCGGCAAAGAGAATGCAGCTCGGGGTCGTCGACCGCATTTTTACTCGTATTGGCGCTGGTGACGATTTGGCGTCGGGTCAGTCCACGTTCTACATGGAAATGGCCGAGGCGGCGAATATCTTGCGGCGCAGCACGCCGCGATCGCTGCTCTTGATCGACGAAGTCGGGCGGGGAACCGGTACACTGGATGGCCTGGCAATCGCGCAGGCGATTTGCGAGTTTCTGCTGGGACTCGAGGAACAAGCTCCGCTCGTGTTGTTTGCAACGCACTTCCACGAGCTCTGCTCGCTCGCGGCACATTGGGGCCTCGTCGCAAACTATCACATCACGGCGGTGGAGAACACCGCCCGTGGCGGCGCGCCGGTTTTCTCGCACCGCGTTCAACTCGGGAGTTCCTCCCGATCGTTTGGGATCGAAGTCGCTCGCATGGCGGGATTGCCGGACGCAGTGATCGAGCGCGCGCAAGAGGTTGCGGATGCACTCTCCGGTCACGCCGATATCGAGGTCCGCGTGCCGCTTCGCAAGAAGATGCCGAAGCGCCCTACGCCCGAACGTCAGCTCTCTTTTTTGCAGTAGCCGGAGGATCATTGAAAGGCAGGTCGGTCCGATTCGGGTTCTGCGCTGCAGTCGCCGTCATTGCGGCCGCTATCGCAGATCCTATCGTCGAGTTCGCCTCCAACACCGGATGGTTCGGGCGCGGAAGCTTCACCGATCACAGTAACCTTGACGTCGCGCCCGCGCTGCTGGCGGGCTTAGCACTGCTGGCCTTTTACCTGGTCCGAAAAGCGCGGGCGCTCTTGTCAGGCGAGGCGTTTCCGCGCGGCGTTGCGCCGCTGCTGCCCACGATTTTTGTCCTTCAAATCTTCACGCTGTACGTCATGGAGAGTGCGGAGCAGCTGATCGCATGGGGCCACATCCTCGGCCCGGCGGTTTGGCTGGGCGCTCCGTCTGCAATCAGCTTGGCTTTCCACGCCACCGTCTGCCTCGCGGTCACGCTGTGGATCGGGCGGTCGGTTGGCACGCTCGCGGCGACGACGTTGCGAGTCATTCGGCTGATACGCGCGCTCGCGACCTTGGCGGTGAACGCGACCGAGGTTATCAGCCGCGGCTTCGTCGACGAAATTTGTTTCAAACAACCGGCGCCCGTTCCGTGCAGAATCGGGGAGCGAGCGCCGCCCGTAGCAGGCATCTAACCCCGACCTTCAATTTGCCACACCGGCGAAGCTAAGCGCCCGGTAGCTATGGGAGACCTGCATGCTTTTCAAACCATGGTTTCGTCGCGCCGCGCTGGCGCTGGTCGGTATCGTCGCCGTCGCGGGAGGATTTTTCGCGTTTCGCGCGTCCGTTCGACAGCAAATCGTCAACCAGACGGCCCGAAGCGCTTTCGGTCAGCTAAAGCTGAACCTCTTGATTTTGGGGTATCAGGCGGACGAAGCGACGACCGACTCGGTCATTCTCGCGCACCTGGATGTCGGGCGGCGAATCGCCACGTTGGTATCGATCCCGCGGGACACCTGGGTACCGGTTCCGGGACACGACCGCATGAAAATCAATGCCGCGTACGCGTACGGTGGGGCGCGTAGCACGGCGAAGGTCGCGAGCCAATTGATGGGTGGCGTTCCCATCGATGCAATCGTGGCGTTACAGCCTTGAGGGCGCCGCGAAGATCGTCGATGCCATGGGCGGCCTCGACGTCAATGTGGGCGAAGCGATGGATTACGACGACAACAGTGGCGATCTCCATATCCATCTCAAAAGCGGCCTCCAGCATCTGACGGGGAGCCAAGTCGCCGGATACGTGCGCTTTCGCCACGATCCCGCCTCGGACTTCGGGCGGGTCAAACGGCAGCAGCAGGTGCTCAAGCTAATGATCGATCAGTTGAGCGAGCCGCAGAATTGGGCCAAGCTGCCGCATATACTCGCGCTTGCGCACACTGAAATCAACACGACGTTGAGCAATCAGCAGCTCGCGTCACTGCTGACGCTCTACCGCAACGTACCGGACGACAACGTACGATCGTTTACATTGCCGAGCCGAGCCGGTTGGGTCGGCGACGCATCGGTGGTTTTTGCCGATCAGCGCTGGGCGAAGCCCATCGGTGCGTTGCTGTTCGGCCGGAGCGATCCGCCGCAGGATGAAGTCTTGGTCGTCAACGCGACCGGAAGCGCCACGTTCGACCGGACGCTCGTCGGAGCACTACGCGGAGCGGGGTGGAACGTGCCGACGTTTCTCGATGAAAGAACGAAACGGACCAGCCTCGTCGTGGGCGTATCTCCGGCCGCGACGACTTTAGCGAAGACGTTTGCTACGGCAACCCGTCCCGGCTCGAGAACGGCATTGGTCATCGGTACGGACTTGGCACCCGATGCCGAATAACCAAGATACAATCGCGAACGGGTTAGCTGCCCAGAGATGGGAAGATTATCTGCGCCGTCGAGACCAGCGTGAGCGCTCCGACGATGATTACGGTCGCCCACGCAATGAGGTTGAAGACGGGCCCGTTCGTCCACGATCCCATCAGCCGCTTGTTGTTGATCAGCAGCAACATCAACACTAGTACGATCGGTAGGAGCACGCCGTTAAGCACCTGTGAGTAAAAGATGATGCCCAACAAAGGAGCTCCGGGAACGATCACGGCGCCGGCGCCGACGATAATCAGCGCGAGGTAGAACGTGTAGAAGACGGGCGCCTCGCGAAAACGATGGTCGAGGCCCCGTTCGAACCCGAACGCCTCGCAGACGTAGTAGGCGGTCGAAAGCGGGAGAATTGAGGCGGTAAAGACGGCGGCGTTGAGCAGTCCCAGCGCAAACAGCAACGCCGCAAACTTTCCGGCGAGCGGCGCGAGCGCGACCGCTACGTCGCCGACATCGTTGACGACGATCGGATGCGCCGTGTGAAGGTTGTGGATGTAGATCGTCGCGGCGCAGGCGACGATAATGAAGTATGCGATCACGTCGGTCCAGATTCCACCAGTCACGACGTCGAACCGCGAGTAGGAATAATCCGCTTCGCGTATGCCCTTGTCAACGACTGCAGCCTGGATATAGAATTGCATCCAGGGCGAGATGGTCGTGCCGATCACGGCAATGATCATGATGATATAGGCTTTGGAAGCCTGAAAATGCGGGACGAGGCTCTGGCGTAAGACGTCGTTCCAGTCCGGATGGACGACGACCGCGCTGACGATGTACGCGACGTAGACGAAGCAAAAGAAGAAAAAGATGCGCTCGATGACTTTGGCCGTTCCACGAGTCACCGTGATGAAAACGAAGAGCGCCGCGCCGGCGACGAGCGCGATCTTGAAGGCTTCGGCGTTGGGCACGTGCAGATATCCGCCGAAGATCGGTGCGGACGTGGCTACTCCGGCGAACTCGGTCGCGGTGTTTCCGACGTCGCCTATCACGAAGAGCAGCAGGCACCAAAACGTAACCTTGACGCCGAAGTTCTCGCGGATGAGGTCGGCCAGCCCCTTTCCGGTGACCGCGCCCATACGCGCACACATTTCCTGAACGACGATCAAGGCGACGGTGATCGGCACGAGCAGCCACAGCAATGAGTAACCAAACTGCGCGCCGGCCTGCGAGTAGGTGAGTATTCCGCCGACGTCGTTGTCCGCATTGGCGGTGATGATCCCGGGCCCGACGATCGAAAGGAACATAATGACCGATCGCCAGACGCTCGGCCGTATGACGCGCGCTGCCGCGACGGTTTCAGTCACAGCCCGATCCTCTGATCCAGGATAAACGCGGTGCCTCGCATGTTCGGCGGCGGTCCCCCGACATACGAGGGAAGGCCGACGAGCGCGTAGCGTCGCGCTTCCACAAGCAACGCGGTCTTCGGGCCGGTTGCGAACTGCACTCCGCCGAACAGGTTCCCGTAGATCGCATCGACCGGCGTTATGGCCCATGTTCCAGCGAGCTCGTAACGCCCGTACCCGGCCACCGCAAGAAGTTTGTCGCTGAAGTGATGCGCCCAGCTGAAGACGACTTGCGGCGCGCGCGTCGCGACCGTATCGACGGCCTGCCCCGGATCGGCCGGTCGACTCAGATAATCTTCGACGCCGTCAAAGGCGAGATCGTCGCTGGGTAAATGCCAGGCCACGTATATTCCAAACTGCCGGTCAACGCCCAGGGTGCCGAAGCCGTTTTTCTGCAGCAGAAAGAAGCCGTCGACGAAGCCGATCTGAGATGCGTTGGCTTCCGTGTCGGGCAGGAGTTCGCGCCAATCGCCGTAGCTCGCATGAATCTCGACGTGTTTGTTGTCGTGATCGTACTTAAGCCGAAAACCGGCACGATTTGCGCCGATAACGGTATTGTCGACGAGCTGATAGTTCGACTTCAGCCAGACGCCGGGCCACGACCAGGCGACGCTCCAAATGTTCTCGGGTATCCCGTACGGCAACACCATGGTCGCGTACGTGGGGTCGAAGCGGTGGTACTCCAACGTCGCGAGGTCGTTTGCGAAGTGACGAGCGAGGCTAAAATGCTCATAGTTCCCGTAATGTGAGGTCCCAGGATAGGCGACCAGCCCGGCATCGTACCACGCGCGTCCCAGCTCGGTCAGCGCATCCCATCCTTTAAAAGGATGGAAAAAGGCGCGACCACCGACGATCGTTTGGACTTGATCGGCCAGCGTGCTTGCGTAGAGCCGCCCCTGCGTTCCGTTATAAATCTGGCGATTCACGCCGAAAAACGTCGTCGTCGAAATCGGATCGCCCGTCGTCCAAAGTTCTGCAGCCTGCAGCGAGAAGCGCCCGTAATCTCCGCGATCGAGCACGAGCGATCCCATCGTCAAGCGCACGTCGGTGTTGGGAAGCGCCGGGAGCAGGGCGTCGGTCAACTCGAGAGTTGCGCCGCCGCGATGCCAAACGCCGTCCGCGCCGAGCAGCGGCAGCGACGACGGGCTCGCCGGCCAGCCGTTAATAGCCGGCATTCCGGGACCGAGCGTCTCGGCGGTCTGCACTCCCAGCGACGGCACCACACTGGTGAGCGGAGGCGAAGCGAAGACGAAGCGATCGCTTTGCGTGAGATCAAAGTATCCGCCGCGAATCCGCCAACTGCCGTCGGCTGCCGAAACAGAGCCATTCAACAACGTTGCGTTCAGCACGCTCGCGTCGTCCTGACCGGCGTGCGTGGGAAAAACGATGGCGTACGGAAGGTTTCGCGAAAGCGCGTGGTCGTTAAGGTTGGGAATCAGTGGTTCGCCCCAATAGAGGGCGTTGGTCGTGCTTCCCGCTAGGCCCCCCAAGCCGAACGTTGCAGCGAAGTCGATACCTGTGGCGTGGTACGTGTTCGTGATTTCGTACTGCGCGATGCCCGCAACACCCGGGGTTACGGGTGCACCGCTAAACCAGTCGTACGGCGACATCGGTGAAACCGGCGAACCATGGGCGAAGCCAAACGCCTGCGGCGGAACGATGCCGGGGCCGCCGGTTGCCTGATCGATGAAAACGGTCGATCCGGTCGCCGACACGCTGAAGCGCGGCGTCGGTGCGGGTGATGGGGACGGCGTTGCAGCCGCTCCCATCATCGTCTGAAGCGTGGCAACGAGTACCGCGAGCAGCACGCGCTAACTCACGAGCGCTCGCCAGAAGCTGAACGTGTGGGCCGGATCGATGAATTGATTGGCGCGCAACGCATCGTTGTGGTAAGGATTGCGGTGCGCCAGCCTGTAGCGGGCGCGATTGATGAAAAATGCCAGTATCTTTTTCATGACACATACCTCCTGTGGCTTGTTAGCCGCGCCTTGAAGATGGACACGGCAAGAATGCGCGGCTCGTCACGAGCCGCCGGCAAGATCGACTACTAGGTCCGTCGTCCATGGCGCCGGATCACCCCCTTCCCAAAATTAAAAACTGTCGCCGCTCCTCGCAGGTCGACAGTTTGAGAACCTTCGCGCGGCCGACCGCGCTCGCTCCTCAGTGTCGAGCTTTAGCACTGCACAACGTAGACCTGTTCTTCGACGGAGTTCATCTCCAGCGGAGTCATGACAGGTCAGCCGCATTAGATTCCGCCTTGATTCGGCGGGATCTGGTCACCCGTTGGGGTCTCTCGACCTTTCCGGGCAGCGGCATCTCTTCGTGCAGACGCCTCACCTAACGAGGAATCCTTAACCAGAATACCCAGGTATGGCTCGTTGTCAACCCCGAGGCTTAAGTTTTTGAGGAACGCCTGCCTGGATACCCCTATAGGGTATAGCGCCCAGCACGCGAAAGTGCCGGCCGCATGAGTCATACGATATCGAACAAATCGAAGCTCCTGAACCGAGTTCGGCGAATCCGCGGGCAGCTCGAGTCGGTTGAGCGCGCCCTCGACACCGAGGCGGGTTGCGGCGTCGTGCTGCAGCGCATCGCTGCAACGCGAGGAGCGATGAACTCGCTGATGTCAGAGGTGCTGGAAGACCACGTGAGGACGCACGTTCTCTCCACGAAAGCGCGAGCCAATGTCCACGCCGCCGATGAGCTGATCGAAGTCGTAAAGACGTACTTGAAGTGAAGCTCGGACCGGAGCTCCTCCTCGTTGGCGCCGTCATTTCGGTGGGCGTCTTGCACACGCTCGTCCCGGATCACTGGGCGCCTATTGCGGTGATTGCGCGGCAGTACCATTGGACGCGATGGCAAACCGGCCGTGCCGCTGCAATCGCCGGTCTCGGCCACACACTTTCGACGCTGGCCATCGGCGTCGTTGTTTGGCTCGCCGGCGTCGCGCTGGCCGTACGCTTCGGGCATCTCGTCTCAATCCTCTCGAGCGCGGCGCTGATCGGCTTCGGACTCTGGATCGTAATTGCTTCGCTGCGCGAAATGCGCGCCGGGTTCGGTTCCCATGATGGCCTCGAACCCGCCGGCGAGCGACCGAAGGCGCGCATCGCGCTGCTGCTCATTCTCGGCTCGTCGCCGATGGTCGAGGGGATTCCGGCATTCTTTGCGGCAGCTAGATTTGGTACGGGCCTGCTTGCGATCATGGCAGCCTGTTTTGCGCTCAGCACCATAGCGACGTACGTTGCACTCTGCGTCGTATCGAGCGCGGCACTGCGAAGTCTTTCATTCGGACCAGTCGAGCGCTATGGAGAAGTGCTTAGCGGCGCCGTAATCGCCATTGTCGGGGTAGTCTTTCTGATCTGGCCGTTGGCGTAGTCTGCCGGGACCCCCGTGTTTGGCCGCGAAGGTTGCGCCGTGGCGCACTCCATCCGCGAGCTCGACGCACTGACCATCGGACAGATTGCGGCCGGCGAGATCATCGAGCGCCCGGCCTCGGTTGTCAAAGAGCTCGTCGAGAACGCCATCGATGCCGGCGCCACCCGGATCGCGGTGAATGTCGAAGGCGGCGGCCTAGAGCTCATCGAGGTCATTGACGACGGCATCGGGATTGCCGCGGACGACTTGCCGCTCGCGATGCGGCGTTACGCAACCAGCAAGCTCATGACGGCGCTCGAGTTGGAATCGATCGCAACGCTTGGATTTCGCGGCGAAGGTTTGGCTTCGATTGCTTCGGTCGCGCAAACCGAGATCGTTTCTCGACGGACGGACGACCGAATTGGCGCCCGCATCGCGGCGCATGCTGAAGCGATCGGCGCGGTTGCGCCAGTGGCGGCTCCAATCGGCACACGCGTGCGCGTAAGCGATCTTTTTGAAAAGCTGCCGGTACGCCGCGAGTATCTTCGCTCGCCAAGTGCCGAGTTCAATCGCATCTCTTCGTGGTTGTCGAGTTTCGCGCTGGCGTATCCCCAAATCACGTTCACCTTGCGGCACGACGGCAAAGAGACGTGGGTTTTGCCGGCCGCTGAGGATGCACGCGAGCGATTGGCGATGATCTTTGGGCGAGAGGCGGCGCACAAGCTGCTCCCGCTCAACGGCTCAGCAGTGCGGACGCTCGATGGCCGGCTGCGCGGATTCATCAGCGCGCCCGGACACGATCGGCCGGATCGCCGAATGCAGCTGCTGTTCGTCAATGGCCGGCTGTTGCGCAGCACGATCTTGACCGGCGCCTGGACGAGTGGATATTCAACCTTTGCGATGCTGGGACGCCATCCGTATGGCGTGCTCTTTCTGGAGCTGCCGCCCGAGCACGTCGACCAAAACGTCCATCCGACCAAGAGCGACGTGCGCCTGCGCTATGCAAGCCAAGTCTTCGAGGCGGTGCGCGGCGCGATCGTCGCGACGCTGAACGACGACGCCGGCGACCGTTTCCGGGATCGTACCGAAGGAGCGTACGCAAGCCTTTCCTTTGCTCCGCCGGCGAGCGATGCTACCGTTCGCGTCCTGACGCAACTCAACCGTACCTTTATACTCGCCAGCGACGGCGAGTCGCTGCTCCTGGTGGATCAGCACGCCGCGCACGAGCGCATAGCCTACGAAGCCATCGTTTCCGCGGCTCGCAACGGTGCGGCCAGTCAACCACTGCTCGTTCCGTACGTTGTCGAGTTGGATTCCGCGCGCAGCGCCGCACTGGATCGAGTGCTCGAGTCGCTGCGGGAAGGCGGTCTCGAAATAGATGCATTCGGTGAGCGGACCTATCGCATCGTCGCGACGCCGGAGGGCTATAACGCGAGGTTCGACCTAACCGGATTTCTTGACGACTTGAGCGACGAGCCGAAACAGCGTGAGGTTCGGGAACGGGTCTGGGCGTCGCTTGCGTGCCACTCCGTCACGCGGGCCGGTGAACCGTTGGCTCCAGAAGAAATGGCGAGTTTGCTCGATCGCCTGCGCGCGTGCCAGAACCCGATGCACTGTCCCCACGGGCGCCCCACCATGATTCGCATGAGCTCAGAAGAAATAGCGCACATGTTCAAGCGTGTCTAGCCCCACGGTCCTGATTCTGGCAGGAACGACGGCTAGCGGAAAGACGGAGCTGGCGATCGAGCTGGCTCGGAAGTTCGACGCCGAAATCGTTGGCGCGGATTCCCGGCAGATCTATCGCGAAATGCCGATCGGTACGGCGGCGCCATCGCCGCAGCAACTTGCGGCCGTGCCGCACCATCTCGTCGGGTTTCTCGATCCCTTCGAACGTTATTCGGCGGCGCGATATGCGAGCGACGCGCTCGATGCTATCGGCGCGATCCACAGGCGTGGCAAACACGCAATCGTCGCGGGAGGCACGGGCTTCTACATCCGCGCGCTGACCGGCGGCATCGCGCTCGCGCCGCAATATGACGCTGGGTTGCGCGATCGTCTTGCGCTCGAAGCGATGCTGCATCCAGTCGAGTTTCTTGCGGAGTGGCTGGCGCTGCGCGATCCCCGGCGCGCCGGAGAACTGCATGCGACCGATACGTATCGGGTGCTACGAGCGCTGGAGATTGCATTGGCGCCGGGGCATACAATCCGCGAAGCGCCGTTACGCACGCTGACAAGCGAAAGGCTTGCGTGGCTCCTCGTTTTCCTCGATCTGCCGTGGCCTACGATCGACCTGCGTATCTCTGAGCGGGTCAACGCAATGATCGAGGGCGGCGTAGTGAATGAAGCGGAGCGCATCGGCAGCGCGGCGGTAGCGGCAAATGCGGTCGGCTATCCGCAAGCACTGGCGTATCTGCGAGGATGGAGCACGCGCGGCGAATTGCGTGAGTCGCTCGAACGGGCCACGCGGCGTTACGCTCGGCGCCAACGCGCATGGTTTCGCAGCGAGCCGTTGACGGTATGGCTTGCGCCCGAACGCGTCGCTGAGGTGGTACGGGAAAAGCTGGGATGGTCTGCGAAGCGCAAATAATGCGCGTTTCTCTCACCAAGATGCACGGCGCTCGCAACGATTTTGTCATTCTCGATCAACGACGCGAGCCGTTAAGCGATCTTGTCTCATTCGCGCGCTGGGCTTGCGATCGTCACGCCGGCGTCGGCGCGGACGGCCTTATCGCTCTAGAATCGTCAAATCGCGCCGATCTTCGGATGCACACGATCAATCCTGACGGAACCGATGCGGAGATGTGTGGTAACGGCGTACGCTGCGCGGCCCGCTGGTTAGACGAAGCCGGCGAGGGGGATCGCGTGGAGTTCGAAACGGACGCCGGCCTCATTACGACCGAAGTCGTCGCGCGCGGGCCCGAATACTTGGTGCGCGTCGCAGTAGGACGTCCGCGGGTCGATTCTCGAGTCCTCCCGAACGGCGCATCGTTCGTGGACGTCGGCAATCCACACGTTGTTATCTTTGTCGCAGACGTTGAGGATGTCGATCTTGGCGCGCTTGCGGCGAAGGTGCAAGACGAGTCAGTCTTTCCGGAGGGAACGAACGTGCACGTCGTCGCGCCGGTGGGGGAGCACGCGTTACGGGCGCGCCACTGGGAGCGCGGCGTCGGCCTTACGATGGCATGCGGAACGGGAGCCGTTGCCTGTGCCGCAGTTGCGCGGGAGAAAAAATTGGTCCCCTCTTCGGTTGAAGTTCTGGTTCCCGGAGGGAGATTAGTCGTTGAGTGGGACGCCGGCGGTGAAGCGTACCTCGTCGGGCCCGCCGTGCGAGTTTTCGACACGAAAGTGCGCGTCTAAGTTGGTGCTGGCGTCTTGCGATGCTGCGGGAAGAATCACCTACGATTCGCGATTCGTCCCGCTTGCTGACGGCGGAATCGTTCGCCAACCGCTGGCCGACGAATTGATACCTGCGCCAAAAGGCACCGTGCAGATGTTCCTTCCGCAGCGGCGGCCGCTGACGACGATCGGGCCCATAGCGGAGCGAAACGTACTGGCCGTCGCGTTACCCGCGGGATACACTCGCTTGCTGCTGCCTGCGTATGCCGCGGCGGGCGGGGCGCCAGCGTTGCCCCTATTTGGCTATACCTTTGCGTGCAGCATCGATGATCGGCTCCACGTTGCGGCGACGCGGACCGACGAAAGCGAGGACTGGGAGCCTCGCCGGTTTGAAACGGGCGGGCTCGAAAGTGTCATCGCTAGCCGGCTGGCACGGGAGCCGCACAATCGCGTGCTCCGGCAAGTCGCACTCTGCTCGCGCGAGTACGGCTGTTTTACCGCGCAAAACGTCTTTCTCGAACGCGGTGAAGCCGCACTGCCCGTTTCACCCAAATGTAACGCACGCTGCATCGGCTGCATCTCAGAACTGGAGCCCGACGCGGGCGTGCAGTCACCGCAAACGCGCGTCGCGGAGGAAGCGACTGCGCACGATCTGGCGCGCATCGCGATCCATCATCTCGAACGAGTCGAAGGCGGAATCGTCTCCTTCGGACAAGGCTGCGAAGGCGAACCGCTGCTGCGCTCGATCACCATTGCGCGCGCGACAGAGATCATTCGCTCCGAGCGGTCGAATGGAACGATCAACTTAAATACCAACGGAAGCCAACCCGCGGCGCTCGAGCGCTGCATCGACGCCGGATTGGATGCGGTACGCATCAGTCTGAATTCGTTCCGGCCGCGCGTCTACGCCGCCTACTATCGCCCTCAGGGTTACGGGCTCGACCAAGTGTTGCAGTCGATCCGTGTCGCGATCTCGCGAAGGCTGCGGGTGAGTTTGAACTTACTCACGCATCCCGGAGTGACCGACGATGAAGAAGAACTTCGGGCGGCCGAGGAATTCCTGCGCGATTCCCCGGTGGCAATGGTGCAAACGCGGACGCTCAATATCGACCCCGCGCTCTATTTCGAGGCGGTTGGCCGTCCGCGGGCGCCGGTGGGGATGCGTCGCGCGATCCAGGCGATCCGCAAACTAACCCGCGTGGGAAACTTCACTCACACTCACTAGGCTTATGCAGCGTGAAACTCTGGCAGCTTATCGTCCTGGTTGGACTGGGCATCGCGTACGGACTTATCGCGCCGGGGCGGCTCGCGTACGCGCTCGGTCACGCGACTCTGTACGTTTTCCTGCCTGCGCTGCTCTTCGAGGCTGCGTGGAACCTTAACTATCGGGCGATCGTACGTCAGTGGGTGGTGATCGCAGCGCTCGCCGGGCCCGGTGTATTGCTTACCGCGTTGATCGTCGCCGGCGCCCTGTCGATCGTCCGGGTGCCGTTCGGTCCCGCCCTGCTGGCCGGTGCGATCCTTAGCGCGACCGATCCGATTGCCGTCGTCGCCGTTTTTCGACGGTTGATAGTGCCCAAAACGCTCGTCACCATCGTGGAATGTGAGTCGCTGTTCAACGACGCGGTTGCGGTCGCTCTCTATCGCGGCGTGCTCGTAACGCTCGCGTTGGGCTCGGTCAGCGCCGGGGCAATCGGCCTGGTCTTCATAGAGACAACGGCGGGTGCCGCGGGTGGAGTGGTCTTCGGGATCGTCCTCGCGTTTGCGGTGGCACGCGGCCTGCGAGGCAGTGAAGACGCCAGGATTCAAATCGCTGCGACCTTTCTGTGCGCATATGGCGCGTACTTTGCGGCCGATTACCTTCGCCTCTCCGGCATCTTTGCTACCATCGCTTGCGGGATCGCGCTGCGGTACTTCGAGCGCTCTTGGATCACGCTGAGCATTGCCAAAGACGTGAATCGCTTTTGGGACATCGGAGCATTGCTGGCAAACGCCCTCGTCTTTTTCATGGTTGGCGCGGCCTTGCAGATTGGGCGCGTAACGCACGAGCCGGCCTTGACCGTCGCCTGCATCGTCGGCGTCGCCATCGCCCGCATCGTCGTCGCGGGCTTCCTTCTGCTCGGACCCTATCCGCGCGAGTGGACCGACGTTGTGCGCGCCGCCGGGATGCGGGGCGGCCTCTCGCTAGCGCTTGCATTGGCGATTCCTCCGTCAGTCCCGTATCGCGAAGCGATCATCGATGCCACTTTCGCCGTAGCGCTCGCCACGCTCGCGGCAGGTAGCCTTACGCTGGTTCCGGTCGTCCGGCGCGTGGCGCGCGCTCGCAGCGCGTTGAAACTGGAACGATTGACGTTCAGCTAGAACGTCGTGCGGAGCTGGAGCGCGACGTGCTCGACGATGGGACCGAGCAGATCGGCGGGGAGAAACGTTATCGCTCCCACCAGCAGAATCACGCCGATCAGTAAGGCCACGAACAGCGCATTGTCGGTACGGAAGGTGCCCGCGTGCATGAGATCGTTCGTCGGCCGCGCCGCAAGACACCCAGCAAGGGCTAGGGTAGGAATCATCACCAAAAAGCGGCCGCCCAGCATGATCAACCCGATCCCGAGGTCGTAGAATACATTCGGTCCGAGGCCGGCAAACGCCGAACCGTTATTTGCGGCACCTGAGGCAAACGCGTACAAGATCTCAGTGAAGCCGTGCGGCCCGGAGTTGGTGAGAGTTGCGCTGCCCGCGGGCACGACGACAGCGATCGCAGTTGCAAACAAGATCATGCAGGGGAAAATCAGCACTGCGAGCATCGCAAACTGCACCTCACGCCGTTCGATTTTCTTTCCAAGGTACTCGGGTGTGCGCCCCACCATCAAACCGGCCAAGAACACGGTCAGCACGGCAAAGAGCAGCATGCCATATAGGCCGGTGCCGACGCCGCCGAAGATGATCTCCGCCAGCTCGAGATTAAGCAATGCGAAGAGGCCGCCTAGCGGCGTGAGCGAGTCGTACGCGAAGTTTGACGAGCCGGTGCCGGAGTCGGTTGCCACCGCAAGGGAGAGGCCGGCGTTTGCAACTCCGAAGCGTGCCTCTTTTCCTTCCATGTTTCCACCGGGTATGCCGAGCGCGTGCACGATCGGATTACCGGCCTGCTCTGCAAACTGTGCACCGACGAAAGATCCGATGCCAAGCACGAGCATCGCCACGAGCAGCGTGCGTCCGGCGCGCTGATTGCCAATCATTCGGCCAAAGAGCAACGGAAATGCCGCGGGAATCAACCAGATGGCAAGGAGCTCGAGCAGATTTGAGAGGCCGTTCGGATTTTCGTTGGGCGACGCCGAGTTGGCGCCAACGAAGCCGCCCCCATTCCCGCCCAGCAGCTTTGGTGCTTCTTGCGACGCGATCGGACCACCAGTAATGCTTTGCGTGAAGTGCTGAGCGTTTGTCGCCGTGACATAGTGCAGAAAGCTCTGCGGAATGCCCTGCGACGCGAACAGTAGCGCGAAGACGGCGCAGAGCGGCAGTAGCACGTAGATCAAACCGCGCACGCAGTCGATCCAAAAATTCCCTAGTGTGGCGGAGCTTTTTCGAGCAAAGCCGCGAATGACGGCGACGCCGGCGGCGAGTCCAATCGCGCCGGCGATGAAGTTCAGCCACGCAAGGCCGGCCATTTGCGAGAGGTAGCTCATCGTGTTTTCGCCGGCATAGAATTGCCAGTCGGTCGTCGTGACGAAGCTTACGGCCGTGTTCCACGCGATCCAGGGTTCGACGTTGGGAAAACCTTGCGGATTGAAAAAGGCCCCGTGCCACTGCTGCGTGCGCATGATCGCATACGCAGCGAGCGTGGCGACGAGCGAAAACGCGAGCGCGGCGAGGGTGTACTCGGCCCAGCCCATCTCGCGCTCCGGATCGATGCCGCACCATCGAAAAAGCACCGTCTCAGCTTTCCTGCGCAGCCGTCCTTCGAAGACCGCTTGCATGTAGCGTGCGAGGGGTCCGGCTGCGAGCACGAGCACCGCTAGGAATACGACCGCGTTCAACCAGGGCACCAGGGGCCAATTATAGGATAGAGCGACGCAGCAAGGCAGCGTCCTAACGGATCATCCGTTCAGACGCCGAGCGGATACGCTTCCTCTCCGTGGAGCGCAACGTCCAGCCCGCTCGCCTCGGCCACCTCGTCGACCTTGACCCGTGTCACCAGATTGATCAACCAGAGCATTGCGTAGGTGAACGCGAACGCCCATGTGCTACACACGAGCGCCGCAACGAACTGCTTTCCGAGAAACGCAGGATTTCCCCGCAGCAAGCCGTCGGCGCCGTTGGGATTCCAAAGCGTTGAGGCGAAGACACCGAGGAGGACGATACCCAAAAATCCGCCGACGCCGTGGACGCCCCAGACGTCAAGGGCGTCGTCCCAACCGAGCTGGTTCTTGAGAGTGACGGCGAAATAGCAGACGACGCCTGCCGCAATGCCAACGATGACCGCTGTGGTCGGCGACACGTAGCCTGCGCAAGGCGTTATCGTCGCGAGTCCCGCGACGGCGCCCGTGAGCAATCCGACGAACTTTGGTTGGCGTCCGCGGGCCCAGTCGATCAGAAGCCATGCAACGGCCGCGAATGAAGCCGCGACGTCCGTATTGAGAAAGGCCGCTGCGGTCACGGAGTCAACCCGCAGCTCGGATCCGGCGTTAAAGCCGTACCAGCCGAACCAAAGCAATCCTGTGCCAAGCGCTATTAAGGGAACGTTGTGGGGTTTGTTTTCGATTACGTGACGCCTTCCGACGTAGAGCACCGACGCCAAGGCGGCAAACCCGGCGGAGGCGTGTACGACGATGCCGCCCGCGAAATCGAGGACGCCCCATTTCGCCAAGATGCCCTCGGGACTCCACAACATGTGCACGAACGGAAAGTAAACGAAGATCAACCAGCCGGTAAGGAACCAGAAGTACGCCTTGAACGTCACGCGATTGGCAAAGGCGCCCGTGATTAGTGCCGGCGTAATGATCGCGAACATCATTTGATAGGCGATGTGAACAACGAGAGGAATGCCGGCATCATTCCCCGTGAACATCGAGTGCAGAGTTACGCCTCGTAAGAGTGCATACGTTGCAGGGTTACCGATGATGCCGTGCCAGTCCGGGCCGAAACTCTCTGAGTAGCCGAAGGCAAACCACAAGACGGTCGTCCACCCCAACGACATGAAGCTCTGCATCATGATCGTCAGCACGTTCTTGCGCTGGACCAAACCGCCGTAGAAAAACGCAAGCCCGGGTGTCATAAGCATGACCAGGCTCGCGCAGAGCAGCATAAAGCCGGTGTTTCCGATATTGACTGGGGTCGCTGCAGTGCCCATCGACATTCCTCCGTTCGTATAAGAGAAAGAACGGATTCATCCGTGTGTCGGGCCCAGCCCTTCTTTTCTCGCCTCCCTAGCTAGTTCATGAAGGAGAGGCCGGCTCCGACGTAATGCTGCTTCTGACCATTCACGAGTGTCGGCGAGAAACCGTACTCCACGTCGAATTGCAGGTGAGGTCCAAAATCACGCTGATAGACGAAATCGATTAGGCTTTTCGAGGCAAGCCCGGGACCTGCAGCCGAAAAATAGGCGTATTCGGCCGAGATCTGCGACGGGCCGCCGGGAAGTGCTGCGCTCAGTTCGAGGCTTGGAATAAAGGCGAAATACGACTGCGGGGATCCCGCTGAGTTGATTGCGCTCAGAGCATTGAAGCTGAGCGTACCGGCCAGACTGAACTCGGAGTTGATCGTGTAAGCGCCATTGAAATTGCCGGTGAACTGTGCGTTGCCTGCCGTGAAGGCTTTGCTCCCGGTAGGATACGTAACGACGGCATTGATGCCCCAGTCCGCGTTTGAACTATAGCCGAGCACGTATTTAGCGCCGAGGTTGACGTCGCTGGACCCCGTGACGCGCGGTCCGCCTACGGATGAAGTCTCGTAGCTCGGGAGCCCAAACTCGAGATCAAAGTGGGGGTCCGCGGTTCCTACCCGGATGAGCGCCTGGGGATAATTTGCGTTGCTCCCGCCTCCGAGGCCGCTCGTTGTCGTATTTGTGTAGCCGGTTTCGACGTCAAAGCGTCCCGTGCGAACGGTGCAAACCCCGGTCGTTACGGTCGGGCGGTTTACGATCGACAGAATCGACCCGCAAGGATCGCTGGGGGCGGTCGGCGTCGCGGGCACGGAGGGAGAGGGGGAGCTCAAAGGCGACGGCGACGCCTGTCCGAAGGCATTGCCGGTCAGGACGGTGAGCGCCCAGACGAAAAAAACCGCGCCAACGAGTCGTGTGCAAACCATAACCCGGCAATTATAAGCTCTATGGCACGCGTCTAGCAGCCGTCACTTGGATGATCCACCTGGATAATCCAATCGAAGGATGGCACGAGTCTGGGCGCTCGGCTATCCTAAGTCCATGTTCCTTGAGATCGGGATCGTAGCTCTAGCGATCGTCTGTTTCGTCGTGCTCGACCTTTATGTCGTCGGGTGTGAGCGGGTGTAACGAAGCAAATGGGTTTTGATGACGTCCTGGGTCTCCTCCTTACCGTAGCCGGCTTGGCGTACCTCGTCTTTGCGATGCTGCGCCCCGAGAAGTTTTAGGAAAATTTAGTGACTGCAACTGGATGGCTGCAGGGCATCATCTTTTTCCTGATAATCCTGGCGGTCACGAAACCGCTGGGCTCGTACATGGCGCGGGTCTTCCAAGGCGAGCGCACCTGGCTGAGCCCAATCTTCGTGCCCTTCGAGAAGTTGATCTATCGCCTTTGCGGCGTTCGCGAAGACGAAGAGATGACGTGGTACGCCTACGCGCTTTCGATGCTGGCTTTTTCGCTGATCGGGCTGGCCTATCTTTACGTTCTTCTGCGCACGCAGAAGTGGCTTCCGCTCAATCCCCAGCACATCGACAACATGTCGCCCGACTTGGCCTGGAACACGGCGGTCAGCTTTACTACAAACACAAACTGGCAGTTTTACTCCGGCGAAACGGCAATGAGCTACCTCTCGCAAATGGCCGGCCTGGCATGGCATAACTTTGTCTCGGCTGCGGTCGGCATCGCGATCGCCGTGGCCGTCGTGCGCGGCCTCGTTCGCACGAACGTGAAGACGCTAGGAAGCTTTTGGGTCGATTTGACGCGCTGCTCGCTCTACGTGCTGCTGCCGATTTCGATCGCCGTCGGCCTCTTTCTGGTCTCGCAGGGCCTTCCGCAAAACTTCCACGCCTATCAGAGCGTGAAATCGATCGAGGGCTTCGCGCAGTCGATCACCGGCGGTCCGATGGCCTCGCAGGAAGTCATCAAAGAGCTCGGCACCAACGGCGGCGGATTCGTCAATGCCAACTCGGCGTCGCCCAACGAAAATCCCACACCGCTGACCAACCTCATCGAGATGCTGCTCATTTTTTCGCTCGGCGCGGGTTTGACGTACATGTACGGGAAGATGGTCAAGGACACGCGTCAGGGGTGGGCGATCTTCGCAACGATGGCGATCCTGTTTTTCGTCGG
>DAIMCN010000004.1:0-131851 GCA_036726365.1 Candidatus Cybelea sp.
GCTCTTGAGATCGGGAAGCGCTTCGCGGGTGGCGGCGAGAAGCCCAAAGACGGCGACGTCGAAAATCCCGCGCAGCGCGGCCGGATCGGCGGTGAGAAGATCTCCTGCTTCAGCGCCTCCGAACGCGTTCCAGTGGATTGCAGCGATCGGGCCGAGTTCGGCGCGCACCTTGCGAATTGCCGCACCGATGGCCGCCGCGTCGGCGGCGTCAGCCGGGAACGCGACGGCGGTGATCCCTCTGGCTTTCAAGGCCGCAACTCCCGCTGCGAGGCGGTCTTCGCTCCGGCCGACGAGTGCGACGGAAAAGCCCTCCGTGCCGAATTTCTCGGCCACAGCGGTCGAGTTGCCGGGCCCGAACCCGACGATCACGATGGTTTTTGACATGGTTGCCCTCTTGACGAAACCGTTTCTAGGGAGGCTGCAATGGACCCGCTGTGAGATATGCTGTCGCTGCTGAGAGTGCGTAGCTATATGTCGGGTGGCTTTGACGCCGGGGGAGACTGGTCGCTCCAGTTCGATCAGCACGACGGCATCAAGTTCTACGCCGTCGTTTCCGGCGAGTGTTGGCTATCCGTGGACGGCGTGCCCGATCCGGTCCGCGTAAAGAGCGGAGACTGCTTCCTCTTGCCAAGGGGACGCGCTTTCCCTATGGCGAGCGACATGTCGCTAACGCCGCTTGACGCGGTCATATTTATGTCGACGGCGCAGAACGGACGCATCAACTTGTACAACGGCGGCGGTCAAATTCTTCAGCGTGACGCGTTGGCGCATGCGACTCGCCGCGGACAAGCTAGCGGGTCATGGGGTGTTCGCCGCGTGAATATTGCCGCCGCCGGAACCTCCATCCGGATCGCGACAAGCAGCTCGCAGCCGTAGCGAGTTGACGAAAATCTGCCGGCGCGCCGTTAGACCAGCAGTCACTCGCCGGCTGCGCGAATCTCGAGAATCCGAAAGCCGCCGCGTTCGATTGAAAGGCCCATGGCGCGCAGCTCCCTTGGTTCTAGGACTCCGCGATCTTCCCAGCCGCGCCGCTCGCTATTATACACGCGGCACGCAGCGCGCCTTGGCAAAAGGTGCTCGCCGGTAAATTGAATCGGAGCGTAAATGGTATCTGCGCCAGTATTGCCAACGAGCAACACAAGGTCTTCATCGCGCCGAAGCGCGACGCCCACGGCGTCCCCCGTGTAAATGCGGACGTCGTCGGAGACGTCAACCATATAGATTTCGACGGGCCAATTGCAGTCGATGCTGCAGGTTGCGTAAGCGCGAACGCCGCCCTCGGCTTCACGAACGAGAAAATACGAGAATGGTGTGCCGTGGTATGGAACGTCGCGGAGCGCAACCCAATTCCAACCCGCGGGCATGAGAGGATTGACTCGCGGTAGCCCCGGCATCAGCACCAAGCCGCAGACGCCTTCTATGGCTGCCCACAAGAAGCGCGGCGGCTCCCACGGCGAGAGGCGCATGCCGCGATTCGCCAAACTTTCGCCGTCGAACCATTCGCTGAACTGCCCAGGCACGGTGTTATAGCGTTGCGGATCAACGCCGTAGTGTTCGAACGACGACCGCAAAGCACGAACCATAGAATGCGGATGGTATCGCTGAGCTCCGAACGCGTACCACCAGGTCAGCCCGGGCCAAACGCCGCCCATCAGTCCCGAGTGTGCCGCCGGGTCGAAGCGTGGATCGAGGCTGGAGACGGTCCGCAGGCCAGCCGGCGTCCAGAAGTCCGGCGAATTCAATCGGCTGATGATGCGAAAAGCCGTCTCCTCCGAACACGCGCGCATGATAACAGGAAAGATCTCGTCGCCGGTTACGTCGGTACGTGCCGTGCCGTCGACGTCGATGTTCAGATAGTAGAGCCCGTTCTTCGGATTGACGAGGTAGGCGTCCATCGCGTCTCGGATCCGCGCCGACGCCGCGGAGAACTCCTTCCGGTCGTCGTCGTGCGCCAGCGCGTCGGCTAGGTGCGCCGCGGCGCGCAGCGCGGCCACACATTCAGCATTTATTTCGGTAACGGCGCCGCTGATATGGTAACCACCGACGATGTTGCGCCAGCCAGCGATCGCCCACACGTCGCCGCGAGGATCGTCGGCGGAGCAAAAAACGAGGCCGCGATCGTCGATCTGAGAGATGATGTAACGGGCCGCCCGCGCAACCGCCGGATACGTCGTCGCCAGCCAGTACGCATCGCCGGTGGCGCGGAAATGGTGATTGACCGCCAGCACATAGAGCGGGGTGTCGTCGTTGATGTTCAGCCCGTCGTCCTCGACGCGACCGCTGACGGCGTCGAAGTACTCCGGCAGCTTGCCGTTGGAGTACTGTTTTTGGCTGAGATTATCGAGCAAGCGGCGCGAGAAGGATGGCAAGAAGTGATCATTCCCGAAGACGAACCAGGCCGCGTCGCGTATCACGACATTCTGGTAGGTTCCCGGATCGTTGGTGAAGGCTTGCCCCGTCGGATACGAAGCCATCACTCGCCGCATATTGACCTTACTCCATAGCGCGCCCTGATTGATCACCGGGTCGGGCGTCAGCACTCGACCCGCACGAAGGATTCCTTCCAGCGACGCAATGGTGTGCTCGAGCGCGTCGTCTGCGCTTGAAATGCGACCGTATCGCTGTAACGCGTCCTGCTCGCCATCGGTATAGAGCCCGACGGCGAACCAAAAGCGCCGGCGCTCCGACGGTGCGAGAGCGAAGTCCCATTGGAGCCGCCCGATGAGATCGCCCGTTACAGAGGTGTCGTCGTTCAGCGCGTCTTGGTATGCCGGATCGTACGACCGCGCGTAGTCGCAGTCGGCGGAAAACCTCGCCGGGGCTTCAGATCCGCCAATAACGCGAATCCACTGCGGACTACCTGCGTTGCGTGCGATTAGCGCGCGAGCGCCGTTGTCGTAGCGCGCGCAAACGTCGGCACGCATGCTTCCGCGAAGCATTGCCGAGGCAATAACCCGCAGGTCATGCCGTACGATGTCGCGATTCTCGAGTTCGACGATGACGTAAACTAACGGCTCGTCGTCACCAGGATCGCCTTTCGCAAATGGGAGAAACGTTGTTTCGGCGACATCGATAGCTTCGACGAGTTGAAATCGCACTCGCTGGTAGGCGGGATGGATCTCCAATATGCGCGGCCCCGCGGCAAAGAGTCCTGGGAAGAAGGGATCCACGGGCTCGGGGTGGCCGGCGTAGCGTGCGTTGACCGTTCCAACAAGCGACTTGCCGATCGAATTGAGAAAGATCCGCTCGATCGCGCCATCGCCTTTTGTGTGAATCCAGATCGCGCTGTTGCCCAAGCTCGCGCCCATGGCTAGCTGCGAACCAGCAATCGTATAAGGCTTCATCTCGAGGTGCCGTCTCGAAAGGCGACGACAGGAACGTCGCTGGACTGGATCACCGTTCGTGCATGCCGACGGCTAGCGCAAACGCTTGTCGACGCCGTCGACGAGAATTCCAACGATGTTCGCGACGATGGGCTCGAACGGAGCGTTGGACGATTGATGACGCCAGCTCATCGCGCCGCCCACAAGCGCCGAGGCGATTAGCATTGCCGTGCAGTGCCCGAATCGCGGTGAAAGAAAGTCGGTCAGTGCGGCTTCCATGCTTCGCTGCATCTGCGGCTCGAAGTCGCGATCGATTCTGCACCGCCGGTGTAAAGCCACGAAGGCGAAGGTATTCTTGCCTACAGCCAGCAGCAACCCGCGCGTCTCGGTGGTGCCGAGCGGATCAGCCTCCGATAGATGGCCCGCGAAATCTTCCCGAAGCATCGCGTCGAGCAGAGCGAACTTATCACTGAAGTGCGCATAGAATGTCGCGCGATTCACCGTCGCGCGTCCGGCGATATCTTGCACGCTGATCGATTCGAAGTTTTTCTCGGCGAGCAGCGAGACGAGCGCATCGCGGATGAGCTTACGCGTGCGCGTGACGCGCGGATCGACGCGCGTCGGGCGTTGGGCTAGAGTACTAACCGTCACTTTCCCTATCTCGTCGGATAAGCGACATTTTCGTGATTTTGTCGGTTGACCAATATTCCCGACAGTCGTATTATATGCGGCACCAGCCTATTATACGACGAGTGTCGCCTAGGTGCAAGTTCCCAAAAGGAGAGACCATGCCCGCCCAATTGCAAGAAAAAGCTATTCACGCCCTCGACCCAGCCCACACGACGGTGGAGTTTATCGTCCGACACCTTATGATCACCAAAGTCCGCGGCCGCTTCACAGCCTTCGACGGGCAAATCGAGCTGGAGGCCGGCAGCGATCTCCCAACTTCAATTACGGCCACCGTTGACGCGGGTTCGATCGACACGCGCGAAGAGCAGCGCGACGCGCATCTGCGTTCGGCTGACTTCTTCGAGGTCGAGAAATTCCCGCATTTGGTCTTCGAAAGCATTCGAATCCATGGAATGCCGGACGATTTTACGATTGACGGCAAGCTTACGATTCGCGGCATCACGCGTGACGTGAAGCTGACCGGCAGCTTTGAAGGACGCGCCGTCGATCCGTGGGGCGGCCTTCGCGTCGGGTACGCGGCGCACGGCACGATCAGTCGCAAAGACTTCGGCCTTGCATGGAATGCGACGCTTGAAACCGGGGGTGTCGTGGTCGGCGACGAGGTACGGATCGAGCTCAACGTCGAGGCAGTGCTGACCGAGAAAGCTGCGGCCTAGACGCCTGCTCGCTCAGCGTCTGAAACGCGCCGACCTAAGCTTGCGTTTGCGCTGCATAAAATACCCCCGATCAAGCGCGCTTCAAATTGAGACGCGTGGTCGATGTGAAGTGCAACCGGTTCAGAAGCAGCGCGTTGAGCGTTACGGTGATCGTGGAGACGCTCATGAGCAACGCGGACCATTCCGGCGCGAGCAGGACCTTGAAGGCGGGATACAAGACTCCGGCGGCAATCGGGATAGCAACGAGATTGTAGATCGAAGCCCAGAACAGATTTTCTTTCACCTTCGCTCGTACCGCACGTGCGATACGAACGGCGATGGCGACGGAGGCGGGATCGGAGTTCATGAGCACCACCTCGGCCGTCTCGATCGCGACGTCCGTGCCCGCGCCGATCGCGATCCCGACATCGGCTTGGGCAAGTGCCGGCGCATCGTTCACGCCATCGCCGACCATCGCGACGTGTTCACCTGCTGTCTGCAGATCCTTCACTCGGGCCGCCTTGTCTTCCGGACGTACTTGCGCAAGGACGTCATCGATTCCGATAGCGCGCGCGACCGCTTTCGCCGTTATCGGGTTGTCGCCGGTGATCATGACCGAGCGAATATGCATCGCGTGCAAGTCTTTCACGGCCTCGATCGCGCTGGGACGTACTTTGTCGGCCACGGCGAGAATGCCAACGAAGGCACCATCGATCGCGACGAGCATAGGTGTTTTGGCCTGCCCCGCTAGCTGGTCCGTTTGCGTACCTAAAGAGCCCGGCTGCCCTACGCGTTCTTTCGCCATGAGTGCGGCGTTGCCGACAAGCACGCGGTGGCCATCAACGGTTGCCCTCGCGCCTAGCCCGGGCAGCGCTTGGAAGTCCGTCGCAGACGGAATCTGAAGATTGCGGGCGCGGGCGCCTTCGACGATCGCTTCCGCGAGGGGATGCTCCGAAGCGCCGTCGGCAGCCGCCGCGAATCGTGTGAGATCGTCGGCGTTCACCCCGGTTGCCGGCAGGACATCCGTCAGGCTGGGCTTGCCCTCCGTTAGCGTTCCAGTCTTGTCGAAGGCAACGCACTGAATCCCCGCGGTCGCTTCGAGCGCGGTGGCGTTTTTGAAGAGTACGCCCTCGCGTGCGGCTTTACCGATGCCGACGGTCAATGCGGTCGGCGTTGCCAGCGCGAGCGCATCGGGACAAGCGATAACGATCGTGGAAACGGCAGCGGTGATCGCTAAGATGGCGGGAGCGCCAAGGCCCAGCCAAATGACGAAAGTGGCACCACCCGCCCCCAACGCGATGAATACGAGGTAGCGTCCGGCGCGGTCGGCCAGTTCTTGGGCGGGCGCCTTCGACGCCTGAGCGTCCCGCACCACCTTCACAATGCGCGCAAGCGCGGTATCCGCGCCGATCGCCTCTGCTCGGAACGTGAAACTCCCGTTCTTGTTGACCGTTCCGCCGACGACTTTTGAGCCAACATTCTTCTCGACTGGGACAGGCTCGCCGGTCAGCATCGACTCATCGACATAACTCGAGCCCGAGAGCACGACGCCGTCCACCGGGACGCGGTCTCCTGGGCGAACGGCCAGCTCATCGCCAACGACGATCTCTTCGAGTGGAACTTCGAGCTCCGCGCCGTTACGCTTGACGCGTGCCGTTGGGGGCGCCAGCTTTAGAAGCGCTTCGACAGCCCTTCCGGTCGCGAAGCGACTCCGCATCTCGAGCCAGTGACCTACGAGCGAGAACGTGGCGAGCATCGCGGTCGCATCGTAGAAGACGTCCTGCGAACCAAGAATTGTCGCCGCAACCGAATAGCCGTAACTTACGACGATACCGAGGGCGATGAGCGTCATCATCGTTGCGTCCCGGCGCAACAGTGCGCGCCAGGCGTTAACGATGAAGACTGACGATCCCCAAAAAACGATCGGCGTCGTGAGCACGAGGCCGAACCACGATTCCGAGAATCCCCAAGGCAAGGTTCCGGTGAAGCCTAGTTTGTGTCCCAGAGAAGAGTAAAGCACGATCGGCACCGAGAGGATGGCGCCGACGATCGACTTGCGAAGCATGTCGCCAACCATCGCGGCGCTGTGCCGATCCATGGAGGCATCCGGTGTGTCGTGCTCTCTGCACGTGCAGGCGAATCCCGCATCGTGAATGACACGCTCGAAATCGTCCGCGCTCGCAACGCCGGCCTCGTAGCCGACGGTCGCACGCTGCGCCGTGCGGTCAACTGAGACGGCGGAGACACTGGGAACGGAATAAAGCGCATCCTCAATGCGAGCGTAGTCCAACCCGGAGCATACGTCTTGGATATCTACGACGGCGGTATCAGTATCGTGCTGCGTGTTCTTTGTCGTTTCGGGTTGTTCGGTTAGCATGAAGCCTCCGCGCTCTCGCGGCGCCAAACGCAAGAGCCGCAAACCTCGCCGTTTCGGCCACTTGACAACGGAAGTTTTTAGTTCTTACATTTTAAGTACTGACCATTAGCTCACCTACCCAAGCGTGCCCTCGGCGCTGCAGCGCGTGGCTGATCCGGCGTTGTAGGCCTCGATTTTGATGGAGCGCAAGTTTACCCACAGTGAGAAGCGCAGGAGCGCTCATCAGTACGGCCCTCGTCGCGGCTTGCGGTCGAGGCTTGGCCGATTCACCTCTGCCACTCAAAACGGTCGCCGACATTCAGCTGCCGGGTAACGCGACGCGATTGGACTATCAATCGCTCGATCCGCGCCGCCACTTGCTCTTCATTGCACACTTGGGCGACGGCGAGGTCATCGTCGTCGATACGAAGGGTCGACGGGTACTGGTTACGATTCCCGATATCAAGGCCGTGCACGGCGTACTCGTGGTCCCCGAGCTGCGCACCGCTTATGCCAGCGCGACAGGCTCCAACGAAATCGTCGCGATCAGCGAGGATTCGTTGCGCATAACCGGCCGAACCGAAGGTGGCGTTTATCCCGATGGCCTCGCGTACGACCCGAACACGAAGCACGTGTTCGTTTCCGACGAGCACGGCAACACCGATACGGTCATCGATACACACTCAAACAAGCGCGTTGCGACGATCGAGCTCTTTCCGCTCAAGGAGGTCGGCGGTCGCCCAGTCTTGCGCGTGATGGAACCGCAGCATTGACGGAACGCCGTCGACGCCGCAAAGAGCGCTAGTGGCTAGTCCGTCGTGAACCAGGCAATTGCGCCATCGCGCGTCCTGAAATAGCCGGTCGAGAATACCGCCGACCCCTCCAAGTCCCAACCACCGAAGCTCGATCGAGTCGTGCTCGGGATCCCGAAGATATCGTGCGATTCGGTCGCTATACGGCTCTACAGGTGCTGATATTCTCCATCTTCCTTCTTGACGATCCATCCACTTATCGCCGGCCGATTGCTCGCTTCGCATATCGTTTGTTAGCGTCCGTCGCAATTTGGGAAGGTATATTGCTTACCACGCGTGTGCCCGATTCCTCGTCCGGACGGCTCATTTCGCGTTTTGGGCGGCTACATTTTCGGAGGTTCGTCCATGATCAAAAGTTGCGCGTATCCCCTAAGCTTTGCCATCGTCCTAATGTCCGTCAGTCCCGGCGCTCAGGCACAGAGCGCCGTCAACGCGACCGGCAACTGGACCGTCACTCCCACCGGTCAGTCGTTCGCGACTGGTACGGTCAAGCTGCAGCAAGAAGGGTCGACCATCGTTGGCAGTTACGGCCAAAGTGGGAGGATTGAAGGCAAGTTCCAGCCGGGCACCCTTCAGATCGATGCCAATTGGACTGACTCTCGGGGAACCGGTTGGATGACGATCATCTTCGCAGACGACGGGAACAGATTTTCCGGTGAATGGGGACGACCTGGGAGTAAACCGAGCGGCCAGTTCGTCGCGATTCGCTCCGTCCACCCCAACGTAACTGGACTCTACAACGTTAGCGTTACCGGCGGGCCTGAATTTACATCGCATCGGATGAGCCTGCATCAGTTGGCGTTAGACGTCGTCGGAAATTTCGGGCCGGGAACCCAGCTAAACGGCACAGTGGCCTCGGACGCCAACACCTTGACGGGAACCTGGAAGGGCCCCAGCGGGAACGGTTGGATCAAACTGCAGTTCGCCGACGACAGCAAGACCTTCCAGGGCACGTGGGGCCTAGCGCCAGACGCAGAGGCCGCCGGACAGATCGTCGGAAGCGTCGTCAACACGTCTCAGCTTTGGGTCAGAGGACTTTGGGAGATCGCGTCCAGCGGTGCAGCGTTTACGGCAAACGTTCTCAAACTCCAGCAGGAGGGTCAGACGGTCACGGGATCCTTCAAGGGCGGACACGTGCAAGGTACACTTCCGCGCGGTTCCCTCTCACTAAGTGGAACATGGAGAGACACGCACGGAACCGGTGTTTTCGTGCTCAAGTTTGCATCGGACGGTATGCATTTCCAAGGCACGTGGACTACGAAGGGCAAGACCAGCGGAAGCATTATAGGAAAGCGCGTGATCGCCGCAACGCCCGCTTTGCGCCAGTAACACTTCCACGTTCGCGCCCTCCGCCAGAAGGAGGGCGCAACCGCGCGCGACCCTGACCGGTCGTCCAGTCGTATGAAAGCCTGGATTGCGGATGGCTACGGCCCACCTTCGCAGCTTCGTCTTGGCGAAATCGAGTTACCGCACGTCGAAGGCGGTTCGGTACTCGTGCGCATGCGGGCCGCCGCCGTCAACCCCTTTGATGTAAAGCTTATTACCGGCGCGGTGAAGGACTTCATGCCCATCAAAGCTCCGTACGTGCCAGGCATGGATGGGTCTGGCACGATCGACAGCGTCGGCGGACGCGTCACGGAATACGCACCAGGTGACGAGGTGCTTGGTTTTTTCACTGCTGGTGGAACGTTTGGCGAATTCGCCGTCATCTCCGCGCACGCAAGCGGTCTCGCGAAAAAGCCTGATCCGCTCGATTTTCTTGATGCGGCAGCAATACCCGAAGCGGGCCTGACCGCAATGACGATTCTCCGTGCGCTCGAGCTGCGCGACGGCCAACGTTTGCTAATCATTGGTGCGACCGGAGGGATCGGACTGTTTCTCACACAGCTTGGGCGACTTCGCGGCGCTCACATCATTGCCACCGCGCGACCTGAAGATGGCGATTATGCGCGCTCGCTGGGTGCCGACGAAGTCGTTGATTACACCGCCGGCGCCGTAGTAACCCAAGTGCGCGAGCGCCACCCCGACGGAATCGATGCCATCGCCGATGTGGTCAACAGCGGTGAAGCGCTCCTCGCTACCGCGAGTGCGCTTAAGAAAGGAGGAACGCTGGTTTCCTCACTGTACGGGCCGGAGCAGAGCGCCTACCCGAAAAGCGTGCGAGTGAACTACATTCAGAGCAGGCCGCAGCCGGGTGACCTCAGCGAACTCGCACACCTCGTTTCAACGGGAAAGTTGCGGATCGAAATCGGCAAAACCTATTCGTTCCTTGAGGCGCCTGAGGCGCTGTCGGACCTTCTCGATCCGACGAAACACACGCGCGGCAAGCTGGTTGTCAGAATTTCCTGAAGATAGACGTACGGACAACCATCCGAGCTCAGCGCTTTCGATAAAGCAGCACGGGATCGCTGACGCCGACCAGTCCCGCACTCTAAATCCGTTTGATTGTCACGCACCAGGCCGGTGCGCCGTCGTTGTGGTATCTGGTCTCAACCCGGTCCGCATCGATGGTCGCGGTGCGGGCCAGTAGTGGAATAGTCCGCAATCCAGCGCCGTCTCAAACCTGCGCCCCAAACGCTCCAACTGGAACGCGTGACGCGTCCCAGGGCAGTCCCGTCAGCCGTTCGTGGCTGGTTGGGTGTCGACCACTGAACGGATCGTCAGCGAAGGTTCCTGATCGATCCGACAACTTCGTCCCCTTCATGTAAGGCTGAACTTTCGGCAGACCGACGCCGACTCCAGTCAGACCGAGCGACGGAGCGTCTAACTCGCGCGCTTCAGCTCAGCGTATGGCGACAAGAGATCGGCGTTTTCCTCGACGAAAGTGCGCAAGTCGCACATCGCGCTCGGGTTTGCGACCGCGGAATTATCGCAGAGATCGAGGAAGCGCTCCAGGCTCTCGAGCGCATTTGACCACCGCGCATCTTCGGGGAGGCCCGCAGCGTGCTGGAATGCCGCGGCTAAGTCCCGCTTCGCGCGTCCTGCGGCGTGCGCCGCGAGCAGACGCGGTCCCGGCCAATTGAGCAGCAGCTGCGAAATGCCGTCACAGAGCCGAAGGCAGGCGATTTCGTGTTCCATTTTTTCTTGTAACTCCTATGTACTTTTGCGCGCCAACAGTAGCGCGCTCGGGATGACTAACAGTGCGAGGATGCCGGTGACGAAAAAGGCATCGGTGTAGGCGAGTGCGGTGGCTTGCGATGTTACGGCAGCCGCGAGTTGTGCCGGGCTGGCGTGTTGCAAGAACTGCGCGACCGGTAGCCGCGAAATAGTCTCTTCCGCAGCGAGCATCGTTTGGTGAAACTGCTCGCGCCGATCGACGAACGCGACGATTCCGGCCGACGAGATCGAGCCGCCTAACTGGAAGGCAAGCACGATAAACGACGCCGCTTTGGGCGCCGCATCTGGCGTCACGGCGCGCATAGTTGCGACCAGCAGCGGCGAGTAGACGAATGCCGATCCGGTTCCGATCACCAAGAGTGGCAAGATAAACGTGCCGAGGTCGCTCTGCGTCGTCACGATTCGGCCGAGCCAGAGCAGGCCGACTCCCGCCACTGCCAAACCGCCGCCAATCAGCCAACGCAGGTCGAAGCGCGGCATGCTCGTGAGACGGGCCACCGGCATGGTTAACAGCAGCACCGGCAGTGCGCGAATGCCGATCAGCAAACCTGCGAGCGTGCTCGTGAAGCCCAAGTCTTCCACCGTAAACTGCGGCAGGAGCAACAGGGCCGGGAAGACGATTCCCGCCAACGCGCCGGCGATTGCCAGCGCCGCCGACACTGCCGGCGCGCGCAGGATGCGCAGATCCACGATCGGCTGCTCGACGTGCAGTTCCCACCAGACGAACGCGGCAGTTGCAGCCAGTGCGATAAACGTGCTGAGTTGGATCGATTGATCGGAAAACCAGTCGTCGTGCTGCCCTTGATCAAGCACGTACTGCATAGAGCTGACGGCGACAATGAGCAGCCCGATGCCGGTGACGTCGAAAGGCGCTTTGCGCTGCGCAGCATTCTCGCGCATGTAGCGCCACAACAGAATGAAGGCAACGGCGCCGGGGACGAGGTTAACATCGAAGACCCACGGCCACGAATAATTATCGACCAGGATTCCGCCCAACGTCGGGCCGACTGAAGGGCCGAGAATAGTACCGAGCGCGAATATCGACTGACTCAAGCCCAGCTGCTCCGGCGGAAACGTATCGCGCAGCACGACTTGCGCAACAGCCAGCAATCCGCCACCGAATGCGCCTTGTATCACGCGAAACAGAATCAGCGCGGTTAGCGTGGTCGCCATCCCGCAAAGCATCGACGCGAGCGTGAAGCCGGCGATCGATGCCAGGAAGTAATTCTTGCGGCCGAAGCGCAGCTGCAGCCACGGCGTCAGCGGAATTACGACGACGTTGGCAATCACGTAACCCGTCAGCACCCACGTCGCCTCGTCGACGCTGGCGCCGAGATTGCCCTGAACCGTCGGCAGCGCGACGTTGACGATCGTGAGATCGATCGTTTGTAGGAGCGCCGCCATCATCACGCCGGCCACGACTATCCAGCGGCGCGCGCCGTACTCGACAAGCGACGGCGTTTGCGCAGGCGGTGGAACTGCCGCTGGTTGCGGCCGAGGGCGGGCGGGAGTAAGGCCGGTACGGGCGACCCGCTCGGCAACCGACATTCGTGACTCCGTTTTTTGTGGGAAGGGCTTGCACTAAAATATCGCTTGTGCAATGCTATGACCAGAACCTAAGTTATCCTAGTACTAGGAGCGCCACCCTTCGACGCCGCCTCAGGGTGACAAGGGCGGGAGAGCATAATAAATGATGAACGCAAGCACGGAGCGGCGGCACGAGTTGAGCGGTTTTCTGCGGACGCGGCGCGCCAAGATCGTGCCCTCCGACGTCGGCCTCGCCGACGGTGCGCGCCGTCGAACGCCAGGGCTGCGCCGCGAGGAGGTCGCGCTGCTCGCCAATATCGGCACGACCTGGTACACGCGGCTCGAGCAGGGGCTCCCGATCAACGTCTCGGCCGACGTGCTGGCCTCGATCTCGCGGGCGCTCCGACTCACCACCGAGGAGCGCCGCCATCTCTATCTGCTCGCCGGTCTTCCCTTAACGGTCGTGCCGCAAGACGAGGAGCGGGTGAGCCGCCTTGTGCTGCGCGTGCTCGACGTGCTCGAGCCATCGCCCGCCTATGTGCGTGGCCGCCGCTGGGACGTGCTCGCCTACAATCGCACCGCCGACGCGCTCGTCGATTTCTCGCGTGCGACAGGGCTTGAGCGCAATCTCGTCTGGCGAATCTTCCGGGACGAGAAAATGCAATGCCGCTACGGCGATTTGCAATGCATCATGCGCCGTTGCGTCGCCAACTTCCGCACCGTCGCAGCGAAGTATCCCAACGATCCGTCGTTCATTGAGCTCATCGAAGAGCTTCGCGCTACGTCGCCCGAGTTCAAACAACTCTGGGCCGAACACGACGTGCTCGGATCGACCGAAGGGTTAAAGCGTTTCTTGCATCCGCAGCTTGGTGAGTTTATTTTGGATTACACCGGCTTCGAGATTCCCGGCGACGGCGATATGCGCCTCGTCGTTATGACGGCGGAACCTGGTTCCGAAAGCGAACGAAAACTGCAGTTACTTTCGCGGTCCGATTCCGCTCAGCTTGACACCGCAAGCCGAACGCTAGCAGTCCAGCGCTGATCCGGCGGTGGGGCGGCGATCCGGGTTCGTATTCGAGCACGTCCGTTATGGAACGGCGACGAAACCGTGCTGAACGCCGCTTCCGTCGATGTAATAGCCGCAGATATCGTCGTGGTTGTTGATTCCCGTGACCCAGGTACCGGACGCGTTTGGCGCGTCAATCGCCTGCCACTGCTGTTTTGCTCCACCCCGAGTCGGGCCCGTCAGCAGAAAGCCGTGCACCTTCTTTTGTGAGTCGATGTAGTCGCCGACGACTTGATCCTGCCAGTTCAGGCCAAGTGCGTACGTGGTTTCCGAGCCGGGGTATGAAAATGGATAGTAAGTACCGGCCTGCAGATAGAACCCCTCGGCGCCATCGGAGGTCGCTTCCCACCCTGAGATGTTGCCCTTTCCGTTGATGCCGGTCGCTTCGGCGTTGCTTGCTCCCGGAGGCTTCAGGTCGGTGAATGTTTCCGTCGGGACGACGAGCTCGAAGGGGACGTTGATGCCCGAGCCGTTCGTATAAAAACCGACGGCGTACTCGGAGTCGCTTACCCCCAAGATCTCGGTTACCGCGTCGCTCCCTGTGCCTTCATTCGTGTCTTCAAGCACCGTCCAGAGGCCGTTTATTCTGACGAAGCCCCAGGTGCCGGCGCTGAGGCCGCTAGGGTCGATGACATAACCGACGTCGATCTTGTTGCTCGACAAACCCGTTGCGACCGTGCCCTGAGAGCCCTGGTCATTTAAGTCTATGAACTTGCTGTAGGGCGGCTGCGACGTATAGCTCGCATAAATATTGCTGCCTTGGCCGGTCCCGTACGTTCCGACGATTTTGCTTAGCTGATTGATCCCGTTTACTTCGTTGAAGTTCGAGTTCGGATCGTCGACGGTTTTAAAGACGAACGGAATCGGCGAGGGCGTTGGTGAGCTCGCGTTCAACGGTTTGATACGCTGCGATCCTTGCGACACGGCAGCAGGCGATGAAAAAGATGATACCGGTCCGTTACATGCCGACAAAACAAGGCCGAAGAAACCGACTGCCATAGCGGCCGATGCGGGCATCGGTGCCTTCGAGAGAAAGCTCACTAAATGAGAAAAGGGTCGCACAATACTTCTCCTTCTGACCCGCAATCTCTATCATGGCATTGGCATCGGCGGCTTTCAAGGGGCTCACGCATCGACCGATCCTTCATCTCAAGGTTGCGTGCACCACGCGCAGGTGAAATAGCGATCGACCAGGCGCTCGGGTGGTAAACGCCGGGGAAGCTTGCTAACTCGCACTCGACTACCACGAAAACTCTGTACTTTGGTGGCGAAAAAAGCCGACCGGAAGTTTGAGCGCTCAAGGAGTGGCTAGTTCCGGTCCGCCGATCTTCGACGCCTCGGGGTCGAGCGCGATGCATTTTGCCCGAAGGCCTGTCGCGCATTGCAGAACTGGCTCGCGATTCGCGAAACCTTGGCGGGGGCGGTGGTGAAGAGAGACTAGTAGCAGTGGTTATTTCGTATTACTGAGACATCGAAGTTACGCTCAACGAACTGCGTCGGAGACAAGCTAGACACATCTAGATCAATCTCGCTTTGGAGACTCCCATGCAGCTCCAGCCTAATAGTGTACTTTCCCTTCGGGATCTCAGCCGATAAGATGTAGTACCCATCCGCTTCGTGGTTCAGCCTCGTGGCGGTATCGTCGTACTGAAGCTTCGGATATTCGGAAGCGTGAGCTATCGACAGTCGCGGCTTCTCTGCAAGCCCTTTCGCGCATTGGATCACTTCAAGCTTTACCAATCCGGCACTTGCCCCGCCAGCCGACGCTTGCGTATTGAATAACACTATCCCGATCAACACGAGGTAAGCTAATGGCCGCATTTATTTCCTGCAAGCAGTCGCTTTTTGAAATTTTCTTTTAGCAATCCGCGTAAAGCCGTTGGCTGTGGGCTTACGGGATCTCAAACACGGCCTCGTGATCGCGGAGTGCAGAACGGGACTAACGACACGGCAAGTCACTAGCGATCAGCGGCCACCGATCGGCGACTGTCGCCACCGAACCGTGGGCCGATGCTGCACAATGGGCGTGCGTATTGATCCCATGCCAGCCAGGCGAGCGTCAACAAATCCCGGGATCCGTCCTGCTTGTGCGTATCCTGCACGTTTGCGTTCCCCGACAGCTTTGGGCGTCAACCTTAGCCTAGGTGGAACGAACGCCGACGCTAACGGATGGCGATGCCGGTGGGCCCGTTTAAGCCGGTGTTCGAACCGCCGATCGTTCGGATCGGAGAAACGTTGCCATTTGCGGTTGCGCCGTAAACGGTCACGGTAGAGTTGCTTTCATTTGCAACGTACATGGTCGTCCCTCGCACGGCTATGCCGAAGGGTTCGTTCAAGCCGGTGTTCGAGCCGCTGATGGTCCGGATCGGCGCGACGTTGCCGTTCGCCCCCGCGGCGTAGACAGTCACGCTTTGGCCGTTATAGTTCGTGACATACAAATCATTGCTGGAATCCAAGGCGATGCAAAAGGGGTAGGCCAGACCCGTGTTCGAGCCGGTGATTGTCTGCATCGGCGCGACGTTGCCGTTAGCCCCCGCGGCGTAGACGGTCAGGCTTCCGGTGAATTGGGAGCCGCCATTAGTGTTCACGATGTAGGCCTTGTGGTTGGCATCCACCGCGATGCCGTAGGGGCCGTGAAGTCCGGTATTCGAGCCGGCGATCGTGTGGAGTGGAGCGACGTTGCCCTTCGCCGTCTGTTGATAGATCGTCGCGCTGAGAGCGTAGAAGTTTGCGACGTAGAGACAAGGCTTCCTGAGACACGCAAACGCCGCCGCAGAAACCGTCGTACGGTGGACCGATGCGGGCTGCGGGGCCGGGGGGTTAGGAGAGCCTCCGCCGCAAGCGGACAGGCCAAATGCCACCGAAACAAGAGCTGCGGTTGCAATCCTACGATCGAGAGGAGCAATCATTTCACAGCCTCCTTATGAGGAAGATTTGTTTCGCGGAAGCCGGGACGCAAATGTACTCGCCTGCCTTAGCAGCCGCGAACGTTAGGCTTCTGGCATCAGCGTAGCACAAGCGCCCGTGAAATGGCAGGCATCGTTGAAACTCAGACCCAGCGAGGTTCAGACGATCGGCAGACCCGGCGTCGTAAACTCGACGTGCGCCGGAAACGGCACCTTTCTCGACTGCTGTTTATTCAGATTAATGCTGCCGTACTTCAGTTGTGCGCTGACGTCTCCATCGCCCGAGCCAACACTCGTGATGTAACCGTTACATACCGCTAACGCTGCGCCCCGGATGTTCGCTGCGAGTTCTAGCGTGAAGCGCAAAGGCACACTTTTAAACGAACCGATCGTGATTGTCAGAATCGGATAAACGCTTTGCACAAACGTGTGTTGGCCTAGATACACAACGGACCTTTCGCCGCTGGGGTGCTTAGAGCGATCCGTGTATTCATGTAGCTCCTTCGCCACGCACCACCCCTGCGCTACTACGTCAAACACGTCGAGATCCAGCACGCTCTTCAGCGCCCCCGTCGCTTCTGATCCGATCACACCCCACGCTAGCCGAGTCGCACCCATGCCGGGCTCTTTGCCTAAGGCCTCTTTCACGGTTGACTCCATTTGCGCGTTGTCGGGTAACAGATCGCGCAGTCGCATTTCGGCCTTCTCAGTCATCACATACCTCTCTCTTAACTATTGGAACATCCGCCTCAAACCGCGCCTCTCCCATCTCTAATTGCGCCTGAAGGTGCGCAGTTGGTCCCGCTTTCTGTACGTGATCGGGAAAGTTTGTTTCGCTTTTCGAATCTAGTGAAGCTCGGATGCGCAGGAGGCTGCGAGTGATCTTGACCAAACGCATTCGCAATCCAATCGCCGTTGCTGCGAGGACCGCCGCGAGCAAGCCCGCAACAAATAATACGAAAGCCCAGGTGCCGTTGCGCTTACCAAGGGTTATTGTAACCGCGGAATTGACCGTCGCAACGGTTCCCGCGTTCTCGCCCGTTGCCAACCAATACCCAACGGGCATACCCCGCTTAAGCGTCGTTCCCGCGACGGGATCCGTGCGCGTGACCTGTCCTCGTCCTCGAGCACTTGGCTCTTCGCCTCGACGCACCGCGTGCAAGTGACTTCGTTCGATGGTAGCGGCCGCATTCGCCTCGATGAGTCCGACGACTGCGGGAACCGCGGCACTAACGGGTGCTACCGTCGGTGGCCTCGGTGGCGTGGTCGGCTTCGACACCGATCGTGCGACCGGGGTCGCTCGTGGTGTCCTAGTTGCAGTCGCGGTTACGGGCACAATCGTGCGACCTGTCGCGGTTGCTACCGCGTGCGGTCCATTGGAAACCGGCATCGTCGATCGCGCTGCGGGGACGGGCGTGTTCTCGGCACCGGAGACGAGCGGGGCTTGTTCGGACGGAGACGCCGAGTACACGGGAGCCGATACGCCGTATCGACGCTTCGTAACGACGGGTGCGGACGGAGACGCCGAGTTCATAGGAGCCGCTACGCCGTACCGGCGCTTCGGAACGACGGGTGCGGACGGAGACGCCGAATTCATAGGAGCCGCTACGCCGTACCGGCGCTTCGTAACGACGGGTGCGGACGGAGACGCCGAATTCATAGGAGCCGCTACGCCGTACCGGCGCTTCGGAACGACGGGTTCGGACGGAGACGCCGAGTTCACGGGACCGGACGCGTTATACGAGGACTTTGAAACGTTGGTTATGGTTACTTGCAACTCGCCGGTATTGCCGCTGTACATGCTCGAGACGACATTCATTCCGAGGAACAAGCGCCCTGACGACGGTGCCTCGCCACGATAAGCCCTTCCAACAAGAAAAATGACGTCGCCGATCCGGCCGATCAGCGCACCAATTGGGGCATTTTGTAGCGTCGCGTTGCGGCGGTTGCGCGGTCGGGACGAAACCTGTTGTGATGTGGCGCCACCAAACGACCACTGACCGCCGCACCTGACAGTAAATACGTCTCCCTCTCTGAGATCAACGCCTGTATCTACCCACGGCACCGTTGCAGGCACGGAGATGACCGTTTGTCCTTGTGCCAACACCGGCATCACCAGCGCCAAAAAACACCATGCCGCTAAAAAAGTTGCAGCTCTGCTACGCAGCGGCCGCGATCTCCGCTGATGAACGATCCACGTTACAGGATCGACCATGCGCACCTTTTCCTTTAGAGGATGAACTTCTTCGAAGCTTTCCCAGTTTTTTACTCTGGCGCTTCGGAAAATCGTGGCGAAGGTACGTTCGCTCGTGAGGCTAAGACACGCAGGGGGTCGCAGGAAGCGCTAGTGATAAACTTCCTTCCGACCTCAAGTTGCACCAGTCCGTGACAGGCAACGACCGTGCGACAGCGATCTGCTTATGGGAAGCTCCCTCGGTCGAAAGAGTCAGAGACCTCGTTGAGCCCCTCTTAGCCCGGTTTAGCGAGAATGAATATATTCCCATCGATCCCTCAAATTCATCGGGCCTTCCAGCTACCACCGCGACCGTTTGAGCCGATCGTCCAACCATGAAAGGGTGCCGGCATCGCCTTACTTTTCCCCCGGCAACCGGTCATGAACCGCCAAAAAAAGCGCGCCGAGTTTGTTCGGCGCGCTTTGGGGTTTAGTCGTGACGCTTATGGAACCGCGACAAAACCGTGTTGGATCCCGCTTCCGTCGATGTAATAGCCGCAGATATCGTCGCTGTCGTTGACGCCGGTAACCACGGTGCCGTTCTCCTCATTCGGTTCGTCGATCGTTTGCCAGACCTGTTGGCTTCCGCTTTTCGTGGGTCCGGTCAAGATGAATCCGTGCTTGACACCGCCGCCTGACGTCTGATAATAACCGACGATTTGGTCTTGCGAGTTGAGGCCCAACGCTTCAGTTAACGTTGCCCCAGGATACGCAACCGGGTAGTACCTACCGGCCCGCAGGAAGAATCCCACGACGCCGCCAGCGGTGGAGCCCCACCCTGAAACGTCATTTACTACATTGATACCCGTCGCTTCGGCGCCGGTCGCCCCCGGAGGTTTGAGCGCGTAGAATTTTTCAAGTGGAAGGTTTGCCTCGACGGGGATGTTGACGCCGGAGGAGTTCGTGTAGAAGCCGGCCCCGAACTCTGAGGCGTTGGTGCTCAAGATCTCGGTAACGGCGTTGTTACCGGTGCCCTCTTTTCGGTCCTTGAGCAGCGTAAAGAGGTTGTTGATGTCGATGAACCCCCAGATGCGGGTGAGCTGCTGCGGGTTGATCACATAGCCGACCACCAAGGTCAGGCCCGCGACGCTCACCACACTCGTCGCAACGGTACCCTGGGCGCGCGAAAAATTTACCGGCTGAAAACTGGAATACGGTGGTACTGAGGTGTAGCCTCCGAAGGGGTTGCTCGGCGCGCCTGAGCCGACGGTTCCAACGATCTCGCTTAACGCATCGATTCCCGTCACCTCGTTGACGCTCGAAGTCGGATCGTCAACGGTCTGAAATGTGAACGGAATCGGGGAGGCGGCAGTACCGATGAGCGGGGTCAGTCCTCGGGATTGTGGCACTACGCCCGGCGATGAAGTGGAGGCCGGTCCGTTGCACGCCGATAAGGTGAGGCCGCACGAGAGGAGCGCCACCCCGAGTAAGCCGAGCCGTGGGGCATCAAGAAACTTGGTCATTCTTGTATCCATGGCTACGGGACCGCGACGAAGCCGTGCTGGACCCCGCTTGCGTCGACGTAATAGCCACAGATATCCTCGTGGTTGCTGATTCCCGTGACCCACGTACCGGCGGCCGCATTTGGCTCATCGATCACCTGCCATTGCTGTTTTGCTCCACCTCTGGTAGGGCCCGTCAGCAGAAAGCCGTGAGTCTTACCATGTGAGTCAATATAGTCACCGACGATTTGATCCTGCCAGTTCAGGCTAAGTGCGTACGTGGCTTGCGAGCCGGGGTACAAAAACGGATAGTACGTACCGGCCTGCAGGTAGAACCCCTCGGTGCCTTTGTTGGTGCTTTCCCATCCTGAGATGTTGCCTTTTCCGTTGATCCCGGTCGCTTCGGCGTTGACTGAACCCGGAGGTTTCAGCTCGGTGAAGGTTACGGTCGGGATGTTGAGTTCGAACGGAACGTCAATGCCGGAAGGGTTCACGTAGAACCCCACGGCCAACCCCGAATCGTTTATGCCCAAGATCTCGGTGACCGCATCGTTCCCGGTGCCTTCATTCGAGTCTGAAAGCAGCGTGAACAGGCTGTTTATTCTCACGAAAGCATAGATGCCGGCGGGCAGGCCGCTGGGATCGATCACGTAGCCGGCGATGTCCTTGTTGCTCGACAAACTCGTCGCGACCGTGCCCTGAGAGCCCTGGTCATTTACGCCGTGAAATACCGTGTAAGGCGGCAACGAGTTATAGCTGTTATAAATATTGCTGCCCTGACCGCTCCCGTAGGTTCCGACGATTTTGCTTAGCTGATTGATCCCGTTTACTTCGTTGAAGTTCGAGTTCGGATCATCGACGGTTTGGAAGACGAATGGAATCGGCGAGGGGGTTGGTGAGCTCGCGTTCAAGGGCTTGACGCTCTGCGATCGTTGCGGCACGGCGGCCGCCGATGAAAAAGATGATGCCGGTCCGTTACACGCCGACAACGCGAGGCTGAAAAGTCCGACTGCAATGGCGGCAGCTGCTGGGATTGATGACTTCGAAAAAGAAGCCATCATATAAGAGAAAGGCCGCACAGTAAATCTCCTTCTGACTGGCGACCTTCATCATGGCACCGGCTCCGGCGGCTTTCAAGGCATTTCGGCGGGTAAATACCAACTCTAACTCAACGTCGTCACTTTGTTAACGCGTTAACGCCCGCGCAAACGCAGGCCTTCCGGGGCTCTGCCGGAATATTCCAGTGCAGTGCGCCGCTGGAGCTTGGTTGCACTTGCGACGCTCGCTCTTTGCGTCGCGTGCAGCAACAAAACGAACGTCGGGGACGCGGGCTTCGTCCCGTAATCGGTTGGCTTTGCCGCGGCTCCCGAAAGTTCGAAGATTTTCGATTACCAGGCCGGGCGCCAGGCCTAAGATTCGGCACTTTCTCGACTTCCGTCTGCAAGACTGACCGCGTGGAACCACTCGATTTGCGCCCACGGCCGCCCCGCAGCTGCTACGCGGAACTTGACGGCCTCATGCTAATGCCGCGAACGATCGATAAACTGCGCTCCCAGTTGCCGGGAGGGAATCCCGGAGACTATTTCATCAATGGCCGCATCAAGGGCATCTCTGGATATTTGCTCGAGCGCCTCGGCATCGACGAAGCGGAGCTACTCAAGGCCGTGCGGGTTGCGGCAAACGACGGCGACGTTGCGCGATGGCTGCGAACCCACACCGATGCCTCGCAGTATCCGAGCGTCAACGCGACGCTTCGGCGCATCAAGCCGAAGCATTCCGAGAACGAGCGCGTTTTTCGCGAGATCTATGCCGCGACGTTGGCAAACCGATCCGATCTCGAATTCATCATCGATATCATTGATGCTGACGACGATCGCATCTTCGGCACGGGTTAGAACGACGAAAGCGAACAAGAGCGGCGCAGCTCTGTTGAAGGCCGTCGGTGGGAAAGTTCTTCTCCCGATCTTAGTTGCGGTCGCTTACGTCATCGCGGCGAAGCTCGGGTTCACGTTGGCGTTCACGACGAAGCAAGTGACCGCTGTTTGGCCGCCGACCGGCATCGCGCTCGCCGCGCTCTTGCTGTGGGGATATCGCGTCTGGCCGGGTATTTGGATCGGAGCGTTCGCAAGTAACGCGCTAAGCTCGGAACCGCTTTGGACCGCGGCAGCGATTGCGACGGGAAATACGCTCGCGCCGGTGTTCGGTTACTTTCTCCTGCAACGCTTCGGCTTCGACAATGCCCTCGAGCGCGTCCGCGACGTTCTTCTTCTTGCGCTGTTCGGGGCGGCGATTGCGATGACGGTATCGGCAACGAACGGCGTCATCGCTCTCGTGCTTGCCCAAATCATCCCCTGGAGTGCATTCCCGTCGGTTTGGTGGGTGTGGTGGGCGGGCGATGCCATGGGAGTGCTGTTCGTGGCTGCCCCGTTGCTTGCGTGGATAACCAGCCTCCAACGAAAGGAACGCGCAGAGGGCGGCACGTTCGAACTAAGCGCGCTTGCAGCAGGCTTGTTGGGGGCGAGCTTCGTCTCATTTCTGAGCAACGTCCCGCTGCGCTTTTCGGTCTATCCGTTTATCATCTGGACGGCGCTGCGGTTCCGACAGCGTGAAACGACCACAGTAATCGCGGTGGTCTCCGTTCTCGCGATTTGGGCAACGGCGCATGGTATGGGGCCCTGGAGCTCTGGCTCGCTCGACGCACGGCTCGTTCAGCTTGACAGTTGGATGTCGGTTCTCGCGATAACGGGCCTGGTGCTCGGTGCAATCACCGCCGAGAGGCGCGCGGCTCGCTTCGACCTTCAGGCGCTGTTGGAGGAGACGAAGCGGTCGGCCGAAACGCTGCAGGCCGCTTTCCTTCCCGAACATCTGCCGCAGCGTTTGGGCCTGACGTGCGATGCGCTTTACATCGCGGCGGAGCGCGAAGCGCTCATCGGTGGCGATTGGTACGACGCTTTCGACCTGCCCGACGGCCGGATTGCCTTTTCGATCGGCGATGTGGCGGGTCACGGGCTCGATGCGGCGGTCACCGCCGCGCGCCTTCGACGGAGTATTTTCGCCGCAGCGATCAATTCCGAAGATCCCGCCGACATCTTGACCAAGGCCGAGCAAATGCTGCGCTCGCAGCAGGATACGGCGGTTACAGCTTTGGTCGCCATCATCAGCGCGGATCTCTCCACGCTGCGCTATGCAAGCGCCGGGCATCCGCCGCCGATCGTTGCCGGTCCGAGCGTTCCCGCGCGGTCGCTGGCATACGGCGGTGTGCCTTTCGGAATTGGAATACCGATTGCGCCAGAAACGCGCACCGTATCCTTAGGAACCGACGCGGCTATTCTTTTCTACACCGATGGGCTCACGGAGTTCAAGCGCGACATCGAACGCGCGGAACGAGCGGTATTACAAGCCGTAACGCGCTTAGCTGACGAGCCGTACTTGGAATGCCCCGCGGTCTATATCCAGAAAAGCGTCATGGGTTCCGATAGGCCTGCCGACGATACGGTGCTCCTAGTGGTGCAAGTCAGCGCGACGCTTAAGAAATCCTGGAGCTACGATTCAAGAAATCCGCGTGATGCACATTCTTTGCGTCGTGAGATTGCGCGCTTCATACGCTTCTTCGCGCCCACCGAAGAGGAGATCTTTGGCGCCGAGCTCATTATCGGCGAGGCGCTCGCAAACACGGTCGAGCACGCGCCGGGCTTAGTTAGCGTCGATATTGATTGGACCGATCGGCATCCCGTCGTTACCATTTCCGACGCGGGCCCCGGACTAGCGAGCCTCGTGGCGACGCTACCCACCGATTCGTTGGATGAAAACGGACGCGGTCTTTTCCTGATTGCGTCTATGTCGCGAGATGTGACAATTGAAAATCAGCCCGGAATGGGAACTAAAATGCGAATCGTTCTGCCGAACGAGCGCTAGGCGGGCGCCCCGCCTGCGACGCTGCAAAAGTGACTTTGCTACAACGCCAGAGCCGCCTGGCCGAGGCTCAAACCGCCATCGTTGGGCGGAACATTTCGGTTGAACCAAAGCCGCTGGCCGAGCTGCACCGCCAGCATCTCCATGAGCAGCGCGTTTTGGAAAACGCCGCCCGAGACGACCGCCGGCAAAGCCGCATCGCGATTTGCGATTGACGTGATCAGGTCCACGATCGCAGCATGAAAAGCGAGCGCGATCTCAGACGTCGGCCGGCCTGCGATCCGATCCGCAACAATGAGTTGGAGCATTGGGCGAAAGTCGGCCTCGTTGGCCTCGAATGGGAAAGGATAAGCTCGGACGTCACCGCTGGAGCGAGCCAAATGCTCGAGCCACATGGCCGCCTGTCCCTCAAAGGTTTGCTCGCGGGTAAAACCCACGAGTGCAGCCACCGTGTCGAAGAGTCTGCCGATCGACGTGGTCTCAAAAACGCGCACGCCATGAATGATGAGTTCGCGTGCCTGCCGATAGCGCTCGGGAAACAGAAAGGGCTCTCGGTCGAACGGGATGTCGTCGACGATCCCGTACAAGAATCCGGCGGCTGCCTGAACGGGAAACCGCGCCGCGGCGTCGCCCCCCGGTAGAGATGCTCGGCGTAAATGCGCCACGCGCCTTAGACCATCGGTGAGGGAGCCGCGGAAAACCTCGCCCCCCCAGATGCTTGCGTCGTCTCCATACCCCGTGCCGTCGAATGCAAAGCCTATCACTTGCGTGTCCCGCGCGGCGCGCTCGGCTAGCACGCTTGCGACGTGCGCTCGATGGTGCTGCACCGCCACGCGCTTACCGGGCAACGATTCGGCAAGTTCCGTGCTTCGATAGCCAGGATGCATGTCGTGGGCGATGGTGAGGTCCTCGAGCCGCACTTGGTACATCGCGCACAAATCAAGAACGGTCGCCGAGCAAGCTTCTCGAGCGGCGAGGTGGTCTAGATCTCCGATGTGCTGACTCGCGAAAGCCTGACCCTCCACGACGAGCGTGAGGGCATTCTTCAAGTCGCCGCCCAGAGCGAGGATCGGTTTTGTTTTGGGAAACGTCGCAACGGCCTGGGGCGCTAGGCCGCGCCCCCGCCTCAGGATTATCCGATCGTTCGGGGCCGCGCGTACGACCGAGTCATCAATGCGCCGCGCGATGGGTCGCTCACCGATCAAGAACGCATCCGCGATCCCCGAGAGCGTCGATAGGGCCTCATCGTCGAAGTACGCAATCGGCTCGCTCGACCGATTCGCGCTCGTCATCACGAGTACGTCCGGCGCGCCGGCGGCAAACAAGAGGTGGTGCAACGGCGTGTACGGCAGCATCACGCCAAGATCACGGTTGTCCGGCGCGACGCCTGCGAAATCGCGTTTCGCCCGAGCCAATAGAATCGGCCGCTCGATCGATACCAGTAGCCGTTCAGCTTCGGCATCGAGCTCTACCAGCGTGTGAGCTCGCGCTAGATTCCGGGCCATCACGGCGAACGGGCGCTCTTTACGGTATTTCCGTTCCCGCATCGCAGCGACGGCATCGGCGTTTGTCGCATCGCAGGCCAGATGATATCCGCCGATCCCTTTGATGGCCGCGATCGCGCCGTTCGCAAGCAAGGCTGCGGTGCGCGCGATCGCGCCCGGCCCTTCGATCTTAACGTCGCCTTCGTGCAAGCGCACCGTCGGTCCGCACGCGGGGCACGCCACCGGCTGCGCGTGAAAGCGCCGATTCGTCGGATCCTCATACTCGCAACGGCATTCGGCGCAAAGCGGCCAGTCGCGCATTACCGTGCGCGGGCGATCGTACGGAAGACCGTAAACGATGCTGTAGCGCGGACCACAGTTCGTGCAGTTGATATATGGATAGCCGAACCGGCGATCGGCCGGATCGAAGAGTTCGCGCAGGCAATCATCGCAGACCGCGAGATCGGGCGAGATGCGCACCGTGGGTGCCTTAGTGGCCAGGCTATTGCGAATTTCGAATGCATCGAATCCGGTGGCGACGATGGGGGTGACGTCAAAGGATGCCACGTGCGCGGCGGGTGGCGGATCGCCCCGAACCGCATCGATGAAACGCGCTAGGGCTTCGTCGCTGGCCTCGGCCACGACGTTCACGCCGTCTTCGCCGTTGCAAACCCAGCCGGCGATCCCATTTTGTTGCGCGATACGGTAAACGAACGGTCTAAATCCGACCCCCTGCACGACGCCCGCGATTCGAATACGAACCGCACACAGCTTCGACGTCTTATCGGCTACCGACATAGCAACCGCGGCCGGCAACGCCGATTTGGATAACGCGCCCATCTTCAACGAGCACCGGAACCATTGCGCTCGGCCCAGCCAATTCCATCAACCGCGCGCGCGCAGCGCCATCCGCTTCAACGTCCTGCTCCCGATACTCGCGTCCGTCCCAATCCAACTGTTCGCGCAGCTGCGCGCAGTAGGGACAGGACTTCGTCACAAAGAGTTCAAGCGGCATCGTCCGCCCAACCTATCGCGCGACGCATCGTGTGATAGATCGTTCCTTGTGCCTCCTGAATGCGCGGGATATAGTCGGACCGTACGACGATCGCCTGATCGGCCAGCCCACGACGTAGGATCTCTCCTCCGTCGTATCCCAGCAGCGCGATCGTCTTGTTTCCGCGCTTGCGCGCTTCCTCGAGCGTAGCGATAACGTTCAGCGATCCGCCGCTGGTCGAGAGCGCCACGACGACGTCGTGTGGGCGTACGTGGGCGATCAGTTGACGAAGGAAGATGTACTCGCGGCCGACGTCGTTGGCAATGGCGCTAATCGTCGCCGGTTCGGCGGCAAGTGAAAGCGCACGAATCGGCGCGAGCCCGCTAGCCGGCATGACGCAGTCCAACGCCCAATCCGTGGCGTCGGTCGCCGAACCACCGTTTCCAAACAGCAACAGCCGTCCGCCCGCGGAGAGTTCTTGCGCCATCGTCGTGACTGCGGCGGCGATAGCATCGCACTCCTCCATCGCAACGCGCTCCCGCAGTGCCTCAGCGTCGGCCGCTTTTTCGCGGACCGAGGCTGCAACGCTGGCCTGGACGCTAACGATCGGCTGCGGTCCACCGCCAAGAAACGGATAGAGGAATGCCGAGGCGCCGACGTCGTCGTTACGTTGACGATGCTCGAGAAAAACGTGCACGCTTTCGTACAGAATATGTCCGGTGATTTCGACGATCTCCTGATGCACGTGTTCGTCGGCCGTTGCGGGCTCAGTAGCGAAATCGGCCTCGCCCCCGGGAAGCGCAATCGTGAACGCACCCAGAGCTCGCGCTTCCGCAAGAGCGTGCGACACGGCTGTATCTCCATCAGGGGGTCCAAAGCCGACCACAACGTCATGCGCCGTGAGAATCACCGGAAGCGAGAATTCGAAAGAAAGACTCAAATCGGACGCAGGCAGCGCGGGCTTTCCGACGAGAACGGGATGCACGAACTCGACTGCGACGTGCTGCGCGTCCGTCGCGTAAGCCCCGCGGCCAAACGCGTAAATTCGCCCGCCGGAGCTCAAGCGCTCCGCAACCGCACGTGCCGCTTCGGCGATCGCTTCGGCGTTCGCATCGAAAAAACGGCGCGCGATCGGGGCGCGTCCGCGAATGGAGGAAGCGATGCGCTGCGCGAGATCGGTGCCGTTTGCGGTAGACTTCAGCAAATTCGTGGCAGCGGGTCACCGACGAGCATATCGATTACCCGCGTCCCTCCGTAGCCATTGACGCCGATTACGCAACGTTTTGGCTCGGCTCTGACCTCTCCGACGCACACCGCACGTTCGCCCCCGGGGACGGCCCGCAACGCTGCAAGCGCGGCATCGGCGTGCTCGGACGCAATGACAGCGAGGAACTGTCCTTCATTGGCGATGTGAAGCGGATCGAGTCCAAGCAATTCGCATGCGCCGCGGACTGCGTCGTCCATGGGAACTTGCTCCTCGAAAATCGCAATGCCCCACGACCCCTCGCGGGCCAACTCGTTCAGGGCCGTAGCGACGCCACCACGCGTTGGATCGCGCATCCACCGCAGGCCCGCAGTACAGCGCTCTAAGAGCGCTGCGACGAACGGCCAAACCGGACGCGTGTCCGAAACGAGATCGGCCTGCAGATCGAGCTCTCCCCGCGCTAAGAGAATCGTGATGCCGTGCGCGCCGATTGGTCCCGACAATAGGACCTTGTCGCCGGGGCGAATGGTCGCGGCATCGAGCGTCACACGCCGATCTAGTTCGCCGACTCCGAACGTCGTGATGTACATCCCATCGGCTTGACCGTGCTCGACGACCTTCGTGTCACCGCCGACAACGAAGACGCCGGCCTTGCGCGCGGCGATCGCCATCGCCTCGACCTCGCTTTCCAGCGTTCCCGCTGGCAGGCCCGCCTCGAGAATAAACGTAGCCATCAGCGCAATCGGCTTGGCTGCGGATACCGCCAGGTCGTTGAGCGTTCCGTTAACGGCCAGCTCGCCGATCGATCCACCTGGAAAGCGGAGCGGTCTGACTACGAACCCGTCGGCGGTCGTCGCAATGCTCGTTCCGGCAACGTCGATTGTGGCCGCATCATTGAACGCTTGTAAGACTGGGTTCGAAAAGTACGGTGCGATGAGGCCTTCGAGCAATCGGCGCGAAGCGACGCCTCCGGCACCATGTGCCATCTCGATTTGCGTGTCGGCGAAACGCGGCGTCTTGCGCCTCGGCTGTACGATGGCCACGTCCTACGCCTCGACGGCGGCTCGCATCGCGTAACGATAGTACGCGGCGCAGGCACCTTCGCTCGATACCATGAGCGCGCCGACCGGATGCTCCGGGTTACACTCGGTTCCAAAGAGCTTGCACTGCGGAGGCTTGAGGACGCCCTTGAGCACTTCGCCGCATTGCGCGCCGCGAGGATCGGTAACACGCACGCCGGGAATATCGAAGATCCGCTCGGCGTCGAATGCGGAAAAATCCGCTCGGATAGCCAGAGCCGACTGTGAGATAAAACCTAAACCTCGCCACTCGAAATAGGGTCGCAACTCAAACACCTGTGCCATCGCCGCGAGCGCCGGCATGTTGCCCTCCCAGGGCACGATCCGTTTGTATTGATTTTCGACCCTGGCTTCGATCGCGTGTAGCTGATGGACGATCATGAGAATCGACTCTAAGATGTCGAGCGGCTCGAAACCCGAAACCACTACCGGCTTACCATAGTCACGCGCGATGAATTCGTAGGGCCGGCAACCGGTGATCGACGATACGTGCCCGGGCCCGACGAACCCATCGATCCGCATATCCGGCGAATCGAGGATCGCGCGCATTGCCGGAACGATCGTGACGTGATTACAGAACACGGAGAAGTTTTCGATGCCCAGCGCGCGCGCTCGCAGGATCGTTAGCGCGGTGGAAGGCGCCGTTGTCTCGAAGCCGATCGAGAAAAAGCAGACGTGCTTCTGCGGGTTCTGCTGGGCGAGCCGCAATGCGTCGAGCGGTGAATAGACCATGCGAATGTCCGCGCCGCGCGCCTTCAGCTCCAGAGGCGTACCTTTTGTTCCGGGCACGCGCATCATGTCTCCGAAGCAGGTTAAGATCGTATCATCACGATCGGCAATCGTAAGGCCGTCGTCCACGCGCCCAGTTGGAAGCACGCAGACCGGACAACCGGGACCGTGGATAAGCTCGATGTTTTCGGGTAACACGTCACGCAACCCATGACGATAGATCGAGTGCGTATGGCCCCCACAGACTTCCATCACGCGATAGCGCCGCCCGGGTTGGACCGTTCGCGCTATCTCACGTGCGACACCCGAGATGACCTGGGGATCGCGAAACTCATCAACGTACTTCATCTTGCTCACCTTTGGGCTCCGCGAACGAGTACCCGCGGACCTCTTCAATCGCGAGCTGGTCTTCACCCATCGCACGTAGCATGCGCAACTGATCCTGCGCTCGTTCTTCGTCGATCTTGCTTAGGGCGAAACCAACGTGGATCAAAATCCAATCGCCCGGAGAAACTTCGCCTTTTTCAAGCAATCCAATGTTGACGTTGCGCTGCACGCTTCCTACGTTGACGCGTGCGAGTAACGGCTGCTCTGTCACGATGTCGATGATCTGACCGGGAATGGCGAGGCACACGATTCAGGCCGATCTCGCCGCGACGAGGTGCAGGCGCACCCTCACCAGCGGCGCCACGCTGAGAACCAGCAATTTCAACGGTTTCAGCCCAAAGTCGCGTACGTCGACGCTGAGCTGCCCGTCGAGAGTGACGTGATTGCCACTCCGATCGAGCGTAAATTCGCTTTCGTAGCGGCGCGAGAGTCCGGCGAGTGTGATCTGGCCCGCTCCGGTGTAGCGCCCCCGAATGGAACTGGGGCTAAACTCACCAAGATCGCCTGCGATTCGAGGGAAGCGCTTGCTGTCGATCAGCTTCCACATCTCCCGGTCTTGCAAGTCGTTACCCGTGCGCAAGCTCTCGACCTTGAACTCGACGTGCATCCTCGGCACCGGCTCGCCAGACAGCGTGCCGTCCGGGTTCCACGCGGCATAAATATAGCCGCTCAGCTCGGTCGTTTTTCCATAGGCGGACTGCGTCGCCGAAGTCGCAAAAAACGTCAGTGACGAGCGGGCGCCTACAACTTCGAAACGCTCCTCGAGCACGCCCTCCAGCATGCTTTTATCTTCGCCGGGCGTGATGAGGTAACTCTCGGCCGTGATCACGCAGATCTCGCCGCTGCGAGGTGCAGATGGAGCTTGACGATTGGGTCGACGCTCACCAGTAGCAGCTTCGGCGGTTTCAGGCCGAACTCGCGGATGTCGAACTGTAGGTCCCCCTCGATCGTAACGCGGTCGCCGGAGTGCGCGAGCGTAAGTTCGCCGTCGTACGTCCGGGAGCGCCCGGCAAGCGTCACGTAGCCCGTAGCGGCGTAGTGGCCCGGCGTCGGTGTCGGGCGCAACTCGCGAAGATCGGCCGCCACGCGGGGAAACCGCTTGCTATCGATCATCTTCCACATCTCGCGATCCTGTAGGCCATTACCGGACCGGAGCTGCTCGACCGAAAACTCGACGTGCATGCGTGGCGGTGGTTGAGCGGAAAGCGTGCCGTCTTGGTTCCAATCCGCTTCGACGTAGCCCCCGAGATTCGTGGCCTTCCCGTTCACCCGGTGCAGCGTTGAGCGGCCCTCGAACGAGACCCACGATTCCGACGGGGCTACGGCAAAACGCGTCCCGGGCTCCGCGCCTATCGGCACGTTACATGCCTCTCATTTCAGCGTAGCGCACCAGATCGCTCGTCAAATCTGCGACGAGACTCGGAGCGCCGCGCTTAATGGTCGCATCGCCGAACACACCAAGGACCACCGAGAGAAGTTCCTTCATAAGCGGCGGCTCGCCCGACATCTCGCGCAGCTTTTCATATCGTGCGATATCCTTAGACATGCTGGCGAACAAGCGTTCCGCGGCAAAGCCTGCCGCAAACGCGAGCGCACCGACGATCAAGCCCCTGTCCATACCGTGTTCCTTTCGTCTTTTACATTGGCAAAAGTGTCCTCAACGAGCTTGCGCACCAGGTCCACCGCGGGCTGCACTGCGCATCGCACGGGTTCCGTCAGCTCGAGAGTTTCCTGGGCGCCGGATGGCTCGCATCCAACAATCGTGATCGGCGGCGGCTCTCGGCCGATCATCCGAACGAGTCCGAACACACTCGCGAGGTCCATGCGATGTGCGTCGGGCACGATATCCGCATCGCTTATCTTCGGCTCCAAAACGTATAGCGTGCCTGGCAGACCCCCTCGCGGCACGGCATCAATGATGAACGCTCGATCGTAACCCGCGAGCAGCTCGTACGCCAGATGCAAGCTGCGAATGCCGTAGTCTTCGATCGTTACGCCTTCGATAGGATCGGTTGCGAGAATGCGCGCGACTTCCGGCCCAAAGCCATCGTCGCCGAAAAACACGTTGCCGATGCCCGCTACCAGCAATCTCAACTTATTCGTGTCCCGCTGGTACGCCGACCGGCTCAACTTCGTCAGGATAAAAGAAGAACGAGCGTCCGTACCAGTCGTGCAGGTCGCTGGCGGGATCGTCGTCGACCGTCACCGCGACGTACATCTGATTCTCCACGTCTTGATGGATCGCTCGCACGGTCGCGACCTTGCCATCGAGGAAGAAATCCCACACGTCGGCCCGGCGCTTGGGATGCAATCGGACCAGCGTACCCTTTGCGACTTTTACGCCGTTGATGAAAACGCAGTCCATCGCCGGAACGTCGAGCGCCGCAAACGGATCGGGAATTCGCGGAGAATCGCCTTCAGACTGAAGCAGCGTGCCGTGCAATCGCCCAAGCTCCTGCGGGCCAAACCGTTCGGCGCGCTCGACGATTGCGCGAGCGCGGGGATCGGTCGCCCGAGCCTCGTTGCGTTCGTCATCGGATAAACTGAGAACGCTCAGCATCATCAACTCATCCACCTCAGTCGCATCGAAGGTATCGCCTTCGCTCTGCGGAGCCACGGCCGGAAAATCGTAGAGAATGATCGGGGAGGATAGCACGAGTGAGGAATGCTGTGGGTCGGCGCGTTCGTCGCCGATCAGAACCGGCCAGGTATGGCGGTTGACGAGAGCTGCGTTTGCAACCTTGCTATCCTCGGGAGGATCGAGCGCCGATAGAAACCGACCGCTTTGCACGCAGAGCAACGTGTGCGTTGAAACGAAAGCGGTGCGCAGAGCGGAACTGCGCGCACCCGGAACGACCGTCGAATGATTCTCAATGCGAACCCGGAGTTTACACAGCGAAGGTCGCTCGGGCGTTGCTTCGCACTCAACCGTTATCACCCCGTGCAACGACCATCGCCGGCGTAAAATGCGGCCGCGGAGCGCGTCGGCCTCGTCACGTATAGGGTCGGCGTTCTCTTCGGAAGCGAAGGCAATCGGAACGGCGGTCAACCCGGCGGCCGATGCGTTTAAACTGACCGATACCTCGCGTTCGACGCCCTCGTCAAATGTGACGTATTTGCGCGAGCCTACGGCTAGCGATTCAACCGGTTCGAACGACGATCCGGACCACTCTTCGACCTGACGCGCCTCGACTTGCAAAAAGCGCACGAGCACGTCCACTTCCGTGTCGCGCTCGCGCTCGAGCAACACCTCGGTCTGTGCCTCGGCAGCTTCCCCGGTGCCTGCGATCTCGTACGCCTCCGGAACGATTACACCGAATTGCCAACGGATGCGATTCTTGCGAGCCGAGGCAGTATACGGATAAAGGATGTAGCCTTCGTAGAGCACGGCATTGGCAACGTTAAGAGCGGGCGCGAAACGATTCACCGCTTCACCTCGGCAATCTCGCACAAGCGCTCGAGCGCGGCATCCCACGTCGGCAGACCGGTTGCGATTTTGAAACGGCGCAGCTCGTTGAACAAATCGACGTTCACTCGAATCCAGGCGGAACGAGGGAAAACGGCGTCGACGGCTTCACGCCACACCGTGACCGGCAGTCCGTAACGCGCTTCGCAACTCCAAGGAACTAGCTCCGGCCTCACACCCTCTGGACCATCGACGAATACGATTCCGCTGAAAAGTAGATTCAGTGGAACGCTTCCGTCCTTGAGCGCCGCGAGGTATTTATGCGCCGCGACCTCAAAATCGTAACTACAGGGTATGGACAGTTCGACTTCCGTTTCGTTCTCGAAGAACGGAACGATTTGAGCGACGTGGGTCCAGAGCATCGGCTTGAGCGTCTCTCCATAGCGCGCCGGCTCGCCGAAAAGCTCCTTGAGCAACTCGCTCTCTTCGGCGACGTAGCGACGGCGCTGCACCTCGAGTCGAATTTGAACGCGCAAGGCGATTGCATCGACCTTCGCTCGGCTGCCTTCGGTGATGCGCAGCCGTAGAACAAGCATCGGTGAGGCGGCGTAGCGTTCGGCGCGGGCGCCGATCACGGAGAAGTTCAGATCGATCACGAGACTCGCGCCGTCACTCTTCCTTCGCTGCGCAGCTTCACGTTGTTGAAGTACTCGGCGATCTTCTTGTGAGAGTCTTCGCCGCCGTCGAATCCTTTCCACGTGGTGCGGATCAGGCCGACCAGCTCATAGGCGGAATCAATCGGCACGATGAAAGCGCGCGATACGTCGCGATTGCGTTGCATCAGAATCGCCTCGACGTCTGGCTGGATTGACCCTAGATCCGGGTACCGTGCAACGATCTCTTCCCACGTGCCGAGGGGCAGCAGCGATTCGGTTGCGCCGACCGGACTAGGGTAGAAAGCCACCATCTTCTTTTCGATTGAATTGTAGAAAAAAAAGACGAGACTGATCGGAACTTGGAGCGCATCCCACGTCGCGTCAGTGAGCGTAAAGCCCGCGATTTCACGATAACGCGTAGGGATGGCGCGATACTTCCCTTGAGCCGCGCCTTCGGGCTCAAAGACGATATAGCACGGACGACAGGAACACAAAATCCTGCGGGCGGCAAGCTCGACGAGGTGGCTGTGCTCGAGCCCCAGCGGCGTGGAGCAGTAGTCACAGCGCAACCCCTCGGGAGCACGATTTTTCATCATCTCCGCAAGCGCCCCGAAGTTATCTCTGCCGTTAGAGTTCATCGCGCTCAGACCGGACTGAGGATTCGGAGCGACGTCGCGACGTCTCCCGCCGTTTCTTGTGCTCGAACCTCGCGAATCTCGGGAACCCGTTCGAGGATGGCGCGTTCTACCGCAAGCTTGAGCGTCGTCGCCGAAGCCGGGCAGCCATCGCAGCTGCCCTCTAAGCGGACGTACACAATGTCGCCCTCGATTCGGGAAATTTCCATGTTCCCTTTATGCGATTTAACGTAGGGCAGCACCGACTCCAACGCCTGCCGCACCCGGTCTTCGAGTGCGACCGGATGCAGCCCATGCAGACAAAGTAAACTCTCGACGAGCTCGTCTTCGCAAAGACGGTCGAAGACAGCCTCGGACCGATCGCCCAGTTCCGAATGAACGATGGAGAGCATGCGCTCGATTCCCTCGCCGTATACCGAAATGATGGTGCGAACGAGCTCCTCCGCCTGCTCGCGAGCTTGGCGCGGCGTTTGATCCGCGTCGAAGCCCGCGAGCAGGCTTTCTACCCGGTCGATCATCCCATCGGACCTATCCGAAGGGTGCTATCGGCGAATGGACGGTGTCGATGCTCTTGTCGTCTCCTAGATACATGTGCACGCCGCAAGGCAAGCACGGATCGAAGCTGCGCACTGCACGCATGATGTCGATGCCCTTAAATGCATCCGGGCCGTTCTCTTCCAGAATCGGCGTGTTCTGCACGGCATCTTCGTATGGGCCGGGTGTACCGTACACGTCGCGAGGATTGCCATTCCACGGAGTCGGGGGCCATGGATGATAGTTCGCGATCTTCCCCTCGCGGATGACCATATGATGCGAAAGCACGCCGCGGACCGCCTCGGTGAAGCCGCAACCAATGGCTTCTTCCGGGACCGTGAACGGCTCCCAGGACCGCGTCCTGCCTGCGTGGAGCTCTTCGAACGCCTTATCCAGAAAGTACAGCGCCGCGGCGGCCGCGTAGGCTTGGAAGTACGTTCTTGCGCGATTACGTTCGAGCGTGTTGGACCATTTCGGCACCTTCCACTCGAAGGAGACCGGACCGCTGAGCGCGCTCTTGGGAAGATTTATTTGAACGCTCGTCCCGGTCGCCTTGATGTATCCGCCCATGTCCACTAAGCCTGACAGCGCGGTCGACCACAGACGCGCGATCGGGCCGCCGCCCGTGTCGAGCGCTAGATGATCTTTCCCATCGAACCAACGCGGCGACATTACCCAGCTGTACTGGTTCGCGAAATCGCGCTTCTTTGGCGTCGGCAGCGTGTGCATGTTCCAGGGATGGCGGCGGTCGACCGGATTGCCCAATGGATCCTGCGGAACGAACGTCTCCTCGCTCGCCCAGTCGTCGTAGTACGAGTGTCCGAGCAAGATCCGAATACCGAGGTTGATCGTCACGAGATCGTTCGTAACCAGTTTGCCGTCGACGACGACGCCTGGAGTCACGAACATCTTGCGACCCCAGTGACTCATATTCTTGTATTGAAAGTCGCAGTGGTCAGGATCCTGGAAAGCACCCCAGCATCCCAACAGGATCCGCCGCTCGCCGTTGTGTTCGTAGCCGGGAAGCGCCTCATACCAGAAGTTGAACAGATCGTCGTGCAATGGCACGCAGACTTTCATGTACTCGATGTAGCGCATGAGACGCGAATAATAGTCGGTGAATAGCTGCTGCGTTGCGACAGTTCCGGTACCCCCGGCGTAAAGCGTGGACGGATGGACGTGGCGTCCCTCCATCAAGCAGAACATTTCTCGCGTGTATCGGCTGATCTGCAATGCCTGACGATAAAAGTCGCCCGTAAATGGATTGAGCGACGACATGATGTCGGCGATCGTTTTATAGCCGTGGATCTTGGCGTTGGGGGCTTCCGTCTTTTTTGCCTTCTCCCAAACGTTCGGATTCGTCTCGCGAACCATATTCTCGCAGTAGTCGACGCCGACAAGATTCTCTTGGAAGATGTTGTGATCGAACATGTACTCGGCAGCTTCGCCGAGGTTCACGATCCATTCACCCATTGCCGGAGGGCGAACGCCGAAGGCCATGTTTTGTCCGTATACGGAGCACACGCAATGATTGTCGCCGCAGATACCGCAAATGCGAGACGTGATAAAGTGGGCGTCGCGCGGGTCCTTGCCCTTCATGAAGATGCTGTAGCCCCGGAAAATCGATGAGGTCGAGTGACACTCGGCGACGATCTTCCTTTGGAAGTCGATCTTCGTGTAAATCCCAAGGCTGCCGACGATCCTAGTAATTGGATCCCACGACATTTCGACCAGCCGCGACGGCTGCGTTCCGGTTCCGCTACCTGGTAGATCTTTAACAGCCATGCTAATCCTCTCGTTCGATGATGGGGCTGCAGCGAATGATCAGTGTCTCGTGTATCCGGTGGTCAGCGTTCTGCCTTTATGGCGCCACTTTGGCTCTTTGTCGACAGTGGCGGTCGTAAAGTTGCGCATCGTCTTGACCACGGAACCGGTAACGGTGCTGATCGCCGAGGAAATCTTGCCGCCGGGCGGCTCGTCCATGAAGGGCATGAACTTATCGGGGAAGCCCGGCATCGTACAACCGATGCAGATGCCGCCAACGTTGGGGCATCCCCCCACGCCGCCCATCCAACCACGCTTGGGGACGTTGCACTTGACGACCGGACCCCAGCACCCCAGTTTGACGAGACACGCTGGCGAGTCGTATTCCGTAGCGAACTGACCCTGCTCGTAGTAGCCGGCGCGATCGCAACCCTCATGAACGGTGTTGCCGAACAGCCACGTCGGGCGGCCGGCTTCGTCGAGCGGAATCATCGGCGCGCGTCCGGCCGCTTGCCACAAAAGATACAAAATCGTCTCGGACAAATTGTCCGGCTGCGTGGGACAGCCGGGGACGCACACGATCGGAACGCCCGCGCTCGACTTCCAATCCCAGCCGAGATAGTCGAGAATTCCCATCGCGCCCGTCGGATTGCCTGCCATTGCATGGATTCCGCCGTACGTCGCGCAGGTCCCGGCCGCAAGCACGGCCCACGCCTTTGGCGCGAGGCGATCGATCCATCCGCTGAACGTTATCGGCTGGTCGCTGCCCGGCGCGTTGCCAAAGCCGGTGAAATAGCCCTCTTTCTTGATTTCCTCATTAGCGATCGAGCCCTCGATCACGAGCACGAACGGATTGAGCTCGCCGCGCTCGGCTTTGAAGAAGGCTTCGAGAAACTCCGCACCGCCGAGGCTGTACTCGATGAGCGGCCAATGAAACTTGACGCCGGGTAACCCAGGTAGTGCCCCCAGCGCAATCTCTTCGATGCTAGGCTGCATCGCTGCGGTCAAGGCGACCGAGTCGCCGTCACAGCCAAGTCCTGCCGGAATCCACAGGACGTTTACGATCGTGTCTGCCATTGTAATGCGTCCTCACGTGATGAACGGTCGTCGCGACGATTGCGACACGCTGGGATTACCATTTCAGGCTAGTTGAAGCGATGACCGAATTCAAGAGCCCGCGAAAGCGTTTATGGCTTTCGCGCGAGGCACATTGGTTACCGAACCGTTACCGGATGCAGTGGGCGCACTGCCACGCTTAAAAACCGCGTTCGCCAGGGCCGAATAGGGCGGCTGAGGCGTTACCAGGGCGTTACACGATTGCTTCACGAGTACCGTGACGTGCGAGCTGCCGACGTTGTGATATGCTTACGGAAAACCGCAACCAGGATACATGGAATTGCACGAGATTACGATAGCTCTCAGCCTCTTGGAGGGCGTTCAGTCGACCGCGCTTGAACAGGGTATTGATCGCGTCAGCGCGGTTCATGTTCGACTGGGAGCCCTTAGCGGAGTAGGTCGCGACGCATTGCTATTTTCGTGGGACGTGGCGACTGCGGAAACGATTGCCGAAGGAAGCCAGCTATGTATTGAGGAGATTCCATTGATCGTCTTCTGCGAGCACTGTGAAGGGGAGCGCGCCCCACCACCCGGTTCGGGGCTGCTTTGCCCCGAGTGTGGCACCCCCTCCCCCCGCATCGTGCGCGGGCGTGAAATGCTACTCGTCGCTATGGAGGTTCCGGCGTGAAAATGCGCGTCGTTAAGATCGCATCAAATCTCATGGTAAAGAACGACGCACTCGCGGCCAGACTCCGCGACCGCTTCGCCCAAAACCGTACGCTCGTCGTTAACATACTCTCGAGCCCAGGCTCGGGAAAAACGACTTTGCTCGAGGAGACGCTAGACCGCTTAGCGCCTAAATACAGCGTCGGCGCGCTGGTCGGCGATCAGGCCACCGCAAACGACGCAACGCGTCTGGCGCGCAGCGGAGTCCCGGTGCATCAAATAACAACGGCGGCGGAATGCCGGCTCGATGCCGAAATGATCACTCAGGCGCTAGCAAAATGGGGAGAAAAGCGATTTGACGCACTCTTTATCGAGAATGTTGGCAATCTAATTTGCCCGGCGGAATATGATTTGGGCGAAGACCTGCGCGTCGTGCTGTTCTCCGTCACGGAAGGCGAGGACAAGCCGCTAAAGTATCCCCTCGCCTTCAACACCTCGAACGTCGCGCTCGTCACCAAAATCGATATCGCCGAAGCCGTGGGATACGATCGCTTACTGGCCCAAAGAAATATCCAAGCGGTGAATCCCGACGTGTCGATTCTCGAGCTCTCGGCGCGCACCGGTGCGGGAATGGACGAGTGGATTAAGCTCATCGACGGCCTGATCGGCGCCAAGGCATTCGCCGCAACGCGGTAAGCCCCGCGAAACGGAGCTAGGCGGCGATGGGACGAACGAATCCGCTCTGATCGAGGGGATGCGTAGATGACTCTTCCGCGATCGCGGCTCCTAACGCGCCTGCTCGCGTCAGAAGCTCGCGTCGTAAGACTCTCGGCACCGGCGGGATATGGCAAGTCGTCGCTGGCACGCCTGTTCGCGCGCCAGTTCGAGCATTACGCAATCTGTGACTGCACGAACGTTTCGGATCTCGTAGACTTTGCCGCCCGCGCCTTGTCGGCATTGGCCGGCGAGTCGCAGGGGAGCGGTGACTCGGCTGCATTGACGCGGTTGCGCCTGCACGCGATTGAGGCCGACGAGGCGACTTGGAGCCGCTCGATACTCGGAGCGTGGAAAGGTCGTCAGGAGCGCTCCCTCTTTATCCTCGAACACGGCGAGGCCATCGAAGGCGCTGGCCCGATCATGGCATTACTCGGCGATCTGCTGGCGACGCGACCCGCGGAACGCGTGGTCCTCATCAGCTCGCGAGTAGCGCTGCCTCTTCGAGCATCTCACTACTTGGCTCCAAATCAGATACTGACGCTGTCACGCGAAGAGCTCCGCTTTAACGCTGAGGAAGCCGCCAGTATCTTCGAAGGATGCGATGTTCCGCCGACGATCGTCGATCGGATGGTTCGGCTGGCCGACGGCTGGCCCAGCGTGCTCCTGTTGCTCGCGCTGTTTGTGCAATACGACGCGAACATCGAGACGCTGATCGAGCGATTGGAGCGCGTCGCTCGCGCCGACATGCACGAGCATCTGGTCCATGAAGTGCTTACGGCTTTCACGCCCGACATGATGTCGACGTTATTGGCTATGGCAGCGATACCCAACGCTACGCTCGACGATATCGCGGCAGCCACCGGCATTCGCCACGCTACTCCGATCATTGATAGATTATTGCACCTCCCGGGGTTCATCTCGTCGGAGAGCGGCGCTTATCAAGTCCATCCACTGGTTCTCAAAACGCTGCGATCCAGCCACGGAGCCGACCTCGCGGACGACCTCTTGCGCGCGGCACAGGAATACGAGCGCGCGGGCGAGTTCTTGCGAGCGGCCGAGCTCTACACTGCCTGCGCCAATGCGCACGCGGCGGCCGGAGCACTCGACCGCCTGCCGGCCGCACTCTTCCAACAACCGCCAACCCGATTGATCGACGCTCTAACGAAGATTGAGATGTCTAGTCTGTGCGCATATCCGAACCTGTGGATTGCCGCGCTGCCATGGCGCCGGCAGAACGTCGATTCCGCTCACCTCTACGACGAGGGATCGCAATTGCAGGCGGCCTCCGGCGATTCCATTTCTCTGCAGAAGCGATTGCGCGTCCGACTCGCAATGTTAGCCCAGGAGATTGGACGACTTGCCGAAGCCCGCGCACTGGTCGAAGCCTGCAAAGGTCGCAGCTCGCTCGACGAATCTCCTGAGGAGCGGCGACTTCTCTTGATGACGTCGGCGGTAATCGCCGCGAAACAGGGACGCTTTGCCGAGGCCGACCAGTTCGCTGACGAGGCCGACGCGGTGCAGATCGCGCGAAACGGCAGGTTTGAACCGGAGCGTGGATTGGTCGCGATGGAGAAGGCGCGTCTTTTCGGTGACTGGCTCGGCGCGCTAAAGTTGAGCGAAGAGGCACTCTACGCGGCGCAGCGTAACGGCGTCATTTCGCGCATCGCTACTGCGGCCCGCGCTGTCGCGTGGTCGGCGTGGTACTGCAACGACGATGCGCTTGTAACGGCGGCAAACGAGATGCTCGAGGCTTGCGGCAGTTCGGAAGTATCGGCATTCGCCCGCTCCGTCCAGGCGGCGCTTTCACCCTTCAGCGCTGATGCCCCGACCGCCGACCCGGCGCTTCACGTCGCTCGCTGGCATGCGGCACTGATCACGACGAACGCGGGGCAGGCCGAGGACCTTTTCGACCAAGCAATCCGTGGCATCGATACCACCGAGAACGTGTTTTTGCAGATCATGATGCGCGCAAGCGCGGCGTTGCTCCTACCAACACAGCGGCGTCGCTTGTTGGAAGCGCGCGTGATCGCGCAACGCATCGAGTCGCCGCCGCTCCAGGCGTCACTCGAGCTGCTCATCGACTCGCCTCGCCCTAGTGACTACGGCATCTTCAAATACATGGCCGCGCGGGTCGCTCGTTCGCCTCTCAAGGTGCGTCAAGATATATTGTACGTCGACGTCGTTCGGGGGCGAGTGCGCCGCGGCTCGGAGCTGGTTCACGTTTCGGATCGCGGGTTTGAGTTGCTGGTGGCGCTCGCGCTAATGCCCAACGGAACGAGCAAAGAGGCATTGGCGAGCGCAATCTGGCCCGGTCTCGACGTCGAAGCCGCGCTTAACGCCCTAAAAATGTGTGTATCGCGCACGCGCGTTCAAATCGCAGACCGCGATGCAATCCAAAGCACCAAGCGCGGCTACTCGTTAGGCGAACGAGTTGCGATTGACGTGCATGAATTCGAGCGGCTCTTGCGCAGTATCCGCGGTGTCGAAGCGTTCGGCGACCCGATCCGTCGACAACTTCAAGAGGCGGCGGGATCGCTCGGGGCGCGTGAACGGGAATATGCCGGCAGCTGGGCTTGGTTTGCGCCGTGCGCCACGCATTTGGACGAACTGCAACGCGAACTGACGCTCTTGCTGACTAAGGACGCGTTTAAGCGCGACCAAGTCCCACCCACGTCGGTCACGCACGCCTCACAGCAGGTCGTAACCGCGGGACTTATAGACGACAACTGAAACGCCCCAACTTGCGGCAAAGGCACCGACGATGACGAACCCGAGCAGTCCAAAGTTGTTGCTTAGGTGGTTGACGAGGTCCCAAGCGACTCCCTTGAAACTGAACCGGGCGTGCAGCACGCTTAGCGCCTCGATCGTCCCGACGAACAATGCCACTAGAACCGAAACGAGCGTGACATTCATATTGTACCAGAGTTTTCGGATGGGAGTCACGAACGCCCAACCGTAAGCGCCCAGCATCAAGATTCCATCGGTCGTGTCGATAAGAGACATGCCTACGGTAAAGAGCAACGGAAAGATCAGAATCGTTAGAATTGGCAGCCCCTTGGTGGCCTCGATAGCGGCTATCCCAAGCAGACCTACCTCCGTTGCAGTGTCGAACCCCAAGCCGAAGAGCAGACCGAGGGGGTACATGTGCCAGCTACTCCCGACAAGACGCAGCAGCGGGCGGCAGAAGCGTCCGATGAGGCCACGCTGCAACAGAAAGTCGTCCATCGTCTGTTCGTCGTAACCGCGTCCGCTCCGAACGCTTCTGAATGCTCGGATCACCTGAATAAGGGCGACGAGATTGATCGCCGCAATCAGGTAGAGGAACAGCGCAGAAACGGATGTCCCAAGGACGCCTCCGACGGTCTGTAATGTCGGAAACGCCCGTTGGATGGTTGCGGCGGCCAGGCCTATTGCTGCCGAAAGCACCACGACGATCGTGGAGTGGCCGAGCGAGAAGTAGAATCCGGCCGCGACAGGCCGCTTGTTTTCCTGCATCAGCTTGCGCGTTACGTTGTCGATCGCCGAGATATGATCTGCATCGACGGCGTGGCGCAGGCCAAACGTATACGCGAGAAGCGCAGTAGCGATGAGCGCCGGCCGCGTTTGGAAAGTTGCAAGGGCTAGAACCCATGCGCCAACGTTGACTGCCACGAGCAGCCCGTACATGAGCAGAATTCGAGCGCGGACGTCCGTGGCGTTGTCGTCGAAGACTCGCCTCAATGCTGCAAAGTCAAACGGCCGTGGCGGCATTCGGTTCACCGGTGCGGTGTTGGCCTGCCAGGCTCGCCATAACCTGCATCCCGAATTTTTGTCTACATCAAATACAAATTGGAGTTATCGACATTCGGCTCGATGCCGTCGGCGGCCAGCCAGCGCTCGATGTGGTCGACGTATTCGGCTCCAAACGTATCGAGTAGGCTGCGCCGGTAAATCGCGTAGCAATCCGGTTGCGCGGTTGTGACATAGTGCTCCAGCGCGCGGCGGTGGATCGCCATGTAGCCATCGCGTAAGCGGAGGCCGCCGTGAATCAAGGCGACGAGCAACTCGCTCGGTGATTTTTCTGGGGTCAAAGCCAGCTGCGTCATAAACCATTCGTCCAGTGCACGCGGAAGGCGCGTGCACCGTGTGGGACCCATCGAGCCGGAACCCTTGCGACGAGCCAACTCAGGCGATGCTAATGAGCGTGTCCGTGGTCGTCTTCGTTGGCCGGATGGGAGTGGGGATGATCGTGCGTCGTTCCGTCGGCGTGCGTGTGCTCGTGGGCGTGCTGCTCGTGCGGGTGGTCGTGTTCGTGGTCACTGTGATCGTGACGATGAGTGTGCGCCGTACCGTCGGCGTGCGTATGGGGATGCGAGTGTTCGTTGCTTTGCATAGCGTCGAAATTCAATTTTTGCCCGGCGTCCTCCCGCCGATTATAGGATGCCGGCAGCTTTCAATTTGGACTCATCAGCCCAACGCCGTTACCGTCGGGATCCTCGACCAGGCCAAAGCCTTAACGATCATTGCCAAAACAGCGAGGCGAAGTAGGCGCCCGTGGCGGCGATGACGATGCCGGCTACACCCCATCCAGCGGCGGCTAGCGGTCTGCCGATCGGATGGCGACCCATGATGCTCCTCGACCGTGCCACGAGCAGCATGACGATCAGCGATATCGGCGTACCGACACCACCGATGATCGATGCGACAAACAACACCTTTATCGGAGGCGCGCCGAGAAGGCCCGCCAGCGCTGCGATCACGGTCAGCAGAATCATCGATTCATAAAACCTTCGGCCGCGCCCCCATTTTTGGTCGAGGCTGGCGTGCCACCCGAACGTTTCATTGAGCATGTAGGCACTGGTCGCGATCAACACCGGAACGGCGATCATTGCCGAACCCAGAAGCCCCAAACCAAAAAGCAGTTTCGCATAATGTCCGGCCAGCGGTTCGAGCGCTTTGGCGGCTTGATCGGCGGTTGTGACGGTCTCGTGATGAACGCCCAGCGTCGCGCCGGTCGCCACTACGATCGCCCAAAATGATAACCCGGCGACGATCGTTCCTAGGGTCGCGTCGACCTGCACCAACCCGAGCCGCTTCAGCGGTGGCCGTTCTCTGGCGGTCTCGAAAGTTTGCCAAACGTAAGCGTAGGATGTCAGGGTCGTACCGAGCAACGCTATCGCACCACTTGCGTAATCTTGCGAACGCCCGAAATGCGGTACGAACGTTCCGACGAACACCGCGTGCCAATCCGGATGTGCCAGCACGGCCGAGATTGGATAGCCCAGAAAGGCGAGAGGGAAGATCAGCAGGACGTGTTTGACCTTCTCGTACGAGTCGAAAATGAGCATACCAAGGGACGCGGCGGCGAGAGGAAGGATCCACCAGCGGTAGTCGATTCCGCTAAGAACCTGCAGCGCGGCCCCGCCGCCCTCGAGGTCAGCGACCAGCGTGATAACCGTAACGCTAACAACCGACACGAGCATGACCTGTGCGATAGCCCGACCGTGCAGCTTCAAGGCATCGGCCTCGAGACCGTGCCTGGTTATTGCACCCACGTGCGCCGCGATGACTTGCACCACCGCAAGCATCGGAATCACGAGAATTACAAGCCAGCCGAGACCATAGATCGTCGTCGAACCGATAACCGCAAGTGACGCGACCGTCGTCGGATCGTTATCGCTCGCGCCTGAAACAATCCCCGGCCCGAGGTAGTGCCAGAATCCGCGTTTCATTCCTACCGTGTTCGCCTTCCATTTAGGATCGGTTCACTCTTCCTTCAGAAGCCCGGCCTATGCTAAAAAAAAGAAAGTTTCTTCTTGAGAGGAGCCAACAACATGACGGTGCGCCATCTTGGACTCACCATGGTTCTGGCGGTGACCGCATGCGGCGCCCCGCATGCACTGCCCAGCGTGACCCAGGTCGTACCCGTAACACACCAGCGGTCGTTAGCGCAGGTTCCCCGCAAATGGTACGTAGACGGCGTACACGGTAGTAACAGAAACGACTGCGCGTCACGCCGGTTTGCGTGCAAAACGATCGCGCATGCCATCTCGCTCACGTCGCCGGGCGATTCCATCGTCGTCGCTGCCGCGACCTACCCAGAGAACCTCACCGTCCGCCACAGCTTAAAGATTCTCGGTTCCGGCGCCGCGACTACAATTATCGATGGACGACGCCGCGCCAGCGCGTTCCTAATTACTCATCCCGGATCCGTTGTCACGCTTTCGCGGATGACCATGCGCAACGCGGGTGGACTGGGCGACGGCGGCGCCATCTACAACTGCTCTACCACATTAACGATCGTCGACAGCATCGTTACCGAGAACAGGGTCAGACGCGGGCTCGGCACCTACGGTTACGGTGGCGGCATCTACAACTGCCCGGGGAGTACCCTGACGATTATCAACAGCACGTTTAGCCGAAATAGCGCAGAAGGAGGAGGCGCTATCTGCAACGGCGGTAGCCTGACCATCATCAGCAGCACGTTTAGCGGTAATGTGGCACGTAAGCACAGGGGCGGCGGCATCTTCAATTACGGCGTGCTAACAGTCAACAACAGCACCTTCAGCGGCAATAGCGTTCTAAACGGCGTCGGCGGTGCCATTCATAACGGGGAGCTATTGGGGCAAACGGGCACGCTCGAGATCAACAATAGCACGTTCAGTCGGAATACCGCAGCGGTCGGTAAGGGCGGCGCCATCTTCAACCTCAACGGTGCGACCGGGGCGCTTCAGAACAGCATCGTCTCGAACAACGCGGGCGGAAATTGTCGCGGCATGCTGACCTCAAATGGCTACAACTTGAGCAGCGACGACACGTGCGATTTCGACAGCGCCGGCGATTTGAACCGCACCGACCCCAAGCTCGGACCTTTGCGAGACAACGGCGGGCCGACACAGACCATGGCGCTGCTCACCGAAAGCCCGGCCATCGATGCCGGTAACCCGAGTGGCTGCACAAACCGCCACGGCGATCCTCTAAAGACCGATCAACGCGGTGAGCCTCGCCCTGACAAAGGGGATTCCGCCGGTTGCGATATGGGCGCGTACGAACGCCAAGGAGCTTCGATATAAGGAGATTCGACGGAGCGGCTCGTCGAACGGTGGACTTGGAGGTAGATGCACTCTATGGATAGACGCCGGTTTATCGTTGCCGGGATTTCGGCTGTCGCGGTGGGCGCGACGTTTGCTGCCGACGCGTGTTCGTCTGGTGGCGGCACAAATGGTCAGATCCCGCAACCGCCGTTTACGCCGGTACACGAGCTCTCGACGCAGTACGCAATCACAAATATTAAGGGCTACAGGCTTCGGACGCGCACCTATAACGGTCGTATCGTGGGTCCAAGCCTTGAAACGCGTCCCGGGCAAGCCCTGGCGATTAGGATCGTCAATCGTTTGCCGCCGAATCCACCGGCGAAACCGCCGCTTCGAAGCGTGCCGATACCCGATGTAAGAGATTCGATGGCAGCGATGGACGCGGCCGCTCACTTCCCCATGAAGGCTTCGCAGAAAATCAATCCGATGAATAACCCGCACGGATTCAACACGACCAACTTGCACGTCCACGGCCTTCAAACCATTCCGCACATCTTCGCGCCGCTAGGGACGACGGACCCCAGCGCTATGATGCTCGAAATCGCCCCAGGAAAGAGTTTTCTGTATAATTTCCCGATTCCAGCCGACCATCCAAGTGGATTGCACTGGTACCATCCGCACAAACACGGATCTACCGACGTGCAAGTCAGCGGCGGTATGGCGGGTTTGATCGTCGTTCGCGGACCAATCGACGACGTGCCCGAGATCGCCGCGGCGCGCGAGATCTTTCTCGTCGTGCAGTCCATCAATGTAAATCCGAGCAAGGGTCATCCGGATCTTTACGAGCGTGAGTACCTCGCATACAAGAAGCCCGAAGATGGTGGGTATGCCTTCGGTACGCTTTTTACGATGCTGACCGTTAACGGTGATGGCATCTATTGGGTTCGCAACGCGACCCGAGACACGCCGGCAGAATTCACACCGCTTGGCGTTCCGCATTTTGAAGTAAGTCCCGGCGAAGTCGTGCGGCTGCGCCTCCTCAACGGGACCACTCGCGCTCCACTCCTGATGGCGCTGCCAGGGTTCGATGCCTGGCAGATCGGACTTGACGGCATTAACACGCTAGAACCGCTCTACGTCGATATGAGCGGGAAAGGCATCACCGAGGTAACGCCTGAAAATTTATTTACCGCGCCGATTCAACTGGCCGCTCAAGCCAACCGAATCGAATTACTGCTACGGGCACCGAGGAAGGAAGGTACTTTCACGCTCTCGTCACTGGCAACTCGCGACATCTTCCCCGCAGCGGGTGGAAAGTTCGATATTGCCCGGTTCGTTGTCACCGGCAGCCCCGTGAAGATGAGCATCCCCTCGGCGTTACCCAAGCCCACGCGTGAATACCCGGTCATCGAGGAGAAGGACATCGTTGCGCGCCGCAGGTTCCGCTTTAGTCAGGGTCCGCGAACCGATCTACTGACGGGCTTCGGTTTCACGGTCAACGGCGTACTCTATCAAGAGATGGAATGCCCCACCCAGCCAAGAGTTGGGACTTGCGAAGAGTGGCGCATCATAAACGATACCGACGACGTCCATCCGTTTCATCTCCACGAGAACTCTTTTCAGCTCTTCGCGGTCAACGATAAGCCCAGACGACCAATCGAGATTTGGGATACTTTTGCGATTCCACCAAAGCGGAACGGCGTCAACGGTAGCCTAACCATCCGAATTCGATTCGTGCAATGGACTGGAAAAACGGTTTTCCATTGCCATGTCCTTCCCCACGAAGATACCGGGATGATGCAGAATATTCTGATGACCTAGCTTCACGAGATCGTTCGACCGCGCCCGGGAGGAGGCTCGCGCCCCCGAGAAGTCTTTTATAGTGACCGGTGTACGTGGGTGGGTAGGTGGCGCAGTCGTTTTCGCAGCGGCGTTCTTGATATGGAACGTGCTGTCGGGGGCACTCTCGGCGATGCTGCTGCTCTTTACCGCGGTGCTACTTTCAGCCGGCCTGCGGCCGATTGTCGATCGCTTGAATAAGCGGATGCCGTTCGGCGCCGCGGTCGGTGTCGCGTTCGGCGTGATGATCATCGCACTCGCTGCGGTCGGGTTCGTCCTGGTGCAACCCTTGGGCGCCGAACTGGTCAAGTTGATTCAGGCCGTTCCGAGCTACGCGAGCTCGCTTCAGAACCAACTCGTCGTAGCGCAGCGCTACCTCAAGAACGACCAAGTGGCTCGCCAGTTCGCGTCGGTATTTGCAAATTCAGCCGGAATCGCCATCAATACGATCGGTCCGCACATTCTGGGTGGCCCAAGGCTCGTTGCCGGAGCAATCGGCGACTCGCTGTTGATCGTCTTGCTCGCAATTGGTTGGATGCTCTCGTCCGACGAACTCGAGCGGTTCGCGCTCAGCCTGATCCCGCCAGGCGTGCGTAACGATTGGCGCGACGCCTTCGCCGACATCGGCGCCCGGCTAAGCGCCTACGTGCAGGGCGTCGTTCTCAACGGCGCGGTCGTCGGAGTGGCGATGGGCGCGTCGCTCGCGCTGCTCGGCGTCCCTTATGCCCTGCTCCTGGGGTTCATCGCCGCCATCTTCCAGGCCATCCCGATGGTCGGCGCCGTAATTTCCGGTCCGATCGTTCTTGTCGTAGTGTTGGCGACGAGCGGCTGGGTGAAGATGCTGATAGCACTAGCCATCTTCGTAGTCGTCCAGGTGATCGACCAAAACGCGCTCTCGCCGATCATCTTCGGCCAGCGCGTTCAGATAAGCTTCTTGTTGATCATTCTCGCTACGGTCGTCGGCGGCACGCTACTCGGCATCGGCGGTGCCTTTCTCGCGGTGCCGGCAGCAGCCGTGCTCCAAGTGCTCGTCGTGCGCATCGTGGCGCCTGCAATCCGTCGCGCGAACTCGAGCCGGCCGACAGTTGAGTGAATTCCGAGGGCCTCACTCTCCGGGTGGATGAAAGTGGACCTCTCTCCTGACGGCCTGATCGACCTCTTCGGGAGGTATCAACACCGTCGATCTGGTTCGTATCGTTCCCGAGGCGGCAACCACTAGCCCGATGGCCGACGCCGCCACTTGATCCGGCAGGTCGATAATGAGAATCGCATCTTCGTCCCCGAAAGTGAAATAAAAGGCCTCCAGCTTTCCGTTGAGCGATGCGAGCAGCTCTTCGACGGCCTTGCGCCGTGACGTTCCGCCGCTCTTCAAAAGGCCCTTTGCGCCCTCGGCAGTGTAGGTAGCATGAACCAAATACTTTGGCATCGGCAGCCCTCCTTACGCCCAGGTCCCTTTCAACGTGTTGGCAGTGCTCTCCCGGAGCTGCTTAGATTTACAATCTAGACAGCGATTGATTTTCGCGAGATGATTGGCTCAAGCCGAACCTATGAAAACTTGATCCCGATTTAGCACGATCCTCATCCATCCGATCGGATCCGGCAGGCGTTATCGTTAGCATGAAATTCGTAACACTTATTCTGGCAAGCGGTATTCTGGTGAGTGCCACTGCGAGTGCATCGGCCCCTTCGAGGGTGGTTTCACGACTGGACGGTGCGCATGACTGGATCAATGGCCGGGCGACTGCGTCCGATCTCATCGGCAAGGTCGTCATCGTGGATGTCTTCACCGTCGATTGTTCGAACTGCCAAAACGTCGTGCCCACGTTGCGTTGGCTCTATTCAAACGATCGCGCACGTGGCCTTAGGGTGATTGGAATCCACGCTCCCGAGACTCCGGCGGAGCGATCGAAGGCATATGTCGAGCAAAGTCTCGCCCGGCAGGGCGTGGTCTGGCCCGTTGCCATCGACAACGATTTCGCGCTGTGGCGCGATTACGGCGTTCAGGCTTGGCCCACCGAGTTATTCTTCGACCGGCGCGGGCTACTGCGCAAGGTCATAGTCGGGGACTCGCAAGATAAAGCCGTCCGCGCCACAGTCGAATCGTTGCTCGGCTCTTGATCGCGCACCGTCGCTCAGCCAGGTAGAGCCGCCGCTACGTCGACGTTTTCGCCGTATAGGCGACGCAATAGCCGTTGGGCGAAATCGATCCATCGACGACTTGGCAAGTGCCGTTTGACTTTTCGTCCGCGCCCGGAATGAAGAACTTGCATCCCGCGCAGCGCATGCTGCCGTTCGGCGTCGTTTGGTAATGCATCGAGGCTTGTGGCGCCTTCGACGCGTCGGCCGACGCTGCAACGGTAAGCGCTCCTGCGAGCGCGGGTAACATCACGACGCCTTCGAGAAACGTCCGTCGCGTTAGGGGAGTCGCGTCATAAGCCATCTCGTTGACCTCCATCGGGATGATTCTCACCGAACCCTACGGTTAACCTATGAAGAAAGGGTGAAGAGGAGGGCCGTGCGATGAGCTCGTACGCCGCTCCGATTCCCACGATGATCGCCATTACGAGCAGCGTGACCCAGCCGTAGTTGAAAATCGCCCGGCCGCTGCTGAGCGGGCTCGGCCAGACGATGTTGAGCAGCATCAGCAGCAAGTAGAGCGCGCCTCCGATGGTGACCCACACGCCCCACCTCCCCAACGTAATCGTTCCCCCCGGCTTCCATCCGCGACACCGCGCGATCAATGCGCCCAAGACGGTCAGAAAGAAGGCCAAGTAGATGCCCGAGGTTGCGAAGGAGACCAGCGCATAGAGCGCGTTGACGTTGGCCGGATAATCAAACCACAAAACGTGCACTGGTCTGCTCGGATTTATCAGCACCAGCAGCAAGAAGAGAAACGGTACGACCGTTCCGATAAGGATCGCGTTGGCCGGCGTGCGATGGCGCGGAGAGACGCGCCTGATCCAATGGCTGCACGGCAGCCCGCCATCGCGCGCCAGCGCAAACGCAACCCGCGCACCCGCGCCCTGAACCGCGGTGCCGCAACTGAAGAACGCAACGATCACAATCATCAGGAAGAAATCCTGGACGAGCGGCGGAAGCGTGGCAAATAGGGTGTTGATGCCTCCGCTGACGACGGCGCCAATACCCGCGGCCGGCGTGGCAAGCAGCAGCCCGAGCACTAAAACGAATGACGCGATGCCGCCATACAACAATGCGTTGCGCATTGCCTTGGGCACCTGACGTTGTGCTTCGACCGTTTCTTCGGAAATGTCGCCGGCGGATTCGAAGCCATAGAAAATGTAGACGTTGGCGAGTACGGCCACGAGAGCGGCGCCCGTCCACCAGTTGCCGCCAAAATTCAAGCCGAGCGGATTAGTCTTCGCGTACTCGACGTGCTGCGTCGAAAGAATAAATCCCAGGCGTTGATGAAAACCCCAAACCGCAAAAGCGACGAAGACGCCGAACGTGCCGATCGTTTCGACGTACACCCCGTAGCGCGCCACACGTCCCATGATCTTCGCGCCGATCGAATTCAAGATCGCCGACAGAACGATGATGCCACCGGCGATAACAAAGATCGTCGCGTGATCGTCGGGACGCAGATGCGTCCCGAACCAAATATTCGAAAGCGACGTGACGTAGCCGACGGCGCCCGAATCCACCGATGCGACCGTCGCTAACAGCGCAAATCCGTAAATCCAACCGATGAACCAACCATACCTCGCTCCGACGCAGTATTTGCCGTATTGGTAAAGCGCGCCTGAAAGCGGATATTCGCTGGCGAGTTCGCCGAAAACCAGCGCGACGAGCAGCATCAGCCCGACCACAATCGGGATCGTCCAAATATAGCGTGGTCCGCCGCTTCCCAGGCCCAAGGTGTAGAGCGAATAGATGCCCACCATTGGGCTCAAATAACTGAAGGCGACCGCGAAATTGTCGAAGAGCGAAAGGACTCTCGCAAGCTCTTGCGGGTAGCCGAGCGCGCCGAGGCGGTCGTCGGTTAGTGTTTTGCCCACGTTTCCATGTTGGCAGGACGGCCGTTTAACGCCTCGCCCACCGTGGGAACGCGGCACGCCACCGTCTAAGGCTGGCCAACATCTTGAAGTCCCGCGCGGTGCTCGTCATCGGTATGCATAGGAGCGGCACGAGCGCCGTCGCTCGCGGGCTTCAAGCGCTATCCGTTTACCTGGGGAACGACTTCCTTGATGCCCAACCGGAAAACCCGACCGGTTATTGGGAAGACAAAGGGGTCGTAACGATCAACGAGCGCGCCCTAAAGCAGTTGGGGCTCGCGTGGGACGATGTCACCCCTGTAGCGCCAACGGCATTTCGGCGATTTCGAATGCGCCTGCTGCAAAATCACGCCGTGCGATACGTCCGGCGCACCTTCGCATCGCAGCCGCTTTGGGGTTTCAAAGACCCGCGCACCATTCGGCTCTTGCCATTCTGGCGTGGCGTACTGCGCAAGTGCCACGCGGACGATGCCTACGTCGTCGTCGTTCGAAACCCGTTGAGCGTAGCCGCGTCGCTCTTCCGGCGGCAAGCGATGGACGTTGTCACGTCGCATCGGCTCTGGCTGGTGCACATGATTCCGTTTCTGCGCGAGCTCCGTGACAGGCCGACGGTCGTCGTCGACTACGATCTCCTGATGGCCGATCCGCGTGCGCAGCTGGCAAGAATCGCCACGAGACTGAACGTACCTTCCAACGAAACTACGGCCCCCGAAATGGACCGCTTCGCGGCCGACTTCTTGGATGAAAGACTCCGACACAGCCTTTTCTCGCCGCGTGACTTCGATCTTACGACGCCCGAAGCGCGGTTGACTCACGAAGCTTACGCCTTGCTCTACGAGCTCGCCATGGACGGGGTAAACTTCGGAGACGATACCTTTTGGAGCGGTTGGGAAAAAATTGAGCGCGACCTACAGACGCTGATCGAGCGCCACTGAATCAGTGTGGCATCTCGTCATCCCCGAGTCCGAAATAGTGTCCGAGCTCGTGAATGATCGTGTCGCGTACTTCCTGCACGGCCTCATCCCGTGTCTGGGTGACTCGACCGATCGGGCCACGAAAGACCGCGATCTCGTCGGGCAGCAATGGCATCTCGTGCGTGCGTTCGGTGAGCGCGACTCCACGATAGATGCCGAGGAGTTCCGTATCGCCGGCGTCCCCCTCGACGCTCTCAAGGTCCTCAGCACTCGGCTCGTCTTCCACCTCAATGACAACGTTCTTGATAAGATCGGTGAACCGTTTTGGAAGCGATTCTAGGGCCTCGCTGACCACGCGTTCGAATTCGGCAGGCGTCAGGTGTCCACCGGTCATCTCGCCGACCCTCTTCTCAGCGATACTAGCGCGACGTCAACCTGCAAGCCGCATACGTCAGGCGGATTGGCATTAGTTGTAGGTCACGGAACGCCTTGTCACGGATAATTACGGCGTGCAGGGACGTATAGTACGTCAGGTCCGGGGACTCAACTCGGCATCGCCATGCTCCAGCAGCCGAGCGATCGAAAGCCATAAGGCCTCGAACGCAAGCGGGTTTTGGTAGTGGACAACCAGCCTGAGATTGCCGAAGCGGTGCGAGAGAGCGCTGCTCGCGCTCCGAGCGGCAGAGCAAGGCGGAAGACGCGTATCGCTAATCTCGAGATCGATCACGATTTCCACGTCGTCACAGTGGGTGGCTACTCAGCCAACCTCACCGCCACCGAGTTCAAGATCCTAACGCTGTTGGCGCAAAATCCCGGAGAGGTCTTTACACGGTCGCATCTACTTGACAGTCTCGGCGACGACGGGGACATCTACGAGCGCACGTTGGACCGTCATATCAATAACCTTCGCAAGAAAATCGAGAAAGATCCGCGCAATCCCGAATACGTGCTCACCGTATGTGGAACCGGCTACAAGATGCGCCGAACCTGACCTGTGAAGCTCGAAGTCGACGCGGAGCGTTTAGCGCTCCTCCTGGGCCTGTCGCTCTTCTTTGGTTTTGCGTTCGAAGGATTCTATTCCGAAGAATTGCCGCGGCGTCCAGGTGGGGTACGCACGTTCCCGCTGCTGGCATTGGCGGGCGGAAGTCTTTTTCTGCTGGAGCCGCGCTATGGTATCGCGTTCGTCGCGGGATTACTCGTACTAGGCTCATGGATCTACGCCTACGTATGCCGCCAACTCAAGCCCGATGCGCCACCGCCGGAAGGCGCTCTCATCGTACCGACGTGCTGTCTGCTCGCCTACGTGCTTGGCCCGGTTGCCCTCGTGCAGCCGGTCTGGCTGAGCGTTACCGTCGCGGTCGCGGCAGTGCTATTACTCGGCGGTCGCCGCACGTTGCACAACTGGGCGCAGCGCGTCCCCGGGCAGGAAATCGTTACCGCCGCTCAGTTTTTGATTCTCGTCGGCATCGTCTTACCGTTGCTCGCCGGCAAGCCGCCGATTCCAAACACGCCGATAACACCCTTCGGCGTTTGGCTCGCAGTCGTTGCCGTTTCATCGATCTCGTATGCGAGCTATCTCCTGCAGCGCTTCGTTTTTCCCGGGCGCACCACGCTGTTCACGTCGATCCTGGGCGGGCTTTACTCGTCCACCGCCACAACCGTCGTGCTGTCGCGCCGAGCGCGCGACGAAGGCATGACGCGCGAGCTCCAGGGAGGCATCGTTGCGGCGACTGCGATGATGTACGTGCGTGTGCTCGTGATCTGTTCGCTTTTTAACGTCGGTCTGGGACGGATGTTGGTCGTTCCCTTGTTGGGTCTTGCGCTGCTCAGCGCCATCGTCGCAGGCTCGCTCGCACGCCTCGGTCCGCGCTCCGCCATCGTCAGCGAGCCGATGAACCCGCTTCAAATCTGGGCTGCTCTCGCCTTTGCCGCACTCTTCGTCGCGATCTCGATGCTAACGACTCTCGCTCAAGGCCACCTCGGCCACGCCGGCGTGTTCGCGCTAGCGGGGATCGTCGGCGTCACGGACATCGATCCGTTCGTCTTGAGCCTTGCGCAGGGCGGAGCGGCCGGAATCGGGCTCGCGACGGCGGCGACGGCAATCATCATCGCTACGTCATCCAACAACGTGCTCAAAGCCGTGTATACCATTGCGTTCTCGCGTCGCCGCGAAAGCTGGATTCCGGCCGCGGCGCTGGCATTTATCGCCGCGCTGGGAATTGCGATCGCCTTCGCGCTTTAGACGCTCGGCCGTCGAGTGCGCAACGACGGTTACGTTGGGCGCCCCATGAGATAGAACGCTCCCCAGTCGCGAAGCCGTGGAAAGACGCTTCGGGTTTCGACCTGAGCTGCACGGAACGCATCGCGATGACCCATGCCGCTACGAATCGCCGAGTAAAAACAAGGAAAGAAATGTTCGGTTGCGGTCGCGTCAACCGGCCACAGCGTTCCGACGATGGTTTGCACGCCGGCGACGAAGAAGGCCGCGGGTAAGCCGCGCAAGTTATCGCCCAAGTCGTACCGCCCAAGCGCGGTCTCACAAGCACTCAGCGTAAGCAGCTCCAGCCCTCGCAAATCCTGGGCAAGGATTTCATAGGCGAAGAGGCGCCCGTCGTCGCGGTCGCCGTCCTCTGCGAGAAAAATACACTGAAATGCCGGTGCCGCAACCGCGTGTCGCCCATGCGTCGATATATGCGCGTAGCGCGATTGCGCAAGTGCTGCAAGGACGGCGGGTTTCGTGGCCGCATCGTCGAGGATGGGCTTGACATCCAGCGTGGCGGCGATAGTGCGTGCTTCACTGGAAGACCATGGAATCGCTGCCAGCCCCAAGCGATTAACGCCGGCGAAGCTCAAGCCGATGACGGAACTTGCCGATGCACCGGGTGGTTGGGCGTGCGGCGGCGCTCGCCGCATCAAAACGCCCAGCGACGGTGCAACCGTAATCGTCCAATCGTCCGCCAGCGGATGATCCGGGCCTCCAAGGAGCGACCAGGGATAGAAGTGGAGCGGGCCGTGCGGAACGATCGCCAGGCAGTCCTTGCCGCTTTTGTGAAGCTCGGCTAGCAGCTCAACGAACGGCCCGAGATAACGCCGAAGGTCGACGCTCAATCCTTCTGCCGCGCTGCGGTCGACAAGTCGAGGGCCTGGCACCGTCATAACGCGCGCACGCCGCTCTTGAACGATCATGCCCAGCGGCGGCATAAATGCACGCAACTCCCCAAGCTGCATCGCAAGGAGACTGGCCGGAAAATTTTCGGCAATTGCCGTCATACGCGTGAGCTCTTTCGTAGCGAGCATCACTATGGTGGCGACTCGGCCATCCGGCGTGGCACCGAGGAAATAGTCGAGCAGCACCGTGCGATCGTCAAGCGACGCCTGAATATCTTCAATCGACAGGACGCCCAGACGTCGATCTATCGATCGAACGGCCAGCATGTTCTGGACGCAAAGATCCAAGGAGCGTTGCAGGTTTCTCAGTTGTTCGACAGGCTGCGACCCGCCCTCGCGATTGCTCGCCTCGATGTACGAGGAGAGCAACATCCCTTCTTCGTTTTGGACTTGCTCGAGCGCGGGATCAACCGAAAGTTCGATCGCCGCGATCTTTTCGAGGATCGCCGTAGCCTCGTCATCCTCACTCGCGTCAAAACGCGCGCTCGCCAGCGTGGCCGCGGTAAACTGAGATGCTTTGCCCGCAAGGGCGATCGATGCGTACACGGTGCCGCTCACCTGCTTTGCGACCATGCCCGCGATCGACTTCCGGCACATCGACTGGACGAGCCGCATCGCCGGCTCCCCCAGCAACGCTTCAAAGCGCAACGCGAAGCTTAGCAAAACCGCGGCGATGCTGGCGGCCACGCCGGGATCGCCGTGCGAGGCCAAATCGTCGATGCGCGTGCCGTAGGTAAGCGCTTCATCGAGAAATCCTAACTCCAAACAGTAATCGAGGGCTTGTCCATAATGAAAAATCGCTTCGGCGTAGCTCTTTGCTTCAAAGGCGTTCGTCGCGAGCCCCGAGATCAACAGGTAACGCAGATACCGCAACGCGTCGGCGTGTGCTGCCGCGAACTGGGGCTGTGAACTGTCAAGCTGATCGAGGGCGGCGAGCGCATCGTTTTCCCGCCGTTCGCGTTGAGTCTGCGCAACCAGTGGCATTATCCGCGATGGCGACGACTCGCCCGTGTCAGTGCAAAATGCAAACAGCGCCAGCTCACGATCCCAAAACTGCCGCCGTGCCGCAGCGCTGCCGTGTCCCATCACGAGCGGGCGATAGATCTCGACCAAGGCTAAGCCATGCGAGGAATTGACTCGAACGAGCATCATAAGCGCATCGAGCACGATTTCGACGGTTCGTTCGACACCTTCACGTGCGGTCAACCTATCCGGCGACGAGAGCAACGCGACGACACGGCGCTCCGCCTCGGCCGGTTCGATGGCCTCTTGCGCAAGCGCGCGATCTAAGGCCGACAAGTAGGCCATTGAATTTTGTTCGGGATCCGCGTTGGCCCAGAGCTTCGCGCCGACCGCCGCGACCCGGTGGTCTTCCGGTTCGCCGGACAGCGCCGACCTTAGCCGAAGCGCTTGCAATAACGCCTTTTCGGCGTTCGTCCAGTCCGGCCGCAGCTTGACCGCATTTTGAAGATACGCAACGGCCTTCCCCAGAGCGTCGACGGGTTCCGGAACGGCTAGGTCCTGAGCGGGAATCAGAGCGTACGCGGGTCCCAGTTCCTGACGCAGGCGGTTGCGCCAGATGTTGAGGGAACGATTATAGTTTGCGATATCGCCGCCAAGGAAGTACGGGTCGAGATTCATCACGCCGAGTCGAAAATCGAGCTCACCGGCGGGCCACAACTCGTTCTGTTCGGGGCGGTGCCGAAGCCATTCTGCCGCCTCGGTAGCACGACGGTAGATTCGGCCATCCGGAAGATCCATCAACGCACGCGTCGCAACCGTGATGAAATCCATGCTCGCACGCACGCGCCCGCGCAGCGCTTCAGGATCGTCTCCCGCGGCTGCGGTCGCCGCGAGCAGCAACGTTTGCAGATTCGCGGCCTGACGCCAGTGCTCGGAAAGAAGCTGCTGTGCGTACTTCGAAAGCTCGCGCGCATACAGATACGCGAGCGGAACCACCGTCTCGGGGGAACTCACGCGCCGAACGGCTTCATCCATGCTGATCTCGCCACGTTCAAGCATTTCCCACGTCGTCTCGATCGGCCCCGTGCCCAAAAAAAACGGAGCGCCGCCTTCAATCTGGGTTCGGATGCGCTCGATTTCTTCGATGGCGCGCAGGACCGGCTCGCGCCCCCCCAGGCTTTCGCGTGCGCGATCTAGCGCGCTTCTCGCGAAAAGCGACGGATGCGCGAACAGATACCGCGCCTTTGCGGCCGAATCCGGCTGCTGCGCGTACTCCTCGAAGACCGCGGCGATATCAGTCGTCACTCAAGCGCGAACGCCACTTCAGGCTGATCTTCAAAGCGCGCCCGGGTGGGAATCGACGCAAATCCGGGCCTTGCAATCGATGCAGTGAGTTGGATTGAACCACGGGAGACTCCGCTCGAACTGGTTCGCACGATCATCTGGAGCCGCTGAAGACCGCGAATGGCCTGAGCCCTCGTCTGCGTAAACTCCCAGGCGGGCTCGGAACTACCCTCGTTCAATCCCTCGGCAAAGATGAGCGAACTTGGAACCTTTGTGTCAACACCGATTTTCGCGTTAACGAACTTAAAATCAACGCCCAGCTCGAAGCTTTCCGACAACTCGACGGGCTGATCGGTTCGCAACGGTTCGAGCGAAAGCGCAATGGGCGCCGGCTGCCCCGCTTTGCCTGCAGTCAGCGTCGCAAGGACCCAAGCTTTTTCGAACGTCGCCCCGTCCGTCGGGTGAAACGTACATGAAAAGCGCACGTGATAGAATCGATGAGCGGCGTCGGCGGCAATAAGATCGGCGACTGACCCGTCGCTACCGGCCGTTTTCTTCGTCAGCAACGTCACAAGCGGCATTCCGAGGGCAACGTACGTCCTCAGCGGGCCAGGCGGCGCTCGAAAGCCCTTGCTCTTCAATTCGCGCTCATCGGGCTCGAGCAAGCCCGTAACGGTTTTGGTCTCAACGAACGGAACGTCAAACATCGCTATCTTCTCCTCAAAAGCGTGGCCTCGTGCGAAGATCGGAGACCGGCTTGGGGGATCCCGCTGAAAGCGACGATTGCACGGGATCGGTCGCGCCCGCGATACCGATTACGGCGCTAGCGACGTTCAGCGTCGCCGTGATTTGGTCGGGATAGCGAAAGCGATAACTCGACGGCGGCGGAACCATCCCTTGGGACGCCAGCGTTTCATAACTCCTGGACGGCTCGGCGCCGGCCCGCCACGCATCGCGAAACTCGCCGGCATAGCGTTGCAGCACGTCCAGCGTCGTTCGCAGCCGGATCCAACGGTGGTTGTCCCACGTCATCTCGATTGGCGGCTCGGTTTCCGGAATCCGGAAATGTTCGACGAGCAGTTCGCCGGCAAGCTCGCCGCGATCGAGCAGCGTTTTGATCACCGTCGGTGGCATGGTGAGATTGATGCCGCCTTCTTCCGCGCTCAGTCGAACGTGCGCGATGCGATCGCGAAAACCAGGTGCCTCCGATTGCATCGTGTCTTGCCAGTTCTGCATCGCGTTTACGACCGCACCGTAAAATCCCGGCGTGTTGGAAGGCGTGCGAGCTTCGCTGAAGCGGCTCCAAATGCTGCCGATCTCGGCTTTGTTGTTCGTAGGAACGTACGCGCCATTCGACGGATCGGCGGGGTCTACGCCGGGCGGAAACTCTTCGAGCGTGATTGCGAGCGTCGGCCAGCTCGGAATCGGAGCGTCGAAAAAGCTGATCGGGAAATTGCTTGACAGGCCGCCGTCCGAAAACCAGACCGGCTCGACGTTGGCTGCAGCCGGATTCGCCGCGTTCGCCGGCAGCGTGTAGTCAACGGCATAGAGCCGGATCGCACTCAAAAGCAAAGGGAACGAAAGGCTCATTCGCGCCGCGACGATGACGGGAAAATTCGCGGGCGACGGCAGCGGGCGGTACCCTTGGCTTTCGAGATGCGCTCGGCGGGGCGTTGAGGTCGGATCATTCGGATTGGGGCTGCGGCCGTGCTCCACCATCCAATCGACGACGTGGGCGGGAAAAAACCGCTCGAATTCATCGCGCCGGAAATAAAACACGCCGGACTCGAATGGAAGCCGGAAGGGGCGTCCCATGGTGAGGGAGGTCGTCACCATCTCGAGATTGATGGCGCGATCGGGCGGCCCGGCGCCGTCGAGCTCATCGTCGCTGCGGACGCGGCCCACCCAAAGATCGCCGAACGTCAGGGGGCGATTCAAACCGGTCGCGGCAATATCGTCGATTTGCCTTGACAGCCAGTACGTCAGCGGCTCCGCACTTCCCGGCAGGGTCGATTCCGTTCCGCCCGAGCACATTCCATAGTGCGAAGACGGCACCACGTACAGCACGCAAGCTACGACGACGACCAGCAGCAAGATGAGCGCCATTGCGAAAACCTGCGGACCGGTGCCCAGCCAGGGAATGCTGAATCGAAACAGTGCTTCGAGGTAGCCGGCGACGGCCAACGCAATGACGACGCTTGCGAGCACGACGTTGAATACGCCCGCGGCGGAAGTGCGCCGAAGCGCGCTTTTGACGCCAATCAACCACAGGAAGAGGTAAAAAAGTGGAGCTGCGGCCGCCACGGGGACGAACAGGGACTGCAAGTTCCGTCCCTGCGCAAGCCAATCCATGATTTGCGTCTTTACCTTGATGAATCCATCGTGCGCGCCGGTTTGACGGCGGAATTCGGCGGCCGCCGCAACCGCCGCCGCGATCGCTCCGGCCGAAGTGCCGCCGATGTTCTTGAAACGGAACCGTTGCGCGATTCGAAGGATCGCCGGCGGATAGACGATGCCGCTCGTTATGCCACCCTTCATGACGATATCGCAAAGCTGCGAGGGATTCTGGAAGTCCCCCTCAGTTAGTTCGGCGATCGCCTTGGTACAGGTTGCAAGCGGTTCTATGGTTCGAAGCATTTTTTGTCAGGCCGCGCCGACCTTCCGAGCAGGAGCGCCTACGCCGCAAGCCAACCTAGCGCTAGAATGTTCGGGTTCGCGCGTGCGCGCCGGTTTGCGCTCGTCGCCGTCGTCGCTCTCGGCGCTCTTGCCGCATGTGCCCCCAACGTTGATCTCACCGCGGTGCAGCAATATGCCGTCCTTGCGCAGCAATCCCAAGCATCGTTCGATGCGATAGCTGGCGATTACGACGCGAGCTGCGAACGCCAGCGCGAGCTCAATTTGCGGGCCGACTATCTCACATGGAAACCCGACGTTGCATCGGCTTCAAACACCCCGCACGCCGGTCAAAAACCCTTCTTTGGAACGACCGTTCAAGAGACGTGCGTCGTCACAACCGGATATGCAAAGTATCCGCTCGGCGCAGTATCGCGGGACTGGAAGTTGGCAAATCAGACGCTCCTGGAGTACATTCACTCGCTTGGCGCACTGGCCAACGTCGCGGCGGCGCCCACTCCAGCCATCGCGCCGCTGACGGGCGCCGCGGTCGCAGCCAATTTGATTCCGGCACCGCAAGCGACGAATATTGCGACGTTCGCCAATGCGATCGTTGCTTATTGGCAACGAAACGCACGCGAACGCGATGTAGCCAGATTCCTTGAAGCGGTGAACACCGTAGATCCGACTACGGGCAAAACGTCGTTCGCCGGAGCGGTCGAAGCGCTCGACGTGGCCGGCAGCGCATATGCCATCCTGATTTACAACGAATGCACGGAGATCACCAACCTATACGCGCCGGCGCTGCGGGTTTTATCCACAATGGCCCATGGCGCCAACGAACCGCTGGTAATTGAGCGGGCGCATCGCATCCGTTTGCACTGGGCTTCGGATCTTCGCGCCTGCGCCGTTCACCAGAATGCGGCAGCGGGGTACCTGGCGACGTTGAAAAAACTTTCCGCTGCTAACGATGCGCTCGTTAAGGCCGAGCGAGAGCCACTCACGTCCAGGGCTGCCCTCTTCACGGATCTCGCCGACCTGAGCGACAGCGTCTCCGCCTTGTACGCGTTACTGTTCTCTAAGGCCGCGATACCTGCGCCGTAAGAGCGCGAGGAGGCGATATGCAAAAAATGAGCGCGCCGCAGTGTTTGACTATATCTCACTGGTACGCGGTGGTTGCGCGCACGCTATCGAACGCGTCTACGCTGCCGAGTTTAAGCCAGCAGAACGTTGACGCGCTGACGAAAGCATCCGACGACGTTGCGATTCAAAGTAGCAATCTTGCGACTAAAGCGGTCCAAGTCGAATTCGCCGATGCCGGTAAGGCGTTTCGAGACGTTTCCGACGCCGCGAGCCAAGCTTCAGAAGCGGCGAATAAGCTCGCTAACGACGTAACGAAGATCAACAACCTGCTCGAGATCGCCGCCAAACTGATCGCGCTCTCGGCGGCTGTGCTCACCGGCAACTATGGAAACGCGCTAACCGATCTCGTCGCTCTTGTCGGTAAACCAAGCCCTGGTCAGGGCGCGCAGGATCCGCTGGGATCGTAGTGCGGAAGGGAGGTTAGCATGCAGTTCTCGTCCACGATCGTCGAGGTCGCGATTGGCCTCGCGCTGATCTATATCGGGTTGAGCTTGCTTGCCTCGTGGATTAACGAAACGATCGCAGCCGGTTTGAATCTTCGCGGGAAAGGGCTCACCAACGGCATCCGTCAGATGCTCGGCGATGCCCGGCTCGAAAACAAGCTCTTCCGCCATCCGATCCTTGCTTCGTCGAAGACGCACCCCGAGCGGACTCCGTCGTACATCTCGGCCTCTCAATTCGCAACCGCGCTCTTAGACGTGATCCGAGCCGACAAAGTCGTGGGAATAACCCCGACTCAGGCCTTCCAAGGCGTTCAGAATGCCCTCGCCACGACGGATGAACCGCTGAAGACGGCGTTGACTTCGATCGTAGCAACGGCGGCGGGCGACTACACCGCCGTCGTGAACGGCATCGAAGGGTGGTTCAACGACACGATGAACCGCGTCAGCGGCGCGTATCGCCGCGGAGCGATGGTTTGGATATTTTTCATCGCCATCGTGTTGGCTTCCGGGCTCGATGCCGACAGCGTGAAGTTCGTCAAAATGCTGGAATGGAACTCGTCAACCCGCGCTGCCTTGGTGACGGCGGCCGGCACGGCGGCGAAGGAGCAGAACGCATCCGCGGCGCTCGCGCACGTTAGCACGACCGTCTTTAATTCGCTAGCTTTGGGCTGGTTCGGATCCCCAGTCCATCGCCGGCGACGACTCCGGTTGAGCCTCCGTGGCAGATCGCCCTTGGCCTCCTCGGCACGGTGCTGGCCATTTCGCTAGGCGCGCCATTTTGGTTTGACACGCTGAAGTTCTTGATGAACGTACGAAGCGCGGGGACAAACCCCAGCGACCACTAGAAAAACCGGGCGCCCCCTTCCTTTCCAGCCTAAAACGCAGTACGCTAAAACATTGAACCGCGCGGTATGGAGCGGCTTGAGGAGGGCACAGAATCATGGCGTTCCGCATAAAGGACCTGATGATCAGCATCATTCCGAAGGAAGGCAACGGCCCCGGCGATCTCGGTTGCCCACCCGCTACGATCTTCTGCGACCCACACAGCCCCGGCGGTGGTGGAGACCAACACGGCCACTACGGCATAGGACCCCATATCGAATGCAATGCCTGGAGCCACCATCCTACGCAGTATCTTTGCGGCTGGACTTTTTTCTGCCCTAAGTGGAGCCGCACTGCCCCCTCACCATATTGCTGCCACCACACAAGAGCCGCAGGGCTGATCCCCGTTGCGTTCATCGGAGATCCCGAGCTGGCAGCCGAGCAACTAGCGGCGCTGAAGGCGCAGCTCAAAGAAGCGATCGCCGAGATCGAGGCTCAAGAAAAGATTGTCGCCGAGCGGCTGCAGCCGCAGACCGACGCCGAGATCGACGAGCTTCTAGCAAAGCTTAAGGAAGCGCAGGCCGAGCTGGGGAAAAAGAGGTCGGGCCCGAAAAAGCGCTAGCTCTTCGGAAAGACTCGACACGATAGCAAGCCACGCTCGCAGAAATCTTCGGGAGCTTCGGCTGAGAGCCAATCCGGCATACGAGTTGGTGGTGCTCGACCGGCTCTCGGCTGCCGAACGCCTTGCCTTGGACGGGGTCAGCCGCGATCCGGACTGTTACGGAATTCTGCGCCCGCGTGACGATCTTGCACTCAGCATCAAATCCGTCTCGCACGATACGGCGCTTCTCCTCTTCACTCTTCAAAATGCCTCGATCTTGCCGCAGTACGTGGTGAGCGCATTGGGAGAGCGGTGGGACTCCGTCATTGGGCAGATGGTCTTCGACGGGATTCTCGAGGTCGAGGCAGACGGCAAAATGCTCTCCGGCCCGGCCGCTCGGCACATCATTTACGGGGAAACGTTGAGGAGTGGTCAACAGAGTGCTTTGTCCGTACTTTCACGTGAAGCGCTGGAATACGGCGAGGCGCTGAATGTTTCCGACGTAGCGGCACTGTCCGCACGTCTTTACTCCTACAACTGTATTCCAGCGTCCCCACGATGGCACCGTTTGCTCTTTGACCAGAACGCTGTCGAAACACATCTTGGCATTCGAGACGCGCGCATCGTAAAGTTGCTAGCCACGCGATGGATGCGCCTGCCGTCCGAAACGACCAACCGTGCTTGGATGGCATGGCGCTCTGTCGTCGCCGCCAACCACGACGATGAAGCTCTGACGTATAAGCTCTATGTCAGTCCGAACTGCGGCGAGCTCAAGGGTGCGTTTGCGGCGACGGTGGAGGCACTATCAAACTCTGCCGCATTTCACTGGAAAGCGGGGAATGGCGTGCACGGTCTGTTGCGCCCGGATAAGATTGTGGCCTATTTTAGCGAGCTCGCCGATTTGCAGAGCATCGCCGCGCATCTCATGGAAAAGTTAGACGGGTGCGCGGCACAAGGCGTTCCATTTACTGCCGAAATTGGGGGCCGGGGATTACTCTCGTGGGGCATCGATCCGCCGGCGGACGAACGCACCGTTCCATGGCTCGAGCGAGAAAGCTGGCGTGGAAGAATCTGCAATCTGCTGGCGAGCGCTCTCGCGCACGCGAAAACGTCGCCTCAAGACGGGCTCCCCGCCGCGCAGTTTGCGATGGAACGGGCCCGTCTCGAAGGCGTCGACACCGATACGTGGACTCCAACGAGTTCGCTCACCTGGGGACCGTCAGCCGGCAAGTAAGACGATGACTATAACCGACCGTTTCGTCCTGCCGAGCGGCGTCGTTCTTCAGCCGGTCAGCGAGCTACCTGAGACGTTTCGGAGCAAGATTAGCTCACAAAGCGGCGACTTTGTTTTAAGCCGCCCGAGTTCGCGAACACAGGCGAAAGTAATTGAAGCGGACGCTGCGGACCTTGTTAAGGAATTTTACGAGCCCCAGACGATCGCCCGGGCAGTCGCGCGCTTCGGCAAACGCAGTGGCGTCGCTGCCGAACGACTGCTCGAAGATGCATTGCCTATGCTGCGGTCGCTGATTGACTCGGGGCTTTTGGTGCCGGCTGGCTCGGAGGCGGCGCTACCAATTCAGCCATCGCTGGTTGGTGAAAAAAGGCTGGGCGAATGGACCGTGCTTAGGTGCGCGCAGACATTGGAAGACATCGAGATCTACCAGGTTCGCGATGCCGATGGCCGATTCGGCGCGCTCAAGCTCGGCCGCGCCGGAGTCAGAATCGCGAACCGCACAATCGCACGAGAGGCGCTGATTCTGTCGGAGCTCGATTCGACGGTTACACCGAAATTATTCGGCAGCGGCGTGTGGCAGTCTCGAGCATACTTAATCACGGAATGGTTTGCGGGAACGGACGCCCAACAACTCTGCGGCGAGTTGGTCCGGGGTAACACCGTGGAATCCCGCCGCGAACTATTGGAAGTCACGGGGAAGATCCTTGAAGCGTACGCTCGTCTCCACGCGCAGGGCGTGATTCACGGTGACGTTCACGCTCGAAACATCCTCGTCGGCCGCAGACAGCAAACAAAGATCGTCGATTTCGGCTTGGCTCACCGAATCGATGGTCCGACACCGACCGATTCAGCGCAACGGGGCGGCATCGGATTCTTTTACGAGCCGGAGTTTGCTCGCGCAACCCGCAGTAACGCTTTTCCTCCCCAGCCGACTGCTCTCGGAGAGCAATACTCGTTAGCAGCGTTGTTATATCTTCTAATAACGGGCTTTCACTATTTAGATTTCTCGCTGGAGAAGGACGAGATGCTGCGCCAAATCGCCGAAGCTCGGGTGATGCCGTTTGCCGAGCGAGGCATAAACCCGTGGCCCGATGTCGAGCGGTTGTTGGAGCGGGCGCTGAACAAGGAGCCCTCCGATCGGTTTTCGTCGGTGGCGGAGCTTGCGGGGCTCTGGCTCGCTGCGGTTGTGCCTAAAGTGGGCGCAGCCGCCCCTTCCGTCGACCCTACGCATTTAGCCGATCTCCCCGTGGCGGCGCTCCAGACGTATTGCATCGGAAGCCCGACGCTTTCAGATGGACCGTTGCCTCCCCCGAGTACGTCCGTCAACTACGGTAGCGCCGGAGTCGCGTACGCTCTCTACCGGATTTCCTGCGCATCGGACGATCCCAAAGCCCTGGCGCTGGCCGACGTGTGGTCGGACAGATCGGTTGGCGAGATCGGAAGCGGTAATGCATTTTACAACGATGATTTCAAGATCACGCCAGAAACGGTCGGGCGCACGTCGCTGTACCACGGCCCGGCGGGCGTCTTCCTGGTGCACGCGCTGATCGCTCACTCCAGAGGCGATCGCTCTCTGCAGTCTGCAGCGACCCAAGCCTTCATCGAAGCCTGTCGGCAACCGTGCGCGATTTTGGATTTGACGTTGGGTCGTGCCGGATCATTACTCGGCTGCACGTTTTTGCTGGATACATTCGACGGCGAGACACTGGCAGATCACCTGACAGCAACGCGACACCAGCTGAGCCACCTCGGCAATGACATCTGCAGCGAGCTTTGGCATGCGATCGGCAACTATGCACGTGTCGGTGAAACGAGCGAGTTAACAGTTCTTGGTATTGCACACGGCTGGGCAGGATTGCTCTACGCCACGCTGTGCTGGTGCGCTGCCGCCGAGCAACCTCTTCCCGCGTCCCTTACCGCTCGGCTCCAGGAGCTTGCCGATTGTGCCGAGCCCGCGGGTCGCGGCTTACAATGGAAGTGGGACGCTGCGAGACAAAACCAGTACATGCCCGGATGGTGCAACGGCAGCGCAGGATACGTGTTTCTCTGGACGCAGGCATCTCAAATAACCGGAGAGCGCAGGTATCTCGAGATGGCAGAAGGCGCCGCGTGGCACACCTGGGAGACGCCGGTTCCGAACGCAAGCTTGTGTTGTGGGAAAGCCGGTCAGGCCTATGCCCTGCTCAACTTTTATCGCCACTGCGGTGATTCCATTTGGCTGCGCCGCGCAAAGGAGATGGCCCAGTCCGCCGCCCTCGTCGCCCGGCGCCAGGGCAATTTCAGGCAAGGCGATCGATCGGAATGGCGCCCGCAAAGCCTATACAAAGGCGCCGTGGGTCTAGCTGTGCTCGCCGCTGACCTTGAGGCTTTGGACGAAGCGCGCATGCCGCTGTTCGAACGCACGCCTTCAAGGTGACGGACTGGCTCCGCGGTTGAGCAGTGATTGGACGTGCTCGATGCTGTGTGCCGTGCTTACCGCGTGAGAGTGGTCACCGAGCTGTTTGTAAATCGCGAGGGCCTCGCGATAAGACTGTAAGGCGTCGTGGTAACGGCCGAGATCCGTTTGAACGATGCCAATGTTTCGGAGAGCTTCGGCCTCATCATCAAGTTCGCCGTCTCGCCTGAAATAGCCCAGCGCGCGCTCGAGATCTCGCAATGAGTCGGCGTACCGCCCTTGTCGCTCTTCAATCACACCGAGCTCCATCAGTGGACTCGATTCGGCCCCCGGTCCCAGCTTTTGAAGAAGCGCAATGCACTGGTGCAACGACGCTAACGCGTCGGCATAATGCCCCTGTTTTTCCTCAACCAGCGCGATGTCCAGAAGCGTATACGCTTCGCGGTCGCGATCCCCCAATTCGCGATAGAGAGCCAGCGCGTGCCGGAGTGACCGGAGCGCCTCGACGTATCGGCTCTGGTTGTATTCGACGAGGCCGGCGTACTGGAAGCCGATTGCCTGCCCATCGAAGTCGCCGACAACGCCGAAAATCAGCATTGCTTGATGAAGGGATCGGAGCGCATCGGCGTTTCTGCTTTGCTCGCTTTCAATGCTACCGATGTTTACGAGAGCGCGCGCCTCGCCGTCTCGGTCGCCTAGCTCGCGATACAGCGCGAGCGCCTTGCGTTCCCAGTACAGCCCTTCGCCGTATCGGCTGCGGTTTATTTCCGTATCGCCGATGTTCTTAAAAGCGTCGGCTTCGCCGTCGCGGTCGCCGACTTGTTCAAATAGCGCGAGGGCCTTTTGGAAGGTCTCAAAGGCTTGCGCATAGCGGTCTTGATCGTACTGGATGAGCCCGACGCCCTCGACTGCGCCGGCTTGACGATCGCGATCGCCCTCTTGTTGATAAAAGGTTAGCGCGTCCGAGTATGTTTTCAGTGCATCGGCGTAGCGTCCCTGAAGGCGCTGCACGTTGCCGAGGTTCAACCGTGCGGCGTTGATCGCGTTGGCGTCGCCACTCCGCTGCGCTTGTGTCAGCTGCTGTTGATAAAACGTCTCGGCCTGCGCAAAGTTTGCGAATTTTGCCAAAGACCAGTTCAAACTGGGATGATACGTCGCTTGCTGGGTGCTTGCGGCAGAGATTACGTCGATGAGCGAAGCCTTGAGTCGCCTTTCACCAATCAGCAGGTAACCCGTCTTGGTGATGTTGACCTCACCGCGCGTGCAGGCGAACGTCACGCCGGCGTTGGCGGAATCGACCGAGAACTCAGTGCCGTGCACCGACGCCGTGAGCACTTCTCCGGATTGAACGCGGAAGAAGTCCAATGTCTTCGGCACGACGTTGAACAATGACGTGCCACGGTTGCTCGAAACGAGCTCGCCCGCTCCGGTGCTGACGAATGTGACGCTGGAGCCGGGCTGGAGCGTCGCTTTGCTCTTGTCGCCGGTGCTGACTACGACCAGCATAATGTTTGCCGGCACGTCTACGCGCGTCCCGTCGAGTATCGTCTGACCGCGACGAACCGTGCGTTCCATTCTGCCGGCTCGGGTGAGCGTCACGGCTGCAAACTCGACCGGTTTACCCTCGAGCAGAATCTGCTGCACTATATGAACGCGCACCGCTGTGGCCTGCGCCCAGACGGTCGGCGGCGCAACCATGAAAGCCGCGCTTAATACTAAAGCAGAGCGCCATCGGCTCATGGTAAGACACCTTCTTCCTGCGGCTCCGACGAATCGGCTGCGTGCGAAAGGCGCTCGACTATCTCCGCAATGTGCTGCTGGACCAAGTCGGGATAGTCATCGATGCTGAGGGCCTGAATATCGTCTACAGTTCGAAGAATTGCCGGATGGCCGCGCATGACCGGTAAAACGCAACGTGATGTCTCGCCGGCGAGAATCCATTTGCGGTGTGCCCGAATAATCTCGAAGCAACAGTAGGGCTGCTTAAAATACGCCTCCGAGTACACTGGTACGATGAACCGGCTCGCGTCGATGGCCAGCGAAAGTTTCGTCTGCCATCCGGTTCCCGAGCGGATCGACGACGTATCGAAGAATACCGACAGTTGGTTTCCATTCGGCAGCCTTGCGTCGCGAAGGGGAGCATAGACGTTCTCGAAGACCCACGCTCTTTCTTCATGCGCGTAGCTTACGAAGACATCGTAGTCGTATGTCTCGGGCGGCGTTGCGTCGATCGCATTGGCCTCGTCGGCAAGGATTTGAGAGCCGCGTATCCCGCTCAACCCCGACGTCAGCACGATCCCAAGCGCAATGAGCGATACCTGGGGTTGAATGTGGTGCGAAAAAAAGAGCCACGTCTCGAATACCGCGAAGATCGTTAGCCCGACAACGGCGGCGAGCCCGGCCGAAAGCCACGGCGACAAATAGCGCAGCGCGCGCAGCCGCGTACGCTTGAGTTGATAGAACCATGCGACGTACGCAAGGAGCGCCAGTCCCGAAAAGAAAGGCACCACCAATATAAGCATCGCGTTTTGGGGTTGAACGTCATAGTACGGCTCCTTTCCAACCAGGGAGCCTTCGTCGAGTGCATTGCTCAACGCCCACCCGAGCAATTCCGGACCGCTGCGGTCGGTAAACGCCGCGCGATCGCCCTCGATCGTACCCACGATGATAAACATCTTGTCGTCAAACTGCGAATAGTGCGAAAACGAGCGCGCGCTGGTAAAACGGTACACAAACCGAGGATTCAGCCCGATTGGCGAACCGAGCCGAACCGGAACGTGCGTCGAGTCGCATGCGGGCGAGTTGGCAAACGCGCGGGGCGGCATCAACGCTCGAACCACCATCGCCCACACGTTCTCCGTCCCTTGCAACTGCCTCAACTCATTCACGAATGGAACGTTCGCATAACATATTCTATAGAATAGGCCGTCAGCGTTAGGGATGCTCGTAAACTTCGTTTCCGCCGCACCGCTGACGACACTATAGATTTTACTGTCTCGTGGATCGAGCGGTCCGATCAGCTCGTCGTATCGATCGATCGCGGGCTCCTCGGTGGCGTACACCGGGAAGCGCCGCGCCGCGGCACGGATACTCGCAATGAGCGCTGCCCGGGCCGACGTCATCGGCGCTCCGCATGGATTCGATTGACACGGTTCGAATTGGACGTCGAGAATTACGGCACTGGGCCGTTGATCGCTTTTTACCAGGCCTTCGAGGAAATCCGCGATCTTTCGCCGGTCGCTGGCGATATCCGTAACGCTCCAGTCAACGTCAACAATGCTGACTTCTTGAGAAAACGTCGGCGCTACCCGCAAGCTGAGCCAGCGCAAAACGTGCCAGTCCCACTCGTGCGGCATCCACGAGGCTGCGGCGATTAAAATGACTAGATATGCGCCTACCAACACACTGGTGCTGATGGCCCACCGCGGCATCGCTATGTGCCCCGCGAAGCGCAGACCTGAAACGCGCTATTCGGCGATCCGCTCTGCATCTGGTGACCTCATACGTTTTGGCTTAAGGCCTTACTGAAAATGGCCTTGCACCCGCGGGGGTTGCTTTCCTCTTTAGCTCGGCGTGGACCTCAGTATGAAACCTTGGTATCATGCCATCAGCAATGGCGAGTCAACGGCCGGATCTCGAAAAGTCGCTGCTACCGCTTATCGTAGGGGTGACGGGCCACCGCGACTTGGGCCACGACGAGATTGCCGGAGTCACTCAACAAGTGCGCGGACTCTTTGGCATGCTGCGCGCTACGTATCCTCACACGCCGATCATCTTATTGTCGTCGCTGGCTGAAGGCGCCGATCGGCTCGTGGCCCGCACGGCGTTGGATTGCGGCATCGAGCTGTTCGTTGTCTTACCGATGCGACTCGATGAGTACGAGCGCGACTTCGGCTCAACGCAATCGCTGGAAGAGTTTCGCGAAATCATGAAGGGCCGCTGCGATGCCGCCGTCGTTCCGATGTCCGAGGAGCACGATGCCGAAGCGTCCCGCCTTCCGGGACCGGCTCGCGATCGCCGCTATGCGACGGCCGGCGCCTTTATGGTGAGCTATAGCCAGATCCTTATCGCGTTGTGGGACGGAAGCCCCGACGAAATGCTCGGAGGCACGTCGCAGATCGTCCGATTCGCACTTCAGGGCGTTCCACCAAAGTACCTGAGCGGGTCGAAGGAGCCGCTGCGCACGAACGAGACCGGCGCCGTCTATCACGTACGCGTCAGCCGTGCGTCGGCCCCTTCGAATGGCCCATCGCCCGGTGCGCAATGGTTATATCCAGGAGCCGACATGGCCGACGCGGTGGCCGTAAACGCCGTGCGCGCGGCGTTCGAAGAGAATCTGCGCAATCTAGAGCTATTCAACCGCGACGCGAGCACGCCGGCAATATTGAGGCAGTCCCGGGTCAGCGCGGAAGACCTGCTGCCGTCACAACAGGCAGCGCCGCTGAACGTCAACGGTGTGATTTTAGAATATACGCGCACGCTCTTTGGCCTGGCCGATACGCTCGCGCTTCGCTGCAGGAACTGGACGCACGCTGCGATGACCGCGATTTTTTGCGCCATCGCAGGCGCCGTGATCCTATTCAGCCTCTACACGAACCTTTTTCCGGGTGCGCCCGCGCTCTACTTTGGCTTCCTGGGGCTCGTTGGTCTCGCGTTTGGCGTCGACATGCTCGTCTCGCGTAAGCGGATGCAAGACCGATTCCAGGATTATCGCGCGTTGGCGGAAGGATTTCGGGTCCAGTTTTATTGGCGATTAGCCGGAATTCCGGAATCCGTTTACGATCACTACCTTGCGCGACAGGAAGGCGAACTCGATTGGATTCGAAACGCCATGCGCGCGTCGCGATTTCGAAACCAGATCGAACCAAACGAAGCCGGGGAAAAAAAGAAGGCATTGCTGGAGTTAATTCTTGGCCGGTGGATTAACGATCAAGGTGCTTACTTTGCGCGAGCGGTTGGAAAGGAACGCGAGAAGGCGGTCCGGATAAAAGCCGGCGCGACGCTCTGTTTGATCGCCAGTGCCGTCCTTGCCGTCGTGCTGGCCGTCGCCGTGATCGAGCACATCACGGCTTATCACGGCACCTTGACCATGACACTGACTCTTGCATTGGCCGGCGCCGGCCTCTTGACGGGATACGCACAGAAGCGCGCGCATGAAGAGCACGCGCGGCGCTATCAGCGCATGTGCGCGCTCTATAAGATCGCGGGCGAACGGTTTGCGCTTCACCTGCGTGAGGGCGATTTGGCAGCGGCTCGTTCGGTGCTGGTGCAGCTCGGACGCGAAGCGCTCGCCGAAACGTGCGATTGGCTGCTGCTTCACCGGGAGCGTCAGATCGACGTTCCAACGGCGTGACCACGCACGCGTGGTTATTACACGAGCATCGCTTCGGCGACGGCGCGCTCTTCGCTTAGCGCGCGCCCTTCTTCATCCATTGCGGAAAGCTCATCCTCGCTGAAGGCCTCACGTAGCGTCGCCCGCATTTTCAAGTACTCCTCTTCTTCGGTGTATTCCCGTAACGCTTCAAGCGTGGCGAGGCGCGCGTCGGCATACGCGAGCAGCCGCGCGGCCCGTTTGCGATCTTCTCTCCGCCCGGCGGCGTCGTCGCTCGGCCGAAACGCCGCTACCGCCGCCAAGTGCTGCAGTGCCCAAACCAACGCAACCTCGTAGTGCACGCTGCGCGACATCGCGACGGCTTCACGGGCGCGGGATCGCGCCTCGTCGTGGCGTTCGAGGGCGACCAGATATGCGGCCATATTGCACATCACGAACGTCGTGCGGTAGGTGAAGATCGCGCGGCGGTCCGTGGCCAGCGCCTCACGCGCGAGCTGTAGTGCCGCCTCCGCGTTGCCGCCACGAAATTCCGCCTCGGCGAGATTCGTCGCGACCGCCGCTGCCAGTCGCTCCGCGCCGTTGGCTTTGAAGATTGCAAGCGCTTCGGCATAGAATTCGCGCGCCGCTGCCAAATCGCCGCGCGACTGGCGCGCGATCGCGAGGTTTTCCAACGACGCTCCGGCGAGCGTGCGCGCGCCAAGCCTCCGAAACGCGGACAGCGCCTCCTGCAGCATTGTTTCGCCTTCCGATACGCGCCCCATAAAGACGAGCCCGCGCCCCGAGTGGCGCAGCGCCTGCGCAATACCGAATTCGTCGTTCAGCGCGCGGTATTGGGTAAGCGCTCGTTGCGCCGCAGTGTAGCTCCCCTTGTGCAGTCCCAGCACGCCATCGAGCTGGGCTTCCACAAGATCGAGCTGGGCTACCACGACAGCGGGGGTGGTTTCGTCAATGCAGGCTTGCGCTGCGCGAATCCACCGCCGCCCTTCGGGGGCCGCAAGAAACGCCCATTCGCGACCGAGGGCACCGGCGAGCCGCTGGCCCAGGGCGACGTCGGCGCGCGCCGTGAGCGCCCAGTCCAGCGCCGTACGCCAGTTTTCCAGCTCCGACTCGACCTGCGCGAACCACTCGCCATCCGGCGTCGTGTCGTAAGCGCTCTCGAAACGCTGCGCAAGCGCCAAGAATGCCAGCGCGTGAGCGCGCGCAACCGACTCGCCTTCGCCGCTTTCCGCAAGCTTTTCACGGGCATACTGACGCGTCGACTCCAACAGCCGATAGCGCGTGACGTCGTCACCGGGATCCGCCTGAACCAGCGATTTGTCCACCAACGACGTCAACAGTTCGAGCACCGCAAGCTCGTCGTACGCCTCGTCGCCGCAGACCGCGCTCGCGCTCTCGAGCGTAAATCCGCCCGCAAAGATCGACAGCTTCCGAAAGACCGCACGCTCCTCTTCGGAGAGCAGGTCATAACTCCAATCGATGAGCGCGCGCATCGTTTGGTGGCGCGGCAGCGCGCTACGATCGCCGCCGGTGAGCACGCGGAAGCGCTCGTCCAGTTTTTGAGCCAGCTGTTGCGGTGAAAGCACCTTGATGCGGGCCGCCGCGAGCTCGATCGCCAATGGAATGCCGTCCAAGCGCCGCGAGATCTCCGTGACGAACGGCGCGTTCGCGTCGCTCAGCGTGAAGCGCGCGTCCGAGGCAAGCGCGCGATCCGCGAAGAGCGCCACCGCACCGTAGGAACGCGCGGTTTGCGCCGTCACGAATTCGCGCACCGGCGGCACCGCAAGCGAGGGCAAGCGAAAGACGCGCTCGCCGGCAATGTTCAAACTCTCCCGGCTCGTTGCGAGGATGCGCGCGTCCGGGCACGCACGGAGAATTGCCGCCGTGACCTTGCGGGCCTCGTGGATGACGTGTTCGCAGTTATCGAGAATCAGCAGTGCGCGCCGCGGTTTGAGATGCACAAGCAGCGTATCGATCAGCGGCACATTCGGCGATTCGCGCACACCCAGTGCCTGTGCGACGGCCGACGCAACGAGCGCTGCATCGGAGATTGGCGCTAACTCGACAAGCCACACGCCGTCGCCGAAGGCCTCGAGCTGCTCCGCGCCAACCTGAATTGCGCAGCGCGTCTTCCCCGCGCCGCCGCTGCCGAACAGCGTGACCAGCCGGTTCTCGTGCAGCAGTTGCTTGATCTCGGCAACGTCGTTCTCGCGCCCGACGAAGGACGTCAGCTGCATTGGCAGGTTGTGGGGAAGCTCGTCGAGCGAGCGCAGCGCCGGGAATTGGTCGCGCAGCCTTGGCGCGACGAGCTGATACACGTGCTCGGCGCGGGCGAGATCTTTGAGCCGGTGTGCGCCGAGATCGCGCAGGCCCGACTCCGCGGGCAGGTCGCCGCGTAGCAGTTCTGCAGTCGTGCCCGAGACCAACACTTGTCCGCCGTGACCGATCGCGAGCAGTCGTGCGACGCGGTTCACCGCCGGGCCGAAGTAGTCTCCGTCGCGCTCGTCGGCCGTTCCCGTATGCAGCGCCATCCGCACGAACGCGCCGCCGATCTGGGAAAAATCTTCGGCCTCGAGCGCCCGCTGCGCGTCGAGCGCTGCGGCGAGTGCAGCCTGCGCCGTTTCAAAAGCGGTGCAGAACGCGTCGCCGACTGTTTTGAAGACGTCACCGCCGCGCGCCGCGACGACGTCGCGAATCAGCTCGTCATGCCGGCGCAGCGCCGTCGCCATTGCCGCGCGGTCCCGTTCCCACCGCTGCGTGCTGCCCTCGATGTCGGTGAACAGAAAGGTCACGGTTCCGGTCACCATCCGCCGAAGTTCGCGCCCCGGCCCCTCCTTGTCATTCTGCGAGGTCAATGCCAGGCGTGTGGCACTCCGCAGTGGCAGAATACGGGGCATGCAGCGCCTCGATGGGCGGTTCGTCTACGCCGCCAGCGACCTTAACGACTATTTGGAGTGTAGGCGCCTCACCGAGCTCGAGGGACTTGTCGCAAGGAACAAGCTGACTCGCCCGGATCCACAAGACGAGCGCGCCGAGCTAGTCCGTCGTAAGGGTGAGGAACACGAGCAGAGGCATCTGGCCGGTTTACTCGAGCGCTATCCCGACGAGGTCGTGCAGTTCGGCCGCTCTGAGGCCGGTATCGAGCAGTACCGGCAGGCCGAGCTGGAAACGCTCGAAGCGATGCGGCAGGGCGCCCGCGTCATCTACCAAGCAACATTTTTCGACGGCGAATTTATTGGGCGGGCCGATTTCCTGCGGCGCGTCGAGCGGCCGTCGAACCTAGGATCGTACGGCTACGAGGTCATCGACACGAAGCTCGCGCTTTCACCCAAAGCCTATTACATCGTGCAGCTCTGCAATTACAGCGAGCATCTGGAACGCCTGCAGGGACGCATGCCGGAATACGGGCACGTCGTCTTCGGCGACGGCACGGAGCAGCGGTTTCGCATGAACGATTACATGGCGTATTACCGCCATCTCAAGCGGACGTTCTTGGATTTCGCAAGCAATCCGGAATTGGAACGGCTTGATTCGGCTCGCGAATACCCTTTGAAGTGCCGACACTGCGAGATTTGCGTCTGGAACGACGCGTGCAAGAGCAAACGCTCTGCCGACGATCACCTCACGCTGGTCGCATGGATGCGGCGCGATCAGGTGTCCAAGCTCGAAGCGGCGGCGATCACGAGCGTCGAGCAGCTCGCTACGGCTGGCGACGAGCAACGTCCCGAAGGTATGAACCCCGATACGTTTGCAAAGCTGCGGCGTCAGGCGTCGCTCCAAGTGCGCGGGCGCGAAAGCCGTCGGGCGATCTACCAGTTGCTGGAGCATCAGCCTCCGATGGGATTCTCACTTCTGCCGCCGCCTTCGGCCGGCGACGTCTTTTTCGATATGGAGGGGGACCCTCTGTACGAGCCGGGCAGGGGTCTCGAATATCTCTTCGGCTGTTGGACGCCCGACGACGCGCCGCAGTTTCGCCCGTTTTGGGGCAGGACGCGCTCGGAAGAAAAGCTCGCCTTCGAGGCCTTTGTGGACTTTGTGGTGGAGCGACGCATGCGCTATCCGGAGCTGCACATTTATCACTATTCGAGCTACGAAAAGTCGGCGCTTCGCCGTCTCGCGCAAGAGCATTGCACGCGAGAGCGGGAGATCGACACGCTGCTGCGCGACGAGGTCTTCGTAGATCTCTTCGCCGTCGTGCGTCAAACCGTCGTGATTTCAGAGGAAGGCTATGGGTTGAAAAAGCTCGAGCGCTTCTATGACCTTGCTCGGGCAACCGACGTCAAGAAGGGCGACCAGTCCATCGTAATGTTTGAGCGCTGGCTGATCAGCGGCGATCAAGGCATTCTCGATGACATAGAGGCTTACAACCGCGACGACTGCCGCTCGACGTACTTGCTGGGTGAGTGGCTTCGGGCGCGCCGCCTTGAGGCCGCCGCCGCGTTTGGCATCGAATTTCCTTTCCACGTGCACGAGCCGGCGAAGCAGCGAGCCGAAGCGGAAGCCGAGGACGAAGAGCGCAGCGCGCTCGAGCGCGAGCTGCTCGTAAACGTCCTGCCGCCGAGGAGCGACGAAGAGTACGCGCTCATGAGTGAGGATCGCCGGTCTCGATATTTGCTCGGCAGCCTCCTGGCATACCACCAGCGGGAAGCGAAGCCGCAATGGTGGGCTTACTTCGACCGTTGCGAAAACGTGGACGAACTGCTCGAATTCGATCGCGAGCCGATCGCTGGCCTGCAGCTTTGCGAAGATGTACCTCCACGGGAGACTAAGCGGAGCAAGATTTACACGTACTCGTTTCCGGAACAGCATCACAAAATGGGATCGGGCGAAGCCGTCGACCCTCGCACGAAAAGAGGGGTCGTCATCGTTTCGGTTGACGATGAGCGCAATATTCTCGAGCTCAAAACCGCCGCGACGGTCGAGGATGCACGCCAAATTAAGGAACTCATTCCGCCCGGTCCACCGCGGACGAAGACCCAACAAAAAGCGCTCGCACGAATCGCCCGCTCCTTCCTTGCGGGCAACCTGAAGAAAGACTTCCCGGCAACGTACGATCTCCTGACCAATCGCGACCCGCGGGCTATCGGCATGCGGACGCTGCAACCCGACGATGTCGACGCGGCAAGCATCTCCCGCGTAGCGGCCGCGCTCGACAACAGCTATTTATTTATTCAAGGCCCGCCCGGTAGCGGGAAGAGCACGTACGGTTCGCAGGTTATCTGCGATTTGCTCGCAAGCGGGAAGCGCGTCGCCGTGACGAGTACGAGCCATGCAGCAATTCACAACTTGTTGCATAAAGTGGAAGCGTGCGTCTCCGAGCGCGGTGGCAAGTTTGCCGGACGCTATAAGCATAGCGATCAAAACCCGGGATCTGAGTTTCGCTCGAAGCTCGAAACGCCGCTGATTCTTTCGGAAGGCAAGAACGATCGATTCGATGGCGATGACTACGATCTCGGCGCCGGGACTGCGTGGCTCTTTGCGCGTGAAGAGCTTGCCGGCAAGTTCGACTATCTCTTCGTTGACGAAGCAGGGCAGGTCGCACTCGCCGACGCTCTGGCGCTTTCGCTCTGTGCTAAAAACGTCGTGCTGCTGGGGGACCCGTCGCAGCTATCGCAGGTAAGCCAAGGAAGCCAGCCCCTGCATGCCGGTGATTCTGTGCTCCAGCATCTGCTCGGCGACCTTCAAACGGTGCCGAAGCACCGCGGAATTTTCTTGAATCTTACGTATCGCATGCAAGCAGAAATCTGCGCTTTCATCTCTGACGCGATGTACGAAGGGCGGTTGCAGCCGTCCGAAAAAGCGCGCGCCCATCGGGTAACCATGGGCGGTGAGGAGCTCGCCGGACTTTATTTTATGCAGGTCGACCATTCCGGCAACAGTTCGAGCTCCCTCGAAGAGGCCAATGCGATCGTCCGTCAGATCTCGCTGATCTATCAATACGAACGCGACGTCATCGTCGTCACGCCGTATAACGCGCAGCGCCGACTGATCTCACGCAAGCTCACGGAAGCCGGCCTCGAGGTACGCGTCGGCACCGTGGACAAGTTCCAGGGCCAAGAAGCGGCGGTCGTGTTTTACTCAATGGCAACGTCGAGCGGCGAAGACTTGCCGCGCGACATGGAATTCTTGTTCGAGCGCAATCGTTTCAACGTCGCTATCTCGCGGGCTCGAGCGGCCAGCGTGCTCGTTTGCAGCCGCAGACTTCTGGATATTTCATGCCGGACACCCGAAGAGATGGCGCTCGTCAACCTCTTGTGCGCGTTTGTCGAACGCGCCGACGCCAACATCGCCTCTAGGCGTTCGGGCATGCACGTGTAGCGTGAGGCTGGACGTCGGGATCCCATAACCGCTTGGTCCAGCAGTCACCCAACAGCGAGCAATAGCACAACGTGAGATCGAAGCGCCGTGCGTGCGCCATCACCCGGCGTGCAAGAAACTTTCCGTCGACGCGCAGGAGCTCGAGCTTTGCGCCGGCCGATATGACGTCGCCCGAGAAGATCGTGCTCGCCGTCATGCTTGCCGTGCCGCGGGCGCGGGCCTTAGCCTCGTCGGCCTTTGCCTCGGCTCTTTCGGCATCGATGGCCGCCGCAATCGCCGGCTGAGCGGTGGGGGTCGCCGGTCGCTCGACCACCTTGCCGTCGCGGGTGATAACGGCACTAAAGATTAGCGCCGGGCCGATGCCCGCGTTGCTGACGTCGAGTTCGAAGTATTTGTCGACTGACGATGACGTGATGAACGTGAGATAAGGCCAGACGGTCGCGCTGAACTGCTTACGGATGACGTACGTCTGATAGGCCGACGATGCCGCGGCCACGGTGCTGATGAGCAGTGCTCCGAGCGCAATCAGAAGGTCGAGTCGAAAACGTTTATCGTCCACGAGCGGAGCGTCCAACCGCGACGCTGACGACGCCGTTGTTGTACGGAACGGCGAAGGTTCGCGCAGGCGCGCTCGCGCCCGGCGGAAACGCAACGATGTTCCCTTCGTTCGACTCGAACTCGTAGTTGCCGGCAAAGAGCGTTCCGTCTGGACCATACGCTAAACCGTCGGCAGCCACGATCCCATTTGTCAGGCTTCGGGCCGGCTTGCCGCGCTCGTGCGGAAAGAAATCGATCGCCGAATTCACAGAGATAACCAGCGCACCCGTCTGGTCGAAGGTATCGGCGCCAACCCAGCGGCTCTTCGGCAAGTTGCGAAATGGGACGATCTTGCCGCTCGTCGAGCCGGCTGGGAATTCAATCACATCCCAGGCGATGCCGCCGGTGTTGTTCACGACGAAGACGTTGGCTGAGCGATCCAGCGCGATGCCTACGGCGATATTGATCGGCGATTGGAGGTAGCTCGACGGCTGCATTTGGCCCGGCGGATAAATCGCGACGTATCCGGTCGTCGATCCGCTCTGTTTGACGATGTGGCTATGGCCATGGCGTGTCCTCGCGAACACGTAGCAACTCTCCGACGGAGCCGCCCCACACAGGTTCGAGACGTACATGTTTCCGGCGGAGTCAAAGGCACCGCCCGACGGTCCGTCGAGCCCGGCCGCGTAGGTCCGCAGGAGCTTGCGAAGCTTCGGCGCGTAGACGTTGATGTATCCTCGGCCGTCGCTCGCGGCATTGACCACCGCGACGTAGACGTTGCCCTCGCCATCCGTCCAAACGCCGTCCGGATACCCCCGCCTGAACCCGAGCGACCCCAACGCCGATGCTTTGCCATAGGCGTCGTAAAAGTAGACTGACCCCGAACCAGTGTTCCAGTCGAGCGTCGTCGCGTAGAGAAGCTCGCGCGGTCTTACGTCGGGCAGCGTGGCACTCCGGGATGCGGCGATTTGCGCCGGCAAGAGGGCGCTAGCGCTCGGTGCTGCCCCGTCACACGCCGTAAGGCCAACGAACGCACCGATGAGCCCTAATCCGAGGAAAAGTGCACGCCAGCTAATGCACATGCGATGGGCAATTCGCCGCCTGCTGCTAAATCTTCTCCGGCGTGTCGAAATTGAAGGCCTCCGCTCGACGCATAGGCAGAGTCCAGTCTTAAAAGGAGAGATTTCATGAGATTCGCGGTCCTGGTAAAGGCAAGCAAAGAGAGTGAGGCCGGGGTGCTTCCTTCCAGCGAGATGCTTGCCGAGATGGGAAAATTTAACGAGCAGCTGGCAAAAGATGGCGTGTTGCTGGCTGCCGATGGCCTGCAGTCTACGTCCAAGGGCGCCCGCCTTCGCTTCGATGGCGGCCGTACGACCGTGACCGACGGCCCGTTCACCGAAACGAAGGAGCTGGTCGCCGGCTTCTGGATCGTTCAAGGCAAATCCAAAGAAGAGGTCGTCGAGCGCTTTACGCACGCTCCGTTCGACGGCGGCCAAGTCATTGAGATTCGCCAGGTCTTCGAAGCCGAGGATTTTGGCGAGAACCTGACGCCTGAAATTCGCAATCTCGAAGAACGCACTCGAGAGCACATCAAATGAAGACGAATCGCTTTCTCGAAACCCTCGGAAGCGAAGGCGCGACGTGCTATCTTCACGAGGTTTCCCCGACACCGTAGTGGACTCGGGCGATCTCCACGGCACGATCGCCGCGATTTGGCGTATCGAGTCGCCGAAGCTGATCGCGCGCCTGGCGCGGATGGTACGCGACGTCGGTCGCGCCGAGGACCTCGCACAGGATGCCTTCGTTTTGGCCCTTTCGCAGTGGCCCGACGAAGGCATCCCGCGCAACCCGGGTGCGTGGCTGATGACCGTTGCAAAGCGTCGCGCGATCGATCAGATTCGTCGCGATGATACTATCCATCGTAAGAACGAACGCCTCGCCCACGAGCTTTCTGTCTCGGAATCGGAAGCTGATTTTGCATCCTCTTACGAGGAAATCGACGACGATATGCTGCGCCTGATGTTCGTGGCCTGCCATCCGGTCGTGTCAAGAGAAGCTCACGTTGCGCTGACGCTCAAGCTCATCGGCGGACTCACAACCGCCGAGATCGCGCGGGCCTTTCTCACCTCGGAAACGACCATCGCCCAGCGCATCGTGCGCGCGAAGCGTACGCTCGCGGAAGCACGCGTTCCATTCGAAGTTCCGACGGGCTTCGACCGCTTGCGCCGCCTTTCATCGATCTTGGAGACGATTTACCTGATTTTCAACGAAGGCTACGCGGCGTCGGCGGGCGAGGACGTGCTGCGCCCCGAGCTCGTTGAGGACGCGCTACGCCTAGGACGAATGCTCGCGGCGCTCATGCCCGATGAGAGCGAGGTGCACGGCCTTGTCGCATTGATGGAGATTCAAGCCTCCCGCATGCGAGCCCGCGTGGGGCCGTCGGGAGAGCCGGTGCTTCTGCTCGATCAAGATCGCAGCAAGTGGAATCGCCTTCTGATCCTGCGCGGCCGCAACGCCCTGATGCAAGCTGAGAGGCTCACCGGCTCGCTAGGACCGTACGCGCTACAAGCCGCGATCGCCGCCTGCCACGCCCGCGCTGCCACGCCCGATCAGACGAACTGGCAGTGCATCGCCGCGCTCTACGATGCGCTGGCGCGACGCATGCCGACGCCGGTCGTGGAGCTAAACCGCGCCGTCGCGATCGGCATGGCGGTTGGACCGCAGGCGGGGCTTGACATCGTCGACAGACTCCTCGACGAGCCGACACTGCAAACGTACCATCTCCTCCCGAGCGTCCGCGCCGATCTGCTCTTCAAACTCGACCGCATCAGCGAAGCCCGAGCCGAGTTCGAACGCGCCGCATCGCTCGCTCGCAATGCCCGCGACCGCACGTTCCTGCTCGCGCGTGCTAGGGAAGGAGCTCAAAAGGATTTGTCTGACCCGCTGCCATGACGTACCAGGCGGTGGCGCCGACGTGTAACGAGGCGTAGTATTTGCCGCCGTCGCAGTCGCTCAGACCGTTCTTTGAGGCAGCGATGATACCTAACCCGTCGGTGTTGGGGCCGTTGCTTTGCGCGTATGCGATGTCACTCATATACATCTGCGCAATCGGTTGGTCGCCCGAAGCATTGCGCAGTTCGAGCGCGTCGGCGAGGTGCCCAGTGCCCTCGAACCACACTCCGGATCGGTCGCCGCTGCAAAAGCTTACGCCGCTGAACCCGCCCTTGCTGACCGCCAGATTAGTGACGTCCCAACTTGGTGCGGCCGCCCACACCGGGTTCTGAAACGCGAGATAACTCCACGAGTTCACGTCCTCGGGTTTGAACGGCTTGTTGGGCGTCTTGCCGTCGTTGCCCGTTCCGGCGTAGAAGCGGCCGGCTTGCCGATCCCACATCGAGGCGACGAATTGCTTGGCCCAGGCGGCGTGCGCGGCCCATTCGCTTTGACCCGATTCCACCGCAAGCATCGAAAAGAACGCATACATATCAAGGTTGTGTTCCGTCGATTTCCACTCGATCTTCGAACCGCGCGCCGTGTAACCGCCGGTGTAACCGCCCGCACCCCGCGCGTCGTAGGTGTTGGTTTGCAGCCATTGCGCGATGGCTGTCGCCCCCGTCAAATACGCGGTATTGGATGTTTTGGCGTAGAGCTGAACGAGGGCTTGACCTACCCAGGCCATGTTGCCGACGTCGCTGGTGTTGTCGCGCACCACGACGTCGCCCGGGTTGAGCAACGGTTTGGGGGCATAGGCAGCGCGCAGCCGGCCATCCCCAGCTTTATCGTGCGCCTGGACGTAAAGAAACGCGTTGCCGACGACTTCGGATCGCGAGATATCGTCGGGCGTTCCTTGTGCCAACATCGCGTCGACAAAAAGCGCATCGTCGTACGTCACGGCGTCGGTAAACTTCTTCAGCGGGCCGCCATCGAAGCTCTGAATGAGGCGCGTGGTCGAGCCCTTTACGTAACGGTCCATCATCAGACGGAGAAACTCGTACGCCTTCGATACGCTTCCGGACGGAGCGGCGGTACGCGATGCCATCCCGCTCGGCACAAAGGTTGCGCCGCTGCCCGATCCGCCGGAGCATCCGGCGATTGGGACGATGAGGAGACTCAGTGCCACCCCGGCTACGATCCGCTCCATTAAGATGTGTTACGGACAGGACAGGCGCGCATCCCTTTAAAGTGGAAGCGGCGCGGCGTGGCAAGCAGCGCAAGTCCGATCAAGACCGTCGTGATCATCGTCAAAGAGAACCACACGTACGATAATTATTTCGGCATGTTTCCCGCAGGAAACGGCGATGCAACGCTGCCACAGGCGCCGAATCCGCCGAAGAACGACCCCAATCACACGCACGAGGCGTGGCTCAACCGAAAGACCGGCGCGACCCGCCTCGGCTACAAAGAAGCCGACATTCCCACCTATTTTGCTTATGCGCGGCAGTTCACGCTGTGCGACAACTACTTCACCGCGGTTGCGGGACCGTCCACGCCGAATCACCTGATGTTAGTCGCTGCGGCCTCGCCGGTGATCGATAATCCGCGGTCCTCAGCGGGGCCGTATGATTTGCGCTCGCTGCCGGATGAGCTCGATGCAGCAGGCTTGACGTGGGGCAGCTACACGAGCGGCTATCCGTTCACTTTAATTACAAAGCTCGGGACCCGGAACATGAAGCCGCAGAGCGCGTTTGCCGGCGATGCCGCGGCGGGGCGGCTACCGAATGTTTCGTGGATTTATGGGCCGAGCGGGCTCGACGAACATCCGACGGCCAGCGTGACCACCGGCATGAACTGGACCGCCGGGCTTGTGGATGCAATCTCGAAGGGATCGCAGTGGCCGAACGCGTCGATCTTTATCACGTGGGACGATTGGGGCGGATGGGTGGACCACGTCGACCCGCCGCCGCTCGAAACGTGGACGGATGGCACGCAGTTCTATCCGGGCGGGCGCGTCGGCTGTCTCGTGCTGAGTCCTTACGCGAAGCGCAGCTATATTTCACACGCGCAGCACACGCACGTTAGCCTCGTGAAGTTTTGCGAGGTGACGTTCGGGCTGCGCTCGATCAACCAGCGGGATGCGGCGTCGGACGGGATGGAAGATTGCTTCGACTTCGCCAGCCCGCCCAATCTCACACCGCCGCAATAGATCATCCTACATCGAGGTCAGCGATAAGGTCTCCGTGTTGAGCTGATAGCTTCCGGCCGAGACCGTGTTGTTCGGGTTCGCGCAGATCACGCTATTGTTCGGGCCGTATACCACGACGAGTCCCGGCGGCCCGCACTGTACCTGGGTAAGCTGATAATTCGAGAGGAACGTCGCGCCCGGACTGCTCGGCTGAACCTGATAGGACGTGTACGTAGTATTGTTCGAGACGATCGATCCGTAGACGGCCGCCCCGACCGCAGCCGACGCCGCGCCGATGGCCATGGCGCCCCAGAAGCCACCGCCCCAATAGGACGAGGCGGGATACCATGCGACGCCACGGTTCCAGCCCCACGCCGTGTTGTTCACATACACAGGGTTGCGGATGACGGTATTTCCGCTCACGTTGACGTTCGTCCGGTTTCCGTTATTAATGTTGTTGCGGTTTCCGTTATTGACGTTGTTGCGGTTTCCGTTATTGACGTTCCCGTTGCCGCGGTTGCCGTTGCCGACGTTACCGTTGCCGCGGTTGCCGTTGCCGACGTTACCGTTGCTCACGTTTCCGCGGTTACCGTTGCCGGCGCTGCCGCGATTGCCGTTGCCGACGTTGCCGCCTTGGGGGCGTTGAGGTTGAGCCGGCCGGGTCTGCGGCGCGCGGCCGGTGTCGCGCGACAGGTTGAATCCGCCACCGCCGGACGGACGAGCGCCGCCGCCGCCACCGCCGGGCGGACGAGCGCCGCCGCCACCGCCTCGCATGGCCCCACCGCCACCGCCTCGCATACCGCCACCGCCACCGCCACCTCCGCCCGGCCGCGCCGACGCAAGCGCCGGTTGCAACGCAAAGAGCACCGTTAGAATGATGCTAAGATATTTCATTTTACTTCACGACCTTGTCGATGTGTCCGTTCAAATTTACGGACGTTCCGCGTTTCGTGGTAAACGCGATGAGAATGCCGTTCGCCGGAACTTTCGTCGACGATAGCGTCAGCGGTTGCGGCTGATCGGTCAAATTTACGTAAACGGTTCCATTCTTGAAATCGAGTGAACTCGTCTTTCCTGACTGCACCAGCGTCGCGCTGGTCACAAAGCAAACCAGCAGCGGGCCTTGATACGCGCAAGCCGCGCGGTGGATTACCAGCGTGCCTTTGCCGTCCGCCGACGTCACGAAGAGCGCATCGTGAATAATCTTGATGACCACGTCGTTGTACGTGTTGCGGGTACCGTCACTTTGCTGGATCGTGACGGTGCCCATTGCGCCGGCCGTCGCCGTGCTCAACGCTACGCCAGCGGTCAACGCCGAAAGCGTCGCAAGCGCTGCGCCGGCGACGCGTAAAAATCGTAGTGCCATACAAATTTCCTTCAGAGCCTCACCGAGAAACCTACCGGAGGCTCAGTGGAAGGTTCTTCGGCCTTGCTCCCCTTACTGCAAACCGGCGCACGGTCGGCTAGGTTTTAGGCCCGAGTTTAAGGCTTTCTTCATACGTGGCGACTAAAATCGCAGGCGTACGGTCCGAGGCGTCGCGCCGAGGCGAGGTGGCATAGTCTGGGGGATACCGAGCGAGCGCCGCGGCACCTCGACCGTTCTTTACGTCATTCTTGTCGGTCAGGGTGACGCGAGAGGAACGATGACGTAGGCGGCGGGCGCGGGGTCCAGGAGGGCGGCGAACTCCGCGCCCGTCATACCACTTTTGATCCGGCGACGGGTGAGTTCATAGCGAGATCGCGTGTCGGTTTGAAATCGAGGATCGGTGGTGAATCCGAAGAGCAGTCCGGCCTGTTGCTCGAGCTGGATCGTTTCCGCGTCGAAGGCACCGCTCGGGTAAGCATACGCCAGCACTTCCGAGTGCAAGCGCGCGCCGAGCTCTTCGACGCAGCGATCGATCTGATAACTTTGCGCCGACGTACCCAGCGTGGACAAATCAACGTGGTTAACGCCGTGGCAGCCGATCGACATGCCCGCACGCGACATCGTTTCTACCTCGACCCAGCTCAAGTGCCGTAGCGTTCCAATCGATCCGACGTTGACGAAAAACGTGGCGACGTCACCGTATCGCTGCAGAATGGGGAAAGCGTAGCTGAACTGATCGCCGTAGCCATCGTCAAACGTCAACAATACCGCGTGAGCGAGCGAGCGATGCTCGCGCATATCGCGCTCGAGCTCGGTGATGCCGATCGTGTGCAGCCCTTTATCGTGGAGGTACTGCAGCTCGGCCGCGAACTGGACCGGTGAAACCGTCAGCGCTTGAGAGATGGGGTCGCTCGGAGCCGACACGTCGACCCGGTGGTACATCAACACCACCGGAAAGGCCAGAAGAACCGCCAGCAACGACCCCATTATTTTTGTTTCACTCTTATTTCATTCCACGCGCAGCGGCGCCTGCTCTACTTCTTTAACGCCGGCGGTATTTCGCGCAATGATATCGAGCCGATACGAGTGCCGGCGCGAGAATGGCGGCAACTCGAGCACTCGCGCATGGAAACGATAGATCCCCGGTGCGACGTGCGTACTGTTGATCGAAAAGGCCGCAGTCCGGATCTCTACCGATGCAACGTTGGTACTGACCACGAACGTGCCGTCAAACCACATTCCGGGGCGAATCGTCAGCGTTGAAAACCACATCGCGACGATCTGGGGCCGTGCGTTCGGTGTAACGACCGGTGGCGTCGGCCACGCGCGCGGCTGCTTTGCTGCAACGAGCAAATTCGACGGAACGGAAACGGGCTGCGACGAACATCCCCCGGCGAGCGAACAGGACGCCCCTGCCAGCACGATCGCTCGCGCAAAGCGAAAAGGGTTTCGAGCCACATCGAAGCATGATTGCCGATACATGGACTTGATGGAGGCGCCTTCCTCTCGGGTCGAAGCCGAGCCTTCCGTTCACCGCATCGATCTCGTAATCGAAGATTCGGGATTGGCCACCCGGCTGGATTGGCTTGTCACGTTAGCGGGCATCTGGATCATCACCGGTCTGTTCATCGACGCACATCAGCACTTGTTCCTCGCGGTCGAGTCGTTCTTCAACCCGTGGCACATGACGATGTACAGCGGCGCGATCTTTGCCGCCGGCGTCTTAGGCGTTGCGATCTATCGGAACTACGGCGATGCGGGTTCGTTCTGGAAAGCCGTTCCATCGGGTTATTCGCAGAGCGTCATCGGCGTCGCCGCCCTGCTGTTCGGCGGGGCGTTAGACTTCGTCTGGCATGCCGTTTTCGGCTTCGAGCATCAGCTCGATCTGCTGCTAAGCCCGCCACACCTCTTCTTGTTGGCCGGCCTCTTTTTCTTGATCACGGGACCGGTGCGCAGCGGGCTGCGCCGTTCGGCTGCGCCGAATCTTATGGAACAGCTGCCCATGCTGATCTCGCTTGGCCTGGCCTTCGAGATCATTCAGTTCGTCACGCAGTTCGGCTTCTATCCCGAAGCGCTGCGGCGCGACCATCCACTCTCGCAGGCCGCGTTTACGAGCGAACAGTTCGTACTCTCGGTCTTTCTCTATTATCGGCAGGCATTGGAGTTGTCGATCGTCATCTGGCAGAGCGCGCTGCTCGCCGCCGCGGTTTTATATCTTTGCCTTCGCAAGCGACTGTATTTTGGCGCACTGATCGTTCTCTGCGTCGCCGAAAAGCTTTGGATCGGCGGCGAGCTCTCGAGCGATCGCATGGAACTCGTTCTTATCGTCTTGGCCTCGATTGCGGCCGGGCTTGCCGGCGACACGATCGTTGCTAAACTGAAACCCTCTGTGCGCAATCCAAACGCGTTTCGGCTGTTGGGCTTCGTCGTACCGGCCGCGTATTTTGCGGCGTACTTCGTCCTCGCCGTGCCGATGTTCGGGGGGACGTGGTGGGATGCGAGCTTGGTGCTTGGCTCGATTGCCGTCGCTGGGTTGGTCGGCGTCTGCATCAGTCAGCTTTTCCTTGCGGGACCGCAAAGCAGCGCCACTACTGGATGAAGCTGTACCCAAGCGCGTACGTCATCGCGCTTGCGACCGTGGTCCTACATCTCGCCTTCTGCCACCGTTTCGGATACTATCGCGACGAACTCTATTTCATCGATTGCGCGAAGCATTTGGCCTGGGGATACGTCGACCAGCCGCCGCTCGTACCGTTCATAACGTGGCTGACCGCGCCGCTCGGCTATCCTGTGTGGGGTCTGCGCTTCCTTCCCGGATTGTTGTCCGGCGTGACGGTCCTCTTCGGCTGTGCGATTGCCCGCGAGTTCGGCGGTCGCGGATTCGCGCAAACGTTGACGGCGCTCACGATCGCCCTTGCTCCGGGATTGATCGGCATCGCGTACGGTCTCTCCACCGAACTGCTATCGCCGGCGGCCTGGACGGTTTTGATCTACTTGACGATTCGTCTCGTCAAAACGCAAGACGTTCGTCTGTACGTCCCGATCGCTCTTGTGGTAACGCTCGCAATGTACGCAAAATACTCGATTGCGGGCTGCGCCGTTGCTTTGGCCATCGGATTGCTGTGCGGCGGGCACGCCAAGCTTTTGCGTTCGCCCTGGCTCGCGTTTGGAGTCGCGTTAACGATGGTGCTGGTGCTTCCCAACGCGCTTTGGCAGATCCGTCACGGTTTGCCGATGCTCGAGGTCGTGCACAACGATCAGCTCAACCGACACGCCCTTGCCAACGGCATGGCCGACGAATCGCCGAACCGCTGGACGAATGCGCTCTACATGCTGGGCTTGCAGTTTGCGTACAATAATCCGCTCTTTTCACCGGTGTGGATTTGGGGTTTGGGGTGGTTGTGGGCCTACCGCGCCCAGGGTCAGATTGGAAGACCGTACCGTTTCCTGACGGTCGCGTATCTGTTGTTGCTGGGAGTGCTCATCCTCACGATCGGACGCGGCTACTACATCCAGGGCGTCTATCCGGCGCTCTTCGCGGCGGGCGCGGTGGCGGTCGAGCGCGCGCTCCAGTCGCGGCCCCGATGGTCGCGGGCCGCCGTCCTTGCCGCGGCTTTCGTTGGCGGCTTGCCGATGTTTCCGCTCTCGCTTCCCGTTCTGTCACTCCCAGCGTACATGGCGTATGAACGCGCGATCGGCTTGAGCCGCCCGACGCCTCCCGACGGTAAGAGTCATCTCATCAATCCGATGTTCGCCGACCAGCTGGGGTGGAAAACGATGACGCAAACGGTGGCGGGCGCGTATTGGTCGTTGCCCGCCGCACAGCGCACGATCACGGCGGTCTTTGCTGATCGCTACGCATATGCCGGAGCACTCGATTATTACGGGCCGCGTTACGGACTACCAACGGTAATCAGCCCGAACAACCAATACTATCTGTGGGGAACGCGCGGGTATAGTGGACGTTCCGTCCTAGCCGTCGGCGCCACGGATTATTGGCTCCTGCTGCATTGGTTCGGCAGTGTCCGCCAGATCGCGGTCTATCGCAACGATTACCGATGGATGCTGGAGGGTCCGCTGCCGATCTACATCTGCACGCGCCCGCGAGTTCCGCTGGCGGTGATGTGGCCGGCTTTCAAGTATTATGGCCTCTGAGGACCGGTCACCCGACGAAGGGAGGACTCGCTTCCTCCTGGGTATGATGTAGAAACGGCTATGGAAAACGTACACGCAGAGCGCTCCGCCGGTTGGTCCGTCCTATGCTACGTCGCCGTGTTGGTTGTGGCTACGATGCTCAATAACGGCCTGCCGCCCGTGGACGAAAAAGCTACGAACACGGCGTTGCTGATCGATTCGCACCGGTTCGCGCTGTTGTTCAGCGCGTGGCTCACGTTCCCGGCCGTGGCCTTCTTCCTTTGGTTTTTGGTCGGCTTGCGCAGCTATCTGAGCCATGCGCCGGGACGGCAAGAAGGGCTTCCGACGCTCGCCCTAATGGCCGGCGTCTTGATGACGGCGCTCTCGCTCTTCGCCGTCTCGCTCGAAACGGTCGCGCTCTACGTCTCGCCGGATACGTTCTCGAAGAACGGTCTCGAGGCCATCTACAATACCTTCATCTTCACGCAGGGCGGCCTGGGATATGCACCGGTCGCGATCTTCCTATTCGCCTGTGCGCTTAGCATGCGGCGGCACGAGTCGGCGCCGTCGTGGCTCGCGGCGCTGGGCTACCTCGCTGCCCTTGGAGCGGCTGTCGCAACCCTGTCGATCTTCTTCACTTCGACCGATTCGTTCATGGCGCCGGGGCAGTTGGGGCCGGGTATCTTCGGCGCCATTCCCGCCGCCATATGGCTGGTCGCAACCGGCGTAACGCTTATTCAGAGCAAACGCGGGGTTGCGCTCTCGAGCACGTCGGCCGCATCGTAGGTCGCGTTGTTGACGCGATTCGAGACCTCACGCACCTGCATGAGCGCGGGGTCGAACGGCCGCAAAATTGACGCGGCGACTTCGGGCGGCAACGGCTCCGGGTCCAGCCACAACTCAACCTTCGAGCCGGTCAGCATAACGGGCATGCGATTGTGTACGGGAGCGACGATTGCATTGGGCTCGCAGGTAATCACGTCGCACGCGACCGTCCCGTCGACCGGTTCCCACAGGCCGGCTAGCGCGAACGGTTCACCCGATTCGAGCGTGTAATAAAAGGGCCGGCCATTATGCCATTCGTAAAAGCCGTCCGCAAATTCGATGCAGCGCCGCCGAATCGGATTGCGCCTCGCGAGAATCGACTCAGCGCGAATGTTGATTCGGCGGCGCACGCCCCACCGCAACTCTTCGGCGACGTTGTACCCGTCGTTACGAACGCCAAGCACGCCCTGCGTCGGCGCGATATTGTAGCGCGGCAGCCTGGTCTCGCTGAACTCCGGAAACTTAAAACGCGGAAACGCCCCCGCGAGGGCCCCCGGCTTGGCGAGCGTGAATCTACCGCACATGGCGAGCTTTGCTTCGGCACTTACCTCCGGCATTCTCTTTGCGGTGGTGACGTACTTCGACGCGCACAATCACATCACGGGAATCCTCCCATAGGAAGCCTATGCGGATCTGCCAGCCTTCATTGCAAGCCTTTCCAATCCGCGCGAAACGGTTAGCGTCGACGATCGCTTGGCGCTCTACCGGTACCTCGCCGACACGTGGTACCCGGCGCAGGGGGCAGCGCTCGACGACAAACTCTTCTCGCCGGCTGACGGCCAGAGGTTTGCGCTCGGTGCGGGCGCCGCATTGGTCGTCTACCGCGACGAGGTCGCGGGGAGCGTTGTGGCCTTGAACGGCACGCTCGAACGCGTGCTGACCGCGACGCCGTGGTCGGAGTTCGACAGCGCGTACGCGTTTCGCGGAGGACCCGCGGGCACATATCTTCGCGATCGCTTTTACGCCGGCAGCGACGATCGCCTGAACGCAAATCTCTGTAAGGCGACGGTGCTCGATCTCGCGGCGACGAACATCGACGACTCCGAGCAATCGCTGCCGTTCATCGGGGGATGGAAATTCCTCGCCGGCACGTCCGGCGCGCTCGGCTGGATCGAATGCACGATGCGCGCACCAGCCGATCCGGAGCTGAGCACGGCTCTGCGTGCAATGAAACGCAACATGCCGACGATCAAGATCGTCTTGATGACGCACACGGCGCAGCTCGCCACCCTGCCCGGCGGCAAAACGTACAGCGAATGGTCGAAGTCGGGCGCGTGCGCGGCGGTGCAGCTTCCGCAGGGTCTGGTCACGACGCCCAGGATGGTGTACGAGGGCTTAATGGGCTGGAACGGCGGAAAGCCGGTTGTTTCCGCCGCCGAGGCTCGTAGTTATTTCAATGACGTCGTCGGTATCGATACGGCCGCGCCCGAAACGACCTGTTTCAGCCTCGACGGCATGGCCTATTACCGTCAGCTCATCGCGGCGGTATACGACGCGTCGAAATCGCGCCGGCTAGCCGGGTGGCACGGCAAGCTGCTGGTTCACACGCACGTCGGCGAAGGCGGCCTCGTGAACTACGCGCCGAATCCGCCGCCACAGCCATGGAGTTTCCAAACGGCCTTTGCGGCGCTTCCGCCGACCCGCACCAACACGGCGCAAGCGCGCACCAATATCTCGACGCTGTTGGCCGCGATCGGTCAGTTCGAGCGTGCCCACCCCGACACGCACGATTACGTGGTCTTCCGGCTCGCGCACGATACGTGGGCGACCGCGGCACAGGCCGAGGCGATGCGCGATGAGAGCGTCGAGGCCGACGTGAACCTCGAGAGCAACGTCGCGACCGGCGCATATCCGGTTGCGCGCATGCCGCTCGCCTCACAGATCCTCGCGGACCGCATCGATCCGCTTGCGCGCAATCCCGCCACCAACTTCCAGCTCGACGACCTCCTCGGAACCCTGGTCAGCGACCCGAACGACGTGTCGCAGGTCGGCGGCGTGCTCGGAAATGCCGCGCTAAAATATCTCTTAGAGGCCCGCGTGCGCTGTCTCTTGGGTACGGACGCCGGCGGCGTCGAACATTCCGACATCGTCAAGGAGTACGAGTACGCGTCATCGCTGATCGCCTATTGGAATCAAACGGACCCGGTGTTCCGTGCGCGTTCCGGCGACGCGGGCCGGGAAACCCTCTTTGCGAACGTGCGCTGGCATCTGGCCAATATGGCTTCCGACGCGGCTCGCCCCTATTAACGGCGGCCAAGTGCTCCGGGCGCCGCGGTTGTGGCATAATGGAGTGGCCCTTCGCCGTTTACTACGTCTCAGGAGAATTATCGTGTATCAACGTTGCCTTTCGGCCTGCCTCGCCGCCGCATTTGCGTGGTCGCCGCTCGTTGGGCTTGCGCAACAGACCGCCGGCGGCGCGCGTCCGTCGATCGCCGTACTCGATTTCAATACCAACGGGCTCACCTCGGATTGGTATGGCTCGTTCCAGCCCGGCGTGGCGCTAAGTGATCTCGTCACGGACCGGATGGTGAACGGGGGCGGCTTCAACGTTGTCGACCGTACCCACCTCAGCTCGACGCTTGGAGAACATCAGCTCGCTGCCAGCGGCGAAGTTGATCCGCAGACCGCCATCAGCGCCGGGCGGATGACCGGCGCGCACTATCTGATCACCGGAAACATTCTGCAGCTCGACCAAACCGGCAATAGCACCGCCGGCGCCGGGAGTTTGTTGCCGAACTGGGTTGGGGCTGCGGCCAGCGGCGTTTCGACCCATCGCGTGACCATCAAAGTTGCGGTGCGAGTCATCGACGCCCGGACCGGACAAATCGTTCAGAGCTTCTCCGATGAAGAGACACGGACGGGCACGTCGTGGAGTGCCGGCGGTTTCGGCGGCGGCGTCGCCGGATCGTACAGCAACTCAACGTTCGTCAACAGCGACATGGGGCATCTCATCGACGATGAGGCCGGTAAGATCGTCGCCGCGATCAGCCCGAGCCGCTTCAACTCCGGTCCGGTTGCACCGCTGTTGAGCGGACACATCGCCGCAATCGACGGCAGCAACGTCATTATCGATATCGGCGCCAACGTCGGCGTGCAAGTCGGACAGCAGTTCGATATCGTGAAAGTGAAATCGCTGGTCGATCCGACGACGCACGCGCTGCTGCACGTCAACGAAAATATCGGACGGCTGCAAATCGACACCGTGAGCTCCAACGCATCGGTCGGACACGTCATTTCCGGCAAAGCTGCGGTTCGCGTCACGGTGACGGCTGCACCCTAGCCGCCCCTCCAGGTGATCGCTCCGGCGGAGCTACGCCCACTTCGGCTCTTCGCGCAGTCGAGCGATGAAACCGTACGGTTCTTCGCGCGCAGTAGCGCCGACGTTCACGTCGGCAAAGACGAATGGCTCTTTCATGAGGGGGAGAGTCCGCGTTTTTTCGTGCTGCTCGAAGGCGCCGCCGAGGTCCTCAAAAGCATTGCCGGCCGGCTAACGCCGCTGACGTCATACGCAACGGGTGACTCGTTCGGCGAGGTACCGTTGATTCTCGGGGCGTGCACGCTGAGCGGCGTTCGCGCGACGTCGCCGCTGCGTCTTGCGCGCGTCGATCAAAGCGTCTTTTGGCAGATGATGCGCCGCGACGAAGGCTTCAGTCATTCGGTGACGACCGACATGTCGCGACGTATCGCACTGGTCGAACAGCTTGCCATCGAGGCGCCGGAGGAACGCTGCACGATTCGCGGCGATAGTCGCTCGCCTGCGTGGCATGAGTTGCGCGATTTTCTCACGCGGATGCATATTCCGTACAACTGGGAAGAGCGCACCGGCGACGCCTGCGAGGTGACTTTTACCGACGACGGCGCTTCGCTCCAATCGCCGACCGTGCGGAGGTTGGCCGAGCGCTTGGGTCTTTCCGACGTTCCGCACAGCACGCACTACGACGTCGCGATTGTTGGCGCCGGACCGGCGGGCCTTGCGGCGGCGGTGTATGGCGCGTCGGAGGGCCTGCAAACCTTGTTAATCGAGGCCTACGCTCCGGGCGGTCAGGCCGGCATGTCGTCGATGATTGAAAACTATCTCGGTTTTCCCTCGGGCGTGTCTGGCGAGGATCTCGCCGATCGCGCATTTCGCCAAGCGCGCCGCTTCGGCGCGGAGGTCGTCGTAACTCGGGAGGTGCGTTCGCTATCGGGTGAGTCAGGCGATCGCCGGTTGACGCTGGATGATGGCCAAGTCGTCCTGGCGCGTGCGGTCGTGCTGGCGCCCGGCGTCGCTTATCGGCGGTTGCCAGCCGAACGTTGCGACGACTTCTTGAACCGTGGCATCTACTACGGCGCGGCGCAGACCGAAGCGCTGCGGATGAACGGCTGTAGCGTTCATATTGCGGGCGGGGGAAATTCCGCCGGACAGGCCGCCTTACATTTTTCCCAGTACGCACGAACGGTGAAAATCATAATCCGCGGCAACGCGCTGAGCAAAGACATGTCGCGCTATCTGACCGAGCGTATCGCGAATTGCGAAAACATCTCCGTCGTGACGGAGTGCGTAATCGCGGCGGTTGACGGCAGCGATCGCCTCGAACGGATTGCGCTGCACACCGGCGACGGCGCTACGAATTGGGAGCCTAGCGACGGCCTCTTCGTCTTCATCGGCGCCGTGCCAAAAACCGACTGGCTCAACGGCTTCGTCGCCTGCGACGATCGCGGCTTCATTCTCACGGGCCCCCAAGCCATCGCGTCAGACGGCGCCTGGCCGCTCGAACGCAATCCCTATTTCTTGGAAACCAGCCGTCCCGGAGTCTTTGCCGTCGGCGACGTTCGAAAGGATTCAGTCAAGCGTGTCGCTGCGAGCGTCGGCGAAGGTTCCAGCGCCATCTCGCTCGTCAACGCTCATCTGCAGACTTTGCCAACCTCATCCCGTGTCATCCTGACGAGGGAGCCGGCGCGGTGAGGCGGGCGACGACGCGTTCGACCTTCACGACGCGCGTCTTCGTCCAACGGTCGTGGAGCAGCACGCGACGCCAGACGAGGCTCGACGGCACGATCAACCACCAAACCAAGAAGACGATGAGATATCGGCCGATCGTGCGCGCGATGCTCGGCTTGCGAAAATCGGTGGTGACCACGCGCAGCCCGGTGATCATCATGCCGAACGTTTGCCCGGCAACCATTACGAGCAACGCGAGATAGACGGGAAACCAAAAGAAGAATCCCAACCGTTGGATGAATCCGGCGACGAACGCGACAAGCGAATCGGCCGAAAACGGCACGCTCTGCCCACCGACCTTAATCCCCACTCCTTGGTCTGAAATCGTCAGGGGTCCCACGACTGCCTCATCGGTTGGAGCAGCCGCCGGCGTAGCGGACGGAGCGGCTGTTGCGGCCAACGGGTTGGTCCATGCCCAAGACGCTCGATATCGGCTGTGGTGAGGTGCGGGTGTAGCGACGACATGTTTCTTCCCGCGAATCGTGATCGGCCCCATGCCCGGCGCCTGTACCTCGACGTCGCCCGGCGCGACCGTTACGGCAGCCGGGGCAGCGGAACGTCCAACGTTCGCAACGCTTCCGCCGAATGATGTGATGATCGCGCTGACGACGACCGCATCGATGCCCCAGGCCGCGAAACGTCGCCACCAACCGGCACAATCGCGAGTCGCCACCGTTGCTCGACCGGGCGCGGCGAGTGCCGGCGGTTCCTCACTGCGTTCACGCAGAAACCACGTTTGCGCGTTGGCATAACTTTGCGTAGCGATGAAGTTGCGCAGCGACGCGATTCGCTGCGTCGCGTACGGCTCGCTGCTTAACCATTCGCCCCAGCGTAGGACCGAATCGGTTTGGATCTCCGCTTGCTGCTCGGCGAAGGCTTGATAATCCACTTGGCGCCCGAACGCGTGAAACGCTGCCATCCCCATTGCGCGAACGGCGGCATCGAGCGAGCCGCAGCACAGCAGTCCAACCTTGTCACAAGTCAAGGCGCAACGCCGGAGCCATGCACCGAAGATCAATGAAATTAGCGGGTTCTCGTTGCCGTTGACGCTCAACAGCGAATGGAAACGAGTATGCCCGGCGGCGATATGCCCCAGCTCGCGTCCGATCATGAACGCAAGCTCGTCGTCGGAGAAATGCTCGATCCAGTGGCTCGAGAGCACGAGCGCGTACGGCTCCCCGAAGCCGAGAGCAACGACGGGCACGTAGTTGTCTTCGCGTACGAAGACAAACGGCATGGGGATCTCGAGCGCCGCGCAGGCCCGTTTAACGATCGTAAAGACGCGCGGATATTGCCGTTCGTGCACCCAGACGCTCGAACCGAGCAGTCGACCCCGCGCCAGTGTCACGTACAGCATCGCGACCACGATGAAAAGCGCTACCTGTGACGCGCCGATCGATTCGTGAAGCAGGTAGCCAATGAGTAACGCGGCCGGAAACGCACAGAGCGCGGTCAGCCAGAAGGCGAGACGCTCCGATGGTACTCGGAGCGAGCCACGACCCACGAAGAGTTCCTGCATTCAGCCTTTCTTCACGGCGGCTCCCTGTAAAATTCCTATGAACTCCCTGCTGGCGGCGTACGATCGCGCCCCTTTTGTGCGATGCGGCGCGCTTCGACCGCTCATGAGCCGTGTGCCATGAAGTAAAACATCCCGGCCGTCGCGCCTCCCATCAACGCGAAGGTCGCCCAGCCCCACGCCCGAGCCAATCTCGAGCTGACCCATTTCCCCATGATGCGGCCGCTCGAGGCGAGCCAGACGATGACGCCGATCAACGGCACGGCGGCGATGCCGTTGAGCACGGCCGACCAGAAGAGCGCTTTGATGGCATCGATACGAAGCAGATTCATCGCAATGCCGATTAGAATCCCGATCGCGATTATTAAGTAAAAGCGCGGCGCGCGGTGGACTGGTTCGCTTAGGCCTTCCCGAAAACCGAAGGTTTGTGCGGCGACGTAGGCCGACGATGTCGCCAGCACCGGAACGGCGAGGATGCCGGTGCCGACCATCCCCAGCGCAAAGAGTAGCTCGGCAAACCGCCCGGCTAAAGGCCGAAGGGCTTGCGCGGCTTGCTGCGCCGTGGCGATGTCGTGACGTCCGTGAGCACCCAGCGTAGCGGCCGTCGTAACGATGATGAAGAAAGCAACGAGGTTGGAGAAAATCATACCGGCGTTCACGTCGATATGCATCTTCTTTACCAATCCGGCATTGGTTCCACGCCGGGCCGCGATCGAAGTCTTTCCGGCTTCTTTATCCTCCTCCACCATCAACGACGACTGCCAATAGAACAGGTACGGCGTTATCGTGGTACCCAGCACGCCCACCATAGTCGAGAGCCACGTCGCATCGAAGTGCAGTCGTGGAACGGCGAACCGCAGCAGCACCTGCCCCCAGGGGGGGCGTACGACAAAGGCCGTGACGACGTACGCGAAAAGCGCCAAAGTCAACCATTTGAAGAACCGCGAGATGGCTGCGTAGGGGAGCCAGGTTTGCGCGGCCAGCAAGGCGACCCCAAATAGAAAGACGAGTGCATCAATGGGCAGCGGGACGACCAGATGCGCGGCGTCGGCCATTCCGCCGATGTCCGCGCCCAAGTTGAATGTGTTCGCAACGATTACTAAACCGGCCAGCCCATACGCGGCCCATAGCGGGAGGCGCTTTCGCATAACTGCGGCTAGCCCCTCACCGTTGACCATCGCAATGCGCGAGCACATTCCTTGAATCACCGCCATCATCGGCGTCGAAATCAGCGTCAGCCAAAGCATCGAATACCCCGTTGCCGCTCCGGCGACGGAGTAGGTTGAGATTCCCGACGGATCGTCGTCAGCGGCTCCGGTAATGAGTCCGGGACCTAAGACCGCAAAGAACTTGCGAATGCGCACAGCCACCGGGGCGCTTGTACCCCGTTCCGCGGGGGACTGAATCTACTCCGGCAGCAACGCGGCAACCTCGCCGCTGGGCATCCGCTCGATGACGACGGCGAGATTGCCGCGACGCAGCGCTTCTGCCGTGGCTACGAGCGACGACATCGTCCTAAGGTAGAGCGCACCGCCGATGCTCACGCGGCGCACGCCCGCTTCGAAGAGTTCCGCGAGCGAAACGACCGAATCGCTCGGACCTATCAACACGTTTACCGGCTTCGGAGCGACGGCGCTGCCGACGGCGGTAATTGCGGCCATGTCCGGCAAGCCGGGAGCGTACAATACATCCGCGCCAGCCTCGGCGAACGCCGTCAAGCGACGAATCGTATCGTCGAGATCCGGGCGCCCATTGAGATAGTTATCGGTCCGCCCGGTCAGCACGATCTGGCCGCGGGCGGCTTGTGCAGCCGCCCGAATGCGCGCCACCGCACGATCGAAGTCGTGAATCGGATGGGCAGGATCGGCCGTCGTATCCTCAATCCCAAGCCCCGCCAATCCTGAGCGAATGGCTGCGCGCACGGTCGCCACGCAGTCCTCCGGCTGCGGACCAAAACCATCTTCCAGGTCGCCGTTCACCGGCAGATCGCTGACGCGGGCGAGCAACGCGGCATGCGCGATCGCATCCTCGCGGGAAACGGCGTGACGTCCGTCCTGACGGCCAAGCGAAAACGCGAGCCCAAGCGACGTGCTTCCCAAGGCTTCAAATCCGGCGCGTTTCAGCAAGACTGCCGACGCACCGTCCCACGCGTTCGGCATTACGAACGCTTCAGGCCGTTCGTGCAACGCGCGAAATCGTTCGTATGCAGATGTAGCCATGCGTTACGCCGCGGTCCAGTCCGGAATACGCTCCTTGCGAGCCCGCGCCAGGTCCGCGAGCGTTTCGGGGCCGCACGCATTCGCTAACGTTCCACCGATGTTGCCTGCACCTATGATACCGATATTCATCTCCGCTCCTCGTTACTAAGGGTCACTGAGGCCTAGAGCGGGTTAAGCCGCGCGCGGGTTGCACGCGCTGAGGACAGGCTCGGCCATGGAATCGAAGAATGCTTGCTCATCGTGAAACCGTGGGAACGTCTCGCGGCGTTGATCGCGGCGGCGGTTGCAATCGCGCTTAACGTCGCGGCCTCCGTCCAACTTTTTACGCCGCCGAGCACCCTTGGGTACCATTTGGTGTACAGCGACGGTAACCGCGTAGCGGCCGTGGATCCGGAGACGCCCGCCGCGCGCGCAGGAATCGTCGTTGATGACCGTCTGGATTTTTCGCGGTCGACGTTGCACGACCGCATCGTTGGTCTCGAGTATCAGCCGCCGCTGACGGGCGAGCGTATCACCTTGCTAGTCGTTCGGCCTGCAAAATCACGTGTGGTCACGCTCGAAGCGACGCCGATTACGCCGGCCGAATCGCAACAGGCGCTCTTTTCGCCGCTGGCTTCATTCCTGCGGCTCGCGGGGTTTGCGTATATCGTTGTTGCGCTGCTGATCTTACTACGGCGTCCGAACCGGATGACGTGGGGACTCTTCCTCTATCTGGTCTCGGCGACGAACGTAACGTTGTACCGTTTCCCCGATTGGCTCTTTCCGATCGCGCAGTTCGCTTCTGACCTCTTGGGAATTGTCGGACCGATCGGGCTAGTAATCTTTGCCGCGCGCTTTCCGGCCAACCGTCCCGAGAAGTGGCGCGCCTGGCTCGACAGGCTAGCGATTCCGATCGGCGGTCTGCTCGCAGTACCAAATCTCGCGTGGGATGCGACATCGCTCTTCTTCGGTTGGAATCCGTCGCTATGGATGTCGTTGGGAGCGATCCTTGGCGCACTCACCCTGATCCTGATCGCCGGCGTGACCCTGGTGACCGCATATCTGGGCGTTGGGCGTTGGGAGCGTCAGCGATTTCAATGGGTCATCGCAGGCGTTCTGTTTACGCTGCTGAGCTACGCATCGGAGTGGGGACGTTACTGGCAGTCAACCTATTCCCTTGCGACCTCCAACGCCTTCGTCTGGATCGCCGTGCTGCTCTACGCTTTGGCGCCCTTTGCGCTTGCCTATGCCGTCGTGCGCCAGCGCGTCTTCGACATCTCCTTCGTCATCAGCCGCACGCTCGTCTACACGACCCTCACGGCCATGATCTTTGCGATCTTCGCCTTCATCGAATGGCTCGCCGGGCGAATCATCGAGCACAGCGGCGTCACGATCGCGCTGGTTGCGCTCACGGCGATTGGCATCGCATTCTCACTGGATGCGGCGCACGCAAAAATTGAAGCCTTCGTGGAAAGTCAGCTCTTTCGCCGCCGCCATTTAGCGGAACGTCACCTCGCCAGCGTTGCGGCCGGACTACCCTACGCGGAGAACACCGCAATAGTGGAGGAGGCACTCGTGCGTGAACCAGTTGAGGCGTACGCACTAAGCTGCGCGGAACTTTATAGGCTCGATGATTCCGGCGAGTACCTCTCCGACGGCAGACCGCTCAATCGCGCCGTCTCACTGCGCCTGCAAGGAACGCGCCACGCGGCACGCTTGCACGAGCTCGATCGAACCGATCGACCGAACTCGCAAAACGGCGACCCCGTTCTCGCCGTTCCGGTGTTCGTGCGGGCCCGGCTCCAGGCCGTCGCCGCCTACGGTGCGCACCTCAACGGCGAAGATATCGATCCCGACGAGGTCGCCTCGCTCGAATCCGTATGCACCGCAGCGGGCATGGCCTACGATCATCTCGACGCGCTGCGCGTGAACCGCGAAATCGCGCGATGGCGCAGGCTCGCGGAGCGTCAGGCTCGCGAGCTGGCCGTATTGCGCGAGCGCGCCTCGTTACTCGGCGAGCATCTCGCTGGAGATGATGCTCACGGGAACGGTCCCGTGTGAGAGAAGATCGTTGTGGAACTCTTGCAAGTCGAAGGCGCTGCCTTTCTTCGCTTTGTATTGCGCGAGCAGCGCTTCGATCTGCGCCTTGCCGACGGCATAGTCGAACGCTTGTCCCGCGCCTAGCGCGAAGCGGCTGACCTCGCCCTGCGCCGTTGCGGCGTCGACGCCTGCGTTGGCGGCAAACCATTTCAAGGCCTGATCGAAGCTCCACGCACCAGTTGCAAGTTTCGTATCGACGATCGCGCGCGCCCCGCGCAGCCGCTCGAACTGCGCGACGGCGTAGCGTCCGTCGAGATCGTTGCCGTAGAGGCCGTCACGTTCGAGCAACGCCTCCTCGTAGAAAGCCCAGCCCTCGGAAAACACGCTATCGAATGACAGGCGTCGCACCGGATCGGCGTTGTTCTTGGCAATCGAGAGCTGGAGGAAATGACCCGGAAAGCCTTCGTGCCCGCTGGTCATCAGCACGCGGTCTCGGTCGAAATCTTCGAAGATCGCGCCGTTCGCAGCGGCCTTGGCCATCTGCGGGTTGGGCGGCGGAACGAAATAGATGCCATCAACCTGCTTTGAAAGAATGGGCGGCGGATTCATCGAGGCGCCCGGCAGAATCGGCAGCAGGAACGCCGGCGTCTCCTCGATCTTCATCCGCCCGACGTATGCGGGGATCGTTACGATTCGTTTCTTTGCGATAAATGTGCGCAGCGTATCGAGCTGCGTCTGAAAGAAGGCGAACTGCGCATCCTTAGTGGTCGGCGTCATGCCGCCGCCGTTGGCCGCCGCTTGAACGGGGTTGGAAAGGTTGACGCCCTTGGCCCTGGCTTCGGCTTTGATTTCACGCTCTTGCGCCAGCGCGGCATCCAACGTTTTGCGCCCGATCGCGGCAATCTGATCGGAGTCGTACGGCAACAGCAACTCGTCGCGCAGCATGGCGTTATAGGCGTCGGTCCCCATCGCATAGTTGATCGGCCAGCTCGCGGCGTTGTCGCTCATCCATTTGTTCCATTGCACGACCGCGGCGACCGTCGCGTCACGCGCTTTCGCGAAACGCACGCTCTGATCGGCGGGAAGGCCAGCAGCCATCGGCGTCAGCACGTAGGTGAAGAGCGCGGGCGCCATTGCGAGCTGCTTGAGCGCGACTTCGGCTTGTAGTCTTCCCGGATGCGTGATCAGCGGCCGCTGAGCGGCCATCCATGCCGGCGCTTTCTCCAAACGAGAGATCAGGTGATCCCACCACACCGACGGATCTTGCTCGTCCTTGTGCAGGATCATCGTAAAGACGACGCCGAGCAGCGTGAGCGGCGGACCGGACGGGTCTTTCCCGGCTTCGAGCTCGGCAAACGCACGGCGCTGCTGCGCAACGAAGGCGCGCATCAATGTGATGTCGTTGCGATCCTGCAACGTCGCACCGGTCATGTCGATCGCGTTCATTTTTTGCTCGTACGTCGCGAGCAGTTGCTTGAAGCGTGCGATTCCGGCCGGCGTCGGATCGCTCCAATTGCCGTCGTAACGGTATTCTCCTAAGAACGTCGCGACCTCCGGAGAAGCCGCCAGAAACTCGTTGACCGATTGCAGCTCCAGGGCCGCGATTTGCGCGCTGGGCGAACCTTGCGCCGGCGCCCGCAGAGGCACCAAAGCGATACACGCGGCCGCAACAGCGGCCAAAATCCGTTCGTTCATGCTGCCTCTACGGCGGCGGCGAGGCGATTGTTTCGCATGGTTTCCTTCCTAGGGCATTTTAGGCAACGTACCGGGTGCGAGCGTCTTTGCAAGCGTGGCGAAGACCGTCTGACTCACGTCCCGATTATCGCCTTTAGAGTCGAACGCAACGGGCAGGTACGTCGTTACCACGGCGATGGTAAGCTTGCGCGCGGGTAGATAGCCGACGGTCGCGCCGCACCCCGCGAAGTTTTTGATTTGCGCGATCCACGGGCCGAGGTTGACGACGCCGAGCCCGTAGTTGAACGCCGCCGTGTTGCGACGGCACGCGCCGCATTTGGGATCGGGATGGCCGAAGCCGGCGAGATTCGGCCGTACTTGCGCGGCATGGGACGCGCGCGAGAGCAGCGCGCCGGACCCGACAAGCTCCATCGATCTCGCCATATCGGCTATGTCGGTAATTTGTACGGCGCCGTTGGCGGTCGTCCACGACGGATCCCAAAACGTCGAATCCTCGTAGAACGGCAGGCCGGCAGGAATTTGCAGCTCGCTGCGCCGCTCGGAAGTGTAAGTGTGCAGCACCGGTTCGGGGATCTCGGGAGTGTCGAAGCTGCGGGTTTGGGAGAGCCGCATCGGCGTCATGACGTATCTTTGCAGCGCTTGCGCCAGCGGCAGGCCGATGATCTTTTCGAGCACCCGCCCCAAGATAACGTAGTTCGTATGCGAATAGCCCCAGTTCGTGCCCGGCGCGAACATCATCGGCTTTCGCACCCCGATGAGCGTCAGCTCCTCAGAGCTCCAATGGCGGAACGGATCGAGGGTCACGCCGCGCAGCACTTCCGGCTGGTAAACGTAATCGGCGTATCCGGACGTCATGTTGGCGAGGTTTCCCAGCGTAATCCGATTGGCGTATGGAAGGCTCGGGAAGTATCGAGCGAGTTTATCGGTGAGGTCGACCCTCTTTTGGTCCACGAGCTCTAACAACGCCGTGGCCAAATAGGTGAACGCCATCGCGCCATTGCGGAAATGCATTTGCGGCGTCGCCGGTACGCCGGTCATGGATTCACCCATCGCGCCGGCGTAGAGCGTGCTGCCGCCGGACGTCACGCGCACGAGGATCGCCTTGAGATGGTACTGACCCATCGCGCTTCGCGCGACAGCGTTGATCGATGCGGATTGCGGCTGATCGGCAGCACCTGCCCGAGCCATCAGCGCGCCGGCGGCGATGGCCAGCGCGACGATGCTCGATGAAATGCGACTACAGTTTGCCGGCCGCATGCAGCGTGTCGTAGATCGCGACGACAAGTTTGCCGGAGTTATTCTGTTTGCTGTCCGGTTGGCTATTCAGCCCAAATGCAATTACCGCATCCTGGCGCGGAAAGTAGACGTGCAGCATCCGATAGCCCAGCGTCATGCCTTCGTAGAACCAAACCGCTCCGATCGGAGACCGGGTCATCTGCGCAATGCCCAAGCCGAACCCTTGCGGATCTTCGAGGCTCGTCTTCGCGATCGGCTTGCCGCTTTTCAACGAGACCAGCTGCATCATCTCAGCACGCTGTTTCGGCGCCAGGATGCTCCCAGCGTACAGCGCGCGAGCCCAACGCGTCATGTCCTGCGGCGTCGACACGATGCCGCCGGCGCCTTGCATCCACGAAACGCTGTCGTCGCGTACGTCGAGGCCAAAGAGCGGCGCTAGCCCCGCATTGTCAGCATCGCGGCTAAAGAAATATCCCGACGTCATGCGGTCGAGCACGCTCGCCGGGTACGAGTACGCTGCGTAATAGGTGGTGTCGAGGCCTAGGTTGTTTCGCAGGAAGCGCCGATCCAGCTCGCTCGTGTAGCTGTGACCCGTAACCCGCTCGATGATCATCTCTGCGAGAATATAGTTGGTATTCGAGTATGAGTAACCCGTCGTTGGCGGCGGCGCACCCGGAGTGGTCGGATAGGCGTAGCGGACTAATTCGGCCGTCGTAAGATTGTGCTTTGGATTGCGCGCATACGCGCTCAACATCGCGTTCGAAAAATCGTAGCCTGGAATGCCGCTCGTCATGTCGAGCAAACGCCGAATCGTAACGCTCTTCCATGCGGGATATTGCGGCAGCCAGCGCCCGAGCGTTTGGTCGATGCTCAGTTTCCCGTCCGCTTCGAGCTGGAGGATCGTTGCAGCGGTGAAGGCTTTGGTATTGCTGCCGATTTGCCAGAGCGTATCCGACGTAATCGGCGTTCCCTCGCCTCCGTAGCGAGTCATTCCCGCCGTGACGTCGATCGTCTCCGGCGCGCCATGCAGGCTGACGCTCAAGGAGATGGCGGAGATGTGTTCCGGCCTGGCGCGCGCTGCGAGATATTGGTTCAGGTCTCGCTGGAGCGAGGCTCGCAGCGTCGCGTCGATCGAAGCCGGTGCGGGCGCGGTCGCGAGCAATGCGCCCGCGAACAACAGGACCCTTAATCTAGGCATGGGTCGCTTGCATTCGGGCCCTGGCGCACCGTTCCCGGTTGAATATCTTAGGCCACAACCGGGTATAGGGATGCCAGCCAGCCCAACTAGAGAGGGAGCCTAGACATGATTCGAACGTTACCCATACTCTTTTTCTTGGTCGCACAAAGCACCATCGCTGCAGGGGCCGCAACCTGCGCCGGTCCCAATCCCGCGATCACGCGCGTCGCGGTCCAGAGTGTCACGAGCGGTCCGGTCAATCAATATCATTTGGTTGGTACGGTGGTGAACTTCGGCAGCGAGCACCAATCGCCGAACGCGCTGCAGTTCGTCGATATCTATCAGTACGGCATTAAGCTCGATGCGAAAGCTATACCGCCGCTCGGGCGCCTGCAATCGGCAACGTTTTCATACATGTGGCCGCGAAACCCAGAGGCCGCCAAAGGGACGACGACGCTCAACTTTCGCATCCGCATGGTGCAAGGGACAGATTGCAACCCGGCCAACGGCACCTATAGCCTAACGTTCTAAGTATCAGATCCGAAATATCTTGGCGAACTGATCGAACAGTTGGCGCTTGCCGCTGACGCGCGCGACGCCTTGTTCGATCGCTTGGCCCGCAGTGATCTCTCCCGCCATCAGCGCCCGAATTCCAGGCCCCGCCTCAATCACGAGGTCGGCGTCCGGCAACCTCCCCGTCGCGGCTTCGATGGATCCGTCGTGCACGCGCGCATGAACCACGACGTCACCCAAGCGCAATTCGTAGTTGGCGCGGACTCCCTGGCAAGCTTCGGGCCGGAACGTTGAGCGCAGGGCCATCGCGATGGAGTCGGGCGTGACGATCTCGTCGGGGCGCGGCTCCCCCAGCGATTTCGCGCCCCACCGGCCGAAGCAAACGACCGCCTCTTCCAGCTCGGATCCATACTCGGTCAACTCGTAGACGACCGATCCAGCCGGCCTTGGCAAGACCCGGCGACGCACGACGCCCGATTTCTCGAGCTCTTTCAGGCGCGAGGTTAGCACGTTGCTGGGAATCCCCGGCAGGCCGCGCTGCAGGTCGGTAAACCGCTTGGGCCCGATGAGCAGATCGCGGACGATCAGCAGGCCCCATCGCTCGCCCAGGATTTCGACGGCGCGCGAGAGCCCGCAGTACTGGCCGTAGGTGCGGTTCGTCATGCTTGCCATTGTATAGCAAAATCTTTTTTTTGCATAGTACTTGTTTCTAACAAGTTTACTTCGTATAATCGAGCCTACCCAATCCCTCAACCGAAGGAGCAACTCTGATGACCGCTCTCGTCGACCAACTGCCCCGCCAATCAGACACGCGCAAGCTCGCCCGCTGCGGCGTGACGGCGTCGCGCATCGCGCTCGGACTCGTCTTCACGCTTGCCGGAGCCTCGATCTTCTTCCTTATAGCGAACCCGCCGCCGATGCCCCCCGGCTTGGCCGGAGTCTTCACATCCGCGTTTTTTCAATCGCACTGGGTGGTTTTCGTCGATCTCGTCGAATTGGCGGCCGGCGTGCTGCTGCTCGCCAATCGCTACGTGCCGTTTGCGCTGGTGCTGCTGGCCGCCGTTCTCTCGAACATCCTCGTCTTCCATCTCACGATGCAACCCCAGACGATTGCGCTGCCGATCCTACTCACTGCGTTGTGGTTCGTGCTCGCCTACCAGCATCGCGCGAAGCTCACACAGCTCTTTTAACCATACCGCTCTTGAAATACAAAGGAAGTCTTGACATGCAACTCAATCCAAACCTCATTTTCAACGGAAATGCCGAAGAGGTACTGCAGCATTATCGCGATGCGCTGGGCGGAGAAGTGAGCATCATGCGCTTCGCCGACTCGCCGGCCGCCGAATCCGTCGCACCCGGTTGGGCCAACAAGGTCATCTACGGGACGCTGCGCTCGTCCGCAGGAATCCTCAACGTCATGGATGCGCCGGCGGATCGTGGGGGAGCGCCCGGCGACAACTTCGTACTGGGAATCGAGGCTGAGAACGCCGCGCAAGTCGACGAAATCTTTGCGAAGCTTTCGGCAGGCGGCACGGTCACGATGCCGCTCGACAGAACGTTCTGGTCACCGCGATTCGGAATGCTTACCGATAGGTTTGGCGTCAAGTGGATGATCAATCTCTGCGAGGCTTCGTGAGTGATGAGTAAACGAACGCACTATCCGCCTGGCGTTCCCTGTTGGGTCGACACGATGCAAACCGATCCGGATGCCGCGATTCGCTTCTACGCCGGACTGTTCGGATGGGAGTTTGTCGGCCCCGGCCAAATGCCGGCCACGCCTGCCGGCAGATATTTCGTAGCGCGCGTTCGCGGGCGGGACGTTGCAGGCGTAAGCTCGCAGCCGGCCTCGGCGCCGGGCGTCACGGCTTGGAATACGTACGTTGCCGTTGACGACGCGAACGCCGCGTGCGCCAAGGTGTCAATCGCGGGAGGCACGATCATATATCCTCCGTTTGACGCCGCGCCCGCGGGTAGCATGGCGGTGGTCGCCGATCGCGCCGGTGCAATCTTGCGCCTTTGGGAAGCCAAGGATCGAGCCGGAGCGCAAATCGTCAACGAACCCTCAGCCTGGGCGATGAACGTCTTGCACACGACCGATCTCGACGACGCGAAGCGCTTCTACGGCGAAGTCTTCGGTTGGCAGACCGATACTTTCGACGCCGGCGGAACGCCGATGACGCTGTGGCGTCTTCCCGGCTACGTTGGAGGCGAGCCGAGGCAGCCGGTTCCGCGCGACGTCGTGGCTATCATGGTGCCGCTCGTCGAGGATCACGCCGCAAACGCACCGCATTGGAGCGTCGACTTTTGGATCGATAACGTCGATCGCGCGGCAGCAACGGCTTCGAAGCTTGGTGGAAGGGTCGTGGCGCCGCCGCACGATGCGCCGGGGTTCCGTCGTTGCGTGATCACCGATCCCCAAGGAGCCATTTTTTCTTTGAGTCAGCTGACGGGATTCTGAGGAGTCGCATGCAAAATATTACTCCGTTTCTGTGGTTCGATGACAACGCCGAAGAGGCCGTGAACTTCTACGTTTCAATCTTCAAGAACTCAAAGATCGACACGATTACCCGTTACAGCGCGGCGGGACCCGGCCCGGAGGGAAGCGTAATGACGATTAGCTTCCGGCTCGACGGCACGGATTTTGTAGCGCTCAACGGCGGCCATAGCGCACCCGACGGCCACGAACTGACGCCACGCATTACGCTGGCGTCTTCATCCGCGATATCGTTCGTCGTGAACTGCCCGACGCAGGCGGAGGTTGACGAATTGTGGGAGAGACTTATCGACCGTGGCGACCCGATGCAATGCGGTTGGCTGAAAGATAAATACGGCGTCACCTGGCAGATCGTGCCGGAAGGCTTGAGCGAGCTGTTCGGCGACGAGGATCCGGATAAAGTTAACAGAGCTATGCGGGCGATGTTTGAGATGGAGAAGCTCGACATCAACGCATTGCGGCGCGCGAGCGAGGGGCGTTAGCCTACCGCGAGATAGCGTCGTCGAGCGCACGCGCAAATCGTTCGGGCTGATCGAACATCACGAAGTGCCGCGAACGGTCGATGACCACTACGAGAGCGTGCGGGGTACGCGATGCCCAACGCACGTACGTCGCGCGCTTTTGACTCTCTGACGCGAAGCCTTCGGCGAGCGTGGCGCCGAGGCTGTGCCCCACAACGATTGGGCTCTTTAGGGCTTCCATTGTAATCAAGCGATGCAGACTCTCCTCGGCACGCTTCATGAGACGGTCGCCGGCGATCATCTTCCGTCCGTCGAATCCGGGCAAGCGTCACGACGAAGACGTCGTCGTTCTTCGAGAGGCTACCGATCTGCGCGTTCCACTGCCACGAACCGCAGAACAATGCCGGGATGAAAATGATTGGCCGGCCGCTCCTTGCACCGAAGCGTTCGACGCGTAATATGCCGCTGTCGAACGTCGCGGCCTCTTCGATGGAACAAGCGCGTTGCGCTGCCGGCGTCGAAAGCACCCGGCATGGCGCAGGATGCACTACGCGTCGGCATCGATGTCGGCGGCACCTTTACCGACCTCGTCGCCGTCGAGTCGTGGAGCGGCCGGGTCAAGACGCGCAAAGTCGCCAGTACGCCTCACGAACCGCAGCGCGCCGTCATGCACGTGCTGCTGGCGCTGCTCGACGAATACGACGAGCGGCCCGTCATCGAATTTCTCGCGCACTCCACAACGATCGCCACTAACGCCCTGCTCGGCCAACTGGGGCTCGAGCTGCCGCGGGTGGCGCTCGTCACGACGCAGGGATTCCGCGACGTCATCGAGATCGGCAGGCAGAATCGCAGCGAGGTCTACAACCTGTTCGTCGAGCGGCCTCGGCCGCTGGTTGCGCGCGACGATCGGCTCACCGTACGCGAGCGCATCGACTACGCCGGCAAAGTGCTCGTGCCGCTCGAGGATGCTTCGATTGCCGCGGTCTGCGCCGACTTGTGTGGGCGCGACATTGCAGGCGCCGCAGTGTGTTTGCTAAACGCACACGCCAACCCCACCCACGAGAACCGCCTAGCTGAAGCGATGGCAACCGCGCTGCCGGGCGTGCGGATCACTCGCTCCTCCGCCGTCGATCCCCAGTATCGCGAGTACGAGCGTTTTTCGACGGCGGTCGTGAACGCCGCGCTTGCACCGATCGTCGAACGCTATCTCGAGCGACTCATCCGTGAGCTTCGGGCGAACGGCATCGACGCGTCGCTCTACGTTATGCGCAGCGATGGAGGCATTGCCACCGCAGCAGCAATGTTAAACCGGCCCGCGGCAATAATCGAGAGCGGCCCTGCAAGCGGTGCGATCGCTACCGCGGCGCTTGGCCGGCGGATCGGCGTGCAGCGTTTGCTTTCGTTCGACATGGGTGGAACAACCGCCAAAGCCGGCACGATTGTGGCCGGCGTGGCGCAAGTGGCGCACGAGTTTGAAGCCGCCGGCAAGACTCACAGCGGCCGCGCCGTCAAAGGCAGTGGTTACCCCGTTCGATTTCCGTTTGTCGATTTGGCGGAAGTCAGCGCGGGAGGAGGCACCATCGCGTGGATTGACGACGCAGGTTCCTTGGGCGTCGGACCGCTTTCGGCTGGCGCGGATCCGGGGCCCGCATGTTACGGAGAGTCGGATCGTCCGACCGTCACCGACGCTAACGTCGTGCTCGGGCGGCTACATCAACGGCACTTGCTCGGCGGCACGTTCCCGATCGAGGCGTCGCGCGCACGCGCTTCCATCGAAGCGTTGGCGCGGCTAATCGGCGCGAGCGTTGAAACGACGGCTGCCGGCATCGTCAGACTGATTGACGATGCAATGGCGAAGGTGTTGCGCATCGTGACGATTGAGCGGGGGCTGGATCCTCGCAGCTTCACGCTGGTCGCGTTCGGCGGCGGCGGACCGTTGCACGCTTGTGCGCTGGCCGACGAGCTTGAAATCGAACGCGCGATCGTTCCGCCACATCCGGGATTATTCTCAGCCTCCGGCTTGCTCGACGCCGGTCTACATGTCACCGACGTCGCCCCGTTGCTTTGCAACACCAATGCGTTTGACGCGCAAACCGCGGATCGCTTTTTTGCTGAAGGCGAGGCGCGCGCTCACGTGGAGCTACTCGACCAAGGGGCGCACGCCCGGAGCATCGCCTTTTTGCGACAGTACGACGCGCGGTACCGCGGGCAAAGTTTCGAGCTGACAATCGAGCACGATTGTGCGATGGACGTTGTCGCGGAGCGCTTCCACGAAGCGCACCGCGCGCGCTACGGTTACGACGTCCACGATGAGGTCGTCGAGTTAGTCAACATGCGGCTGACCGCGAGCGGGAGCGTCTTTCGAGAACCGTACGCTACTGAGCGTTCTCCTGCGCTAGGCACAGGCTTCGTCGAACTGCGACAGGAGGTGAAGCGTCCAGTTTGGATCGACGATCGCTTCGTAGAGGTTGCAATATTGCGGCGTGAGGCACTGGGGCACGGCAAGCGCGTTGATGCGCCGGCGGTCGTAGAACAGTACGACACCACCACATATGTTGCGCCTGGCTGGACGATGACGGTCGAGGAGGATTTGCTGGTGCTGGAGCGAGCGAAGCGATGATCGATCCGATTGTGGTCGAGATCATCAAGAATGCGCTGGTGTATGCCAGCGAAGAGATGGGAATCGCGGTGCGCAACAGCGCCTACTCGGCGAACATCAAAGAACGGCTCGATCATTCCTGCGCGCTCTTCGACCGGTTTGGACGGTTGATCGCGCAAGCCGAACACATTCCCGTCCATCTCGGCTCGCTGCCGTGGGGACTGCGGCAAATGCTGGAAATCGTCGAGCGGGAACATGGCGGTGCGCGCGACGGTGAGATGTGGGTTGCGAACGATCCATACGTCACCGGCACGCACCTCAACGACGTCACCGTCGTACGCCCGATCTTCTTTCGCGGCACGTTAGCGGGATACGCGGCCAACAAAGCCCACCACGCCGACGTCGGGGGCTCCGTGCCCGGCTCGATGCCGGTTGACGCAACCGAACTCTTTGCCGAAGGCGTCGTTGTTCCGCCGATGCGTCTGGTCCGTGACGACCGGGTCGTTCCGGAAACCGTCTCCTTGTTTCGCGCGAACTCGCGCACAGCGGATGCGCGCAGCGGCGATTTGCGCGCGCAAGTCGCCGGCAACTACTCAGGCGAACGACGGCTCTTGTTGCTATGCGAGCGGTACGGCCTCGACGAGCTAGAGACCGCGATCGCGCGCGCGCTGGAGGGCAGCGAAGCGCGAATGCGCGCCGCACTCCGGGCGATCGGCGACGGCACTTTCGACGCGATCGATTACCTCGAAGACCGAGACGGCAAACCAACCATCGTCATCGCGGTGCGGATGGAGTTGCGCGACGGGAGCGTTCGTTTCGACTACACGGGCACGTCGGACCAAGTCGACTTTCCGCTCAATGCGGTCTTCGGCGTAACGCTGTCGGGCGTGCACTATGCATTACGAGCCGTCACCGATCCAACGATCCCGATGAACGACGGATGCTTTCGCCCCGTGACGGTCCACGCGCCGCTCGGAACGCTGCTCAATCCGCGTCGCCCGGCGCCGGTTTCGGGCGGCAACGTAGAAACCAGCATGCGCAACGCCGAGGTCGCGTTGCAGGCGCTCGCGCGGGCCGAGCCGCAACGCGTTCCGGCCTGCAGCGGCGGCACGATGAGCAACGTAATGCTGGGCGGAACGCGCCCGGACGGCCGAAGTTGGGCGTTCTACGAAACAAACGGTTGCGGCATGGGCGCGCGGCCAAACCTCGACGGCATCGACGGCATTCACTGCCACATGACCAACACGCTCAACACTCCGATCGAAGCAATCGAACGCGAGTATCCGCTTCGCGTCGTGCGCTACGAGTTGGCTGAGGGTACGGGTGGCGCCGGACGCCATCGGGGCGGAAACGGATTGATTCGCTCGCTAGAGCTCGTCGAAGGTTCGGCGCACGCGACGCTGCTCGCCGATCGCCACACGCTGCAGCCAGCGGGCGCACATGGAGGCGCGCCCGGCGCGTGCGGACGTCACACGCTGACTCGCAACGGCACAGCCTCACACATCGGTGCTAAAGTGAGCCTTCCGCTCGAACCGGGCGACGTGTTGACGATTCAAACGCCGGGCGGCGGGGGCTACGGAGAGTTGCCGTAACCGGATGCCGGCCGCTCCAAGCCAAAGCGCGCCGCGCAGAGCAAATCGACGATGCGAATCGCGCTGCGGCGTGGTGAAAAACGCCGGCGAGCGTCGGCCGCAACGAGTTTTCCGTAGCGCACGCGCGCGTCCGAATCGGCGAGCATTTTCGCTATTGCCTCCCCAAGAACGCCGGCTTGACTCACGATCGCAACGTCGGGCGCAAAAAGCGCGCGTAGCTCGTCGCGGGCCAGGACGATCGCCGGAATCCCAGCTTGCGCGAGCAGCACGTTGCCGAACGCGCTCGGATCGGTAAGCCCCAGATGCACGACGCACGCCAGTGTCGCGCCGCCCTTTCCCAAGAGCATTTCGGGCGTGATCGGTATGGCATGTGCGCCGAGTTGAACTGCATGCCGGTCTTCGTCCGAGCCGGCGATCCCCACCACCGCGCATGCCGGATCGTCTGAGCAACGCAGGCGCAACGCCGCGATTCGTTCCGGAGCCGCGCACGCAAGCCACGGAACCTCCAGCGTCACGGCGCCTTGCGTTCGAATTACGCCCCCGGTCGAACCGTCACCCTGCACCGTTACGCCAAGCGAGGCGACCTCGTCGCAAAACCACGCAAGCGTCGCCGCATTCCGGAAACGGCGGTCGTAACGTCGCCAGAGCGGGATCGCGCCGCGTACGATCGGATGGCCGAACGCGCGCAAGGCATCCTCGAGATCGTGCAGCGCGGCTGCCACCAGCGGATCGGCGTCGGAGCTGCGCACGGCGATCGCACCCACGTCGCCACGCGCCGTTCGGGGCAACGCGGAAAGAGCGGGCGACCAACGGTCGTAGAAGCGGCGTTCGTTCTCTACTTCACGATCGAATCTCCCGACGGATGCGGCCTCGTAGTGGGCAAACCGCGCGGAGGCCACGTACGCGATCGCACGGCCCTGCTCGCGTGCGCGCATGCATAGGTCGACGTCCTCGAACCCATTAACGAACGATTCGTCGAAGCCACCGTTCTCGACGAACCATCGGGTGCGTACCGCCATCGCCGCGCCGGAAACGCCAGGCGCGTCGCGCGATTCCCGTACGCCATCGAGCGTCGGAGGAAGATTTCGGCACGAGTAGTGCCAGTGCGCGTTGCGCAACATAACCAATCCGGCGGCCTGCGTGACTCCGTCCTCAAAGAAGAGCGCGCCGCCGCCAATCGCCACCTCCTTTCGCTCGAACGCACGTACCAGCGGTGTGAGCGCGTCTCCGATCGGATAGGCGTCATTGTTCAGCAATAGCGTCAGCGGAGATTGCGCCAAGCGGGTACCGGCGTTGCAGGCGCCCGCAAAGTTTCGATTCGCTTCGTAGCGGGCATACCGCACCCACGGGAAGCCGGCGATCTGCTGCGGCGTCTCGTCGCTCGAAGCGTTGTCAACGACGATCGTTTCAAATGGGAATGAAACTTCCGACGCAAGCCGTTCGAGCTCGCGCAAGCAGCGCGCCGTCAACCACCAGTTGTTGTAGACGGGGATGATGATGCTCAGTGCGGGCGCCGGCATGTGACGGTACGCCCGCTTAGGCCGCGCCCACGCGAATCTGCTCGAGCAACTCGCGTTTCGTCTCCGGCACCATCGCGCGAACGAACACTATAGTTACGATGCAGAGCACCGCGTAAAGCCCGAACGTTACGGGGCGCCCGAGCCGCTCGACCATCGTGAGAAAGAACTGTGAAACCAGGAAGTTTCCAACCCAGTTGGCGAGCGTCGAGAGCGACATGCCGAGGCCGCGCGCCTGGAGCGGAAAAATCTCGGAGATCAAAAGCCAAACGATCGGCCCCAAACTGAACGCAAAGCAACCGACGTAGAGCATCATGCTCAAGAGCGCGATTGGACCGAGCGAGCCGGAAAGATGCGGCTGAGAGAATGCGTATGCCAGCGCCGACAGTGCCACGAACATTCCCGCAAGGCCGGCGTACAACAACGGCTTGCGCCCAAGGCGGTCCACGAAAAAGATCGCGATCAGCGTCATAACGCAGTTCACCGTGCCGACGAGCGATTGCGCCAAGATGGACGCCGATGCCGATCCGATCCCGGCCATCTCAAAGATCTGCGGTCCGTAATAGATTACGGTGTTGATGCCGGTGATCTGCTGCAAGACCGCCAGCGTGATGCCGATTACAAGCGCCGCGCGCACCGCCGGTTGCCGCAACGCATCAAATCCCTGACTCTTGACGCGCAGGCTGTCGACAATCGACAGCTCTTCGCGGGCGCTCGCAGCCGAGTCGCGATAGATGTGCTCCAGCGCCGCACGCGCCCGTACGAGCAGCGCTATTCTGAACAGATATCGCGGACTCTCGGGCATGCCCAACATCCCGCCCATGAGCACCAGCGACGGAACCACCGCCAATCCCAGCATCCATCGCCACTGTCCGCCGCCGGCCAAAGCGTAGTCCACGATGTAGGCGGCGAGAATACCCACAGTAATCGCAAACTGATAGAGCGAGACGAGCGCCCCGCGGACGGTCGACGGAGCAACCTCCGCAATGTAGAGCGGCGCAACAACGGAGCTAAAGCCGATCCCAATTCCAACGACGAAACGACCGCACAAGAGAACCATTTCGTTTGGCGTCAGCGCCGACACGATCGCGCCCACGAGAAAGGTGACTCCGGCAGCGAAGAGCGTCCAGCGCCGCCCGATGCGATCGGCAACGGTGCCGGCAACCGCGGAGCCTGCGATACAACCGATCAGCACGATGCTGATCGTTAAGGCCTGCAGTTTCGTAGCCAGCCCGAAATCCTTGGTAATAAAGAGAATTGCGCCGGAGATCACACCGGTGTCGTATCCAAAGAGCAATCCGCCGAGCGCCGCCACCGACGCAATGAGTAAAACGTACGCCTGTCCTGAGCGAAGTCGAAGGACCCGCATGCAGGCGCTTTTGCAAGCCACGCTCGAACGCTCCTCTATGCCGCATGCGCTCAAAATGGAAGCCGCGATCGCGTACGCCCGTAACCACGGGTTGCACGCGCTGCTCGTTGCGCGTGGCAGCGACGTACTGGCGCAGGAGGTTGGCGATGGATTCCAAGTCGATACGCCGCATGCGCTGTACAGCGGAACGAAGAGCTTTTGGGGCGTTGCCGCGATTTATGCGTGCGCTGACGGACTGCTCGAGCTCGACGAACCGCTCGCCGAGACAATCGATCTCTGGCGCGACGATCCCTGGAAGCGGCGCATTACGGCGCGCATGCTGCTCTCGCTCACGGCCGGGTTCGGCTTCGGCGGCTTAGGCGCCAGCGTGCCGACGTACGATCGCGCCCTCGGTATGCCTTTGAAAAACGAGCCGGGTTCGGGCTTCAAATACGGCGGAATTCCGTTCCAGGCGTTTGGCGCGTTCTTTGCGCGCAAACTCTTCGCGACAGGCCTCACACCGAACGAGTACTTACGGGAACGCGTTCTCGATCCGGCCGGCGTTCGGATTGGCAGCTGGCGCCAGCTCTCCGACGGTACGCAGCCGTTGCCCACCGGCGCATCGCTCTCGGCAGTGAATTGGCTGACGTACGGTCGCTTCGTTCTGCGCGAGCGAGTCGCGCTCAAATCGTGTTTCGAAGGCTCCGCCGCAAACGTACGCTACGGGCTAGGGTGGTGGCTCGGCGCGCGCGGCGCTCCATCGGACCTCGTGTACGCGAGCGGCTCGGCGGGCCAAGGACTCTATCTCGTCCCTTCACTCGACCTCGCGATCGTACACTTCGCGAAAAGCTCGTCGTATCGACACGACGCCTTCTTAAAGCGGCTCTTCGGATGAGCACTTATGCGAGAAGGAGGCTTGGCGAGCCGTAGCATAGTGCGACGCCATGAATCCCGCTTGCATTCCGCGCGCTGCCTTGTTTATCGCGCTCTTCTGCTTTTTGAACGCCTGTTCCGGTGGGTCGCAGCTGCCGTTGCCTTACATGCACAGCGACGTGGCGTTGCGGGCACTGGCTTCAACCGGCGCGGGCAAAATCGATCACATCATTTACATCGTGCAGGAGAACCGCAGCTTCGACAACCTCTTTCAGGGCTATCCGGGCGCGAACACCAAATCGTTCGGAAAGAATTCAAAGGGCCAAACGATTCAGCTCCAGCCGGTAAGCCTCAAAGTACAGTACGTCATCGACCACTCTGCTACCGCGATGTTCGAGGCCTGCAACGGCACCGGTTCTCTGCCGGGCACCAATTGCCGGATGGATGGCTTCGATCTTGAAGGGTCGTTCAACGGTCCGAACAACCCGCAGTACGTCTACGTGCCGCACAAAGACTCTAAGCCGTACTTCGACATGGCGCACGAATGGGTGGTGGCCGACAACATGTTCCAGTCGCAGCTGGATGAAAGCTTCGTGGCGCATCAGTACATCATTGCCGCGCAAGCCGCATCCGCCGTCGATTTACCGAACGGCCCTTGGGGCTGCACCGGGAGCAAATACGACACCGTCGCGACGATTACGGCCTCTCGCAACCAATACGGGCCGCCCGAGCTGGCGTGCTTCAACTACCAGACGCTTGGGGATGAACTCGATAAGGCAAAGCTTACCTGGCGTTTCTACGCGAGCGCCTACGGCAGCCAATCCAGCGGCACCGGAGCGGTGTGGTCGAGCTATCAGGCCGTCAAGCATATCTACCGGGGTCGCGATTGGACAAAAGACGTCATTTCGCCGAATTGGAAGTTCATCACCGACGTTCGTGCGGGCAAGCTCGCAAACTTCACCTGGATCACGCCGGTCTGCGACGATTCCGATCACGTGAACTGCCCCGGCGGCTACGGGCCGTCGTGGGTCTCGGCGCTCGTTAATACGGTTGGTAAGAGCAAGTTCTGGAATACCACCGCGATCTTCGTACAGTGGGACGACTGGGGCGGACTCTACGATCACGTTTCGCCTCCCTTCGAAGACTCTGACGGTTTAGGATTCCGGGTCCCGCTGCTGGTCATCTCGCCGTATGCCAAACAAAACTACGTTTCGCACGTGCAGTACGAAACCGCAAGCGTGCTGCGGTTCGCGGAAGATCTCTTCGGCCTGCGTCAGCTTGCTGCGGCCGACAAGCGCGCGAATTCACCCGGCTCACCACCCGGCGATTGCTTTGATTTCTCGCAGAGCCCGCGCAAGTTCGTTCCAATCAAGGCGCCGTTGCCACCGAAGTTCTTCATGCACCAGCCGAGCGACGGCTACTTCGCCCCCGATTACGAATAGCGATCAGGGCGTTACGGGATTGGTTCCCTGCAGCAGTTTGAGGCCTTCCTTCTTTAATGTCGCCTGCAGCGGCACAAGAGATGTTAGGTAAGCGTTGTATTCCGCCATCGCGGCCGTATATGCGGCCTCAAAGCGCTTGCCGTAATCGAGCTGCTCCGCCGTGGGCGGCAGCTGCGTTCCCGGGAACCCGGTGCGCGGAACGGATTCTCGCAACGAACCGGGCCGCTGAATCGAATCCTCGTCGTTCTTGTAGTCGGCCGTGAAGGCTGCGAAGACCTCGCTCCACTGCTGCTGGGCGCCGGCGATCTCGCGCCCGAGCGAGGCGTCGTTTTTCGCCGTTGAGGCCGCCGCGGCCAGAGATTTTTTGATCGCATCGAGGTTGTTGAGCGCTTCGTCGATCTTGCCGTAGATTGTCGCATACTTGCGCGCAAAGGCGTAGCCCGCACGATATTGCGCGGGAGTCCAGCGATCGCGCGGATCGCCGGCCACGACAAAGGACTGCGAAAGACTTGTGCCGCCGAGCACGATACGCGCCGTGTAGGTTCCGGGCACGACCATCGGCCCGGTCTTGGGACCCTGGTACTCCTCCCGCGAGGCCCCGTACCATTTCAGCGGCGGATCTTCGGTAAAGTCCCAAACGTACCGATTGATGCCGGCTTTGTTGGGAACGTATGACTCCTCCTTACCCTTCACCTTGTGCGTGCCCTTGACGGTTCGAATCAGTTGACCGCTTTCGTCGAGGATTTGCAAGGTGGGCGCGCTTTTCTGTGCGACCGTCTCATAGAAATCGACGATGGCACCCCTTGGCGCGTTCTCACCGGCAAAGCGCGTGTAGATGCCGAGATCGTTGGAATGGTAATGGTATTCGTACGCGGTTCGTGGTGCGTAGAGCAGCGTGCCGGTACGCACGGCATTGCCGAGCTGTTGGATTGAACCCAGTGAATCGAGAATCCAAACGTCGCGCCCGTGCGTCGCGAGCACCAAATCGTCGAACTGCGGCGCAATGCGAATATCGCGCACGGATACGACCGGAAGATTCATGCGAAAGTCTTGCCAGCTTGCGCCGCCGTCAAAGGAGATCCACACACCGTTCTCAGTGCCGGCATAGAGCAGATTCGGGTTACGGATGTCGGGGCGAATCGTTCGCACGTATTGATTACTCGGGAGGCCGTTGATGATCTTCGTCCAAGTTTGCCCATAGTCGTGCGTGACGTACGCATACGGAGCATAATCCCCCAACCGATGGTTGTCGGCGACCGCGTACGCAGAACCGGGGATCAACGGCGACGGCGCGATCGTCTCAATTCGCGCGTTTTCCGGCGTTCCGGGCGGAGTCACGTTATGCCAATGCTGCCCGCCGTCGCGCGTCATCTGAACGAGCCCATCGTCGGTGCCGGCCCAGATCTCACCCCTATCGACTTGTGAGCCTTCGATGTAGAGAATCGTGTCGCTGTACTCCGCGCCGGAAACGTCCTTGGCTAGTGGGCCGCCTGACGGTAGTTGATGCGCCTTGATGTTGCGGGTGAGATCCGGACTGATCGCCGTCCAGGTTTCGCCGCGATCCGTCGACTGAAAAATAACATTCCCGCCAAACCACGCTACCGGTTTGTCATCCTGAGCCCTTCGCCAGGGAGCGAATGCGATCGGCGAATCCCAGTTGAAGCGATATGGGACCGAGCTCAAGTCGAACGGACCTAAAAAGCTTCCGGGAAACGCATCGTACGGTCGGATGAAGCGGCTTACTTGCGTCGCGCGGTCGAAGATAGTCAGGGCCCCATCTTCCAAATCGGCCCACACATAGCGCGCGTCGAGCGGATCCGGCACGGTCCACATTCCGTCACCGCCGACGACGTCGATCCAGTGGCGGTCGAGAATGCCTTCGTTATCGAGCGACGTGTTGGGTCCACAAAACCCGCCGTTGTCTTGAAAGGCCGCGCAGACATAATACGGATTCTCGTCCGAGAGGCCGACATGGTAAATCTGTCCGATTGCCAAGTTGCGCGAGAACGACCAGTGCGCGAGGTCCGTCGTCAGTGCATAGCCGCCGTCCTCACCAACGATAATGCGCTTGGGGTTGGTAGGGTCGATCCAAATCGCGTGGTAGTCGACGTGCACGCCCTTGGCGATCTCGGTGAACTTCCTTCCACGGTCCTTGCTCTCGGCGAGCATCTCTGAAACCGCGTAGATGTGGTTGGCGTTCTTTGGGTCCACGGCGATGTGAGTGAAATAGAACGGGCGCTGATCGACCAGCGTGTCGTTGCTCGTCATCGCCCAATGTACGCCACCGTCGTCGGAACGCCAAAGGATGCCGCCTCTCGCTTCGATGAGTGCGAAGATGCGGTTCGGGCGGCTTGGCGCGATCGCCAATCCGATCCGTCCGGTGTAGCCCGTTGGGAATCCGTGGCCGGTGATTCTCTTCCAGCTGCGACCGCCGTCGGTCGACTTGTAGAGCCCTCCGTCGGGACCGCCGCTCGTAAACGTCCACGGCACCCGGCGAAAGTGCCACATCCCCGCATAGACGACGTTGGGGTTCTGCGGGTCGATCGCGACGTCGCTGGCACCGCTCGACGGGCTGAGATAGAGCGATTTACTCCACGTTGCTCCACCATCGAAGGTCACGTACACGCCGCGGTTCGGCGAGTCTTTGAACGGATCGCCGAACGCCCCAACGACGACGTGGCGCGGATCGCGAGGATCGACTGCGATTCGTGAAATGGACCAAACGCCCAGCAAGCCGACCCTACGCCACGTTTTGGCGCCGTCCGTCGACTTGTATAATCCGTCGCCGTAGCTGACGTTGTTGCGCGGGTTTGCCTCGCCAGTCCCAACCCAGACGAAGCGCTCGTTCGTCGGGTCGATCGCGACCGCACCGACTGCCGCAACGGTTTGCTTCTCGAAGACCGCTTCCCAGGTAGCGCCGCCGTCGCTCGATTTCCAAACGCCCCCGCCCGCGGTGCCGATATAGTACAGCCGATCGTCTTGCGGCGTTCCGGCGACCGCCGGGACGCGCCCGCCGGCGATCGCCGGGCCGATCGACCGCCACGCTAGATTCGCATACGCGGCAGCGGCGAAGAGCACGCTAGAGAGAACGATCATTATGGGCTGACTGTTTTGATGCCCGAAAGCTCTTTCATGCCGGCTTGACGGAGCGCTGCGTTGATGCGCGGCACGACGCTGGCGACGAAGGCGTTGTACCGCGCGACCCCGTCGCGATATTCTGCGTCCACGCGCGCGAGGAAGTCGGCAACCGGCGGCGTGATGAGCCCCTGCGCGTTTCCAAACGCGCCCAAAAGCTCTTCGTGTAATTTGGTCTCGTCCTCGGTTCCTTCTCCGCGAACGTCCACGGCCAGCGAATCGAAGACCGCCTGCCGCGCGTTCGACCCGTCCTGAAGCTTGCCGATCGACGCGGCGTTATTCGCTTTCTTAGCGGTGTCGAGGCCGGCGTCGAGCGACTTCTTGAGGTCGTCGAGATGGTTGAGCATCGCATCGACCTGCGAGAGATGGGCCATCTGACGCATCGCCGCGTCGAAGCTTTGCCGGTAGTCGGCTTGCGTGAAGCGAGAGCGAGGATCCGGTTCGACTTTGAACCGCCGGACGTAGGCGTGCCCCGAAAGCCAAAGGCGGACGCTGTAATCTCCCGGCACGACCCCGGGTCCGGTATCCGGACCCTTCAAGAAGTCAACGGTCGCACCGTTCCACTTCACCGGACCGTTGACCGTAAAATCCCACGTGTAGCGGTTCAACCCGACCTTGTTTGAGACGTAGGGCTCGTCCTTGTCGGCGACTTTGTGCGTGCCCGAAACGCTACGAATCACGCGTCCTCGCGAATCGAGAATTTCCAGCCTCGGCGGGTTCTTCTGCGCTTGGCTTTGGTAGAACGTGATCATGACGCCGTACGGCGGATTGTCCGCGGCGTAGTTCGTATAGGTTCCCTCGTCGTTGGAATGCAATGTCCACTCGTACGCAACGCGCGGCGTAAAGAGCCAGGTAGCGCTCGCGATGGCGCGCTGCAGCTCTTGCACCGGCCGTACGTCGTCCATGATGTAGACGGACCGGCCATGCGTCGCGATCACGAGATCGTCGTATTGGCGCTGCATTCGAATGTCATGCACCGAGACCGTCGGCAAGTCGTTTTTGAACGACTGCCAATGCCCACCGCCGTCGAATGAGATCCAGATGCCTTCTTCCGTGCCGAGATAGACGAGATTGCGATCGTGAATATCGGGGCGGATCGCACGCGCCCACTGGTCCGTCGGCAACCCATTGACGATCTTCGCCCAACTCTTTCCGAAATCGTGGGTGACGAAGACGTACGGCGCGCTGTCGCCCATTTCGTGTCCATCGGTGATCGCGTATGCGGTACCGTCCACCAACGTTGAAGGCGCAACGGTAGCGAAGCGGCCGAACTGCGGCGCGCCCGGCGGTGTCACGTTCGCCCAGTGCTTACCTCCGTCGCGCGTCAGTTGCACCAAGCCATCGTCGGTGCCGACCCAAATCTCGCCACGGGCCCGTTCGGAGCCCTCGATGTCGAGAATGGTGTCGGTATATTCCGCGCCCGAAACGTCGTTCGTTATCGGCCCGCCGGCCGGATTCTGATGGGACTTCAGGTTGCGCGTGAGGTCCGGGCTGAGGGCGGTCCAGCTGCGTCCGCGATCGGTGGTCTGAAAGATGACGTTGCCGCCATACCAACCGATGAGTTTGCCGCCGGCGCTTCGCCATGGCGCAAACGCGATGGGCGACTCCCAGTTGAAGCGATACTTGCTCGTGCCGAGCTCCCAAGATTCTTTACCGGTCTGCAGATACGGCTGTCCCGACCACTGGTCTTGAGTGACGCGGTTGTAGATCGTCAGCGCACCGTCTTGCGCGTCCGACCAAATCCAATCCGGATCGTCGGGTTCGGGAATTCCCCACGTGCCGTCGCCGCCGACCGAATTGATCCAGTTCTTGTTTTGAATGCCTGACGGATCCAAGGTGTTGGATGGTGCGCACCAGCCATTGTTGTCTTGCAGACCGGCACAGACCGTGTAGGGGTTGTCGCGGCCGAGCCCGACCCGATAAACCTGGCCGATCGGCAGATTCGCCGAGAAAAACCAATTTTGCCCACCGTCGACGGTGAGGGCGTAGCCGCCGTCCTCGCCCAGGATGATGCGCGAGGGGTCATTTGAGGCGATCCAGATCGCGTGAAAATCGACGTGCACGTCGCGCGCGATCGGTTTGAACGTTTTGCCCGAGTCCCGGCTGAGCAAGACTTGAAAAGAAACCGCATAGACACGATCAGGGTTCTTCGGATCGACGGCGAGGTGCGAAAAGTAGAACGGACGCGCGTCGATCTGCGAGTCCTTGCTCACCACCGCCCAATTGGCGCCTCCATCGTCGGAGCGCCACAGCACGCCCTCTTTCGATTCGATCAGCGCGTAGACGCGGTTACCGTTGCTCGGCGCGACGGCCAGGCCGATGCGCCCCATCGGAGCTTGCGGCAACCCATGCCCTTCCAGCTTCGTCCAGGTTTCGCCGGCGTCGTTCGATCGATAGAGGCCGTCATCAACGCCGCCGCTGACAAAGGTCCATGGCCGGCGCTGAAACTTCCAAATGCCGGCGTAAAGAACGCTCGGATTCTGCACGTCCATGGCGAGGTCGGAGGCTCCGCTCTCAGGCCCGACGGCGAGCGTCTGCCGCCACGTCTTTCCACCGTCGTCGGTGACGTAGACGCCGCGTTGCGTGCTGTCGCTGAAGACGTCGCCGAGCGCAGCCACGATCACGTGGTTGTGATTGCGCGGATCGACCAGAATCCTCGAGATGTAGCGCGTGCCCTCCAGGCCCACGCGACTCCAATGCTCGCCGCCGTCCACCGTCTTATAGAGCCCATCGCCGTAGCTCACGTCGTTGCGCGGATTCGACTCGCCGGTTCCGACCCACACCGTTCGTTCGTCGGTCGGATCGATCGTTACGGCGCCGATCGAAGCTACGCGCTCTTTTTCAAAGACCGGATCCCAGGTCTGGCCGCCGTTCTCCGTCTTCCAGACGCCCCCGCCGGCCGCTCCGACGTAGTAAATCTTCGGATTCGTTGCCGTGCCGGCTACCGCCGCGACTCGACCGCCGGAGCCCGCCGGACCGATTGCGCGCCAACTCATGTTTCCAAACGGCGGTCCCGGCGTGGCCGAAGGCGAGGCCGAAACGGATGGAACGGGTTTTGGCGGCGCCGGCGACGGCGGCAGCGGTGAAGGCGAAGGGTTCGCCGCTCGCGCTTGCCCCGCACTCAATAGGATGACACCGAAAACAAGCGGCGCTAACGCCAACGCACGTTTCATCAACGAGAAACCTCCATGGGTTCGCAGTAGTCTGCGCACCCGGGCAATCCTGCGCACCCAAACTCAAAGAAGTATCAAAGCAATCGCGCTTTAGCGCGTAACCGGTATGTTTCGCGACTGATACTTTGGGACGTTTACATGGATCGCGTACCATTGCGACCAAGCGATCATGGCGCAGAGTGCCGCCAACATTACTAAAACGATCGCAAAAGCCCAACGGCGTCCGCCTGGGGGCCGGGGAGGTCCTTCCCCGGAAGGCGCGCCCGGCGGGCGGCTCGAATCCACCGGCCCCATATGCGGAGGATCATCGCCAGCTTCCTGGCGACACCGATCGTTCTATTTGGCTCATTTCTCGTTACGTGCGGGCCTGCCCACGCCGCCCATCGCGCAATCCCAGCGACACCGGCGGCCATTGCCGTATACGCAAGGGTTCTTCGGCATATCAATCCGGAAATGCCGGGCTGGCAGAGCCGGAGTCTGGCGCAGCGCGTGCTGGTGAATGCGGTGCGTTGGCGGCTGGATGCGAACATGCTCGTGGCGATCGTCGCGGTTGAGTCGCGCTGGCACACGCATGCGGTCTCTCCTGCAGGCGCGATTGGCCTCGGGCAGCTGATGCCGGGAACCGCCGCGTCATTGCGCGTCAATCCACGCGATCCGGGGCAGAATCTCTCCGGTGCCGCACGATATCTGCGCGGTTTGATGCAGCGCTTTGGGTCGAACCATCCGGACTTGATCTTCGCCGCGTACAACGCGGGGCCGAAGGCGGTCAGCGAATACGGCGGCGTTCCGCCCTACGACGAAACCCTAAACTACGTCGTGCGCGTCGCCGATACGTGGGCACGGCTCACCAGAACCGTCCATTTGCCGGCAAACGCCTACGCCGTCTGGCCGGCGCACGGTCTCGATATCGACTACTGGCTCAACGCCACCGAACAGCCGTAGCCCACGCAGCCTCATCCCGAGCGAAGCCGAAGGATGACTTCGACCGCATCCTCCAGCCCGTGAGGACCGTCCACTTTTAGCGGAATGGCGCCCGCGTTAAGCGCCGCTTCGACGTCGCTTTCGCGGTCGCCGACGACGATGCAACAGCTCGGATCGACGCCGAGCGCGCGCGCCGCGTCCAGAATGAGTTTCGGCTTTGGTTTGCGGCATTCGCACGCATCCTCGGGCGCGTGCGGACAGACGAAGAATCCCGCGAACGGCCCCAGCACTTCATCAATCCGCCGATTCACCGCATCGACGGCGTCCGTCGTGATGAAGCCGCGGCCGATGCCGCTCTGATTGCTCACCACCGCGATCGGCAAGCCGGCGGCACGCAAACGATCGAGCAGTACACGCGCGTTCGGCGCGGGCTCGACGCGATCGGGATCGCCGTTGAATGGCACGTCCAGGACGATCGTTTCGTCCCGATCGAAGAGCACCGCGCAGGGTCGTGGAGGCGAAGATGCGGTCACGGATTAATTTGAAAAACGGTGCCGCACCCCATAGAGTGGCTACCTTCACAATACAGACCGCCGTAGGCGGTCGTACCATACAAAACGCCGCCAACTTCGGTCAAGGCGCCTTCCGGGTTTTGGCCGTCCGGGTTCCCGCGGAATCGGTACATCACCGTCTCATGGCCTGCGGCATCGATCTTAAACACCGTACCGCATGAATTGGAGCAACGTGAGTAACCGCCGCCGTTGTTCGTGGTGCCGTAAAGCGCGCCGTGTAGCGGTGCCAGGCCCGCTCCAGGGTACGCGCCATCGCTCCCGCGAAACCGGTGAAGTACGGTTTCAGCGCCGGACTTCGTGACTTTAAAGACAACGCCGCAGCCGGCATAACACGGTGCAACTCCACCGAAAACCGTCGTGCCATAGAGATCGCCGTTCATAACGGTCAGGCCGGCCACCGGCTGATCCCCATCGCCTTCGGCACCGCGAAAGTTGTGGATCACGCGCTCCTTTCCGGAGGGCGTCACCGCGAAGATCGTGCCGCATCCGAGTAAGTGGGGACACCCCGAATACTTGCCGCCTCCCGTCGTCGTTCCGTAGAGCGTGCCCTTTAGCTGGGTTAGGCTCGCCGCCGGCCACGCGCCGTCGTAGGTCCCGTCCGTGCCAAAACTATAGATGACGTTTTCCTTGCCGGACGTTGCAATTTTAAAGATCGTTCCTTTACCATGCGGACCGCCGCCGTGAGTCGTCCCGTACAGCGTACCGTTCACGTCCGTTAGTCCGGCTTCGGGATATGCGCCGTCGAACGCGTTCTTATAAAAGCTATGCAAGATGTGCTCGACGCCGGACCGCGTCACTTTGAAGACCGACCCCTTATTATAGGCTCCACCCTTCGAGGTCGTCCCGTAGAGCGTCCCATTGACGTTGATCAAGCCTGCATCGGGATAGAAGCCGTCGGGATAACCCTTGAAGCCATAGACTACGTTCTCGGCGCCATCCGTCGTTATCGCGAAGAGCGTTCCGCATCCGACGCCGGGATGGCATCCCGAGCCGCCGACGCTGGTCATTCCGTAAAGCGTCCCGAAAACGACCAGCATATGACGCATCGGCGCAGCGCCGTCACTCGTGCCTGCACCTTGGAAGCTGTATAGGACTTTGTAGCCGCTACTCAGCGCACCTGCGGACGCGTTGTTAGGCGACCGAGTGCCGGAAACGAACGCGGGCGATCCGTTGCAGCCTACGAGCGAAAGAACAGCAGCACAAAGGCTCCAAAAACTGATGTGCCGCATTCTAGTGCGCGACCGTAACGTAGACGTCGGCACCCTGCTCCAAAAACTCGCGAGACTTCTCCGCCATCCCGCGCTCGGCGTATTCGCGAACCTCCTGCGTGATCTTCATCGAACAAAAGTGCGGTCCGCACATCGAACAAAAATGTGCGACCTTGGCGCCCGGCGCGGGCAGCGTTTCGTCGTGGAACTCACGCGCGGTCTCGGGATCGAGCGAAAGATCGAACTGATCCTCCCAGCGGAATTCGAAGCGCGCCTTCGAGAGCATGTCGTCCCAGTGCGCCGCCCCGGCATGTCCTTTCGCGAGATCGGCGGCGTGCGCCGCGATCTTATATGCGATGACGCCATCCTTGACGTCCTTTTTGTTGGGCAAGCCGAGATGCTCCTTGGGGGTGACGTAGCACAGCATCGCAGTCCCGAACCAGCCGATCATCGCGGCGCCGATGGCGCTGGTGATGTGATCGTAGCCCGGCGCGACGTCCGTCACCAGAGGACCGAGAGTGTAGAATGGGGCCTCGCTGCAGACGTCGAGCTGCTTGCGCATGTTCTCCTCGATCAAATGCATAGGAACGTGACCCGGCCCTTCGATCATCACCTGGACGTCGTGCTTCCAAGCGATTTGGGTCAGCTCTCCTAACGTTTCCAGCTCTGCGAACTGGGCGGCATCGTTGGCATCGGCGGTGCAGCCCGGGCGCAATCCGTCGCCCAGCGAGAACGCGACGTCGTACGCTTTCATGATCTCGCAGATCTCTTCGAAGTTCTCGTAAAGGAAGTTCTCGCGGTGATGCGCCAGACACCACTTCGCAAGGATCGACCCGCCTCGCGAAACGATGCCGGTGATCCGGTTTGCGGTGAGCGGCACGTAACGCAGCAACACGCCCGCGTGAATCGTAAAGTAGTCGACGCCTTGCTCCGCCTGTTCGATGAGCGTATCGCGGAAGAGCTCCCACGTCAGGTCCTCCGCTTTGCCGCCGACTTTCTCCAGCGCCTGGTAGATCGGAACCGTGCCGATCGGGACGGGAGCGTTGCGGAGAATCCACTCACGCGTTTCGTGAATGTTCTTGCCGGTCGAGAGGTCCATGACCGTGTCGGCACCCCAGCGCGTCGCCCACGTCATCTTTTCGACTTCCTCGTCGATCGATGACGTGACGGCGGAGTTACCGATATTCGCGTTGATCTTCACGAGAAAGTTGCGACCGATGATCATTGGCTCGCTCTCGGGATGGTTCACGTTCGCGGGAAGAATCGCGCGGCCCCGCGCGATTTCGGTGCGCACGAACTCCGGTTCAGCGCCTTCGCGAAGCGCAACGAACTCCATCTCGGGCGTGACCTCGCCACGACGGGCGTAGCGCATCTGGGTCACGTTCGCGCTGGACTTCGCGCGACGAGGCGCGCGCGCGGCGGGGAAGCGCATCCCGTCGAGCTCCGCCATGGCGTCGCGTCCGCGCCGATAGATGGACGATGGACGTTCGAGTTGCACGGTGTCACCGCGCCCCGAAATCCATGCTTCACGCAGCGGCGGCAAGCCGCGGCGAATATCGGTTGCGCATTGCGGGTCGGTATATGGTCCGCTCGTGTCGTAGAGCGTGTGGATCGTTCCGTCGGTCAACTCGACCGCGCGCCGCGGCACGCGAATCGACCGATTCGATCCGCTAACGTAAACTTTCATGTGCACCTCCCTACGCCGGCATTACCCGGATCAGGTTAACTTGCGGTCGACGCGTCTTTGATAGGACGCCGCCCTCTCAGCCGTAGCTCCCGCTGCCGAGGATATACGCTCTCTGGTCTACGACTCCGCCGCTGAGGATGGCAAGGCGACGCTTTGGAGGCAACCAGCTAGTCGATTGGACCGGTCCAGCCGCAAGAGATTGGCTCGATGCGCGTAATGCTGGGCAACTTATGACGACGCTGGCGCACGATCCGGATCCCCAGGAGACCCAAGAGTGGCTCGACGCGATTCGCGGCGTCCTGGCTGTCGAAGGCCCCGGTCGGGCCCGTGAACTAATTGCGCGGCTCGTTGACGAAGCGCAGCGCGCCGGCGCACACGTTTCGCTCGGTCTGCAGACGCCATACGTTAATACGATTCCGGTCGACCGGCAGCCGGAGATGCCCGGCGATCGCGAGCTCGAGGCACGGCTGCGTCATTACGTTCGTTGGAATGCGCTGGCGATGGTCGTGCGCGCCAATAAGATCAGCTCCGAGCTCGGCGGTCACGTCGCGAGCTTTGCGTCGGCCGCGACGCTCTACGACGTCGGATTCAATCACTTTTTCCGCGCGCCGAGCAACACGGTCGACGGCGATCTAGTCTTCTTTCAAGGGCACTCGTCACCGGGCGTTTACGCGCGCGCGTTCCTGGAAGGGCGCATCAGCGAAAGGCAACTCCAGCACTTTCGTCAGGAAGTCGACGGCAAGGGCCTCTCATCGTATCCGCATCCCTGGCTGATGCCGGATTTCTGGCAGTTCCCGACCGTGTCGATGGGCTTGGGCCCGATAATGTCGATCTATCAGGCGCGCTTCATGCGCTACCTGCACGATCGCGGATTGCGCGACACCACGGGACGGAAGATCTGGGCATTCGTCGGCGATGGCGAAATGGACGAGCCCGAATCGCTTGGCGCGGTCTCGCTGGCGGGTCGTGAAAAGCTCGACAATCTGATCTGGGTCGTCAACTGCAATCTGCAGCGTCTCGACGGACCGGTGCGCGGCAACGGCAAGATCATTCAAGAGCTCGAGGGCGTGTTCAAGGGCGCCGGGTGGAACGTCATCAAGGTGATCTGGGGGAGCCGCTGGGATCAGCTGCTCGCCAAAGATTCGAGCGGCCGCCTCGTCCAGTTGATGGACGAATGCGTGGACGGCGACTATCAAACGTTTAAGTCACGCGACGGCAAGTACGTGCGCGATGCGTTTTTCGGCCGCTATCCCGAGACGAAGGCGATGGTCGAAGCGTGGAGCGACGACGAGATCTGGGCGCTCCAGCGTGGCGGTCACGATCCGATCAAAGTTTACGCCGCCTACAAGGCAGCCAGCGAACATCGCGGCGAGCCGACCGTCGTTCTGGCCAAGACGATCAAAGGCTACGGTATGGGCGAAGCCGGCGAGGCGCAGAACATCGCGCACCAGGCCAAGAAAATGGAAGTGGAAGCGATGCGCATTTTTCGAAATCGTTTCTCGCTTCCAATCTCCGATGCCGAGATCGGCGGCGAGCAAATTCCTTTTTATAAGCCGCCGGAAGACGCGCCCGAGATGCGCTACCTGCGCGACCTTTTGGCGGCGCTGGGAAGCGTTCCGCAACGGCGACGCAAAGCCGCATCGCTGGTGGTGCCCGAACTTTCGACGTTCGACGCGCAGCTGCAGGGAACGGGCGAGCGTCACATTTCGACCACGATGGCTTTCGTGCGCATCCTGAACGCAATCGCGCGCGATCGTGAAATCGGTGCCCGCGTCGTTCCGATCGTAGCGGATGAATCGCGCACCTTTGGTATGGAAGGAATGTTCCGGCAGCTTGGCATCTACTCGTCGGTGGGTCAGCTCTACCACCCGCAAGACGCCGAGCAGTTGATGTGGTACCGCGAAGACAAGCTCGGCCAGATTTTACAGGAAGGCATCAACGAGGCAGGCGCGATTTCGTCGTGGATTGCCGCGGGAACGTCGTACTCCAACCACAACTTGCCGATGATCCCATTCTACATCTTCTACTCGATGTTCGGCTTTCAGCGCGTCGGCGATCTCGCGTGGG